>NZ_NRRQ01000011.1 GCF_016583745.1 Chromatium okenii
AGCGCCAACTTCGCCGAACCCGTCACGATTGGCGTGTCATCGCCGGGGAAATCATATTTGGAGAGCAGTTCGCGCACTTCCATTTCAACCAATTCGAGCAGCTCAGGATCGTCGAGCATGTCCGCCTTGTTGAGATACACCACGATATAAGGAACACCAACCTGCCGTGACAGCAGAATGTGTTCCCGCGTCTGCGGCATCGGACCGTCAGCAGCAGACACCACCAAAATGGCACCGTCCATCTGCGCCGCGCCGGTAATCATGTTCTTGACATAATCCGCGTGACCGGGGCAGTCAACGTGCGCGTAATGGCGCTGATTGCTCTCATATTCGACGTGCGCTGTTGCAATCGTGATTCCACGCGCCCGTTCTTCCGGTGCGTTATCAATCTGATCGTAGGCCCGCGCCTCACCACCAAACTTCTTTGATTGGTGGGTGGTAATTGCTGCCGTCAGCGTGGTTTTGCCGTGATCAACATGACCAATGGTGCCAACGTTGACGTGTGGCTTACTCCGTTGAAACTTTTCTTTTGACATGAACGGCTCTCCGCATGGTTCAAATCGACAAGACGTGTTATTGAAAACACGCAAACGGCTTATTACAAAATTTGGAGCCCATGATCGGAGTCGAACCGATGACCTCACCCTTACCAAGGGTGTGCTCTACCAACTGAGCTACATGGGCAAATAATAAAACTTTCGACTGCAAACTAAAAAAGCGATGGAGCGGGTGATGGGAATCGAACCCACACCATCAGCTTGGAAGGCTGAGGTTCTACCGTTGAACTACACCCGCCTTATTACACACGCAAGCCGAATAAAACCGCTAATCGCACATCGTATTTTTTTGGTGGAGGGGGGAGGATTCGAACCTCCGAAGGCTGAGCCGGCAGATTTACAGTCTGATCCCTTTGACCGCTCGGGAACCCCTCCAAACAAGCCGCGCATTATAGAGATCGCTTTCGCGTCACGTCAACTGTCTTATGCGCTCCGCAACTCAAATTTTTCACCTGTGAACTGATATTATTTGTTCCACGCCTCTTAAATCCTGTGTTGTGGATCAAAAAAATGGATGTCACGATTTTCGGTAGCGGTTATGTCGGTCTCGTCACCGGCGTTTGTTTGGCTGAAGTGGGCAATAACGTGCTGTGTATCGACGTCGATCCCGCCAAGATCGACCTACTCAATAACGGTGGCGTCCCCATTCACGAGCCCGGCTTAGAGGAACTCATTAAAAGTAACCGCGAAGCCGGGCGGATACACTTTTCTACTGACGCAGAAGCCGGCGTCAAACACGGGCTGTTTCAATTTATCGCCGTCGGCACCCCACCCGATGAAGATGGTTCCGCTGATCTGCAATACGTCCTCGCCGTCGCCCGCACCATTGCGCAACACATGGATGCGTATCGCGTCGTGGTGGACAAATCGACCGTGCCGGTTGGCACCGCCGACAAAGTAGCGGCAGTGATGCGCGACACCTTGGCTGCCCGCGAAGTCAGCTTTGAATTTGATGTTGTTTCCAACCCCGAATTTCTCAAAGAAGGCGCAGCAATTGACGATTTTATGCGCCCAGATCGCATCATCGTTGGCACCGACAATCCGCGCACCGCCGAATTATTACGCGCCCTCTATGCGCCATTTAATCGCAACCGCGACCGCTTAATGACGATGGACGTGCGCTCGGCGGAATTCACCAAATACGCCGCCAACGCCATGCTGGCGACCAAAATCAGTTTCATGAACGAATTATCCAACATCGCCGAAGCAGTGGGCGCAGACATCGAGCGCGTCCGCATCGGCATCGGCTCCGACCCCCGCATCGGCTACCAATTCATTTATCCCGGCTGCGGCTACGGCGGCTCCTGTTTTCCCAAAGATGTCCGCGCTTTGGAACAAACCGCCCGCAGCCTCGGCTACGAACCGCAATTGCTCCACGCCGTTGAAGCCGTCAATTTTCGGCAAAAAGACTTATTATTCAACAAAATCAACGCCTATTTTCAGGGCGACTTGCGCGGGCGCGTCATCGCAGTTTGGGGGCTGGCATTCAAACCCAACACCGACGACATGCGCGAAGCACCCAGCCGTGCGTTATTGGAAGCGTTATGGGCAGCGGGAGCACTTGTGCAAGCCTTTGATCCGGTAGCAATTCCTGAAGCCAGCCGCATTTATGGCGAACGCGAAGATTTCACCCTCGCCGCCGACGCGATGGCAGCACTGCACAATGCCGACGCGCTGGCGCTCGTGACCGAATGGTCGCAATTCCGCAGCCCCAATTTTGGCGTCATTCGACACATGCTCAAAACGCCCGTCATCTTCGACGGACGCAACGCCCTCGACGGCAGTCTCGCCACCGCCGCCGGTCTCACCTACATCTCAATCGGGCGTCTCCCGCGCCTACCTGATTGATTTCATTTGCTTTGGCGATCATCAACGGTCGTCAAAGCGCCCCCAGTCGCACCCGTTTCCAGTCCGCGCCAACCGCATCGCAATTGCGAATTGTCAATCTGGTTTCCCGAATTAACGGGAGCCTGTGCTAAATTTGCCCCCGTCGATTTGCAATTGAGCAGCGACGACCACCAACAAAAAATCGAATTGAGGGGGAATGTTTTATGCGATTCACACGCTCCGCGCTGACCATTGGCATCGTCTGCGTCCTGCCATTTGCAATGCCAGCTCAGGCAACGAATGGTTATTTATCACACGGTTACGGCACAAAAAGTAAAGGCATGGCGGGCACGGGAGCCGCGTTGCCGCAAGACGCGATGACCGCCACCACCAACGTCGCCGGCACCGTATGGGTAGGGCAGCGTTTAGATATTGGTTTTTCACTTTTTCAACCCAATCGTGAATACACCCAACACGCATCAACCAATCTTGCCAATAATGGTTATCCGCCAATGCCAATTGGCAGCAATGCGAATTATACTGGCACTATTGAAAGTGAAAATGATCTCTTTCTTATTCCACATTTTGCCTACAGCCAACCGCTTGATGATGTCAGCGCAATTGGGGTCGCGCTATACGGCAATGGCGGCATGAATACCAGTTATGATCACCATGATACCGCCTATGGCATGGGCACTTATGGCGGCGCAATGGCAACGCCATCAGATGCAACCACCGGCGTTGATTTAATGCAGGTAGCACTGAATCTGAATTATTCACGCAAAGTCGCCGACAATTTTTCAGTTGGTGGCGGCATGATTTTAGCGTATCAAATGTTCAAAGCCGAAGGCTTTTCTAGTTTTGGCGGCATGGTTGCCGATGGCAATCCCCAAGCGTTATCTAATCAAGGTCGTGAAACCGTTCCCGGTTTAGGATTTCAATTGGGCGCGTTATGGCAAATGAGTGATCAACTCGCGCTGGGCGCGGCTTATCAAAGCCAAGTGGATTTCAAACGCTTTGGCAGTTATTCCGATTTATTTGCAAAACGTGGTGATTTGAATGCACCCGCATTTGTGAATATCGGTCTCGCCTTCAAAGCCACTTCAGACCTGACTTTTGCATTTGATGTCCAACACATTTGGTATAGCGACATTGATGCGTTAAGCAATGACATGACCAATAACATCCAGCTTTGCATGGCAGGTCAAATAGAGCATTGTCTTGGTGGTAGTCAAGGCGTTGGGTTTGGTTGGCGCGATATGACCGTGTATAAAATTGGCGCACAATGGGCAATGCAACCTGATTTAACTTTGCGTGCTGGTTATAGCTATGGCAAACAACCTATTCCGCGTGATGGCGTATTATTTAATGTGGTTGCTCCCGCACTCATTGAACACCATTTCACGTTAGGACTCACTAAAGCAATCACGCAAAATAGTGAAATCAATCTTGCTGCCATGTATGCGCCGCAAAAAGACCTTGATTGTGGTTGTGAATTACCCTTTTCTGGTGGCGCGAAATCCATCAATATCGCCATGGATCAAATGGAGCTTGAGCTCAGTTTTGGTTTGAAATTCTAATTTCCGCACTACTTGAATGCGTCCCCGGATCACGGGTGACGCATCGCCCCGCGTTTACCCCGCCCCAGATTATTTTGCATCGACAATGCCTTTGCGGTTCTAATTGATTCACTGCTGCGGCGCATCGCGTCATCCTCCGCTTGCTGCCGCAATGATTGCGCAATGAAAACCACAGGAGTGCATTATGGATCGTCAGCAAGCAGCGCATTTTATGCTCGAATGTTTGCGTAAAATGCTCGTTAAAAAAGGTTCCGACTTATTCATTTCGGCGGGGTTTCCGCCGGCCTGCAAAATTGATGGGCGCATGACGCCCATGAGTAGCCAGATTTTGAGCGGTGAACAAACCAACATTTTGGTACGTTCAATTATGAATGACCGCCAAGTCCGCGATTTTGATGCCCATAAAGAATGCAACTTTGCCATTAACCCGCAAGACATCGGACGCTTCCGCGTCAATGCGTTTGTGCAACAAGGCTTGTGCGGAGCGGTATTGCGGACAATTAACGCCACCATTCCCACGCTTGATGAATTGAATTTGCCGCCCGCATTAAAAGAAATCGTGATGAAAAAGCGCGGCATGGTGTTAATGGTTGGCGGCACCGGCTCGGGTAAATCAACGTCATTAGCGGCGATGCTGGGGTATCGCAATGAAAACAGCTATGGTCATATCATTACTATTGAAGACCCAGTTGAATATGTGCATCCGCATCGCAATTGTTTAATTACGCAGCGCGAAGTTGGCGTTGATACTGAAAACTGGGATGCCGCTCTCATCAATACCCTGCGGCAAGCACCGGATGTCATTTTAATCGGGGAAATTCGCACCCGTGAAACGATGGAACATGCGATTAACTTTTCAGAAACGGGTCATCTATGTTTGTCAACATTACACGCTAACAATGCGAATCAGGCGCTGGATCGTATTATTAACTTGTTCACCGAAGAACGGCGCAGTCAATTATTGATGGACCTTTCGCTGAATCTCAACGCCATTATTTCCCAACGCCTGCTGCCCTGTACCAATGGCGGACGCATTGCCGCAGTTGAGGTAATGATTAACTCACCGTTAATTCAAGATTTGATTTTCAAGGGCGATGTGGGTGGTATTAAAGGCGTGATGAAGCGTTCGCGGGAATTGGGAATGCAGACCTTTGATATGGCGCTGTTTGATTTATATGAGGCGGGCAAAATTAGTTATGAAGACGCGCTGCGCAATGCAGATTCTATGAACGGACTGCGTTTAGCAATTAAGCTGGAAGGTCACGAAGCACGCACTCGCGGTCAAAAAGATCAAGCGCCAAACTTGACACTGGCAACGGAAGAAGATGAAGAAGCATTGTTTGATTCTGATGTATTCGGTGCGGTGTCGCGCATTGAAGAAGCTCCGGTTGATTTAATCAATCCGGCGCATGTAAAAAGTTGATGACAATCACAGGCGACCTATTGCATGGATATCACGCCTTATCTTGAAATGATGGTGCGCTATAAAGCCTCGGACCTCTTTTTTAATCCGGGTGCGCCAGTAAAAATTAAAATTGAGGGCTTAATTCGCTCAATTGGTGAGTCGGTATTAACTCCTGAACTGTGCGCTGCTGCCTTAAATTCTATTCTGGATGCGCAGCAAAAAAGCGACTTTGAACAAGCACTTGAGCTAGATTTTGCAATTGCGCTTGAAGATCGCGCTCGGTTTCGCGTCAATGCTTATTTCCAGCGCGGTCAGCCCGCAATGGTATTGCGCTATATTCGCGCCAACATTCCCTCAATGGCAGAATTGAATTTACCGCCTCTGCTCTCGCAGATCATTATGAGCAAGCGCGGCATTATTTTAATGGTTGGCGCGACTGGCTCGGGTAAATCGACGACCTTAGCGGCAATGATTGATCATCGGAATGCGAGTGCTTCTGGTCACATTGTGACAATTGAAGACCCGGTAGAATTTGTACATTCACATAAACAGTGCATTATTAGTCAGCGGGAAGTGGGCGTCGATACGCACAGTTATGCGAATGCGTTAAAAAGTGTATTGCGTGAAGCGCCAGATGTGATTTTAATTGGCGAAATTCGGACGCGGGAGACAATGGAAGCGGCATTGGAACTGGCTGGCACCGGTCATCTTGCGATTTCAACGTTACATGCTAACAATGCGCATCAAGCGTTAAAACGCATTATTAACATGTTTCCGCAAGAAATGCACAATACGTTATTTATGGATTTGTCG
Source organism: Chromatium okenii (assembly GCF_016583745.1). Lineage (GTDB taxonomy): Bacteria > Pseudomonadota > Gammaproteobacteria > Chromatiales > Chromatiaceae > Chromatium > Chromatium okenii. The sequence goes on from NZ_NRRQ01000011.1 coordinate 6,183, forward strand.
ATTTATTTGCAAGCCATTCTTTCGCAGCGGTTAGTAAAAACAGCAACGGGAGCGCGTTGTGCGGCAATTGAAACGCTGGTGAATACGCCGCACATTGCCGATTTAATTCGAGATGGGCGCGTGGATGAGGTGATTGAAGCGATGCAAAATAGCGGTCACGAAGGAATTAAAACCTTTGATGATGCGTTGTTGACGTTGTATCGTGAAGGGCGCATTACTTTAGAAGAAGCCTTGGCAAATGCGGATTCAGCACCGAATTTAGAAGCAAAGGTGCATTTCGGTTAATTTGCGGAGTGCGAATCATGCTGATGAAATGGGGGTTATTTGTGGCGGCGCTGGCGTTATTCACTACCGCGCTTGTTGCTGATGAACGTGTGCTGCGCAGTGGTGATTGGGGAGCGGCATTTGTGGAACGCGATGGCGTGATTTATCCCGCAATTAAAGGTACATCAACGCCAGATTATGGAGCGCGAGAACGGCTCATTATTCGTGATGGCAAGGTGTATGAAGCAATCCCCGGCACGACGACGCCAGATTATGGCAGTGGACGGTATTTATTCCAGAATGAAGAGCGAGAAGATGATTAAATGTAGCGTCGTTTTTCAGCGCAGTGATTTTGATGTCTAATCCGACTTCTTTGCAGATTGTGGCGAGTAAAAAACTCGGTGGTGCTGAGTATTGGTTTCAGCGGTTTAGTTGCGCATTAGCGGCGCAAGGTGCGGCAGTTGCAGTGGCCATTCGGTGTCGCAGCGAATTAAAGGATTTGGAATTCGGCACGCTGCCGGTTCATCAATTGCCATTTCATACCACTTGGGACCCGTTATCGCGTCGCGCCGTCGCTGCGCTTATTCAACGCACGCGCCCAGACATCGTGCAAACCTATATGGGACGGGCGACGCGCTTGACGCAGCCGCCGCCGGGCACGGTACACCTCGCCCGCCTCGGCGGTTATTACGCGCTCGCGCCGTATCGCCACGCGCACGGCTGGATTGGCAACACGCGGGCGCTGTGCGAGTGGATGATTGCTAACGGTTTTCCCGCCGAGCGCGTGTATCATATTTACAACTTTGCGACACCAGCGCCGCCGGTCGCGCCAGCACAATTGGCAGCACTGCGCCAGCAGCTTGGGATTCCAGCGGAAGCGTGGGTGCTGGTGACGCTGGGGCGCTTTGTGGCATTTAAGGGACATCGCCATCTGCTCGCGGCGCTCGCACGGCTGCCGGCAACCATCGCCGGACGTCCGTTGCGGCTGGTGATGCTCGGTGATGGACCGTTGGCAGCGACCCTGCGCCAGCAGGCGCGGGCAACGCAGCAGGAGCAGCGAATCGTGTGGACGGGCTGGCAAACTGAGCCAACGCCTTTTGTGCAAATGGCTGATTTGGTTGTATTTCCATCGCTGGATGCCGAGCCATTTGGCAACGTGATGCTGGATGCGTGGCGCTGCGGCAAACCGTTATTAACCACGCAATTTCGCGGAGCGCGTGAAGTCGCTCGTCATGGCGACGATGCGTGGTGTGTGCCGTGTGAAGATGACGCGGCACTCGCGGCTGGCATTCAAACGCTATTGCTTGATGAGACCTTGCGGCGCGATCTCGCAGCGCGGGGCAGTGCGCGAGTGGCGGGCGAATTCAGCCGCGAGACCATCGTCAATCAATATCTCGATCTTTATCGGCGACTGACCGGCGCGTGACGACCGGCACTCCGCGTCACCCAAATTTTGAGCATTTACAAATGTCTACAGGCTTTATTGATGAATTGGTCATGTTGCACGGCTGGGGCATGAATGCCGCCGTGTGGAATGACTGCGACCCGGCAGCGTGGGGCGGCGCAGCGCAGCATCGGATTGAACTCCCCGGTCACGGTAACAGCCCATTTTTGCCGTCACTCAACACGCTCTGGCGCTGGGCGGATGCCTGTTTGGAAGCTGCACCGCCGCAAGCAGTGTGGCTCGGCTGGTCGCTCGGCGGGCTGGTCGCGCTGGCGGCAGCTTTGCGAGCACCCAAGCGCGTCACTGGTTTAATTCTGCTGACGGCGACGCCGCGTTTCGTGCAGGCAGTCGATTGGTCGCCAGCCATGCCGGAGACCACGCTCACGCAGTTTTATGACGAATTACGCGCTGATCCGAGCGCGACGCTGGCGCGATTTTTGGCGCTGCAAGTGCGCGGCAGTGAGAGCGCCCGTGACACGCTGCGCCAGCTTCGAGCGGAATTGGCGACCAAACCAGTGCCGCAGCCCGCTGCGCTGGCGCTGGGATTGGAGCTGCTGCGGGATGAGGATTTGCGCGGACAACTGCCAGATATTCGTTGCCCGGCGCTGTGGTTATTTGGCAGTCACGATGCGCTGGTTCCCGCCAAGGTCGCAGAACGGGTGGAAGTATTGATGCCCGGGGCGCAGACCGAAATCATCGCTGGCGCGGCTCATGCCCCGCATCTGTCGCATCCGCTGGAAACGGCGCGAGCGATGCGTGCATTTTTTGCCACGCTGCCAGCGCCAGCATGACAACGCACTTCGTTGATAAAGCGCACGTTCGCCGCAGTTTTGCGCGAGCGGCGAGCAGTTATGACGCGGTGGCGGTGCTCCAGCGCGAGTTGAGCGACCGGCTCATTGAGCGGCTCGACGTGGTGCGGCTGCAACCGCAGCGGGTGCTGGATTTGGGCTGCGGCACCGGTCACGCGCTCACTGCGTTGCAGCGCCGTTATCCCAAAGCGCAACACCTCGCGCTGGATGTCGCGCACCCGATGCTGCTGCAAGCGCGGCGACGCGGGCGCTGGTGGCGACGTCCGTTGTGCATTTGCGGCGATGCGGAACTGCTGCCGCTGGCACCGGCGACGGTGGATTTAATTGTGTCGAATGCGACGCTGCAATGGTGCGATTTACCGCTGGCGCTGGCGGAATGTCGGCGCGTGCTGCGACCGGGCGGGCTGCTGATGTTCACCACTTTTGGGCGCGGCACGCTGAGTGAATTGCGCCAAGCGTGGGCGCAGGTTGACGGTTATCCCCACGTCAGCCCGTTTTTAGATTTGCACGACGTGGGCGACGCGCTGGTGCAGGCGCGGTTTGCCGATCCGGTGATTGATGTCGAACGGCTGACGTTGACGTATCAACGTCTGCGCGACCTGATGGTTGACCTCAAAACGTTGGGTGCGCACAACGCGACGCCAGATCGCGCTCGCGGCTTGACCGGGCGGACGCGCATGATGGCGGTTGAGCAAGCGTATGAATTCCATCGACACGCGGGCGATTTACCGGCCAGTTATGAGGTGATTTATGGTCACGCTTGGGCACCGGAGCCTGCTGCGACCTCGCGTCAACAATTCGTGCGTTTTCCCGACTGACGCCTAAAAAATGAGCGGTTTTTTCATCACCGGTACCGACACCGATTGCGGCAAAACGACGATCAGCCTCGGGTTAATGGCGGCGCTGCAACGGCGCGGGCTGCGGGTGCTGGGCATGAAACCGGTGGCAACGGGCGCGACCTGTTGGTCTGAAGTGGATTTAGCAATCACCAGTTGGGCAGCGTTATCAAAAAAGTTTGGAGTTAAAACACTCAAATTTAATTCCGACGCTTTGCAATTGCTGGCGCAGGGCAGCACGCTTGAACCCTATGAATTCATCAATCCCTATCTATTCGTTCCCCCAATTGCGCCTCATCTCGCCGCAGCACAAATCAATGTCACCATTGACGCCAATACCATCATCACCGCGTATAACAATTTAGCAACGCGAGCCGATAGAATCATTGTTGAAGGCGTCGGCGGCTGGCGCGTCCCATTAGCTCCCAATTTCTTTCTCAGTGATCTGGCTGTAATGCTGCAATTACCCGTGATTGTCATTATTGGTCTCAAGCTCGGTTGCATCAATCACGCGCTATTAACAATTGAGAGTATTCGCGCCAGCGGCGCACCATTATACGGCTGGATTGCCAATCAAGTTGATCCACATCTGCGCGAACGCGACGGTATTCTTGCAACTTTAACGGAATTGATGACTGCGCCCTGTTTGGGCGTCGTGCCTTGGTTAGATGCAGCAACTCCGCAACAGATTGCGGAGTATTTACGAATTGAAAGATGAGAATTGAATTATGGCAGTTTTTAATCGCACAAAAAATCAAAACTTGGTTTAATGCACTGTAATTCTATGATAATGAGATAACGTATGAACTATCGCTATTTATTGCTATTGCTCGCCATTACCAACAGCGTTGTCGCTGCTCCCGATATGGTCGGCATGGAATTGTCAGCAGAAGTGGTGTTGTCGGTCGATACCACCTTGCCGGGCGGGATCGTACTGCCCGCTGGAACGCGCTTGCCGGCGGGAACGGTGTTGCCAGCCGGAACCGTGTTGCCGCTGGCGACGCCAACATCGGATGAACCGCCCGAAGAATTACCGCCCGTTGAGGCGGCGGATGACGCGCCGATCAGCACCGAAGTACCTGAATTAGAAACGAAATCGACCGCGCCGGAGTTAGAAGTGACGCCGCCTGCTGCCCCCGCCGAACCGACGTTATCGCTGCCAAATGCGGGGCAGCCGCTCCGGTTGCCGCCCGTGCGCTTAGAGTCACACCGGATTCCGCAGTTGACGGTGCCGCCCGCTGCTGAGGAACAACCAACGGAAGATATTGAAGCAAAATCAACGGATAACGCACCGGAAGTCGCGCCCGCTGGCGATGGCGTGCCCTATGTGAGCGGCGGAATTGGAGCTTCGGAGCGCGAAGAATTGGCGCAGGTTAAATCGGATTACAACCTTTATTTATTGTTTGCTGCGCAAGGCTCCGGCGCGTATCTCGCTGATGTCAAAGTAAAAATTTTTGATGCGACCGGCACAACATTATTAGCAGCAATTTCCAAAGGTCCTTGGTTTTATGCGCGTCTTGCGCCCGGTCAATACCGACTGCGGGTTAATTACGCCGATCAAATTCAAGCGCAAGAAGTGCGAATAACTGCGAATGGAGCAGTGCAAGTATCGTTTTATTGGTAATTGCTAGCAGGAGCATTTTGCTCCTGCCAACAACTCATTCACCATCCCAATGCCAACGGATCGTTTGGATTGATTTCTGCCATAAAAGGCAGGCGACGGTCATTATTGGTAACGCGATAAACCAAGCCCATCCAATTACCAATCACACCTTGCGCAGTATCGTGCCAAGTATTATGTAACCGCGTTGTCATCCATTCTTCTGGGAATAATGGTGGCTCGCGTCCTTGATCCAAAGCTTCATGTAATTGCTCATGGTATTCATCCAAAATTGCCCGTGCTTGCAACCCAAAATAATGTTCAGGAAACGGGGGATAATCCACACGAGCACCGGTAATAAACCGCTTCACTTCGCGTTTATATTCTTTTAATAACGAAATCATATCGTATTCAGGATGCCCCTGAAAGAAAATCTGCCGAAATCCATCGGCGCTCACTGCTAAATGTACACCCGCAGCATCACTTTCAGTTAATACCCGCAAGCCAGCAGCATCAAATTGTGCCCGGCTAATATCATTAAACCGTGAATGCGGCACATCAAAACGCGTATTCACATCACTCACTAACGGATGTGTGCGTTCAACTATATGATGTGAATATACGCCCCAACATTTTGCCGGTAATGGTTGCCGCCGTTGCTGATAGCGAAATTGCATGACCGCATGAGTTGCTAAACAGGAACACAGCGTTGAACACACCTGTTCAAATGCCCAATCCACTACTGTAATTAATGGTTGCCAAAAAGGTTCTTGCGCTAAATCAGAGCCGCTTACATTAGCACCCGTAATAATGAGTGCGTCTAATCCTTCTGCACGAATTTTTTCAAAAGGTTCATAATAGCGTTGAATATATGCTTGCGCTTCCGCACCGCGTTTTAAGCCATCGAGAGTAAATGGATGTACATAAAACTGCGCAATGGGGTTGCTTTGACCAACTAAGCGAAAAAATTGCCGCTCAGTAGCAGCGAGTGCTGCATCTGGCATCATATTGAGCAAGCCAATATGTAGTTCTCGAATATCTTGTTGAATTGCGCAATCCGGTTCCAGAATACGTTGTCCCTCATCGCGTAAGCGTGCGAAGGTAGGTAAATCGTTATGGGCGACAATAGGCATAATGGCAATACTCCGATAGCGATGAATTAAATTTCAGCCCGCGGCAAATCAGCTGCTGGTGCAATTTCAGCGCGGGCAATTGCGGATTCAATTAACAACAGAAAATCCTGTTCATCGCGCACACTTGCCACATCAATAGACGACACCGTATAACCATGTGGACGCGCAATCGCTTCATAACGCGGCACTCGAGAATGAAATAAACGCGGAAATACCCAGCGCGTAAAGGCATTGGGTTCAATTTCTGCAACGTAATGCAACCCCTGTTCGGTTAAATAATCCACCAAAGCCGCCCGTAAAAATTCTGGTCGATAATACAACGGTTTAGGATCAGCTTGGGCGCGTTGAATCAGTTTGATTTCATCTGCTGCCGGAACGCGAATGTATAGAATTAAACTGTGCTTGGCGAGCAATTCAATCACACTCGGATCATCTAATTCACACAGGCTGCCGCCAACATCATTGACCAAATGTGGATAACCATAAATTTCTCGCGCTTTACACACAAAATCTGGCACATCGTACATTGCCGCAATTTCTGCTTTCCGGTATAACGCTTGGCGACGGCTGAATTCATTGAGTGGTAATCCATCAAATTCAGGATTGCCCAGCTTGCCAATAAAACTCAACACTGGGCCGAGATCGTGAATTTTGATGATATTGCGAATCGTAATCCAATCGCGCCGCAATAAATCACGCAAAAAAGGATCGCGCATTGCCTGCGCTTTAATTAAATCCAAAATCGGCTCGTCTAAATAACGGGTGCCAATACGATAATCACCCGAATAGTGAAACCAATCATTGCGGCGCAACATTGCCGATAAATGGGTTTTCCCCACGCCAGACATGCCCAACAGAGTGACGCATTTGTTGTTCCAAGCCCGGAATGCTTCAACTGTAAATTTCAAGGGTTAAGACTCCAAATCAAGTGGTCAATATATGCGTTCTGATTGAATCATCTTACCGCCAGCGGTGGTAATAAGACGTCTTCATACACTGCGGCGATTGCACAGTGAAAATCAACGCTAGTCAATACCAATTCATCAGCGGCTGTAAAAGAATATAATACCCACTGGTTGTCTTCTTCACGGCGAAAGACATCAATCGCCATACAGTCCGGTTTCACTAACACATACTCTTGCAATGATTCAAGCTGCTGATAATAACCAAACTTCGCACTGTAATCATATACTGCGGTTGATTTTGACAGCACCTCAATAATCAAATTGGGATGACGTTTCATTAACGCTTGTCCAACATCCCGCGCATCGCAAGTGACAAACACATCGGGATAAAAAAAACTGTCGGCAGTATCAACTTTCACTTTCATATCCGCAATGAATACGCGGCATGGACTGCCGCGCACATGTGAACGCAGCAGTGAAAAAAGATTCCCGGCGATGGTAACATGTGATTCATGCGCTCCTGCCATTGCGAAAATCTCACCTGCAATGTATTCATGTTTGGTTAATGAATGCTCTTCGGCTTGCAAATAGGCGTCAACAGTCATATAAAGACGTTCAGCAGTATTTGACATTGGGTTACTCCTTTCTTATTGCTGTGGGCTGAAATGCGCATGACCTGCAAGCGTCAAGCGCGGCTGTCAGTGCTACGCAGTGCAATTCTATCAATTCAGCGGACAATTTAACATGTGTAATACCTGCGGCTGCACCCATCCTCACGACCATGATCACGCGCATTCAATATCTGGCGATCATCAACACGTTGCCGTAGAGGTGTTGACCGGGTTGTTATCGGCAAACGATCAGCAGGCAGCGCATAACCGCGAACATTTTAATGCCCACAAGATATTGGCATTAAATATCATGTCCTCGCCGGGCGCGGGCAAAACCAGTCTATTAGAAGCTACGATTGATGCACTCGGTGCTCATTGTCGCATTGCGGTCATTGAAGGCGATTTAGAAACTGAAAATGACGCGCTGCGTATTCGCGCCAAAGGTGTGCCCGCTATTCAAATTACTACTGGCGGTGCCTGTCATCTCGATGCCCAACAAATTCATACCGTTTTGCATCAATTGAATTTAGACGAGATTGATTTATTATTTATTGAAAATGTCGGCAATCTGGTTTGTCCCGCCAGCTTTGATCTCGGTCAACATCACAACATTACATTGCTGTCTGTACCCGAAGGCGATGATAAACCTGCTAAATATCCGGTGATGTTTCGTATTGCCGATTTGGTATTGTGTACTAAAGCCGATTTATTGCCGTTATTGCCCGAATTTCAACCAATTCGCGCTGAACACCATTTGCGCCAACTCGCCAGCACCGCGCCCTTTATCACTCTGTCCACGCGCCCCGGCAGCGATTTGACGCCTTGGCTGCAATGGTTGCATACGGCGCTGGCAGCACATAAGTAATTGACAATGCTGAGTTATTTGCACGGATTCCACGCGGGAAATCATGCCGATGTGTTCAAGCACAGCGTGTTGACGCTGTTGCTGGAAACGCTGACGCTTAAACCTAAACCCTTGACTTATTTGGAAACTCATGCCGGCGCGGGCATTTATGATCTCACCAGTGCGCAGGCGCGTAAAACCAGCGAGGCGACGGATGGCATTAAGCGTTTATGGGCGCGACGGGCGGAATTTCCTGAACTCGCCGCCTATTTCAATGCGATTGCGGCGCTTAATGCAACGGATGAAATAGTGCGTTATCCGGGGTCGCCGCAGTTAGCGCAGGCTGGATTGCGGGATGCAGATCAATTGATTTTAATGGAATTGCATCCAACAGAAGCGCAAACCTTGCGCCACAATTTTAGCCATGATGCGCGAATTCATGTGCATCAACGCAATGGTTATGAAGGTTTACCGGCGCTATTGCCGCCCACGCCATCGCGGGGCTTGGTGTTAATTGATCCGTCGTATGAAACCGCAATTGAAATGCGGCAAGTTGCGGAAACTATATTTGCGTCTTATCAACGCTGGGCAGGCGGTTGTTATCTGATTTGGTATCCGCGTTTGGGTGTACAACGCGATCAAGCTGCCCAATTATTAAAACGGTTGCTGCGGCAATTACCAACGCTATTAACTGCGGAATTGTGGGTGCGCCCGCAACCGCCAACGTTTGGAATGTATGGCTCAGGAGTTATCCTGATTAACCCGCCGTGGCAGTTTGAATTGCAATTGCAGGCGCTATTACCACGGTTAGCGGCTATATTAGCTATTGCGCCATTAAAAGATGCGGGCTGGCATGTAGAATGGCGCACGGCAACAACTGCATGAGCTTTTGCGCCCATCATGTCAAGATGATGGGCATTTCGTGCGTGAATGATCAGCAATCTGGGCAAGGTTTAATCGGGAGTCCGCGCTCGATCCAGCCGGGTCCTGCCATGCTGCCGATCATGCCTTCGGGGATGTTGATGACGTTCGTAAATCCTTGTTTTTGCAGGAATCGCTGTGCATAACCGCTGCGGCTGCCGGTGCGACAAATGACCGCCACCGGCGCAGTTTTGTCGCCATTCACGGCAGCCAATACCTTTGTAGTAAAGCCAGTTGCGCCGTCGGGGTCTTGCAGATCAATGCGTTTTGCTTCTGCCACCACGCCAGAACCACGCCATTCTTCTGGAGTGCGAATATCAATTAAGGTTAATTCGCCAGCTTGCAGTTTGCTCAATACTTCTGGCGGAGTGAGCGTTGCGTTGGCAGCTTGGGCGCTACCGATGATGACGAATGCACCAAGCAAAAATGCTGCGCATGAACTCAGTAATGAAAAACGCTGTTGCATTGCGGTTAATTCCTATAAAGTTGTGAATGAAATGATGTGTTTGAGTGCCAGTTTAGGTGCCGTTAATGCGCTCGTAATAGCGAGCGCGATATAATAAACGCGGCATCGCGCCATCAGTAAAACCGGTGCGGGTGTGGAGCACGTTGTTACTAATTAACCCCCAACCGGATTGTAAACGCCCTACACAATGCCAAGGCGAATCAGTGCGCAAAAATTCTTTCAGATAGGCAACTGCTGCGGTAGTGAGCGCATCATCGCGCCATTTGATGTTGCGGGCGCGATTAGTATAGCGCATGTGCAAGCGACCATCAGAACGGACTGAAAATACGGGGCCTGATTGTGCGGGTCGTACCTGTACTCCGCCAACTTCATTTGCGGGAATTGTCATGCAATCGGGGTGCATTAACGCTTGAATAAAATCAGGTTGATGCTCGCGGAGCTGTAAATACGCCAGCTCGTGATCCAATAACGCATTTTCACCACCGGCAGCGGCGGGTTGCACGCAATGCAGCAATAACCCATAAATCTGGCGTTCGGGTGCGTTGTAATAGCCGTCGGTGTGCCAGTCAATCGGGCGATTGGAATACGGAATGTAATTTTCGTGGGCGCTGTCAATTTGCACCGTTAATGAAGTAATCGCATCTTCATCAGCGCCAGCATTATGATCTAATTGCTGTAATCCAAATTGTGCGCCCAAGGCTTTGGGAATGGATTTATCTGGATCAGCGCCAGTGGTGCTGAGATAAATCGCCATATTTGCTATGCGACAGCGTTCTAAAATAGCCTGATGTTCTGCCGCTGTGAGCTGGCGCGGGTCCTTGATTTCAACCAGTAGCGCATTGAGATCAGTTGGCGCAATGGTTAATTTATGATCGCGCCAGCGTTGATATGCGCTTTCATTGCAGAGATAAAATGGAGAATCTGTCATAACAATGGGACACCGTAATCATGTGAGAAATCCGGCGGGGAGCGCCGGACGTTTATGGTAGCCCAATAGCCGCGCCGGGTTACAATCAAACCATCACCAATTCCAAAATAATGAGTGACACGATGATGAGCAAAGACCAGTTGATTATTTTTGATACCACGTTGCGCGATGGCGAGCAAAGCCCCGGCGCGTCAATGACCAAGGATGAAAAGGTGCGGATCGCCAAAGCCTTGGAACGGATGCACGTTGATGTGATTGAGGCGGGATTCCCGATTGCCAGCCCCGGCGATTTTGAGGCGGTGAAGGCGGTCGCAGCGGCGGTGAAGGATAGCCGGGTCTGCGCGTTGGCACGGGCGCTGGATGCGGACATCAATCGCGCCGGTGAAGCCTTGGAAGCGGCGGCGGCGGGGCGGATTCATACCTTTATTGCGACCTCGCCGATTCACATGGAAAAGAAGTTGCGGATGACGCCGGAGCAGGTGCTGGCGCAGGCAGTTCACGCGGTGAAACGGGCGCGGCAGTTCACCGATGATGTGGAGTTTTCGCCCGAAGATGCGGGGCGTTCTGAGATTGATTTTTTGTGCCGGATATTGGAGGCGGTGATCGCGGCTGGCGCTCGTACTGTCAACATTCCCGACACGGTCGGTTACAACATTCCCGATCAATTCGGCAGCCTGATTGCGACCTTGCGCGAGCGGGTGCCGAATGCCGATCAAGCGGTGTTTTCGGTGCATTGTCATAACGATTTGGGGCTGGCGGTGGCCAATTCGCTGGCGGCGGTGCGCAATGGAGCGCGGCAAGTTGAATGCACAATCAATGGCTTAGGTGAGCGGGCGGGCAATGCGGCGCTGGAAGAAATCGTGATGGCGGTGCGGACGCGGCAGGATTTGTTTGATTGCCAAACTCGGCTCGATACCACGCAAATTATGACCTGCTCGCGGCTGGTTTCGACCATTACTGGCTTTCCGGTGCAGCCGAATAAAGCGGTGGTGGGCATCAACGCTTTCGCGCATGAATCCGGCATTCATCAAGATGGCGTGCTGAAAAACCGCGAAACCTACGAAATCATGCGGGCGCAGGATGTCGGCTGGTCAGAAAACCGGATGGTGATGGGCAAGCATTCGGGGCGCAATGCGTTTCGAGCGCGGTTGCTGGAGCTGGGCGTGGTGTTGAATTCTGAGGAAGATTTGAACGCTGCGTTTGCCCGTTTCAAAGAATTGGCGGACAAAAAGCACGAGATTTTTGATGAGGATTTGCAGGCGCTGGTGACTGACGCGACGTTGGAAACCGCCAACGAGCGGGTCAAATTAGTGTCGCTGCGGGTGTGCTCGGAAACTGGCGAAACGCCACACGCGACGTTGATGTTGACGGTGGACGGCGCAGAACAAGCTGGCAGCGCCAGCGGCAGCGGCCCGGTCGATGCGACGTTTAAGGCGATTGAATCCATTGTGAAGAGTGGCGCGGCGCTGCGGCTGTATTCGGTCAACGCGATCACCAGCGGCACTGATGCGCAGGGCGAGGTGACGGTGCGCTTGGAAAAAGGCGGGCGCGTGGTCAACGGGCAAGGCGCGGATACTGACATCGTGATTGCTTCTGCCAAGGCGTATCTCAACGCTTGCAACACGATTTTGCATCCGGCACAGCGGGCACATCCGCAGATCGCCGATGTCTGAGCTGTGGGCATCTTCGCCGGGGCGCTGCGCGGCATATCTCGACGCGCTGGGCATCAGCCGCTGGGAATTGCGCATTCAACCGGCGGCGACGGTGCCGCGCAGTCCAGCGGTTGCTCCTGCGCCAGCGGTGGTCGCAACAGCCGCTGCGGTGCCGCTGCCGCAGGTATCAATGAGCGGAGCGCGGCGGGCGGCATATCTCAAGGCGATGGATATCACGTGCTGGCTGCCGCGAGTGCCGGTTGTGCCGCTGGCGCGAGTTCAATTAGAGAGTGAGACGGTGATAGAACCAGATGTGATGACAGAGACCTTATTCGATGTGGCACCGGAACTGCCGCCCGCTGCGCTCGCACCGGAAGTGCTGGCGCCGGTCAACGCGGAACCGCTGCGCTTGGAAATGCCGCTGCCGGCAGTCGCGCCAGCTTGGGATGTGCTGCGAGAACAGGTGGCGAATTGTCGCGCTTGCGAGCTGTGCGCCACCCGCACGCAGACGGTATTCGGTGCTGGCGCTCGTGATGCGCAGTTGATGTTGATTGGCGAAGCACCGGGCGCAGATGAAGATCGGCTCGGTGAGCCATTTGTGGGGCGAGCGGGGAAATTGCTGACGTCGATGGTGACGGCGCTGGGTTTGACCCGTGAACAGGTCTACATCGCTAACGTGCTCAAGTGTCGCCCGCCGGACAATCGCAATCCCAAGCCGGAGGAGGCGGCGCAGTGCGCTGGGTTTCTCAATCAGCAGATCGCGCTGGTGCAGCCGCGAGTGATTGTGGCGTTGGGCGCGATTGCGGCGCAGCACCTGCTGCACACGAGCGAGACGATTGGGAAGCTGCGCGGGCAGTGGTGGCAGTTGGAACCGGCGGGGATTCCGTTGCGAGCGACCTATCATCCCGCGTATTTGTTGCGTTCGCCGGAGCAAAAGGCGAAGTCGTGGGAGGATTTGACGGCGGTGCTGGAGCGGTTGGCGGTGAGCTGAAAAAAAGCAGACCAAGGGTGTTTACTAATTTAGAATTTCCTAATATACTAATTTCGTGGTCGCAGCTCAGACCAAAATCAGACCGGCCACAATCATCAATCATCAGTAAAAATAATTGGAGAACTACGATGAAAAAACTTGCTACTGCTGCCGCAATCGCTGCTTTGTTGGGTGTTTCTGCTTCTGCTTCCGCATGGTGGGGCGGTCCTTGGGGCAACAACAATGGTTATGGCAATAACGGTTACGGTAATAACGGCTGGGGCGACGGCGCGAGCGACATGCTCGGCGACATGTTTGGCGACGGCTATGGCGATTTCAACATGAGCATGAGTGGCGGCGGACGTGGCAACGGTCGCGGACGTGGTTATGGCAGTGGACGTGGCTACGGCTATAACGATGGTTATGGTTACAACGCGCCGGGTTATGGCTATGGCTACCCCTATGGTGCGCCTTACTACGGCGGCGCTTATCCGTATGCGTTCCCGTATGCACCGCCAATGGCACCGATGGCACCACCTCCGGCTGCGCCAGCACAACAACAAGCGAAGTAATTCATTCGCATGTTGAATAAAAAAAGCCAGACTTCGGTCTGGCTTTTTTAATGGGCGGAAGTGAAGCAGTCGTTAATTGTTTCAGTGATAGCGCACGACCAACGCCATATAAATACTGCGATTTGTCACTGCGCCAGCTTTAATCATAAAAGCGAATTAACGATCCACTCCCATCCGCGCCGCCAATGCGGGATCATATAGATTCATTGCTGGCGCATCAGTGCGCTTGGCGAGTGCCCGCACAAAACCGATATAACGCCCCTGATCTGCATCCAATGCTTCGGCATAAGAAGGAAAAATTCCAGTTCCTGCCGCTTCAATTGCCTGTTCAAAATCACGCCAATAGCGCCATCCATCCGGCAGCGTATCGACTTGAACTTCCGTCACAGTGCTATTGCGTTTCCATGATTCTTCCCACCACGCCGCCGTTTTGAAGCTCCAACAACCATCTTCCCAAAACGCTTTGCCATTGCTTTGGGGCTGCGCCAGATGTTCTGGAACTGCACCCGCCACCAACGGCTGCATCAATGCCGGCATCACAACGCCCAAGCTCCCGTGCGGACGTAAAAAGCGACTGAGATAGCCAAGATAAAGCGCATCGGTTCCAAAATACTGATACGCATCAATAGAAATAATCGCATCAAAAAAGCCTTCTGGAAATGGCAATGAATGCGCCTCGGCACGAATTGGAAACACCAAATCATCTACCTGCGCTGCAACGATACGCTGCCAGTTATAGTCTTGCGTAATCCAAAAATCAGTTGCCCACACCTGCACTTTGAATTCTCGTGCCAAAAAAATACTGGTCAATGCACGTCCGCAGCCCAAATCTAACACCCGCATTCCGGGCTGTAATACCTGCTTTTCCGTTAGCCATTCGGCAAGCCACAGCGCATTAGGCCCCATTTGATTATTCAATACCCACGCCGCGTCATATTGCGCCGAGCGTGGAAATACTTGCTTGTGCAAAAGTGATTCAATCGCTTCAATAGTGTGCATTCGTTTTCTCCTAATCAATAGCGCAATTGAAATTCCCAATATGGTGTCAATGAATGTCACTGACAATTGAGCACTCAATAATGAAACGACATCGCTTCTCACGCCGCCGCTGCCCCGCCAACCGGCAACCTGCCGCCGATTTGGTCTAAACTACAAAGCCGTCAAAAAATAGACCAAATTTCACCATGCCACACCGCACCCTGAGTGATTTTGGTGTCGCCGCATCCCGACACCAGCTCCTAAATGCCATCGACAGTCCCGCTGATTTACGCGCCCTGCCGCAGCAGCAACTGCCGGAACTCGCCACCGATTTGCGCAATTTCTTAATTGAATGCGTTTCCCAAACCGGCGGACATCTCGCTGCCGGTCTCGGCGTGGTCGAATTAACCATCGCTTTGCATTATGTGTTTGACACGCCCCGCGACCGGCTGGTCTGGGACGTGGGGCATCAAGCCTATCCGCACAAAATCCTCACTGGTCGCCGCGATCAAATGACCTGTCTGCGCCAAAAAGATGGGCCATCTGGCTTCCCCAAACGCAGCGAAAGTGCTTATGACAGCTTTGGCGTCGGGCATTCCAGCACTTCGATCAGCGCCGCCTTGGGCATGGCGCTGGCAGCCAAAATGCGCGGCGAACGGCGCACCGTCGTTGCCATCATCGGCGATGGCGCTCTCGGCGCAGGCATGGCATTTGAGGCGCTCAACCACGCCGGGTCGATGGATATTGATCTGGTCGTCATCCTCAACGACAACGAAATGTCGATTTCGCCGCCCGTCGGCGCGATCAGCGATCATCTGGCGCGACTGCTGTCCGGCAAGATTTACACCACCGTCCGCGAAGGCAGTAAAACCGCGCTGGCGGGCTTGCCGCAGTTGCGCGATCTGGTTGGACGCTGGGAAGAGCACGTCAAAGGCATGTTGATGCCGAGCACGTTGTTTGAAGAACTCGGCTTCAATTACATCGGCCCCATCGACGGTCACGATCTCGATTCGGTGGTGAACACGCTGCGCAATGTCAAAGACATGCGCGGGCAACGGCTGCTGCACGTCGTCACTCAAAAAGGGCGCGGTTACGAGCCAGCACTGCGCGAACCCACGCTCTATCACGGCGTCACCCCGTTTAATTGCCGCACCGGTGAACTGCGCAAAAGCACGGCGACCGGGCCGAGTTACACCCAGATTTTTGGCAGTTGGCTGTGCGATGCGGCGGCGACTGATGCGCGGCTGATGGGCATCACGCCCGCGATGTGCGAAGGCTCAGGGCTGACCAATTTTGCCAAACGTTTTCCGAGTCGGTTTTTTGATGTCGGCATCGCCGAGCAACACGCCGTCACGCTCGCAGCGGGCATGGCGTGTGAAGGTCTCAAGCCGGTGGTGGCGATTTATTCGAGCTTTTTGCAACGCGCTTATGACCAGATGATTCACGACGTGTGCCTGCAAAATCTTGACGTGACCTTTGCGGTGGATCGCGGCGGTTTAGTCGGCCCTGATGGCGCAACTCATGCCGGCAGCTTTGATCTGAGTTTTAGCCGCCCGATTCCGAATCTGGTGATTCTCGCGCCGTCGAATGAAAACGAATGTCGGCAGATGCTGAAAACCGCCTTTGAATATGAAGGCCCAGCAATGGTGCGTTATCCACGCGGCGGCGGCCCCGGCGTCGAGATTGATCCTCACGCGCCAGCACTGCCGCTGGGACGTGGCGAAATCATCCGCGACGGGCAACAGGTCGCATTGCTGGCATTCGGCAGTTTGGTGACAGCGGCGCTGGCGGCAGCGGAAACGCTGAACGCGACAGTGGCGAATATGCGGTTTGTCAAACCGCTGGATGCCGAGCTGATTGTGGCGCTGGCGCAGCGCCACGCGGTGCTGGTGACGCTGGAGGAAAACGCGATTGCAGGCGGAGCGGGCAGCGGTGTGGCGGAGCTGTTATCCGCGCACGGCATCGTGGTGCGCTGCATTCATCTGGGCTTGCCAGATCGTTATATCGAACACGCCGAACACGCCGATCAATTGGCGAGTTGCGGTTTGAATGCCGACGGCATCATCGCCAGCGTGCAGGCTGAATTAGCGCGAGCGGCAGCGCAGTAATTCACCCATCATTCCATCTCGCGGGGCGCGACTGGCAATCGCACCCGCGCCAGCAAACCACCCGCATCTGCGGCTTCAAATGTCACCGCGCCGCCGTAGGCATCCACGATGTCGCGCACAATCGCCAAGCCCAAGCCCGACCCTTCTTTATGCTGATCGAGGCGCAGTCCGCGTTCACCGAGACGCGGCAACTGTGCGGCAGCGACGCCCGCGCCGTCATCGCTGACCGCAATATCGAGCCATTCCGCATCCGTCGTTACCGTCACCGTCACACTTGATCGCGCCCATTTCGCCGCGTTTTCCAGCAGATTGCCCAGCAAATCCAGCAAATCATCCGGCATCAGCGCCACCTGCACTTCCAGCGGCATCTCCACCTGCCAAGCCAAGCGTTCGCCCTCCGGAGTGCGCTGCAACACCCGCAGCAGACGGGCAATCGCGCTGCCCACTTCCACCCGCGCCTCATGGCGAGCGGTGCCAGAACGCACTCGCGCCCGGATCAATTCCCGGTCAACGCGGCGGCGCATCGCCGTTGCCAACTGCTCCAAATCATCTGCCAGCGCCGGATGTCCCTGCTCACGCAGCCGCTGCGCATCTGCTGCCAGCGCCGTGAGCGGCGTTTTCAGTCCGTGCGCAAGATCGGCAGTCCAGACGCGAGCGCGTTCAATCGCTTCGGCGCGGGCGGCGAGTAGCGCGTTCACTTCGCTCACCAGCGGCATCACCTCCAGCGGATAGTGATCGGCAAGGCGCGGTGCTTGACCGGAGCGGATTGCGCCCACGCCGCGCCGCACCGCTTCCAGCGGAGCCAATCCTGTGTGAATCTGCGCCAGCGTCGCCAGCAACAACACGATGACGATCAAGGCGAGATAAGGCTGCATATCGGCAGCGAAGTCAGCGCGAGCCGCAGTTAATTCGGCGCGATGCAGTGCCACCGCGAGGCGCAGCGGTTGGGCGGTGGCGGTGTGCAGCCGCACTTGGCGCTCGCGCACCAGCACTGGTTGTTGACCCGGACCGGCGAGGAGATGCGCGTGAACTCCGCCGGGGGCGAGTGGATCGGCAGGCAGTTGGAGCTGCGTGTCCCACAGCGAGCGCGAACGCAGCAGCCCCGGCGTGGTGGCGCTGTCGATTTGCCAATACAGCCCGCTCAACGGTTGGGAAAAACGCGGATCAGCCGGTTCGCTGCTGAGACTGACGCTGCCGTCGCTGGCAACCACGAGCGCGGCTGCGAGTTGGTTGAGCTGCAAACGGAGTTCGGCGTCGATGCGCCGTTCAACGTGATGTTCAAACAGCGTGATCAAGCCGAAGGCGGCGACGGTCAGCGCGATGCTGATGGAGACAATCGCGCCGAGCCAGAGACGGAGGCGCAATGAGCGGTGCTGCATTAGATTTTCTTTTTTTATCAAGACGAGGAGTGACGCGGTTGCGATATAAGCGATTGATTGCGTTGTCAGTTATCGGTGATAACCGTGCTTTTTACTGACAACCGCCAACTTTTTTCGGGTCTTGACAATCCAATAATGCCGCTCAGTTCCAATGGAGCAATTCCCATTGCGGGACAGCGGTATTGCGAGCAGAACGTTCTTGCGCGTCGATGGTGCCATCGCCGTTCACGTCATAAAAATAGTATGCCGGCCCGACCTGCGGCTGGACGCGAATCATATAAAGCGCCCCGCGTACCCGATATTCATACACGGTCGTGGCGCCAGATTCGGTGATGGTGATGTCCGGCTCTACCGCGTCATCGGTCAGCGGCGACGGCTCAACGCTCGGCGCTTGGAGAAAACCACCGCCAGTGGTTGCAGCATCATCCGGTGCCGCAGCGTCGGATTGGGCGGCAGCGTTGGCGCTGGTCAGCGCGAAAAGGACAGTGAACAAAATACGATTGCGCAAAGAAATCACCGTGATCTCATTAAAAAAGATCAGTCATGGTAAAGCCAAACTCGGTCAGACGGGCGCATCAACGGCTGCCGCGCTCAATCACCACGCCGACATCCACGCCCGCGCCGACCGCATCCGGTTTGTGCAGCGTCAGGCGCAGCCAGCCGATGTTGAATTCCTCACGCAGGCGAGCGGCGCAGTGTTCGGCCAGCGTTTCAACCAGCTCAAAACGGTTGTTCATCACCAATTCCGTCAGGCGAGCGGTGACGGCGGCATAATCAAGCGCGTCGGCGATCCGATCAGTGGCAGCAGCGCGGGCGATGTCGCTGGCTAATTCGAGATCAACAATGAGCGGGCGACGCTGCTGCTTTTCCCAGTCGTGAATACCGATGATCGCGTCAATCCGCACACCGCGAATAAAAACTACGTCCATTATTTTGCTCCAAAGTGATATTGCTTAATTGCCGTTAATTTGGCGTAATCTACCGCACATTTCATTCTGCTTGTATTGCTTACCATGATGATGATTAGTGTTGCACTTGTGATTGCTGCTTATTTACTCGGTTCCATTTCCAGCGCGATTGTGGTGTGTCGGTTAATGCGACTGCCTGATCCGCGCACCCAAGGTTCCAATAATCCGGGTGCCACCAACGTGTTGCGGATTGGCGGCAAAAAGCCAGCCGCCATCACGCTGGTGGGCGATAGCCTCAAAGGTCTCATTCCGATGCTGTTGGGACACGCGCTGGGAGTGGGGCCGCTGGCGCTGGCAGCGATTGGTTTAGCGGCATTTCTCGGTCATCTATATCCGCTGTTTTTCGGTTTTCAGGGCGGCAAAGGTGTGGCAACGGCGCTGGGAGTGCAATTTGGGCTGCACTGGTCGATTGGGCTGGCGGTGGCGGCGATCTGGCTGTTTGTCGCCAAGGTGCTGAAAATTTCCTCACTCGCGGCGTTGATTTCGATGACGTTAGCGCCGTTGCTGGTGTGGCTGCTGTGGCCGGAGCCAACGGAGGTGCGAGTGCTGGTGGGAATGCAGTTGGTGATGAGCGGGCTGTTGGTGTGGCGGCATCGCAGCAACATTCAAAAATTGCTGACGGGGCAGGAGGGGCGTTTAACGAATTCGCCTGATTAACGCCCGTCCCGTCATATCGGTGCGGTTATTTGCGCCGCCGCACCGCCTGCATGAAATTCGCCATCGGTGATTCGGCGACGTTCCACCACACGTCAGACCGCTGTTGGAAGGTGCGCATCGACTCGTAAAGTGCCTTAAATGTCGGATTTTGCGCAGATTCTTCGGCATAAATCTGCTGCGCCACATCGTAGGCTTTGAGCAACACATCATCGGGAAAACGGCGCAATTCCGCGCCGTTTTGCAGCAACCGCTGCAACGCCGGCGGATTTTTAGCATCGTAAGCGGCAAGCATCAGCAGATGCGCTTCCTGCGCGGCGACGGTGAACGCAGCTTGATAGGGCGGCGGCAACGCCTCCCACTGCGCCTTGTTCACATAAAACACCAGATGCGTGCCGGTTTCCCACCAGCCGGGCGCGTAGTAATACTTCGCAACCTTTTGAAATCCCAGCTTTTCATCGTCATACGGCACCGTCCACTCTGCCGCATCAATCGCGCCGCGCTCCAGCGCCGGATAAATTTCTCCGCCCGGCAACGACTGCGGCACCGCGCCCAGCCGCGAGAAAATTTCCGCCCCAAAGCCGGGGATGCGGATTTTCAAGCCTTGCAAATCCGCCAACGACTTGATTTCTTTACGAAACCAGCCGCCCATCTGCGCACCGGTGCTGCCGCCGGGAAAATGCACGAGGTTGTATTCGGCAAACAATTCGCGCAACAGCGCCATCCCGCCGCCTTCGTATAACCACGCCGTCATCTGGCGCGTATTGAGACCAAATGGCCAAGTGCTTTCCAACGCCAATGCCTTATTTTTACCGTAGTAATAATAAGATGCTGTGTGTCCGCATTCGACGGTATTTTGCTGCACCGCATCGAGCACGCCGAATGCGGGCACCAATTCGCCGCCAGCGAATACGCGAATCTCAAAACGTCCATCCGTCAATTCAGCGACGCGCTTGGCTAATACTTCCGCTGCGCCATAAATAGTATCGAGGCTTTTGGGAAAGCTCGACGCCATGCGCCATTTCATTGCTGGCGCGGCAGCCAGTGCGGGTGCGGCAATACCAGCGGCAAGCGCCCCAATACCAGCAGTTTTCAAAAAATCCCGTCGTTGCATTACAAATCCCCATTCAAATTAAGCAGTGATTTCTAATAACACTTCATCTGGATTGACTGCATCACCTTTAATGACATACAGCGCCGTCACCGTGCCACTGATTGGCGCTTGAATCTCAGTTTCCATCTTCATTGCTTCCGTCACCAATAGCGATTGTCCGGCAGTCACACGGTCGCCTTCTTTAATTAACACATCCACGATATTGCCCGGCATTGACGTCGAAACATGACCGGGTTGCGTGGGTTTAGGACGCCGCCCCACAATCGCTTTTTTTACTGCGCCCTGCGTTCCACCAGTCAATACCACTTCATCAAGCGTCTCAACGACAACTTCTTCCGGGACATCATCAATGGTGAAATAAAAATGTCGATCTGCCTGATTTTTATGACCGGTGCCAGTGACCTTCACATGATAGGTTTCGCCATGCACCGCGATATTAAATTCTGTCGGCGCAGTACGCACATCTCCTTGAATTGGTGAAGGTTCTAACGCTTCTGGCTGCAAAGTACCAGCGGCGCGGTGTTCCAAAAAGCTGCGCCCGATTTCAGGAAACATCGCATAAGTCAAAATATCTTCATCCGAGTGCGCCAATTCACCAATCTCATGGCGCAAGCGTTCCAATTCCGGTTTTAATAAATCAGCCGGACGACAATCAATTAACTCTTCATTGCCAATTGCCTGTTGTTGCAGCGTTGGATTCACAGCCGCTGGCGCACGTCCATAACGCCCCTGCAAATACAACTTCACTTCGTTGGTAATGGTTTGATAACGCTGATCAGTCAATACGTTTAGCACCGCTTGTGTGCCGACAATTTGCGAAGTCGGCGTCACCAGTGGCGGATAACCGAGGTCTTTACGGACGCGGGGAATTTCTTCCAATACTGCGCTCATGCGCTCCAGTGAATTCTGTTCTTTCAATTGATTGGCAAGATTGGAAATCATACCACCGGGAACTTGATTAACCTGCACCCGCGTATCAACACCAGTAAATTCACTCTCGAATTGATGATATTTCTTGCGCACCTGATAAAAATACAGCCCCACTGCTTGCACTGCTTCTAAATTCAAGCCGGTGTCGTATTCAGTACCACGCAACGCAGCAATTAAACTTTCAGT
The DNA here is from genome assembly GCF_016583745.1 of Chromatium okenii. Lineage (GTDB taxonomy): Bacteria > Pseudomonadota > Gammaproteobacteria > Chromatiales > Chromatiaceae > Chromatium > Chromatium okenii. The sequence goes on from NZ_NRRQ01000011.1 coordinate 28,455, forward strand.
CGGCGGATGCGAAGTGCCGCCTGCCATAGAAGAAATTGCCGTATCTAAACCATCGCAGCCATTTTCAATCGCTTTCAAATGGCACATATCCGCCAAACCTGAAGTCGCGTGCGAATGTAAATGCAGCGGCAAATCGACGTGATCTTTTAAGGCTTTCACCAATTCAGCGGTCACATACGGCGTCAATAATCCCGCCATATCTTTAATGGCAATTGAATCACAACCCATCGCCGCTAATTCACGTCCCATTGCCACAAAACCAGCAACATTATGCACTGGACTGACGGTATAACAAATGGTGCCCTGCGCGTGTTTACCTGCCGCTTTGGTGGCTTCAATTGCAGTTTGTAAATTGCGCAAATCATTTAACGCATCAAAGATACGAAAAACATCCATGCCATTCGTTGCGGCGCGAGCAATAAATGCCCGCACCACGTCATCAGAATAATGGCGATAACCGAGCAAATTTTGCCCACGCAATAACATTTGTAGGCGCGTATTCGGTAATGCCTCACGCAATTGGCGCAAGCGTTCCCACGGGTCTTCTTTTAAGAAGCGCACACACGCATCAAAGGTTGCGCCGCCCCAACATTCTAATGACCAATAGCCAATGGCATCCAATTTGGCGCAAATCGGCAGCATGTCTTCAGTACGCATCCGCGTGGCATGAAGAGATTGATGGGCGTCGCGTAAAACGACATCAGTAATTTTGATTTTCGGCATGGTCTCGCTCTTAATAAGAAATGGGCTAATCTGCAAAATAGAAAAATTCTGACCAATTCAAAACTAAAAAATTAGGCTTGAAGGTCAATGATTTTTAGAGCTTTTTATTCCGTATATCACTAAAAATTATTATACAGAAAATTTTAACTAACATTCTCTAAATTTTCCAATTATTGACAAACAAGTGACGTAAACTGACGATAGCATCAGGTAAAGAATCAGTGCAAGTCATCCCTAAATAAGTTGCGGCGCGGGTAGCGCCTACATACAAATACTTATCAAAAAGCTGTGATTGCAAATGTGCAAGGCGATCAATGCCAATAAAAAAGACAGCCTCAAATTCAAGCCCTTTAATGTGTTGAACGTCAAAAACCCGAACATCCGTATCCTGTCCTCTAGTTTGACCCTTATGACAGGCAATAACCTGAATGTTAACCTCTTCTAAAATGCTGTTCAGCTCGTTAGCAAGTGGTTCAACATCATTTTCATCGCAAACAAGAATAGCAATAGAGGGTAACTTTTTAACCAATTTTTCAATTTCTTGAATGCGTAACGCCAACCAGTCTACAATAGCATGATCTGTAGCATTTTCTAGTAACACAGGTGAAACACAATCATTATTAACATACTTAGGTAAAATGACATCTTGTTCTTGTCCACCAAAGGCTAGAATTACAGATCGAGCCAGTTCATTAAGTTGGCTGCTTTGCCGATACGCAACGTTAATTTTTTTAACATCAATTATTCTATTGGTGTTTGAAAAAATCCAATGTATTTCTTTCTCAGAACGTGTACCCCAAGTGGTTAGTCGTTGGTTAAAATCTCCACAAGCAAAAAAAGAACGCACTTGCGGGTGCGAAAGATTAGCCATACAGGCAAGTTGTATAGGAGAAAAATCAGTTGCTTCGTCAACAAAAATTTGATTACGAAAAATAAATTCTATTTCTCTCAAATATGAAAAAGAAGGCTTATCAATGTTTCTAAGGATATTCTTGTTAAGAAAAAATTCACTAGCATTTCTGAGTATCATTAACAAAATGGTATCTAATTCCAGAGGATGCAAATCTGTGGAAGTAAAGCCATCCTTGAAATACCATTGGCTTTCCTGCTGTCTTTGCCTTCTAAAAACACGATATTTTTTTGGGATGTCAGCTAGGATCGGTTTTACAAAACGCCGAGCACTTGATTGCATTACTAAGCTATTGCCTATAACTTTATAATCTTCTTTACTCAGTCCTCGATTGCCTAACCACTGAATCACTTTTGCATTGCGAGTATCTTTTCTGAGAGAACTCTCATTAACAACAGCTCGTGCTTGAGCTTTTACTGCTGATTTATACACATCCAGAGCTTGTTTTCGCGTGGTCAGCGGTTGCTGCGCTTCATCGTCTTGGTCTTCAAAATCGTCTTGATCTTCAATCTCATTCTGGCTGAGATGACTGATAAATTCTGCTAGTTCTTCGAGAAAATTTCTGTTCTTGCTACGTTGATGCTTGACAGCGTCTTCAATTCTTTTTTCGATATTGCCTTTTATTTGCTCTAAGTGTTTTTGAACGAGATGCACTTCTAAAACGAAAGACACTGAAATGTTTGGTAAATTTTGCCATTTTGTAAATTTTTTCAATGTGGATATTAACCGTTTCCCAACAGTAGCGATTTTATCATCGTGGCTATTGGCTATATTTTCGGCAGATTGATGTAACTCTTCAAAAAGAGTTGTGTGATACCACGCATTAAAATCTTCAAACCAACCGACTAAGTTAGTAAAGACTTCATCATTTAGGGTTTTAGCAGATTCTTTAAGAGTATAGCCACCAGCATTGGAACTGGTTGTTTTTAAGATGCCAAGCGTATTTCTTGCTAAAGCCTTTCGATAATCAACCCAAGTTTTAACGTTACTATCAGGTGCTGGAACATGCTCTCGATTAAAAGCCTCTTTAAGATATTGCTTTAGCAACTCCGTAGGTGTGAACATCAACCAATTTTGAGCATGTGGAATTTCTGTTTTTACAGAATCAATAATATCTTTTTCATCTTCATTAAGATATTTTTCGTCTAGTTTTTGACTAAGCCGCCGGATTAAAGTTGTTGTTTTACCCGTACCAGGGGAGCCAAGAATGAGTAGCCGTGCATCCAAGGGTAGCCGAAAAATTTCATCTTGGTGCTGATCCAGAATAGGCTGATCGCGCAATTCCATTTTACCAATAATATTGCGACGAGTGCCCTCAAAAATATCTTTACGTAGTTGATCTTCTGCGAGAATTTCTTCGATACTATCTGCTTCCGCAAGCAGTGATCTCAGTGATTCAATCGGATAGTATCCAGACTCACTAAATTTTTCACCATATGCCTCTGTATTTCTTGAATCCCATTGGTTATTTTCTAAGAAAGGGTGAAAACGAAATTTTTCGATAATTTCAAGCGTTTTTCCCCCCTCAGGAGTAGTGATATTTCCCTCAGCGCCGACATTTAAAGATGCCAAACGACCTATCGGGGATTTATAACTAGCGCATGTAAACCCTTTTATAGTTGGCGGCGTCTCACGGCAAATATAATAGGTTTCTTCTTCTCCCTCATCAGTCAGTCCTGTTACGCGAACTAGAACTGGTTCTTTAGCCAAATGTGTGTAGTTGGCTTTACATCCGTCGCTGATTTTTTTAAGTTCATTAGACGCAGTAGAATTTGTGAAAGTGTTAACACAAGCAAATGATCCAAGGTCAGGAGAAAGTGAATCTCCCAGTGACTCCCGACAAGTATCTGCAACTGTTTTAAATACAGTTAGAGACTCATTAGCAACTTGTTTCAATTCGGGCATGATTCCCGTAGTTAAGTCCATACAACTCTCCACTGATTTACTCACGCAACTCTACTCAGTTTTACTTCAAACTACTGAATAAGTCTGAGTTTTAAGGAAACATTGGTTAAATAGGTTTACGCGCCACATAAACAAAAAATAGCATATTAGAGCGACGCAAGCGAATAAATTACTATTTCCTTAATTTTTTACGTAGGATTTACGCAGTTGAATTTCTAAATGTTTGATTTTATTGAAGTCAGTTTGTGCGCCGCACAATCGCACTTCCATAAAAATCAACAACTTAACTTTCAACTGCGTAAATCCTAATACGCTAGAGATACAAACAAGGACTGCTCGTAAAAGGTTTTTTTAGCAGTCAGTGATCTATTTTCCGCTACTATTCATAAGCCAGCGTGCGCGGCAATTGCCGCCGCTAATACCGCCGCAACATCTTCACGGCGACGCTTGGTTGAATACTCCAACAATTCGGGGTGCATTTCTAAAAAGCTGGTATTGAAATTGCCAGCGCGGAATTCAGGATGACGCAGAATTTCTTGATAAAACGGAATGGTGGTTTTCACTCCGTAAACGCCAATATCGCGCAGCGCCCGATCACCCCGACTGACCACATCATCCCAATTTAATGCCCACACAATCACTTTTGCCAGCATCGAATCATAATGAGGCGGAATAGTATAACCGGTATAAATTGCGCCATCAGTGCGCACACCGGGACCGCCGGGCGCGTAATAACGGGAAATGCGCCCGAAGCTGGGTAAAAAGTTATTTTTAGGGTCTTCCGCATTAATACGGAATTGAATGGCAAAACCGCGTCGTTGAATATCATGCTGTTTGAAGCGCAGTGGTAAACCAGCCGCAATGCGGATTTGTTCCTCCACTAAATCAACGCCGGTGATCGTTTCAGTAATGGTGTGCTCGACTTGAATGCGTGTGTTCATTTCCATGAAATAAAAACGCCCATCAACATCGCGTAAAAATTCAATCGTTCCCGCGTTGGTATAACCAACTGCTCGCGCTGCTAATACCGCTAAACCGCCAACGTATTGCCGTTCTGCTTCATCAATTTGCGGCGAGGGCGCGATTTCAATTAACTTTTGATTGCGGCGTTGAATTGAACAATCGCGCTCGTATAAATGAATGCAATTGCCATGCTGATCAGCGAGCACTTGCACTTCAATATGCTTCGGATTCACCACGCATTTTTCTAAAAACACCTCAGCACGTCCAAACGCTTTAGTCGCTTCTGAAATGACGCGCTCATAATTGTGGCGCAGCGCCTCAGCATCATCGCAGCGCCGAATGCCGCGCCCGCCGCCGCCAGATGTTGCTTTCAGCATCACCGGATAACCGATTTGAGCCGCGCAGTGCAGTGCCTCCTCAACATTTTCCAAGTTGCCGGGGCTGCCGGGCGTGACCGGAACGCCCGCTTTTTGCATCGCCAATCGCGCCTCGGTTTTGTCGCCCATTCGCGCAATCACCTCGGCAGTCGGGCCAATAAATGTCAGCCCGCGTCGCACGCAAGCCCTTGCCAGCTCTGGATTTTCTGACAAAAACCCGTAGCCCGGATGCACCGCATCGCAGCCCGTCGCCAGCGCCAGATTGACGATGTTGTGGACGTTGAGATAACCCGCCAGCGGATCGCTGCCGAGGCTATAGGCTTCATCCGCTTTTTTAACGTGCAGTGAATGACGATCCGCTTCGGCATAAATTGCCGCCGAGCGAATACCCATTTCGGCGCAGGCGCGAATCACTCGCACCGCAATCTCGCCGCGATTGGCGATTAAAATTTTACGCAGCATTGATGTTTAAGCCCTTAAATAACTGAATGAACATGCAGTTAATGGTGAATGCGCAAATGTGTTGCTGCGCTGCAATATCGCTGATTAAGTGAGTGCTGTAAAGCAAATTGAATTCTCTGTCACCGCGTGAATTTAATAACAATGTGCGACCCGTCGTCCGATGCCGGTAAATAATTGATAAGCAAGCGTTGCGCTGGCAGCAGCAACCGCGTTAGCAGCAATTATTGTGCCCCATAATTCCACCGTTGCGCCGACGTTGGCGTCAATAATTCCAGTTAAATCAACAGTAATCATATCCATCGACACCCGCCCCAGCAGGCGCGTCACTTGCCCGTTCACCGCCACCGGCGTTCCGGTCGGCGCATGGCGCGGATAACCGTCGGCATACCCAATTGCCACCACGCCGACTCGCGTCGGGCGCTCGCACACGAAGCTCCCGCCGTAACCAACCGGCTCACCGGCTGGCAAATTTCGTACTGAAATCAACGCTGATTCGAGCGTCATCGCCGGGCGCAGCGCCATCGCCAGCGGTTGCGCCTCGGCAAACGGTGAAGCGCCATACAGCATCAGCCCGGGGCGAATCCATTCGGCATGAGCGTTTGGGAACGCGAGAATTGCCGCCGAATTCGCCAAACTGCGCGGAATGATTAAACCTGATAAGGCTTGTTCAAATACAGCAATTTGCTGCGTCGTATAGGGCAAATTCGGTTCATCAGCACGGGCAAAATGACTGATTGCCACTAATTCGCCAACGTGCGGACAGGCGCGTAATTCCGCATAAACGCGATTAAAATCAGATGGCGCAAAACCAACTCGGTGCATTCCCGAATCAATTTTAATCCAGCAATTAAATTGTTGCGTTGGACGCGCTGCTAATAACCACGCCAATTGCTCTTGACAATGAATCACCACGCTTAATCCTGCGCGATCCACCAGCGCCAATTCATTAGCATGAAAGACGCCTTCCAATAACACAATTGGCTGCGTGATTCCTGCCTCGCGCAATTCCATTGCTTCATCAATACAAGCGACCGCAAAACCATCAGCGCAGTCAGCCAGCGCCTGCGCGACAGCAATTGCGCCATGCCCGTAGGCATTGGCTTTAACGACCGCCAATGCTTTTGAATGCGGCGCTAATTGTTTGGCGTAACGGTAATTGTGACGAATGGCATCCAGATGAATGCGAGCGCGGAGTGGACGAGAGGATGGCATTGTTTTGAGTTGTCAGTAGTCAGTAAAAAATCGTGCTTTATAAAACAGCACACAAAGCCCTTTTTTAGAAAAGGAAATTGGAAGATTTAGCAATAAGCGACATTCATTGCTCATTTTTTCCAAGTGTAAACGGCAGTCACGGCATAATTCCACACTGCGCCCACTAAAATTCCCGCTAATGCTGATAAAAACCAGCCCGAATGTCCTTGTTGAAATAACGCATTAGCGATGCCGACATTTGCTAACGCGCCTAATCCGCACACCAATACAAAACTTAACCAGCCCCACAGCAATTGCCGTCCCACCAGCCGCTGATCGCGGTAAGTTAAAATGTTATTGAGAAAGAAATTGCTGGTCATTGCCACCAGCGTCGCTGCCATTTGCCCCGCTAAAAATGCGCTCGTTCCAAACCAGTGTAAAAGCGGCCACAGCACCGCCATGTGTACGGCAACGCCTAAGCCGCCAATCAATGAAAAAGCAATGAATCGCACCGGAATGCGTGTGCCAATCAGTTTTTGCGCCAGCATCAATAGATATTCCCACAGCACCGCCGTTTCTAATTTACTTGCGCCAGTTTCGCGCTGGCGAAAAGTAAACGGCAATTCTTGAAAACGCAGCGGCGTGGGCGCAGCAAAGAAAATATCTAATAAAATTTTGAATCCAACACCGCTTAAACGATGAATACAATTGTGAATAACGCTGGCGCGTACCATAAAAAAACCGCTCATCGGATCATGTAATTCGGCACGAATTAAACGCTGCCCAATGCGCGTCGCCAGCCGACTCATCCTTTGCCGCTGCGTATTCCACCCGCCCACGCCGCCGCCAGCGACGTAACGACTGCCAATCACGATGTCGAGCGCCGCCGTTTTCAGTGTTTCCAACATCACCGGCAGCAGCGTTTCATCGTGCTGCAAATCGCCATCCATCACCGCCAGCAGCGGTGCCGTCGTCGCCAACATCCCTTCTATGCAGGCCGATGACAGCCCGCGCCGCCCAATCCGCTGAATCAGCCGCACTCGCGCATCGTGCCGCGCCAGCTCGCGCACCCGCTCGGCAGTGCCATCTGGCGAATCGTCATCTACAAAGATGATTTCCCACGCAATTCCGTCCAACACCGCCGCCACGCGCCGCACCACTTCGGCGACCGCCGCAGCTTCGTTATACGTCGGCACGATGAGCGCCAATTCGGGGGGCGGATTCGGTGAAAGGCATGGCATGGCAGCGGACATAAAATCAACCTGAGCGACGGCAAATAAACACAATTGGCGATCCTATCAAATCAAGCTGACCGATGGCGGTGCTGCGGAATCAAAGCGCCCGCGCAACTGCTAACATCGCCGGCTTCTCAATTCACCCGCCGGTTCTATCATGTCATCACCGCTGCCCGCTCACGCCGTCGCCAGTGCTTTCAAATTATCCGCCGCCGACCGTTACACCCTCTTTCTGAGCGAAGTGACCGCTCATGCCCAAGTCTGGACACTCAAGGGCGCAGATGGCTTTGTCGCTTTCAAAGATGACGACGGTCACGAGTGTTTCCCGTTTTGGCCCGCTGCGGAATTTGCCACCGCGCTGGTAGATCGAGATTGGGCGGATTGTCGCGCCGAACCGCTGGCGCTGGAGATATTTAAGGAACGCTGGCTAAAAGGAATGGCGCGAGATCAACGACAGGTGGCAGTATTTCCCGCCCCAGATGGCACCAGTATCGTCTTGGAGCCATTGACGGTTTTGGAAGATTTAATTGAAGAAGCACAGCAGTAAATTGTTTAACGCAGTTCCACTTTTTTAAAGGGGGAACTGCTGATTATTGCTCAGGCAACCAAGTAGACGTGAAGATCATTTCAATTGACCAAGGGCAATCATTCGGCAGATCGGATACACCAGTCTCGCGCACAGCTAAATCACGCCCGTCGCTCCAAGCATCAGCAAACCAATCAGGATCAAATAGCGTACATTTCAAACTGGGAGTGCGCTGCAATCGTCGCGCAATTGCCTCGCGCTGGGTGCGGATGGTGGATTCCCAACTGGCACCGCGTCGCTCAGGCTGATAACACCATTTCAATAAATGCCCGATTAAAATAGCCATACGACTCATTAACTCGCGTTGCTCGCTTTTGCCCACGTCCTCAATTTCCTCGGCAAGATGTTCCAGATCAAGCTGCGCGAAGTGACCGGTACGCAGTGCTGCGGCTTGTTGATTCGCCCAAGCAACGATGTCTTGTTCATACAGGCAAGAATATGATGAATTCATAGTGTTGGGTTTAATCATTTTTTCATCACCGCACAAATAAATGCTGCCGAATAATAGAGTACCATTAGCGTTTATCAGTTTTGATATGAATGTCATCCCATAACGTCTCAATTACATAAACTTGTCCCGCTTTAATATCCTTCCAGCCTTCGCGGAAAGATTCAGCTGCATTTAACCAAGGCGCATCTTCTTCAATCCCTTCACGAAAAGAATGCACCAAACGCAACAACAGCGGGCGATAGTGCTCCGGTGTTTGTTCAATCTCAGCATGGAGTTGTTCAGTAATCGTGTTGGATTTAATTATTTTTTCACCATCGACCAAACAAATGTTGCCAACTGGTGCTTGACTCAATTACTTTAACTCATCCGCACCATTGGCTTTCGCAAGGAATACCATCATGGTTGCCATCCATTTTCACATTTGGACAGTTTCTTAGAAAAAAAGTAGCCTCTTCACAAGATTTCATTTGAGAGCAGTATATTCTGCCGTCACACCAAAATTTTGAATCTCCAGTATCTGGATTATCAGAATTCTCTTGTTTGTTAACGATTGTTAGTGAACCATCAATTGGCTCTATTTTTTCGCATACAGTTCCCTCAGGTATGTTGCCATAGATAACCTCACCATCTTTGGTGATACATTTTGTGGCTGTATGTGATGGGTTAGATGAAAGGTTTGGCAAAAACGGCAATTTGTTTTGTTGGTATAACAAACTGCCATACCAGCCGATAACCACAAAAATAGCAATCACGATTATATTTTTCATATCAAATACCTTTTTCAGTATAGTCTAACAAACAACAGACTAAATCCCGCTCGTTTCACCCATTCCCATGCCATCAAAAAAACTCACGCATCGCAATAAAGCGGTTTTTATTCGCCAAGGCATTACTTCACGATTTCTTTCACTCATAATGAGACCACATTCGCAAAACACGAACAACATGTTCTGTTGTGAAAATCTCATAAATCAAGCGATGTTGAATGTTGATACGTCGTGAATAGGCACCAGCAAGATCACCAACCAATTTTTCGTATGAAGGCGGATTCTGAAACGGATCGCTGGCTAATACCGCTAATAATGCCTGCGCTTTTGGTTTTAACCCGGCAGCAGCCAACTTTTTTGCGTCTTTTACCGCATGTTTGGAAAAGACAACTTGCCAGCTCACCAATCCAATTCCTTAATGCTTTCACTCAGTGGTGCAGCCATACCTTCTTTAATGGACTCGCGCATGTTTGGAACTGACAGCAAAAAAAGCGTTTCTTGAATAGCCTGCCAATCTTCGGCAGACAGCAATACGGCGCTCGTGCGCTTGCCAGTAATATGGATCGGCTGATGTGATTCAGCGGCTTGATCCATAAGAGAATTCAAATTGGCGCATACTTCAGTCGTGGTGAGAGTGGACATCATCGTATTCTCGCGCATCAACAAATTAAATAATCGCTTGCTGCACCGGCGCTTTCGACCAAATCCCGCTCGTTTCGCCCATTCCTACGCCATCAAAAAACTCACGCATCGCAATAAAGCGTTCTTTATTCGCCAAGGCGCTGTTAATCACTTGCGCTAATGAACCCGCGCCAGCCGGTCCCATTAACGGACGCGCTGAAATCAAATTGGTGAAATACAGCGCCGGAATGGTTAATTCTTTGGCTGCTTGCACGACCGGCGTGGTGCCAATTGCTAAATCCGGTTCCAATGATTTCACTGCCGCTAAATCTTGTTCCAATGAAGCGCGGAATTGCACCGGTACGCCGTGCGCAGTCAACCATTCCAAATCACTTTCATTCCACGCCGTGCGCGGACAAGCCGTGCCGACATACGGCACTGTCGCGCCCGATTCAATTAACAATCGCGCCACTAATAATTCCGAACCTTCATAACCGGAAACAATCACGCGCCCTTTAATTGGTTTGGCTGCCAACGCGCCAGCAATTGCCGGTAAAAACTTGTTTTTCGCTGCATCAACCTTGTCTTGCGCGATGCCGCAGGCTTGTCCAATCGCATCTAACCACGCTGCCGTGCCGTCGCAGCCGACCGGAGCCGAGCCAATAATTGGGCGTCCGGCAGCGGCAAATTCGCGGGCGGACGCGGCATATTGCGGATGAATCGCGGCAACGGCAGCGCAATCAAGCGCGGCGTACAGCTCGCGCCATTCGCGGGTTGGCACCACCGGCCCAGTCGCCAGCCCCAGCGGTTCCAACATCATGCCAATCCCGACCGGATCGGCGGGGAACATCTCGCCGAGCAGCGTGATCGTCGGACGTTCGCTGCGCCCACCGCGTGGCGCTTGCACCGGCCCTTGCTCCGCCTCAGTGCGAGCGTAATGCAGCATCGCGCCCGCCAGCACATCCTTCGCCTCGGCGTGAGTTGGGGTGCCGAAGCCGGGTACGTCGATGCCGATAATCCGCACGCCGTTGATTTGCTTGGGCAATAAGCGCAGCGGCACACCAGATGCCGTCGGGACGCACAGATTGATGGCGATGATGGTGTCGTAGCGGTCGGGATCAGCCAGTTTCAACACAGCGTCCCGCGCATCCTCGAATAATCGACCGGAAACCAGCGATTCCGAATCAAACGGCACATAACCAATCGACCGCCGCGCTCCGTAAAAATGCGCGGTGAAACTCAGCCCGTACACGCAGCAGCCCGAACCAACCAGCACCATCGCGGTGCGGCGCATTCGCAGTCCGACGCGCAGTGCGCCGAATGCTGGGCACATCGTTTGCGGTTGATCGTGCGGACCGCTGGCGCAGGTCGAAAGCGTTGGCAACTCAGACATCGTCGTACACCACTTCCAGAGACGGTTTCGCCACTGCGGCTGCGTCGCACATATCCGCAGCATTCGCCGGTTCTAAAATCACATGCCGCCCAACGGCATCACCTTTGAATAAATTGAGCAATTCTTCATGCGCCAGCGGTTTGGGTTTTACCGGCGGCGCGGTGGCAACATTCGCCGCTAATTCTTCAAACAACGCGCCCCAGCGGTCGCCCGGGCGTCCGACGATTTCGTAATTCGCACTTTTACGGCGGATGTCATCGTCGGCCGGAATCGTCGCCAAAATCGGAATTCCGACTGCGTCCGCAAACGCTTGCGCCTCGCCAGTGCCGTCATCTTTATTGATGACCATGCCGGCGACGCCGACGCTGCCGCCCAAGCCGGTGAAATAGCCGACTGCCGAGCAGACGTTGTTGGCGACGTAGAGCGATTGCAGATCGTTGGAGCCGACGATGATGACTTTTTGACACAGATCGCGGGCAATCGGCAGCCCGAAGCCGCCGCAGACCACGTCGCCGAGAAAATCCAGCAAAACGTAGTCAAAATCCCACTCGTGAAAGCCCAAACCTTCCAGCAATTCAAAGCCATGAATGATGCCGCGTCCGCCGCAGCCGCGTCCGACTTCGGGGCCGCCAAGCTCCATCGCAAACACGCCATCGCGCTTAAAACAGATGTCGCCAATCGCCACGCTGTCGCCAGCGCGTTTTTTCTCGCTGGAGACGCCGAGAATGGTCGGGCAAGCGCGTCCGCCAAACAGCAGCGTTGCGGTGTCACTTTTGGGATCGCAGCCAATCAGCAGCACCTTTTTGCCCTGCTGCGCCATCATGTAAGACAGGTTGGCGAGGGTGAAACTCTTGCCGATGCCGCCCTTGCCATAGATGGCGATGATCTGGGTTTGTTTGAGTGCTGGCGCGGTGGGCGCGGAAACGGTCACGGATGCAGTCACGATAAATTTCTCCAATCCAAAATCATCTTCAAACAGGTGGGATCGCCAAACGCGGTGCGATACGCGCTCGCAGCGTCAGTCGCAGCGACGCGATGCGTAATCAAACCATCCAGTGACAAGCGCCCAGAATCAAGCAGCGCCTGCACTGCGGCGAGATCGGCGGGTTGAAATTCAGCGGCGATGCGAAACCGCGCTTCGCGCATAAATGCTGGCGGGAAAGTGAAGGCAACCGGCGCGTGATAAAAGCCGGCCAACACGATCTCGCCGCCTCGCGCCAGCCGCGCAATCAGCCGATCTAAAATCGTCGCATCGCCGCTCATGTCGCAGATGCAGCGGTAATCGCGGCGCGGATCGTCGTCCGGCGACATGACGTTGTAACCGTAACCGTCCGCGCCCGAATGCCGCGCTGGATTGGTTTCCCACACGACTGGCGGCGTCGCTGCATCCAATGCCGCAATCCGCGCCAACAGCCGTCCGAGCACGCCATGCCCAACGATCAATTCGACCGTCGCGCCGGCGATGGCGTGATAAGCAGTGGCTGCCAGCGTCAACAACACGGCTTGCTCACCGAAATTTTCTGCGACTGGCAACAGGCGGCTGGCGGGCACAACAATTCGTGACGCTGCGCCGCCGAATAAACCGCGCACTTCGCCATAACAACGCGCTCCCGGCACAAACACGCGCTGCCCGACGCTGAGACCAGATTCTGCGCCCGCGAAAATGACACGCCCCACCGATTCATAGCCGGGCACCAGCGGATAGCCCATGCCGGGGAATTCGGGCATTTGCCCCGACCACAGCAGGCGCTCGGTGCCAGTGCTGATGCCGCTCCATTCGATGTCCACGATGACATCGGTGGGTTCCGGTGGCGTCAGCGCGAGGCGGCGCAGTGATAACTGTTCGGGTTGTTCGAGGACGACGGCGAGAGCTTCGAGAGTGGGAATGTCGGGGTTCACGGTGTGGCTCGAAAGTAAGGAATAAAAGGGAAAAGTTGATTAAATTAAAAACTCAATTATATCGGCTGCGCAATACTCTAAATCCAACCGCTTTTGAATGCGCCGCATAGTTTCATCAGCTCCAACAAAACCACTTTCAAGTGCCAATTGAGCTTTTTTGCCCCACCACGAGTCATCAAGTGATTGCAGGTTCTCGCATTCAGTGGTAGACACCAATTCAACAGGTGAATGAACGTTTTTTTCGAGCATACAATGCAACGTCTATTGAATTTCAGAAACAATCGCTAAAAATCAAAATTCTCTTTATCCCAATGTGGTAGAACAGATTTTCGACTTCTGATAGAAATTTCTGTTAATCCTTCTGCGTCCCAACTCCAAGTAAAGTTCTCATCTGTTCCTGCATCTTTGCGATCAGTGAGAATGGCGTTTGCATAATTAAAATCAATTCTACCCGGCTCGACAACATCGTATGCAAATGACACCTGATTGGTATCGTCATCACGAGTGATGCTGACGTTTTCTAATACGGCATAATCTAAAATCATGCTGTTAAACAAATAACCAACAACTGCGATGAACAAAATTGATACGGTGACAAAGAGCGATTGATAGCGTTTTTTAGCAACCGTTGCTTCTTCTAACTTCTTTTCGAGAGAAATAGCCATGGATCATTACCTCATTAAAAACACATCTTTTTTAAGCGCGGAACCATTGATAACAGTCAGGTTCCGCGCCTCGTTATTACCAGCGCGGCATCCGATATGGCAATAAATGCTGCACCCATCCCGAACGAAACCGATCTAATGACAGGCTTTCGTGTACGGCTTCAACGGGACGCCCCAATAAATGCGCATTGATGACCGAACGCGAATAAAACGGCGTGTCTTCTAATGTTTTTACCACGCTCGGCGGCGATCCAGCATCCGATTGACTGCTGCGTGGCATTTGCCAAATTAATGTGCGCGGCAGTGGATAATCCAGCGGTGCTGTGAATTCATTCAGCGTTCCGTCAGCGTTGAAATGGAGCGCCAGTGCCAACCGTTGATCATTACGGCGATCAACGTGATATAAAATTGCGCTTTCATTGCCACCCATGTCTGCGCGTGACCAATCCCAATACACAAACGCATCTTCTAAGGGTTCATCGCCCCAATTGCGATCAAAATAGGCGTGTCCCGTCCATTTGATATTGGGATGTTCCAATTCAACTGTCACTCGCGCACTCGGTGCAATCGGTCGCCAGCGATGGCGTTCATTGCGATCCAAGGTAAATATCCGCTCATTGATAAAATTGGGCGTTAAATGAATCGTGCCGCGCACCCGCTGCGGAATTGGGGTGCCAATTTCATTGAGTTGCAGCGTCAACGTATCATCGGCATTCCATTGAATCGCACTCGGTCCAATGGTCAAGCTGCTCTCGGTTTGATTCACGGCGTTGGCGTGGCGTTCTGTCATGGTCCAGCGCCGTTTTTCACCGTATAAACAGACATTCATTGAACAATGATCACGCGGATCATTGCGTCCTTTGCGCCGTCCTTTGAAATAATACGGCGAAAACACGCTGCCAATAAACGCAATTAACGTTAATCCGTGTTGCCCGTCATCACTCAACGCATCGACATACCACCACGCATAACCACGCGGCGGCACCGTTAAATTGAAATCTGGACTGGCGGGGCGATTTGATTCTGCAACAGCCATTATTCAACTCCTGATTTAATTCAATTGCGCTAATACTGCTTCGGCGGCAATTCGCCCGGAAATCGACGCCATTGGAATACCGGGGCCGGGATGGACGCTGCCGCCAGCAAGATATAACCCAGCAATTTTTGATTCATTGCCCGGACGGTCAAAAGAACCGAATAAACCGTGGGTGACGCGCCCGAATACGGCACCGCCAGAAGCGGGGTAGGTTTGTTCAAAATGAACCGGCGTGGTCACGGCGATTTCTTGGCTGTCTGCAAAGGTTAATCCGCAATGCGCCAGCAATTTCATTACCCGTTCTTCACAGCGCCGAATCTCATCTTCGGGAATGATTTGACTGTCACCACGCGCTGGTGCATTGACCATAATTAATAACCGCTCCGCTTCAGTCGGCGCAGGGGCAGCAGGATTGCCGCGATCTTGAGCGCAGATGTAGACGGTGGGATCAATTGGTAAACGCAAATCTTCAAATACCGATTTGAATTCTTCGGCGTAATCACGCGGGAAAAAGACGTTGTGATATTGCATTGGAAAACCCACGGGTTTTGCCAATAAGTTCCAAGTGACTACGGAATGGGAGCGTTTATCGGGAGTAATTTGCGGGGCGGCTTTTTTCACTCGTGCGCCCAATAAACCTGCGCCCAGCGCCGAGGCATCGCCGTTGTAAATGACGGCATCGGCAGACAATCGCTCGCCGTTTTCCAGCACTGCGCCCGCTGCGCGTCCGCCTTCAATGATAATTTCTGTGATTTTTTCGCCGTAGCGCAGCGTCACACCTTTCTCTTCAGCCAGCTTGGCGACGGCTTCCGGCAAACCGTGGATGCCGCCTTCGACGGCGTAAACGCCGCGACTTTCGACATCCGCAATTAACATCAATGTTGCTGGTGCGTGATAGGGTGACGCGCCAACATAAGTCGAATAGCGCCCGAATAATTGACGCAGCCGTTGATCTTTGAAATAACCGCCGAGTGCTTGCCACAATGTGAATACGGCTTTAATTCGCGCCAATTCACTCATGCCACTCATTCCGAAGCGTCCAAAAATGGAGAGCGGCGTTGGTTGCGAGGAGCGAATAAATGGGACTTCGAGGGCATTAAATACGCGCTTGGCGTGTTGCACAAAACGCAAATAACCATCGGCTTCCGCTGCGCCAGCAAAGGTGGCGATGGCGTCTGCAGAGCGTTGTTGATCGGCAAATAAATCGAGCCGTTCGTTTTGGCTCCACGCGTGACGGGCGAGGATTTCCGCTTTATGCAGCGTGACGCGCTCTTTTAATGAAGCGCCAGCTTCGGCGAACATTTCCTCAAATATCCAAGGCATCGTGAGCACCGTCGGGCCGGTGTAGAAACTTTGGTCGCCGCGATGTTGCTCGCGGAGTTTGCCGCCGGGACGCGCACCGCGTTCGATGACGGTGACTTCGCAACCGTTGACTGCCAGTTTGAGTGCCGCGCTCAAGCCGCCCATGCCCGCGCCGATCACGAGGATTCGTTTATTCCGCATGTGTCTGCCTTGTCTGTTCAACCGTGAAATTAAAGGGAAAATTTGATTGGATACTTGCGAGATCGCGCCTTGCAAGATGAGCTGTGATTAGGTTCAAATGAGTGTCTAGTTCACTAGACATCTGGGCGGTTGAGTCTACCTGACAGGGGGCGATTTTGCACAGTCAGGCGGCGGTCGCTCATTCATCGTTCATTACACTATCCAATTGAGGAATCATCGTTGAATTACGCAGCAAGAATGATGTGGCCTGAGAAATCAGCGACTTGGGATTATCTCGGCGCGGCAGAGAGTTTGGACGATTTCGCCATGATGTACGCCACTGATAAGGCGCTGGCGGTGGGTGCTGAGTTTGTGGTGATTGAGAAAGGCGGCGCGGATTCAGACATTCAGTTTTTCAAAGTGAGCCGCGCTGATCCTTATGGCTTGATTCCGGCTGATCCGCGTGTGGAAAGCGGCGGTAGTGCTGGCGCTACCACCGCAGCCGCTCCGCAGGAATTTATGCAGGAGCAAAGCATTGCCGCAGTGTGGCGGGCGATGTACAGCAACATCTTCTTTTTTGGGCGCGTCACTGGCACCGCGTTTTTGACCTTTTTAGCGTTGATTTTCTTAGCAAAATGGGGATTTGGAGCTTGGTAAGCAGGTCAACTGGCGGTTGATGTGTAAATAAAACTTGACGCAACCGTCTGTCAGGCTAAACTAACACTCGTGCATTGCTGATGGGTTCCGGCTCCACAACGTGAAGCGAAACTTAACAGCAAGCCCAACCCCGCACTGTTAGGTGCGTGTTACTTATTCAGTTATTCACAGAGGGTACTTCAATGGCAGAAGCAGCAAAAAACCTGTCCGGTCTGACCGACGCACAAGCAAAAGAATTCCATGAGCATTGGAAGCATGGCACTTGGAGCTGGGTGATGATCGCGTGTGCCGTTCACGTGGTCACTTGGGTTTATCAACCCTGGTTCTAAGCGTTACATTCGCTTTATTCTTTTTATTAAAGGAGATTTCCAATGCAAGTACCTGTTATGTTGGCCGATCCGTCCGTTGCTGCACCCAATCATCCTGAAGAAGATTGGAAAATTTGGACCGTTATCAATCCAGCTACCTGGATGGTTCCTTTCTTCGGCATTCTGTTTGTACAAATGTGGATGATTCATAGCTATGCACTGGCTCTGCCAGGCTACGGCTTCAAGGATTCCGTCCGCGCTGCTCCAGCTGCTGTTGTTGCACCAGTTGCTGCGACCCAAGCTCAGTAAGACCTGACACTTTTTGTGCCGATAGGCGGATGACATTCTCATCTGCCTATTTTTTTGCCTGCGTTTTTTCAGTCAGCATTAACAACAATCTTCCACTAATCAGAATCTTTTAAGCTCAATTTTCACCCAACAAATAAACCTCCGTTGCCGAAGGGTTTATTTGTTGGGTTGCAATTAGCAACCCAACCTACGCGGCTAAACCATTAACCGAAAATAGTTAGTGTGCCGCGAGTTCTTGGAAATAATCCGGTTTCTTTTGAATAGTCATTAACACCTTAGCGGCCAGCCCGGATGGATTTCGCCGCTGGCTTTCCCAACTCTTAATGGTATCAATGCTGGTGCCAAGTGCGCTGGCGAATTCACTTTGTGAGACATTCAATTGGGTGCGAATGGCTTTGACATCAATCACTTCATGGCGGGTGACGCGACTGGCAGATTGACGACCTTGCTGGATTGCAATGGCTTCTTCCAGAGAGTTTTGAAGGTCATTGAATAGACTCATGGTGTGCCTCGCTGTGTAATTGTTTCGTAAGTTTTTTCAGCACCGCTTTTTCTGCGGGTGTCAGATTTTCTTTTTGGCGTTTGGCGTAAGCTGCTATGAGGTAAATGGTCTGAGATGTTGCCAAAAAATAGATCACTCTAGCGCCACTGCTTTTGCCGTAAATACCAGTTGCCATGCGAATCTTTCTTAATCCACCGGTGCCTTTAATTAAATCTCCTTTTTCAGGCTGTTCGATGAGTTCACGCTGAAGTTGTTGAATTTCATCATCAGTGGCAATTGTTTGAATTTGATGCGTAAAAATTCTGGTTTCAATAAACTCGATGGTCTGGATCAACGCAAACCCCAACTGATTTTGCTCTAAAGCGAGGCTTACATAGTACACCAATCTTTACGAAATAGGAAGGCGCAAATAAAAAAGCCCCCATTTCATCGGAGGCTTTAACCGTATTAAATCCGCAGTTCAAATTTAACTGATCGCTAGTCAAATTGACTGAATTACGATTATTGGCGCAACAAAAACCCTCGTTACCGGTAGTTTTGCTTGCAATGCAAAACAGTTGTTTTTTGGGTTACTATTGGCGACCCAACTTATATTGCTACGCTACCAGAGAACAAACTCATGCCAACAAATACTGTTGTTCGCGCTTGCATTGATACGGACATTGAAGAAGAAGCCAGTGCTGTACTTTTGACAGTGTCAGACGCTTTGCGCATCTTATTGATTCACATCGCCCATGAAAAAGTGCTGCCGTTTGAGCCGCTAATACCAAACTCTGCTACTATTTTAGCGATGGAGGAAGCGCAGAAAGACAATCTGGAATCCATCACTCTCGACCAATTACAAGCGGTGTTTAATAAGAACCGCAAATCATTCAGAGGTATTTATGAATAGTCATGCTACTCGTTCCACACTTTATCTTGATCCAACACTGCATCAGGCGCTGTGCTGTAAAGCTGCGAATACCCACCGCAGTATTTCTGAAATTGTTAATGACGCGATACGCCTCTCTTTGCAAGAAAACGAGGGCGATTTAGCTGCTTTTGCCGACCGCGCAGAAGAGCCTACTCTGAGTGATGAAGCATTTCTAGCCTAGATTAAAACTAATAGCACACTATAATTTGCGGTTCAAATCTACTGTTGTTGAAATCGTCAAAGTTGGTCATCGCTTGGTATATTTTTAAGCATTTGTTCAATTAAAAAATCACTGTATTTTGTAAATCATTTGGGGTATTAACAATGACTCACTCTTCAATAACGCACACTCACAAGCGCCGTGCAGCATTGCGTATGGCAGGATTGCGCCCAATTCAATTATGGGTGCCAGATACTCGCCGTCCGAGTTTTGCGCTTGAATGTCGGCGTCAATCTTCACTTTTGCGTAATGATATGCAAGAACGTGAGTTGTTGAATTGGATTGAAGCCGTAACGGATGTTAATGGATGGGAATGATACGCGGCGATTTGGTGACGATTGCACTCCAAGGTGATTATGGAAAACCGCGTCCAGCTTTGGTAATTCAATCCGATTTTTTTGATGCACATCCATCACTGACGGTATTGCCTGTTACTAGCGATTTACGAGATGCGCCGCTATTTCGAGTCACAGTTATGCCGACTGAGACAAATGGCTTACATAAAAAATCTCAAATCATGGTGGATAAAGCAATGACTGTTGCACGAGAAAAAGTCGGTGCTACCTTTGGACGCCTTGATGCTGACACAATGTTAGAAATAGAGCGCTGCTTGGCAGTATTTTTTGGTATTGCTAAGTAGTCATCATTAATTAGCAACCTAACCTACTCTGCTAATTCCCACCCAACAAAAAAGCCTCCTTTTTATCAGAGGCTTTAACCGGATTAAATCCGCAGTTCAAATCACTATTCAATCTTTAACTGGTGTTAGGTCAGATTAACTGAATTGCGATTATTGGCGCAACAAAAACCTCCGTTTCCGAATGTTTTATTTGTTGGGTTGCAATTGGCAATCCAACCTACGCTGCTATTCGCCGGGACAAATTAACTGCAAGCTGGGGAAATAAGTGCGGTAGCGGCGCACATCGCGTGTCAGCAACGTCATGTTATCGACAACAGCATGAGCACCAATTAAAAAGTCAGGCAAAATCATTGTACGCAATCCGCCCGCTATTCGATATTGCGCATGGCAACGTGCCGCCAGAAAAGCCGCCTCGCGTGGAATGAATGTATAGTCATAATCCATAGGTGAAAGAATGTCGTTGACCGCTTCGATTGTTTCAAAAGCAAATGAAATTTCAGCAAATACGATCGGATTGATAACAAGGCGTCCGTGATGGCGTAAACCGTCACTGAGTTGTTGCGTTGACCATTCACTCCAGTGTGGATCATGCGTGATGATGTCGAGCAGTACGTTTGAATCAACCAAAATGCGTTTGCGCATGGACATTACTCACCGCGTGTTAAATCAAGAATGTCGTCGGTCGTGAGTGAAATACAGGGCTGGGCACGGCGCAATCGCTCAATAGCGCGTTCTACACGATTGGGCGGACTGAATGTTTTTTCGAGAATCACTCGCCCATCTTCAAAGCGAAATTCAACCTCCATTTCGGGTAACAATCCGGCGAGTTCTCGAATATGTTTAGGAATGGTAACTTGACCTTTATTTGTAATTCTCGTTGTGTTATTCATAATATCGCTCTCGAAAATTCAAGTGGCTACATCTTGACAATGTATCAAATTCTTGCTGTTGGTTCATCTACAACTGCAACCCAATTCCCACTTAATAAAAAAGCCCCCATTTCATCGAAGGCTTTAACCGGATTAAATCCGCAGTTCAAATTATGTGCAATCAACCAAATTTTAATGGCGCAATAAAAAACCGCCTTTTTTCAAAGGCGGTTTTTTCATTCAACTGCATAAACTTAAATGGGCATCATTTCTAACATATTCCGTTGCTCATGCTACCCATTTCATGCAGTCATTAATCAGCAGCAGCAGCGCGACAGTTGGCAGTCAGATATTTATCATCGCAATCGCTTGTACATTTCCAATCGATCGAGCCACCAGCTGGCGGTGTTCCTACGGCTAAAGCAGCGCCAGCGGATGTTGGTGTTAAAGTTGTTGTGCATTCTCCACCAGCTTTCACTGTGTAATCAATAGTAACTAGTCCCGCAGTCGCATCGATAGCTACTGCTGAAACATTTTCTGTTTCGGTGGGTGCAGTCCAACCAGAAGCAAAGGCTTCACCCTGAGAAGCATTTTCGCTTACAGACGTTTTAGCTGCTGATGCTAATGCCAGTCCTTCACTCTGACGCGCACGCACTAAATAATCCTGATATGCCGGAATCGCAATCGCGGCCAGAATACCAATGATTGCAACCACGATCATGAGTTCAATCAGGGTAAAGCCTTGTTGATACTTTTTCATTGCCGTGCTCCAAATGTGAATGAATCAACCGAATTGAAAGCAGAAACGAAGCGCGGTATTCAGTGAGCGGTGCGGATCGTTTCCTGATTGCCATTTTGCAGTTGCTGTGCCAAGATTTGCGCTGCGCTGTCTTTTTCCGTTAAGTCGTTTATTTTTAAGGCAATTTAATAAAATGGTGCTGAGTGGGTGCGGCGGGTGTCACACCATGAGCGAGGCATTTTTTTTGATGTCGCGGCGTAGGTGTGACATCTCGGGTGGTTGGCACACGTTCAGCGAGACATTTCGGGCGATCAACTACCTCGGTTTGCAAAAACCGATAGCTCATTAAAGAGCTGGGTTGAGCAGGGAAAGCGGTAGCCAATCCGCTCCGTGTGCAAAAGGTCGTCAAGACTCACTCCGGGATGCTTCCTTAGTCCCGGACTCTGGAAGATCAGAATCATGCTGGCGAAAGGTAAAACGCCGAAGGTTTTGATCGCTGTTGGCAACAGCAGGAGCCGTTTGTACACATTTCCGAGGGGAGCGACGCCGTGAGGCGTCCGTCACTAGGCGCGTAAGCGCATTGATTTGGTAAAGAAAAATGGCAGTATTCGTATTAGATAAACGCCAGCAACCACTGATGCCCTGTTCCGAGAAAAAGGCGCGGCTGCTGTTGTCGCGGGGTCGCGCCGTGGTCGCTCGGCTCGTCCCGTTCACCATCCGCTTGAAAGATCGCGTCGGCGGAGCAGTGCAGCCGGTGCGGATTAAACTCGACCCGGGCAGCAAGACCACTGGCTTGGCGCTGGTGCGCGAAACGGAAGCGATTGATCCTGAAACTGGCAACACGACGCGCCGTGCTGCCGTGTTGTGGCTGGGTGAACTGACGCATCGCGGACAGCAAATTAGCGAGGCACTGACAGCTCGCCGCCAGATGCGTCGCCGGCGGCGCAGCGCCAATCTTCGTCATCGTGAGCCGCGTTTTCACAATCGCACCAAACCCGTCGGCTGGCTAGCTCCGAGTTTGCGCCATCGTGTCGAGACCACCCAGAACTGGGTCAAGCGTTTGCGTGATCTCGCTCCGGTCACGGCAATCAGTTTGGAATTGGTGCGCTTTGATATGCAGCAGATGCAAAACCCAGAAATTTCTGGTGTGGAATATCAGCGCGGAACGCTGGCTGGCTACGAAGTTCGGGAATATCTGTTGGAAAAATGGCAGCGCCAATGCGTTTATTGCGGCGCTAAAAATGTCCCGTTGCAAATTGAGCATATTCAACCGCGAGCCAGCGGCGGCTCGAATCGGATTAGCAATTTGGCTTTGGCTTGCGCGTCCTGCAACCAGAAAAAAGGCAGCCAACCAATTGCAGAATTTCTCAACAAAAAGCCAGAAGTATTGCGGCGTATTCAAGCGCAGGCAAAAAAACCGTTACGCGATGCAGCAGCGGTCAATTCCACGCGCTGGGCATTATTTAATGCACTAAACGCAATTGGTGTTCCGGTTGAAACTGGATCAGGTGGATTAACTCAATTTAATCGCAGCCGCCTTAACATTCCAAAAACTCATGCGCTCGATGCAGCTTGTGTCGGAAAAATCGACACTTTAACCGGCTGGCAATGCCCGATCTTGGCAATCAAAGCAACTGGACGCGGTCTTTATCAACGCGCCCAGCTTGATTGCTTTGGTTTTCCGCGCAGTCATCGCACGCGCCGCAAACGCATTTACGGATTTCAAACTGGCGACCGCGTGATTGCGCGGGTATTGAAAGGCAAAAATGCCGGGGTTCATATCGGACGGGTAGCGATTCGCGCCACGGGACGTTTCAATTTACAAACTGCCGAGCGTTTAATTCAGAGTATTTCGCACCGCTGTTGCACAGTCATTCAACGCGCTGATGGCTACAGTTATACGCATCAAAAAACGCTGCGACGTTAGCGTTGCGAATACGCGCAATATCGGATAGCGCCTGCGTAATTATCTGCAAGGTTGCAGTTGAATCATTTTCAGTGCCGTCTTCAATCTGAAATAACAATGACGAAACGATCACAATAAAGGTTTGGAATGGTGCGGCAGATTCAATGGTTGCACAACCAAACGCAATCCCACTGCTGTTAGTAATTCCGTGAGTTTTTTTAATTCTGGATTACCAGTCGGCGATAAACTGTGATATAGCGTACTTGCATTAAAGTTAATCTCTTCAGTGCGTTGAGAAACTCCAGCAGAAGCAGCGGCAAGATAACGGAGAGTTTCCAGTAATTCTTCTTGATCGCCATCTTCTAAAACGGCATTAAGATATTCCGCAGCATAGCTTGGATTATTGTGGAAACTTTCAATTTTAGCGTCAGCATGAGCACGGGATTTGCACATAAATTAACCTCTTTTTTGCCAGTCGTGCCAATACGCGCAATTTCTTACGTTTCCACTTCAATCAAATAACCAAAGCCGCGTCGGGTCTGAATTAAATTGCTGCCGAGTTTGCGCCGCACCCGCCCCACCAACACTTCGACGGCGTTGGAATCGCGCTCGAAATCCTGCGCATAAAGCTGTTCGGTTAATTCAAGCTGCGAAATCACCCGTCCCGCGTGTTGCATCAGATAATTCACCAACCGATATTCCTGCGGCGCGAGATGCACCGGCGCACCGTCCACGCTGACCGTCATCCGCCGCGTGTCGAGCGTCAACTGACCATTCACCAGCACTGCCGTCGCCTGTCCCGCCGCTCGCCGCACCAGCGCCCGCAGTCGCGCCAGCAATTCCTCCACGCGAAACGGTTTGGGCAAATAGTCATCCGCGCCAGCATCAATGCCCTCAACCCGCTCGCTCCAATCGCCGCGAGCCGTCAGAATCAACACCGGCAGCCGCACTCCCGCCGTGCGCCATTTGCGCAGCACCGACAAACCATCCAAACCCGGCAGCCCCAGATCGAGAATCGCCGCAGCGTAGTTTTCGGTTTCGCCCTGAAACCACGCCGTGTCGCCATCGCGGGCGTGATCCACCACAAAACCCGCAGCGGTGAGTGCCGCCGTGACGCCCGCTGCCACGCGCTCATCGTCTTCCACCAACAAAATGCGCATCGTCAATCGTCCTCCACGCTCAAAATGCGCCCCGTTGCGGCGTCAACTTCCACCTCACGCAGCCGCCCATCGGCAGCCAACACCTTGATTTCATACATCCACACCGGGTGATCACGCTGATGCTGGCGCTCAAATTCAACGTGAATCACCTCACCGGGCACGGCATCGGCGACTCGCGCCAAAATTTCCGCCAGCGGTCGCACCTCACCGCGTTCCAACGCCTGCCGGGCGTGATCGTGCGCGGCGGCGCTGCGTTGGGCGCGATGATCGGCATTGCCGCTGGTGCTGAACAGAGCGGCGATGCAGAGGAGGAGATAGCGCGAGAATGACGTGTGAAACATGTGGTTGAGTCTACGTCCAATGATCCTGACCATTTGCTGACAATTGCCCACTCAAAACTGACATCCGGTGAACTCATGCGCGTCCTGATTGTTGAAGACGATCCTTTGCTCGGCGCTGGTCTGCAAATTGGGCTGGGTCAGGATGGCTACGTCGCCGAATGGTTGCAAAGCGCCGATCCCGCTGAACACGCGCTGCGGGTTGAGCATTTCGATGTCATGGTGCTGGATTTGGGGCTGCCGGGGCGCGATGGTCTCAAATTGCTGCGCGATCTGCGCCAGCAGGGAATTGATCTGCCGGTGCTGATTCTCACCGCCCGTGATGCAATTGCGGATAAGGTTGCGGGGCTGGACGCTGGCGCAGATGATTATCTCGTCAAACCCTTTGATTTAGATGAATTAAATGCGCGGATTCGGGCGCTGCTGCGGCGATTTGCAAATCCACCTAACCCCGCTGTTTCAAAGGGGGGCTTTGGCTCCCCCTTTGACAAAGGGGGCGGGGGGGATTTCTCAAAGAGATGCTTACGCACCGGTCATGCGACGGCGTTATTTCAAGCTGGCGAGCTGGCGGTGGATACGGCGCGGCACACGGTGACGCTCGGCGAGCAGTTAATCGCACTTTCTCCCAAAGAATACAGTCTATTGGAGGCGCTGATTGCTCATGCCGATTGCGTCGTCCCGCGCTCGCGTCTCCAAGCGACGACTTACGGCTGGCACGACGACATCGAAAGCAACGCGCTGGAAGTGCATATTCATCATTTGCGCCACAAGCTCGGCAAGCAGCGCATTCTCACGGTGCGCGGCGTCGGCTATCAATTGCTCTCGCAGCCTGCGCCATGAATTCCATTCGCTACCGGTTGCTGTTTTCGCTGTTTGTGGTGCAGGCGATTGTGTGGATCGCGGTGGGACTGGTGGCGTTGGATCGCGCCCAGCATGAGGTTGACGAATTGCTGGATGCGCAACTCGCGCAAACCGCACACGTTTTGCACCAAATCACCCAAACCGGTCATTTGCCGGATATTGCGGGTACACCGCAAACGCTGTCGCCCATCGGTCATGCCTACGAATCCAAAATCAGCTTTCAACTGTGGCGCGGCGAGGTGTTGGTCAGCAGCTTCGGTGCCGCGCCAGCCGAACCGCTGGCGCACGGGCTGGGCTTTTCGGATCAACAGCTTGCCGATACCCGCTGGCGCGTGTTTGGTCTGCCAACGGCGCGGGCTGGCGAAGTGCTGTATGTCGCGCAAAATGACAGCATTCGGCAGGAACTGATTGAATATCTTACTTTTCAAGCATTGCAGCCAATTCTGTGGTCGCTGCCGCTGACGGCGCTGCTGATTTGGCTGGCGGTGTCGGATGGACTGCGCCCGCTGATGCGCTTGACCCGCGACATCACGCACCGCTCAGCAGCGCAACTGACGCCAATTGATCTGCGCCGCGCTCCGCTCGAAATCCGCCCGCTGACGACGGCGCTCAACGGGCTGATGGCGCGGCTCGAACAGGCATTGGCAGCGGAGCGCCATTTTGCTGCCGACGCTTCGCATGAATTGCGCACGCCGTTTGCGATCATTCGCACCTACGCCCAGATCGCCCGGCGCAGCACCGATGCTGAAGAACGCAACGATGCGCTGGCAAAACTCATTCGCGGCGTGGATCGGGCGACGCATCTCATCGCCCAACTGTTGATGTTGGCGCGGCTGCAACACCAGACCGGCGCTGCCGCAGCGGGCAGTTGGTCGCTCATCGCCACAGCACGCCAAGTCGTTGCCGATAAACAGGAATATGCCGACAGCAAGGCGATTGCACTCAGCCTGCATCTCCCAGATGGCGATCCGTGTTGCGTCGGCGTGGCTCCGGCAGCACTAACCGTGTTGCTCGGCAATCTGCTGGATAACGCGCTCAAATTCACGCCCGCAGGTGGGCGGGTGACGGTGGCGGTGCAAGCGCGGCGCGAGCGGGTGGTGCTGCGGGTTGAGGATTCTGGACGCGGGATTGCGCCGGGCGACCAGATGCGCGTGTTTGATCGTTTTTATCGTCCCGCCGGTCAAACCGAAGCTGGCGCGGGGCTGGGTTTAGCAATCGTGCAGCGCATTTGCGAGCTGCACGATGCCGAGATTGAACTGCTGGATGCCGCACCCAAACCGGGGTTGCTGGTGGAGGTGAACTTTCGCAAAGCGGCGCGTGAGTCTTAAGGATTTCTTAAGGCGGCGCAGCTTAGGGTGATGCAGTGAACACTGCGGTTTATCACCAGCGAGAGGACAACATAATGAGCACATCCAAACCGCGCTGCGCTCCCAGCGCCCCATCACCACAAGATCGCCACCGCACTTGGCGCAGATTGACTTCGATGCTGGCGCTGACGGTCGTCGGCTTGTTCGCCGTCGGCATGGCGCTGGCGGAAGATGATGAACGAGATGATGAAGCTGGCGCATCAACGTTGACCATTGCCCGCGCAGCTTGGGACAGTCGGGAGCATCGGTTGCGCGTGTCTGGGCAGGGCACGGCGCGGGCAAAGGTGACGGTGGTCAATGCGTATTCAACCACGCAGAAACTCGGCACGGACTCCGCCGAACGCAACGGCGCATGGTCAATCAGCAAACAGCTTCCTCGTCCGGTGCCTTGTCGGGTGCGGGCGACTTTGACCGATGGGCAAACCGTTGAACGCGCTGTGGATAAAGCGCCAGCAGATTGTTCTCCCAAAGCGCCGGGCACCGGCACTCCGCCGCCAGTAACCACCAATCAAGCGCCAACTGCCAAAGCAAACGGCCCGTACAGCGGCAAACCCAGCGTGGCGGTGCGTTTCAGCAGTGCTGGCTCGGTTGATCCAGACGGCAGCATTGCCACTTACGCTTGGACGTTCGGCGATGGCGCGACCAGCAACCAAGCCAATCCCAGTCACACTTATGCGACGGCGAAAACCTATACCGTGACGCTGAAAGTGACGGACAAGCTCGGCGCAGTCTCGGCACTTGCCAGCACCAGCGCAGTAATCGCTACCGTCGCGCTGCCGCCACCGCCGTCGCCGACCGCTTGCACCTCGTCGATTCCAGAGCATTGCAATATCACCGCCTACATTGGGCCGGAGGTGTGCGTCGCCTGTCACCAAAATCAGGCGCGAGACATGCACGGCTCGGTGCATTACCAACAGGGCGGCGCATTTCCCAACGTCACCAACATTCCAGCGAACTTCACTGCTGCCGGTGAACGCCCCGCAAAAGCAGCCGGCGATTTGGTGGCGACTGGCGTGAACACCTATTGCGGCACCCACGAGAATTCGCCGCGCTTCACCTGCGCTGGCTGTCATGTCGGCAATGGACGCTTGCCGATGGCGCAATCGCTGTTTGAACAACTCGCGCCAGCATCCGCTGCCGCGCAAACCCAATTGGCCAATATCGACTGTTTGACCTGTCATCAGGAGGTTTACAAACGCTTCCCAGATTGGACGGCGAGCGGGCTGGGTTTTAGCAATTTCAGTCTGTTGAATCTGGCCGAAGATGCCAGCGGCGCGTTGATTCGTTCTGATGGCGGCGCGGTGTTGCGTACCGGATTTCAGGGCATTCCAAACCTGAGTGTGGCGGGCGATTTTCTGTTCAAACCAGCGGGATCGGACACGCTGCCAGCAACTGCTCCGCTAACGCCAATGCCGCTCACCACGCTGGCTGCCGCGCAAAACGTTCACGCCACAACCCGCAAATCCTGCCTCAATTGTCATGCTGGCGCAGGCGGTGCGGATGGCGCAAAACGCGGCGATTTGTCGCAAGAAGATGTCAATCCCAGCGTCACGCACGATCTGCACATGAGTTCCGCCGGAGCCAATTTGACCTGTGCGGATTGCCACACCACGCCCGGCGTGAATGGCGAAACCCATCGAATGCGCGGACGCGGGCTGGATTTACGGGCGGATGATGTGGCGGAGCGGTTCACTTGCGAAGCTGGCGGCTGTCACAACAATCGCCCGCACGGTGATTTCAGCAACACCCAAGGCGCGAGCAAAGATAAACACGCGATGAAGGTCGCCTGCCAAACCTGTCACATTCCGGCGTATGCCAAGGCAGCGGTGGGGACGGAAATCGCCCGCGATTGGCAAGACCCGCATCCGTCTGATGCGGCTTGCAGCGGGCGCGGTGGCTGGCTCCCGCGTGAAGATAAAGGCGGGCTGGGCAGCGCGGCGCTGATTCCAAGCTACAACTGGTTTGATGGCACTTCCGAGGTGATCTATTTGGAAGAATCGCTGGCTGGCGTTCCCACTGTCCCGTTGGATGCGACGATTGCTGCCAAATTTGTCGGCGATTTCGCCGCAGGTGATCCGGCGTATGTGCTGGGACAGCCGAATGGTGATGTGACCAGCGCGACCGCCAAGCTCTATCCGATGAAACAGCACTGGGGCAAGCTGGCGCGGAATGATGCCAATAACAGCTTGGTCGGACATTCCACCTTTGAATTTTTCCGCACTGGCAGCTTCTGCCGCGCAGTGGCGCTGGGGCTGGGCGACGATCCCGATGCAACCTGCGCCGGGACGCCCGGCACTCTCGAAATGCCCGCTGGCACGACTGCCGTGCCGGTCTTCACTTACCAAACCATCAATCACGGCGTCGAACCGACGGCCAATGCGCTGGGCGGTGATTCCGCTGGTTGCGGCTCCTGTCATCAAGCGTTGAGCGGCGGCCCGGCACGATTGGACATGGCGGCGCTGGGCTATGGTTTGCGGACGCTGCCGAGCGTGGTGGCGGGTTCTCGCGTGACGGCGCTCAATGGCACTCTCAATACCATTTGCACCCAATGCCATGACAATGAATCAGAAGATCGAGATTTTAATTCGGTGCATAGTCGGCATGTGCAAAAAGAAGGTAAAGACTGCGCTGCCTGTCATAACTTTGCGCGACCAGAACGGGGATTAACGCTGAGTCGTGGCGACGATTGATAAATAAACAATATGAAAAGCCGCCTGAATATGCAGGCGGCTTTTTTTGTGGTGCAATTTGCACTCTCACCGCGCCAAATTCAATGCTAACAGCCGCTGTAACATCTCTGTTTCATTCAATGCTGCGGCATTCCAACCATACGCAGCCGCCACTGCGTGATCTAATTTGCGCTGCGCATTGGTTAACCAAGTCGGATGTTGATTATACAAATTGGTCAGCGTCCGCTGTTTTAATTCTGCTGCGTATTCCGGTTTAGCCACAATTCGCTCAGGATAACCGGCGACTATTTCCGGCACACGCTCAATCCATTCCGGTGGATTTAACCACTGCTCGCGCAGTTGATTGAGTTGATATGCGGCTTCAGCAATTGCAATCGCGTGATCTCGATATGCGGGCGCAACGCTCGGAATGATTATGCCATTGTCTAATTTTTCAATTGCGCCGCCAGTATCAGCGGGCGTTAAACCAATTGGAAACGGGAAGGTTTCAAATGTCGTGGTGGGCGTATAACGCGGCGTTGCGCCCAAACTGGTGCCCATCCGCAATGCCCAGATTTCGTGAAAACGCGACTGCAAAATCCCAAAAGTTGTGTCATCAGCGCGGGCGATAATAAATGTGGCGCTATCGGGATAAACTACGGCGTTAAACCAAACAAATAAACGATATTTAGCAACTCTTGGCGTACAGATATAACGCGGTAATTTGGCAAGAGCAGTGCGTAATTCTTCACCAGAGCGGCGATGAAGCCACCAGTTATCGCTTGTTCTTTCTTCACGGTTGTGTTGTCGTGTTGCTTTAACATGCTTCACCACATATTCAAAAGGCGCTTCATATAATGCGGCTTCAGATTCTTGCCGATTCAACCCAAAATCAATAAGCCAAGTATCTGAATAACGCCGCGCAATATCCATCCCATTTGCCCAAGGTCGAATCACGTCACTATTGGCGCGACCGTTTGGATTGGGCAAGCGCAGCCATTCCCGCGCTAACTGACCTGAGATATTAAAAGAACCCCCTTTTTCTGAACCACGCACGGTTACTCCGCAGTTTTCTTTCAGTATTTTAGCTTGCGTGATGTCGGCTGTTGTACTGTTAGCGACCCGCTGTCCTCCAGTCAAATCGGCATAAATTGCTGGCACCGGTTCGTTGTTTAAGACGGGCGTTGATTTTATATTTCCGAAGCAAATCAAGCTGACCCGCACTGCCGCGCCGCTGTTAATCCAAGGCTCATCTGACCACGCATTAAAAATGGTCGTCGTTTTACAAATGTGTTCTAACACTTTACGATTTGCCCCGCCGCGAATTGAATTGGTTGCCACCAAACCGGCGGCGTGCGCTTGCCCGCTGGCAATTTGCGCCCGCGCTTTTTCAAACCAATAAGTGACTAAATCTGCGCTGCCGGAAATGTGTTCCGAATAGCTATTTTCCAACGCCGTAAAATAAGCATCACCTAAAACGCTGCGCTTTTTATTACCGCCTAAAAACGGCGGATTGCCGACAATCACATCCACAGTTGGCCATTCCGCTGCGTTGCCATCTTTATTTAACAACGCATCGCGCTGGCTAATGATTGCGATTGGTTTCAGAATCGGATTTTTATCTAAAGAAAACCCGTGTTGAATCATCCACTGCAACTCGCCAATCCACACCGTGACTTGCGCTAATTCTGCGGCATAAATGTTGGTTTCAATTCCCAGCACATTCTCCGGCCCAACCAGCGGAAAACTGCGCGGGAAATTCAACCGCTCGGCTTCTAAAATGATTTCGTGCTCCAAATCTTTTAACCCTTTTAACGCTAAAAACAGAAAATTACCGGAACCACACGCTGGATCAAGCACGCGGAAATTACGCAACCGTTCCAACATCTGCGTTAATAATCCTTGCGCAGCTTTACGGCTTTTTTTATGCGCTGTAGTTTTAAGTGTTGCCCATTCTGCCCGCAGCGGTTCTAATACCACCGGATTCACAATCCGCATAATGGACGCCGGATCGGTATAATGTGCGCCTAATTGTTGGCGCTGCGTCGGGTCTAAACCGCGCTCAAATAAAGTGCCAAAAATACTCGGTTCAATTGCTGCCCATTTCAATTCTGCCAATTCGCGCAGCGTTTTAATGTCGGCGACGGTCAGCGGTAACACAACTGGCTTATGAAACAAGCCGCCGTTAAAACGATCAATTGGATCAATGCCAAACGTGCCGCCAGTCGCCATTGTGTTCAATAAGTTTTCTAGCATTTGCGCTAAATATGCGGGGCGCTGTTGTCCAGATTCTAATAATTTAGTAAACAAATGATTGGGTAATAACCCAATATCTTGCGCAAAAAAGCAAAACAAAATCTGCTGACACAATTGCGCGACTTGCAACGGCGGATGTCCGCGTTCACATAAGGCGCTGGCTAATGCGCCCAATTGTCGCGCTGCGGCTTCCGTTAATGCGGCGGTGGTGCGCGTCGGGCGTAATTGTTCAGGATCGCTAAATGCCCATTTTAATAACTGCACCTGCGCCGGATCGTGCAAACTTTCCAGCGTTAAATGATGTTCATTCGGCACCGTGCCCGGAAAAGCAGTATGAATGATGATCTGTTCCATATCAGAAACGATCAATAACGGCGGATATAATAATGATGGCGTATACAATTGAAGTTGCTTAAAGGCTTCCTGCAAATTTTTCCGCTTGCCTTTATATTCCCAGCCGAAACAGTCTTTTTTCCACACATCCGCCCAGCCATCACCGCCACCCGCTTTTTTTGCGCCGCGCTCAAAACAATAAAATGCGCCGGTCGGATCACTTTCGGCTGGCGTTGGCTCATGCAATAAATGGCATAAATCAATAAAATGCTCCTGCGCTGCAGAGCGTTCTTTTAAGGTTGTGGCGTGCCATTTAGCGATAAATTGTTCAGGAGTCATACCATTCTCAATTCTGGGTTAAAAAAAGTTGTCAGTTTTCAGTTGTCACTAAGGCACCGTTATCACTGATAACGCAATAACCTGACCATTCGCTGACCATGTCCGCTAACGAATGGTCAGCCGCCGCTGGTTACGCTGCGCTCCAGATCACCGTTGGGTGATTCATCAATCTTAATTTTGGAGCGCAATACGATGTCAATTTCACCCCCAACGTTACCGTCAGCAGCAGAAACCACCGCACCAGTGCGCGTTTGGGATCGGCTGGTGCGGGGATTTCATTGGTCGCTGGCGGCTGCATTTGCGACCGCATTTATTGTTGAGGACGATCTGCTCAATGTTCACGTTAATGCCGGTTATATCGTCTTGATTTTGATTGCCGTGCGGGTGGCGTGGGGATTTGTCGGCAGCAAATATGCGCGATTTAGCGATTTCGTCCGCCCACCCGCTGCCGTGCTGGCATATCTCAAAACGGCATTGGCGAATCGCGCCCCGCGTTATCTCGGACATAACCCGGCGGGTGGCGCGATGGTGATTGTGCTGTTGCTGATTTTGACGGCGACGGCGGTGAGCGGCATGGCGTTGTATGGCGCGACCGAATTTGCCGGCCCGCTGGCGGGGCTGATGCGCGGAGTGCCGGAATCGACGGGCGAGGCGCTGGAGGAAGTGCATGAATTCTTTGCAAATACCACGTTATTTCTGGTGATTTTGCATTTAGCGGGCGTCGCCTTTTCGAGCTTGTCGCACCGCGAAAACCTGATTGGCGCGATGCTGACGGGCATGAAACGGAGTGCGAAATAATGTCAAAACAAACGCTTATCTACTTATTCGGCGCAGGCTGCTTGACGATTTCAACTGCGTTATTTGCCGCTGATCCGGCAGCGGGTTTGGCGGCGTGGACGCTCGAACATCCGCAAACCGATGGCTCGCCCGCCCGCAGTTGCGTCACCTGTCACGGACAGGATTTGACCCAAGCTGGGCGTCACGCCAAAACCGGCAAAGTCATCGAACCACTCGCGCCGTCGGTCAACCCGCAGCGCCTGACGGATCCAGCGAAGGTTGAAAAATGGCTGACGCGCAATTGCACCTGGACGTTGGGGCGCGAGTGCAGCGCCAGCGAAAAAGTCAATTTTATCAGCTACATCAAAACGCAATAACCGGAGCGGCAACGATGACCTTTTCTAAACCCATTTTGACCAGTCTCACCATCGGCTTGCTGGCGCTGGGCGCAGTCGGCGTGGCGTTCAGCGATGACGATGGCGATGATGATGATGACGAGCGCGGCGAGCGCCAGCGGCGTGGCGGTTGGGTGCAGTCTCGCGCCGATGTCGCGCCAGCAACCAACGCGACCTATCTGCAAGAATGCAGCGCCTGTCATCTCGCCTATCAACCCGGCTTGTTACCCGCAGCGGCGTGGGAACAGGTGATGACACCGACAGCACTTGCCGCGCATTACGGCGATGACGCCACGCTTGCCGAGCCGCAGCGCCTTGAAATCAAGAGTTATCTCAACGCCAACGCTGCCGATCATGCCAGTTTGGTGCGAGCGCAAGCCTTCGCCGTCACTTCTGGCGCAACGGGCGTCGCGCCGCGCATCACGACCACGCCTTATTTCATCCGCAAACATGATGAGATTCCGCAGCGACTGGTGACTGGCAATCCCAACGTGGGCAGTTTTAGCCAGTGCAACGTCTGTCATCGCGGCGCAGAAAACGGGATTTACAACGAGCATCAAGTGAAAATTCCCGCGCCCACTGCGCCAGCAGCTCCCACTCGCGCCAGCGCCACTCCGCAATAATCGACCGCATCACCCGGCGGGCAGCCGCAGTCGCCAAGCTGTCCGCACACCCGCTAGACTCGCCGCAGCTAATCACGTTTTGAGAATTGTCGATGTCTGCCGTCTGTCCTGATTTAAGCCACGCTGCGGTGCTGGTCGCCGGCGATGTCATGCTGGATCGTTATTGGAGCGGCACCACCACCCGCATCTCACCCGAAGCGCCCGTGCCAGTGGTGCAGGTCACGCACCGTGAAGATCGCCCGGGCGGAGCCGCTAACGTCGCCTGCAATCTCGCCGCGCTCGGCGTCCGCACCACGCTCGTTGGCGTCACCGGCGCAGACGAAGCCGCTGATCAGCTCACCGCCCAGCTCGTCGCGCACCACATCATCACCCATCTCCAGCGTCGCCCCGACCTGCCCACCATCACCAAATTGCGGGTACTCAGTCAGCACCAGCAGTTGCTGCGGCTTGATTTTGAACAATCGCTCGCGCCGCTGGCTGCCGATCCGCTGCTGGCGCTGGTCACAGAATTGCTAGAAAGCACAGATGTACTGCTGTTGTCGGATTACGCCAAAGGCACGCTCGCCGACCCGCAGTCGTTGATTGCCGCAGCGCGGGCGCGAGGCAAGCCGGTGGTGATTGATCCGAAAGGCCATGATTTCACCCGTTATCGCGGCGCGACGCTGTTGACGCCCAACCTGCACGAGTTGGAGCTGGTGGTGGGCGCGTGTCCGACTGAGCGCATTTTGATTGACAAATCGCAACGCTTGCGTCAAGACCTCGCGTTAGCGGCATTGTTGGTGACACGCGGTGAGCGCGGGATGCTGCTGCTGCGTGAAGATGCCCCGCCGCTGGAGTTGCCGACGCAAGCGCGAGAAGTGTTCGACGTGACCGGCGCGGGCGATACCGTGATTGCGACGGTGGCGGCGGGTTTGGCAGCCGGGATGGAATTGGCGGCAGCCTGTGCGCTGGCGAATTGCGCCGCTGGACTGGTGGTCGGCAAGTTGGGCACGGCGACGATCTCAGCCGCAGAATTGGCAGCCGCACTGCACAGCCCCGCTGCGTCGCCCATTTTAAGTGCCGACGCGCTGGCAGCAGCGGTCGCAGCAGCGCAGGCGCGGGGTGAACGGGTGGTGATGACGAATGGCTGTTTTGATCTGCTGCACGCCGGCCACGTCGCCTATTTGCAACAAGCCCGTCAGTTGGGCGAGCGGCTGGTGGTGGCGGTGAATGATGATGACTCGGTGCGACGGCTCAAGGGCGCGAAGCGACCAATCAATCCCATCGCGCAGCGGCTGACAGTGCTGGCGGGTTTGGCGGCGGTCGATTGGGTCTGCGCGTTCAGTGAGGACACTCCGGCGGCGTTGATTTGTCGAATCAAGCCCGATGTGTTGGTCAAGGGCGGCGATTATCAGATTGCGCAGATCGCCGGTGCGGAGTGTGTGCGGGCTGCGGGTGGGCGCGTGGAAGTGCTGGAGTTTGTGGCGGGTTGTTCCAGCAGCCGCATGATTGCGGCGTTGTAAAAATACTGAAAACTTCTTTCAACTGCGTCACTTCTAAATAATAAAAATAAAAGATTCCTGCGCTGATGCGGGGAATTAAATTCCCCTGATGTAAATAAGGGGAAGCTGGAGGAATTGAATGGCTTGGGGGAATTTGAATTTAAGGAGTTAGAACAATGAAGATTTTGAACAACTTAAAAATTTCGCAACGGCTATATCTCAGCACCGGCATTGTCATTGTCTCCAGTATGACGATTTATGTGCTGCTAATGTTATCGCTGCGCGGGTTAGAACAAACCAATGTAGACGTTTTAAGCCGTGAGGCAAAAGCGCACATCCTCACGCAAACGATCAGTGCTGAATTGAGCATGATTAGCTGCTTATCACGCAGCATCATGCTTGGCAGCGATTTTGAGAAAAGTTTAGCGGATATTCGCCGCTTAAATACCAGCATCCGAACTCATTTCGACGCGCTACCGTCTGCGTTGACCAGCGCCGAAGAACAACGCCTTGCAGATTCCAGCCGCCGCAGTGCGCTGGTATTTGTCGGGATCGTGCTGGCGCTGGTGGAGGAAATACGCGCCCTGCCCGCCGACCAGCGCCACACTCCGTTTGCGCGATATGAGCGCGACGCTACGCCGTCAGCGCAGGAATCGCGCCAGTATTTTGGCGAACTCACCGCGTTGGCCGAGCGTAATTATCAAGCTGCCAGCGCCAGCGCCCGTGATCAATTCACAGGTTTAATTACCCTGCTCAATACCGCCATCCCGCTTTATGTTTTGATATTGACGATGATTTTGCTATCTATCGCGCACTCAATCACAAAACCGCTCAATGAATTAACTGCGGCAATGGCACGACTTGCCCAAGGTGAAAGTGATCTCAGTCATCGCCTCAGTATTCCGGGGCGGCACGAGTTAGCGGAAATGGCAAACGGATTTAATCAATTTACTGCCAGCATTCAGCATCTGATCGCGCAAATGCACCATCACAGTTCCCACGCGGTTAGCGCCGCATTCAATTTAGAAGTTGATTCAGAGGAAACATTAAAACACGTCGGGCAAGCTGCCGATCAGATGACTTCTGTGGCGACGGCGTGCGAGGAAATGACAACGACCACCGATTCCATCGCCCAAAATTGCAGCCACGCGGCAATGCGGGCGCATGAAGCCAGCCAGACTGCGCAGCAGGGCGCGGCGGTGGTGCAGCGCACCATCAGCGCGATGCACGATATGACGCAGATGGTGAAAACCGCCGCTGAAACGGTGCAAGACCTCGGGGCGCGTTCCGATCAAATTGACGCCATCGTCGGCGCGATCAAAGCCATCGCCAATCAAACCAATTTGCTGGCGCTCAACGCTGCGATTGAAGCAGCGCGAGCGGGTGAACAGGGACGCGGTTTTGCGGTGGTGGCAACCGAGGTGCGGGCGCTGGCAGAGCGCACCAATCAAGCGACGCGTGAAATTGGCGAGATGATTCAGGGCATTCAACAGGAAACCAGTAAGGCGGTCGTCTCAATGCGCAACGGCGTGGTGGAGGCGACGCAGGGTTCTTCAGAAGCGGCGCTCGCGGGCGAGGCGCTGACGCACATTTTGAGCAGCGCCAATGCGGTGAATACGGAAATCGACCAGATTGCTGCCGCCGTTGAGCAGCTCGCAATGACCAATAGCGAGGTCGCCAATAACATCTTGCGCATCAGTGAGGTGACGCAGGTCTCCCGCGATCAATCGAAGCGCACCGAGACCACCGTCGGCGGGATGATGGAGATTTTTCAGGCGCTGCAAGGCTCGCTCGGGCAATTCAAAAATGATGAAGATTTAAGCGGCGTGCTGCACAAGGCGAAGGTCGCGCATCTCGTGTTTATCCGCAAAATTAAACATGCCCTGCGCATACCCGCTGCCGCTGATCCGCACGCTTTGCCGACGCATCACACCTGCGCGTTTGGCAAGTGGTATCACGGCGCGGGGCTGGTGCGGTTCCCCAATCACGCCGCCTTCCGCGAGATCGACGTCCATCACAAGCAGGTTCACGAGTTGGCAAAGCAGGTGCTGACTGCGCACAACGCGGATGATCGCCGCGAAGCCGAGCGGCTGTATCACACGATGGTTGATGCCTCCAACCGCTTGCAAGTGCTGCTCGATCAGCTCGACACCTGATGCGCCAGCTCTACAGTCTGCTGCTCTGGCTGGCGCTGCCGCTGATCTTGACGCGGCTGCTGTGGCGCAGTCGCCGTCAAGTGGCGTATCGCCAGCGCCTCGGCGAACGCCTGAGCTGGACGCCCGCGCCTCGCGCTGATCTGTGGTGTCACGCCGTTTCAGTCGGCGAAGTGCAAGCTGCCGCACCGCTGCTGGCGCATCTCCTCGCCGTCAATCCCGATCTGCGCATCTTGGTCACGACGACGACGCCGACGGGCGCAGCGCGAGTGCTGGCGCTGTTTGGCGAGCAGGTGCTGCACCGTTATCTGCCGTTTGATCTGCCGCAATTGATGCAGCGGTTTGTCGCGCAGGTGCAGCCGCAGCGGGTGCTGGTGCTGGAGACGGAAATTTGGCCGAATCTGCTGGCGGTCTGCGCCGAGCGTGAGGTGCCGGTGCTGCTGATCAATGCGCGGTTGTCAGCGCGGTCGGCGCGAGGATATGCGCGGCTCGGCAGTTTCACGTCCGCGACGCTGGCGCAGTTCCATTTAATCGCGGCGCAGACCGCTGCCGATGCGGAGCGGTTTATCGCGCTGGGCGCTGATCCGGCGCGAGTGGCGGTGATGGGAAATCTCAAATTTGATCAGTGCGTTCCCGCGGATTTGCCTGCACAAGCGGCGACGCTGCGGGCGATGTGGGGCGGGGCGGAGCGTCCGGTGTGGGTGGCGGCGAGTACGCACGAAGGTGAAGAAACAGTGATTGTGGCGGCGCACCAGTTACTACGGGCGCAGGTGCCGACGGCGCTGCTGGTGCTGGTGCCGCGTCATCCCGAACGGTTTGAGCGGGTGGCGACGTTGGTGGCGCAGCAGAATATGCCGCTGGTGCGCCGCAGCACGCGGGAGGAAGTGGCGACGACAACGGCGGTTTTGTTGGGTGACAGCATGGGCGAGGTGCCGCTGTTTCTCGCGGCGAGCGATGTGGCGTTCATTGGCGGGAGTTTGGTGGCGGTCGGCGGTCACAATCCGCTGGAAGCGGCAGCAGTGGCGGTGCCGGTGCTGGTCGGCCCGCACACGTTCAATTTTGCGGCGATGACGGCGGATTTGCTGGCGCTGGGCGCGGCGCGACGGGTGACGGATGCAGCGACGTTGGCGGCGACGCTGGCGGAATGGTTGACGGATACGGGGCTGCGGACGGCGGCGGGAACAGCGGGGCTGGCGCTGGTGGCGCAGCAGCGGGGAGCGGTGCTGCGGGTGGTGGCATTGATGGATGATTTCGGTATCCGCTTTTGAACCGTTTGTTAGGCAATTATTGCTCATGGTTGGGTTGCCAAAAGCGGCAACCCAACCTACGCCGCTAATGTTTGCCGCTGACTAACAGAGCCTAACGTTTGAGTTCAGCGGCGCGGCTTTTTGCGCGTCCGCTGGAACGATTTGTTAGCGGTTTTTTATCGCTTAATTTGGTAGGAATATCCTGCGCCAGAGATAATGATTTGCTGCTCTTCCCAAGATAAAGTTACTTGTTCCAGTGTTGCAAGCTGAATATCTTCTACTTCAGAGATGGCAGGGCGGATGTACTTTTCAATAAAAATCGACACAACATCACCAGATTTTTCTTCCATATAATTCCATGCCTCCTCACCTTGATAAAACTCACCACCACAATCAATGAACTTCTTGGATAGTTCATCAATTCTATTTGATGGCGTGGGGTCTAAGACAAGTAAAACTGGTTTGATTCCGGCGGCTTTACAGTCAGCGGGAAATGATAACTCTTCCCCAAAACGTCCTTGACCGCTAGCCGCAATTGTTACCCGAAGTTTTATTTCATAGGCTGTATTTGTAGATGGAACGTAGCAATCGATTTGTCTTCCGTTGGCTATTTGATTTCCAGACTCGTCAACGCGCTTTACTGGAGAATTCCTTGCCCCCACAGACTCCCCACCCAGACAGCTTGCAATAATTGGTTCAAATACATAGCCAGTTTCTTGTGCTGCTCTATTGTCAATATCGTAAATCCATTTTCTCCATGTCATCCAATTGGCCAGTAAATTGGAATCGCACGCACCAAACTCTAACAGAACGCGAGGACCAATTTGATCCATTGTTGGCATTGGCTGGGAAGACAGTATTCTTCTATATTTGACTCTTCTTCTATGAAGTGCCGCAAGATTTTCAATGAATAGTACGAAATCCTCTTCTTTGTTTTTTGCGTTTTCAAGTGTATCTTCAATATCAGATGGCGCAACAACGATATCTAATTGCTCAAACCAATCCAATGAAATCTCGTAGTAATTTTGTCTTTTGATCTCAATTTTTTTGGTATGCAAGCCATCTTCTAGCCAACCAAGGTCATTGAGGGCAACAACAATTAGTGCATATAACTCGCCATCTGTTAGTACAACCTGTGCATCGCCACTACCGTGCATTTTGCACTTAGCATATAGATTTCTAATAAATAGGGTAGTCATATTGCAAGTTTTCCTTGGGCTAGATTGGTGGTTAAGCTGTCGAGCAATATACACGTCTTCTTAAGAGCAGGACTCATGGCTTCTGCTTTGGTAACGGAATAACCAATTAGCCCGCCGTTTGTCAAAATACCACCAACAAATCCGTACTCGTCACGAATATGCTCGGCAAATATTCTTGCGACAAGTGGAGGTATCGCATTTCCAATTTGCTGAATTTTTTCAGAGGCGTTTCCGTGAAAATTGAAATCATCAGGAAATGTTTGAATTCTTGCGCACTCTCTGATGGTTAATGGTCTGTGGTAAAGCGGGTGTATGAACTCTCGCGTGGCCGCGCCGGTTATTGTCAGGCATGGCTCATTAATAATTAGCCTTTTTAGACCAGAAGGAGACCCACCTCTTTTTTCCGTAGGTGTTCCATCCATTACTCTCCTGTTTGCTCTTTTTTTGAAGGATTCGTGCTGCAAATGCTCCGGCATGTCTTTCATGGTTTGGCCAGGAGATAACGCCATAATCCTTTGAAGTTGAGTCTCGCTCATGAATGGACAAAAGTGCTCTTTGATTGAACAAGAAGTTCCTCTTAAGTAGGTTTCAAACTGATCTTTTGGCGGGATATGGTAAGGCAGCTCTACATCTTTCGACGCAGTTGCCTCGGGAAGTTCCCCTATTGTGTGCTTCAATGTTATATCCGAGTTTCTAAATATTTTTCCATTTAGTTTAATTGTCGGCTCTGGGAAATTGAAATCTTTACCTAGTCTATTTCCAACTATTAGTACTCTTTTTCTTCTTTGGGGGACACCGAATTCCTGAGCATATATTTTTTCAATTCTGATTCTATAGCCCAAGGAAATAAGTGCCTTGGCTGTTTCAAAAAGATATTGACCGTCTTTTGCTGTCAAAAGTCCTTCAACATTTTCCATAAGAAACCACTTAGGTCTTATCGTTCGCAGTGCCTTTACATAGCTTTTTAATAGTTCATTTCTTGGGTCATCCCAGAATCGAGCACCGGCCGTTGAAAATCCTTGGCAAGGTGGGCCACCAATTAAGATGTCAAGCTCGCCTTCTTTGATGCGGACTTTGGATAGTAATGACCTGAAATCTAATTTATTAATATCTGCCTGTTCAAATTGAGTTTCTGGAAAATTAACTGAATATGACTTTCCTGTCGCCTCATCAATATCGCTTGCATACAAAACAGAATATCCAGCCTGCTTGAATCCAAGCGAGCACCCGCCAGCGCCGGAAAATAAACTGAATACTGTATTACTCATGATTCCTCTAGGGGCGATTCAGTTCGCTAACAAGACTTCGATCTCAAATCTGAGGCTAAAGCCGACCTAAAAATTTGTTAAAGCTGACAAATTTTACACTGATCTATAAGATTGATGTCAAGCACTTTGTTTTTAATGGATAACGGCTCACATGTCAGAAACCACCTCAGTTTGATTGACTGAGTTGTTTTGCAATTTTTAATCACTCAGTTTTTAGAAACAGCACGAAACGCGCTAATTAACCCAGCGCCAGCACTTGCACCGGATCAATATCCCACTGCGAGGGCACTTCAGCGTTGACAATCCGCTCCTCAGACTGTTTTGGTAATTGCGACAAATCAACATCTTGCGCGGTGAGAAAAGCACGGCGTTTCGCATCCATCACCACCCGCACCACCGGCTGTAACAGCCCTTGGCGACCGGTTTCCACCACGACGCCAAGCCGCCCGCTGTGCAGCCGCACCAACGTCCCGACCGGATAAATGCCGACGCAACGAATGAACTGCTGCACCAGCGTCGGATCAAAATGGTGATTGCTCCATTCCAACAGCTTGCGCAGCGCCTGATGCGGCTCCAGCGCCTTGTGATAAACGCGATCCGTCGTCAGCGCGTCGTACACATCCGCAATCGCCGCCATTTGCCCGTACAGCGAAATATCGGCGCTGGATTTGTGCTGCGGATACCCGCTGCCGTCCACCCGCTCGTGATGTTCCGCCGCCACCGCCAGCGCAATCGGCGGCAGCCCCGGCACCTGCGCCAGCAGATCGCGGGTGTAAACGACGTGATTGCGCATCACTGTAAATTCAGCATCAGTCAACGCGCCGGGCTTGTTCAAAATCTCCGGTGGCACCAGCACCTTGCCGATGTCGTGCAGCAGCGCCCCCAAACCGATGTCGTGAATCAGCGTCCGCTCGACTTGCAACGCCCGCGCAAATGCCACCATCAACACCGCCACATTCACCGAATGCTCAAAGGTGTAGCGCCCAACTTGGCGAATCCGCGACAGCGCCAGCAGCGCATTTTGATTGCGGAAAATCGACCCGATCATCTCCGTCACCACCGGATTTGCCTGCTCTAAATTGAGCTGGTGTCCGAGCCGCGCTTCCTCCATCAACCCGCTCACCACGCCAATCGCTTCCTGATGAATGCGCCGCGCCCGCCCGCGCTCCGCCGTCAGCGGCACCGGCTGTGGCGCTGGCACCACGTCCAATTGCACCAATTCCTGCTCCAATGCCGCCGTAACGACGCGGGCGCTGGGCGCTGGCGCGGCATCCGTTCCCTTTGCAGTGTCGATATACAGATCACAAATGCCGATCTCACGAATCCGCAGCAAATCAGTTTCTTTTTTCAATAAAAACTGATTGCGAATAAACCCATGATCTAACCAATCGCAATTCAAATCATGCACATACATGCCAATTTTAAGCTGTTCAATTGCGATTTTCTTAATCATAAAATTTATCCGTTAGCTGCAACTATTGAGATTCCAACCCAGCATTTCACTGGCATGAGCACGGGTGCGAGCGGTGAGTTCGGTGCCGCCTAACATGCGGGCAATTTCCTCAATCCGATCCGCCTCAGCCAGCGGTTCAATCCGAGTATGCGTGTGACCGGCGATGGTTTCTTTACGCACCCGCAGTTGCCAATGCGCCTGCGCTGCGACCTGCGGCAAATGGGTGACGCACAGCACCTGCCGCGAGTCGCCCAGCCGTCGCAGCAAGCGCCCGACGATTTCCGCCACGCCGCCGCCGATCCCCACGTCCACCTCGTCAAATACCAGCGTTGGCACGGTGCCACATTCGGCGGTGGCGACCTGAATGCCGAGGCTGATGCGCGACAATTCGCCACCGGAGGCGACTTTGATCAGCGGTTGCAGCGGTTGCCCCGGATTGGCGCTGACCAAAAAATTGAGCCGTTCCAAACCGCCACCGCTGGCGTGTTCCAGCGCCAGCGGTTCCACCTGAATCGCAAAACGTCCACCCGCCATCCCCAGTTGCTGCATCGCCGCCGTCACCGTGTCCGTTAGCCGGTCAGCGGCAGCGGCGCGAGCGCTGCTCAACTGCTGCGCCAGCGTTAAAAAGTGCTGCCACGCCGCAGCTCGCGCTTCGCGCAACGCGCCGAGGGTGATGTCGGTCTGTTCTAACGCCTGCAATTCGGCACGGCGCTGGTCGAGCGCCTCCGGCAATTGCACCGGAAAAACGCGATATTTCCGCGCTAAATCATGCACCTGCGCCAGCCGCACCTCCACGCCCGCCAAGGCTGCGGGATCAAGCTCCAGCCCGTCGAGGTAGTGACGCAAGCTGGCGGCAGCTTCGGCGGCGTGAATCGTTGCCGTCTCCAACAACTCGCGGCTGGCGCTGAGAGTCGGATCAATTACCGCCAATTCGCTGAGATCGGCAGTCGCGCTGCGCAAATGGTCTTCCAGCGACGGCTCGGCTTCTGCCAGCAGTTGCAACACGGCA
Source organism: Chromatium okenii (assembly GCF_016583745.1). Taxonomy (GTDB): domain Bacteria; phylum Pseudomonadota; class Gammaproteobacteria; order Chromatiales; family Chromatiaceae; genus Chromatium; species Chromatium okenii. Next base: position 73,112 of record NZ_NRRQ01000011.1, read on the forward strand.
GCGACGGTGGTTTGTAAATGGCCGAGATGACTCAAGCGCCGTTGCTCTTGATCGAGCGCCTCAATCTCGGCGGCAGTCAGTCCGAGCGCGGCTAATTCCAGCACTTGAAAATTGAGCAATTCCAGCCGGGCGAGACGGTCATGCGCAGCGGTTTCCAGCGCGGTTAATTGCTGGTCAAGGGCGCGAAAGTCGCGGAAGGCTTTGATGACGCTGTCTGCCAGCGCCTGATGTCCGCCGTAAGCATCGAGCAGGTCGCGCTGGGCGGCGGGGCGCAGCAGCGATTGGTGGGCGTGTTGCCCGTGAATATCGACCAGCAAGTTGCCGAGATCGCGCAGTTGCGCAGTGCTGGCGGGGCGGCCGTTGAGATACGCCCGTGAGCGTCCGTCGCGCACCAGCAGGCGGCGAATGATGCACTCGTTGTCGGCGTTCAATTCCTGTTCTGCCAGCCAAGCGCGGGCGGCGGGGCAGTGGCTGAGATCAAAGCTGGCGCTGATGTCGGCGCGGTCGCTGCCAGCGCGGATCATGCTGGCTTCGGCTTTGTCGCCGAGCGTGAGACTGAGCGCATCAATCAAGATGGATTTGCCCGCGCCGGTTTCGCCGGTCAGCGCGGTCATGCTGGGGGAACAGTTGAGTTCAAGCTCGCTGACAATGGCGAGATCGCGGACGTGCAATTGGGTCAACATGCGGGTGCTCGTGTGGCTGCGTGCGGGCCGCCCCAATGCAGTTTGGCGCGCAGGATTTGATAATGGTTGTGACCGCTGGGGTGTAGCAGGCGCACGCGGTCGGGATGGCGGTCGATGTGAATCCACGCATCGGGCGGCAGCGGCAGTTGGATTTGCCCGTCGCAGGTGACTTGGACATCGCCTTGATTTAATTCGCAAATGCGGACATCAACGCAGCGATCAGCGGGAATGACGAGCGGACGCTGGCTGAGATCGTGGGGGCAAATCGGCACCAGCAAGGTGGCGTCAAGTGCCGGGTCAATCAGCGGGCCGCCGCCGGAGAGCGCGTAGGCGGTGCAGCCGGTGGGGGTGGCGATGATGAGACCGTCGGCACGGCGTCCGTTGATGAACACGCCGTCGAGATAGGTTTCAAATTCGATCATCCGTCCGGTGTTCCATTTGTGGATGGCGACTTCGTTGAGGGCGGTGGCGGTAGCGACGTTGCCTGCGTCGGTCATCACGGTGGCGCGAAGCAGGGAGCGGCTGTCAGCTTGATATGCGCCAGCGAGAATCTGGTCGATGACGGTTTCGATCTCGTCGGGCAACACGTCCACTAAAAAGCCGAGCCGTCCGAGGTTGACGCCGAGCAGCGGGACGCCGTGTGCGGCAGCGGCACGGGCGGCGTGGAGCAGGGTGCCGTCGCCGCCGACGACGATGATGAGATCGCAGTGGGTGGCAAGTTCGGTGACGGTCTGCGCGGTCGCGGCTGGCGCTGCGAGCAGGCGGGCACTCTCGGCATCGAGTAAACAGGTGACGTGGTGAGCGCGAAGATGGGCGGCGAGTCGCGTCAAGGTGCAGCGCACGGGAAGCGGATCGCCCGGTTTGGCAATGATGCCGACGGTGGTGAAATGCGGCATAAGATTAGGATTGGTGACTGATAATAAAATGGAATCAACGTTAGCACGGCGATGGAGACATTGTCAGTTGTCAAGCAAATTTTGTTAGAACCTGCTGCGCGTGTGCCAACCTTTTTATGCGTTTACATTCAAAAATTACCATCTTTTTTCAACGCTCGTTTTACTGATAACTGACAACCGATAACTGACAACTCAAAAAACCCCGCCTCTTTTTTTGTTCACCTGAGAGTTTTTTAATGACCGATTCAATGCACATTGCGCGTGAAATGATTCTGGCTCCGGCAGGATTAACTGACCACGATTTAGAAAAGCTGCTGGCGCATTTAACCAATGCCGCAGTCGATGCCGCTGATATTTATTTCCAAGCCAGTCGTTTGCAATCATGGGTTTTAGAAGACAGCATTATTAAAAACGGCAGTTTTAGTATTGAACAGGGCGCGGGTTTACGCGCCGTGAGCGGAGAAAAAACTGGCTTTGCGTACTCCGATGAATTGGAGTTTGCCATTTTATTAGAAGCCGCGACCACCGCTCGCGCCATTGCCAGCAGCGGTCAGAGTGCGCAGGTCAAGATCGCGCCGCAAGTGAATTCGCGCCAGTTATATCCGCCCATCAATCCGATTGATTCGCTGCCCGACGCTGACAAGGTGGCGCTGTTGCAGCGCGTTGACGCCGAAGCGCGACGGCTTGATCCGCGTGTGCAGCAGGTCAGCGCCAGCGTGGTCGCCGCGCAAGATACGGTGCTGGTGCTGGCGGCCGACGGCAGTTTGGCGGCAGATGTGCGTCCGCTGATTCGCCTCAGCGTGAGTGTCATCGTTGAGCAAGACGGTCGCCGCGAGCAGGGCGCAAGTGGCGGCGGTGCGCGTACCGATTTGAGCTATTTTCTGCTGGAAGATCGCGCACTTGGCTATGCGCGGGAGGCGGTGCGGCTGGCGCTCACCAATCTTGATGCGGACGCTGCACCCGCTGGCACGATGACGGTGGTGCTCGGCTCAGGCTGGCCGGGCATCTTGCTGCATGAGGCGGTCGGGCACGGGCTGGAGGGCGATTTCAATCGCAAAGGCAGTTCGGCGTTTGCGGGGCGGATCGGGGAACGAGTCGCCGCTGCGGGTGTGACGGTCGTCGATGATGGCACGCTGCCGGGACGGCGCGGTTCGCTCAATATCGACGATGAGGGCACCGTGAGTCAGCACACGGTGTTGATTGAGGACGGAATTTTGCGCGGTTACATGCAGGACAAACTCAACGCTCGCCTCACGGGTACGGTGTCGACGGGCAACGGGCGGCGTGAGTCTTACGCGCATCTGCCGATGCCGCGCATGACCAACACTTACATGCTGGCGGGACAACGCGATCCGGCGGAAATCATCGCTTCCGTCAACAAGGGTTTATATGCCGTCAACTTCGGTGGCGGGCAGGTGGACATCACTTCTGGCAAATTCGTTTTTTCGACTAACGAAGCCTATCTCATTGAAAACGGTAAAATTACCCGTCCGGTGAAGGGCGCGACCTTGATTGGCAATGGCCCCGAAGTGCTCACTCGCGTCAGCATGGTGGGCAACGATTTGCGGCTTGACGATGGCGTCGGCACCTGCGGCAAAGAAGGGCAAAGCGTGCCGGTGGGCGTGGGTCAACCGACGCTGCGGGTGGATGGTTTGACCGTTGGCGGTACCAATTAAAATTAGCGTGCGCGTTGATTCAACGTCTTTGGCTTGCAGTCGGAGTCGTTGAATCATTTTTTTATATGCGACTTGCTGGCATTTGTTATCCATGACGCACTCCAAAGCAATTACTTATTGGCGCTGACAAGTAAAATCGCACAGCGTTGAAGAGGGCTATCTGCGCGGCGGGATAAAACGACAGGTACTGCATTGGGTTCATTCAATCCACTTAACTTTTTTTCAAAAAGGTGGCTTTTCAAAAAGAAGGAGAAAATGAGTTTGGTTATTTAGATTGACTATAACCTTATTTTTTAAGTGCTAGAATTTTATTGAAGGTCTCTTCACTGTAATGAAAACCGATAAACACCTGCACACGTTATTAACCTCCGGCCCCGAAGCATTTCGTTTCCTCACTGGCGGTTTAGAACTTATTGGCAGCTATCAAGATCGTTCTATTGTATTCAAAGAATTGGAACGCCGCGCCGATCATGTGTTTGAACCAGATAACGGCATTGGGCCGGTGTATATTCTGGAAATTCAAACCCAACATTCTGGTGATGTCTATGATCGTTTAGTGTTGGAATTGGTGCTGTATCGCAAATTGCATCCGAATTGCACAGTTCATGGTTTGGTGCTATTCATTGAACGCACTGGTGATGAACCAGAATCGCCGTGGCAACCTTATTTAGGAGTGGGTTCGCTATTACTAAAATCTGTCTATTTGGATGAAATCATTGAGCGGGCGCGTTTTGAACAACCAGATCATCCACTATTAGCGACTTTTCTGCCATTAGTCGCTAACAATAAGGAATTAGCGCAACAAGCATCGGCAGCATGGCAACAATTGGCAGCACGGACTGAACCGGATGCCACCGCGTTAATGGATGTATTTACATCATGGTTAATGGAACGCTACAAACATCAATCCTATGAGGAGGTTATGGCAATGTTGCATCTTCCAACAACACCGTTAGAAGAAACCCGTGCGTATCAGCAATTGGTGGGCATTGGTATGGAGAAAGGGCGCATTGAAGGTCGTCAAGAGGGTCGCCAAGAAGGACTCAAGGAAGGGATGAATAAGGGGCAGCAGAAAGGACGCCAAGCTGAGGCTCGCGCTATCCTCACTAAACAACTTCGGCGTCGTTTTGGTGATTTGCCTGATTGGGCAGTAACGCAATTGCAGAAGGCAAATACAGAGCAGTTGGAAGCGTGGGCGGAGCAGATTTTTGATGCGCCTGATGTGGAAACATTGCTCGGCAGTTCATTGGATTAAGTTCAGTCGGTTGGGTTGATGCGTCAACCCAACCAACACCAACTGCGTTACTCCTAATTATTCACAACCATTTTTATGAGCATTAGCCAATGACTTTATATGCTGATTTGAAAAACGTTCGCAGTGAAGAAGATGTGAAAGATGCGTATATTAAAGCCTTGGGCTTAACTAGCTACACCAAGGGTTTAATTGATATTCAAACTGAAGAAATTTGGTTTGAAGCCAAGGATACCGGTAAACATTCCAGTTATGCGATGTTTACGCAGTTGCTGCATTATGTGCAGGATGCGTTGAATAAAGGCGAACGCATTCCGCCGTTTTTAGCAGTCATTGATACCGAAAAAGCGGCAATAATGAAAAGCGCCGATGTGCTGCCATTTTTAGCTAAAAAAACGATTCGCTGGGGTAAATCCGCCAGCAAATACACGCCAGAAGCCTTGGAAGTCGTGTCCGCATATATCGGCACCTATTTTGTCTCGTTTCGTTTAGAAACGCACGAAGATGAATTTATTGCCACCATCAAAGCCGCGATTCAAACCGGCGAAATCATTCGGATTCAAATCACGCCAGATAATTTGAAGCAGGTATTTGATAAATGGGTGACGATGATCGGCAGCCAGATTGACGGCATCAGCGCCGAAGATTATGCGTTGCTGTTTTTTGCCGACATCATGAATGACGGCACGGTATCTTCTTATCAGGAAATTTCGGCAAAGTTAATTTTTGTAGACGGTAAACCTGCATTTTTTCTGGATGGCAAGCTTTGTGCATTGGGTAACAAAGAAGGGTATCGCCAGTTTTGGGCAATTTATCACCGTCCGCCGCAGGAAGAACATCGCAACTATTTATTAGAACGGCGCGATAGTTTAATTCCGTTGAATGAGCGCAGCTTTAAGGGCGCATATTATACGCCGCTCAATGTCGTAGATCGCGCTTATGATACACTTGCTGAGGTATTGGGAAAGAACTGGCAGAAAAATTATCTCGTGTGGGATATGTGCTGCGGCGTTGGCAATTTAGAAGTGAAGCATTCTAATCACCGCAATCTGTTTATGAGTACGTTAGATGTTGCGGATATTGATGTAATGCGGGCAACGAAAACCTGCGTTGCTGCCACGCGCTTTCAATATGATTATTTGAATGATGATATTACCGATGACGGCAGAATTGATTATAGCCTCACCAATAAACTGCCGCCAGCGTTGCGTGATGCGATTCAAGCAGGCAAGAAGATTTTGGTGTTAATCAATCCGCCGTATGCGGAGGCGGGCACAGATGTTAGCTGTACAGATAAGGCTGGCGTGGCAAAAACAAAGTTTGCCGCAACAGCAATGAATCGTTATGGTAAAGCCAGCAACGAGCTGTTTACGCAGTGTTTAGCTAGAATTGCGCTAGAAATACCCACAGCAACAGTGGCGATATTCAGCAAGTTGAAATATGTCAACGCGCCGAATTTTGAGAAGTTTAGACAGGTTTGGAACGCTGAATATCTCGGCGGTTTTGTCGTGCATAGCAAGGCATTTGATGGCTTAAAAGGTGATTTTCCGATTGGCTTTTTGGTGTGGAAAACCAATCAAAATGCCAAAAAGAAACGGTCGATTGATGCGATTGCCGTTGAAGTTTTTGATAGAAATACACGACCGATTGGTGAAAAACAGTTTTATAACTTGCCGAACAGCAGTTATTTGAATGTGTGGTTAAAACGTCCCAAGAAAAATAACCAACCAGTGATACCGATTAAAAATGCTATTTCACCGGCAACATCTACGCCAAGTGTCACTACATGGTCAGATCAGGCAATCGGTTATATGCGTTGTTCAGTGAATGATGTTCAACACGCCAATCAACATACTGCTTTGTTTTCATCAAGTTTTAGCGATGGGCATGGCTTTTATGTCAATCCCGATAATCTTTGGCAAGCCGCCATCATCTTTGCCGTGCGCCGTTTAGTAAAACCCACTTGGTTGAATGACCGCGATCAATTTTTACAGCCGACTGGTGAACTCACTGATGAATTCAAACACGATTGCTTGATTTGGATGCTGTTCAACGGCAGCAATCTCACCGCCAGCGCCGACGATTTAGAATGGAATGGCGCAACGTGGTCAATCGTCAATCATTTTATTCCGTTCACGGAAACCGAGGTCAACGCACCAACGCGATTTGAATCTGATTTTATGGTGCGTTATTTGAAAGGCAAAAAGCAGTCATCTGAAGCAAAAGCTGTGCTCGCGGCAGGTAAACAATTGTGGCTGGCGTATTTCGCCCAGAGTGATAATCACATCGTGCGCCATGAATTAAAATTAAATCGCGCTGATGTTGGTTGGTATCAACTCCGCAACGCTTTGAAAAAACGCAATGATAGCGGTAATGATGATGCGTTGGTCAGTTTTGCTGCGTTTGAATTGGCATATAAAACCTTGACCGAGAAATTGCAGCCGCTGGTGTATGAATTAGGATTTTTGAAGCGGTGAGGATATGAAGTGATAACAACCTTTAATGAACCCTATATAGTGAATTGAAATGTCACAGATCACCATTTTGTGGTTTCGCCGTGATTTGCGGCTGGATGACAATCCTGCGTTGCAAACCGCGTTAGCGACCAGCCAGCGCCTGATTCCGGTCTACATTCACGCGCCGGAGGAAGCTGCGCCGTGGTCGCCGGGCGCTGCCAGTCGCTGGTGGTTGCATCACAGCTTGCTGGCGCTAGATCAAGCGCTGCGTGAGCGCGGCAGTCGGTTGTGGCTGGCGCGAGGCGAGAGTTTGGCGACGCTGCGCCAGCTCATCGCCCAGACCGGCGCGACGCAGGTGCTGTGGAATCGGCGCTATGAACCGGCGCTGTCTGCGCGTGATACCGCGATCAAACAGGCATTGCGAGCCGACGGCTTGCACTGCGCCAGCACCAACGCGGCGCTGTTGTTTGAACCTTGGGAAATTCGCAACGGCAGCGGGCTGCCATATCGCGTGTTTAGTGCGTTTTGGCGCACCTGCGTTAAGGAGTTATATCGCCAACTCCCCGCGCCAGCGCCCGCCACGCTGCCGCCGTTGGGCGAATTGAGCGCCGGTTGTGACCTTGCCGAATTGGCGTTATTGCCGCGTCACAATTGGGATCACGGGCTGCGGGAGACGTGGACGCCGGGCGAAGCTGGCGCGATGCAGCAAGCCATGACGTTTCTGGCGCAAGACCTGACCAGCTACGCGACGCAGCGCGATGTGCCGGGGAATGTGGGAACGTCGCGGCTGTCAGCGGCGCTGCATTTTGGCGACATCAGCCCGCGTCGCTTGTTGGCGCTGGTGCTGGCGCACGGCGGCGAGCCGACCACTGATCCTTGGGTGCGCGAGCTGGGCTGGCGCGAATTCGCTTATCACCTGCTCTATCACTTTCCCCACACCACGACGCAGCCGCTGGATCAACGGTTTGCTGCATTACCGTGGCGCAGCGCACCGGAACAGCTCGCAGCGTGGCAGCGCGGTCAAACCGGCATTCCGCTGGTGGACGCCGGAATGCGCGAGCTGTGGCACACGGGCTGGATGCACAATCGGGTGCGGATGGTGGTCGCCTCGCTGCTGACCAAGAATTTGCTGCTGCCGTGGCAACTCGGAGCGCAGTGGTTTTGGGACACGTTGGTTGACGCAGATTTAGCAGTGAATACCGCAAGTTGGCAGTGGACGGCGGGCTGCGGCGCGGATGCAGCGCCCTATTTCCGCGTGTTCAATCCGGTGCTGCAAGGTGAACGCTTTGATCCAGCGGGTGTTTATGTGCGGCGCTGGTGTCCAGAGCTGGCGCGGCTGCCGGATCGCGTTGTGCATCAACCTTGGGCGGCGAGCGCGGCGATCTTGACGGCGGCGGGAGTGCGATTAGGAGTGAATTATCCGCAACCGCTGGTGGATTTAGCGGCATCGCGGCGGGAGGCGCTGGCGGCGTGGGAAATGGTGAAAACGGCTTAACACTTGGCATTACATGTCGCGATGTTGCGGAATAAAAAATAGCAATGAATAAAAACACTTATCGCGCTGATATTGATGGTATGCGAGCGATTGCCGTGCTATCAGTGATGTTGTATCACTTGAATGCAGATTGGCTCCCTGGTGGTTTTATTGGCGTTGACATCTTTTTCGTTATATCGGGATTTGTTGTGACTGGCGCACTCGTCAATTCACACGCTACAACCCTATTAAATTTTATTGCTGATTTTTACGCCAATCGGTTAGCCCGCATCATGCCAGCATTGATTGTAATGCTCTGCGTCACCGCATTATTGGCTACTTTGTTTATTCCGCGAGCTTGGTTAAGTGAACTCAGCGAACGCACCGCACTGTTTGCGTTTTTAGGTTTAAGTAACTGGGTGATGCAACATCACAACGATGCTTATTTTGCTCCACGCGCTGAATTTAATCCTTATACGCATACTTGGTCACTCGGTGTAGAAGAGCAGTTTTACTTAGTCGTTCCGATGCTCATTTTTCTTTGGATACACAACTACCGTGCAGTACAACAATCACAACAACATTGGTGGGTGATTAGCTTCTTTTTTTTGCTGTGTGGCGCATCATTTATAGGTTGCTTATATGCAACACAGACATATCCAACGGCAGCTTTTTATTTCTTTGGTTTTCGATTTTGGGAACTTGGTTTAGGTTCACTTCTCTATCTTGTGTCGCTTAATCGCACGACTGCAACTGCGAGCCGCTTAGTCTGTACGATACAGAACATCTTGCCTTGGCTAGGCGTGTTGCTATTAATTTTAACGTTTTTATTTGCCCAAGCTGACCAATTTCCTTGGCCTTGGGCAGTGCCAGCCGTGCTTGGTAGCTTATTCATCATTGGCGGAGTCAAAACAAATAACCAATCACCAATTCGGCGTTTTTTTGCAACATCATTTTTAGTCTGGATCGGCAAGCGTTCTTACTCATTTTATTTATGGCACTGGCCAATTTATGTACTTTTGCGCTGGACAACTGGGCTCCACACTCTCCCTTTGCAAATCACAGCGCTTGCAGGAACCTTTGTGATTGCAATGTTCAGTTATCGTTATGTGGAAACACCATTACGCCATCATGTTCATATAACACGTTGGCATCCATTATTACGCATTACTTTTTTTGTTACGCTAACCGCGCTTGGGTGGTGGTTAGCGCAGTATTTATTTACGAATTCTATTTATTATAGTTTCAGTACGGTAACACGCCATTCAAGTGATTGGCATTCAAGCAATCACATGCCTTATACCAATCCAGCAGAACGCAGATGTCAAGTAAAATTGCAACATTATTTTGTTGGTGGCGGACAGGAATTTCGTTATGTGCCACAGGATTGTCGCTATCAGGCATCATTCCGCAATCTACATGTGCTTGGTGACTCACATGCGATGGCGTATTTACCGATTTTTGAGCAATTTAGCGCAGAAACTGGAACAAATATCAGCGTATATGCTTTTACGAGTTGTAGCTTTATTGATTTCCGCCGACCCGTATTTGATCAAGCAGATGATTGCAATAAATTCATACAAACTATTGTGCAACAGATACTTGATACAGCGCATGAAGGTGATTTTGTGTTTTTACCGAGTTTGCGCATAGAACGTTTTGGTGATCAATGGTCAACTCTGGAGCGTGATGTTTTTATCAGTATGTATAATCCTGAAGCGATGAAACTGCGTCTACTGGCTATGGAAGACGCAAAACAGTTGATCCAGTTATTTACTGACAAAAAATTACAGATTGTTTTTGAAGCTCCTAAACCAATTTTCAAAGCACCTCCGTTTCGTTGCGCGGACTGGTTTAATCGCCACAATCCAATTTGCATTGGTAATAATCAACAGCCGCGGATTGAGCTGGAACGCTTGCGTCAACCAATTATGGCAAGTATGTATGAAATTGTTGATAAATTTTCTAGTGTCTCCATTTGGAATCCATTCCCACTACTTTGTCCTGATGCTGTTTGTTATGCGTTCAAAGATAAACGTCCGTTATTTTTTGATGGCGATCATTTGAGTGCTTATGGCAACACAGTGTTGTATCCCAGTTTTAAAATACATTTTGAAAAATTGCTGTGATTTTAATTTCAAGTGTTGGCAACTGCCTTTAAGCAGGGTGATTGCCGAAATAACACGATAATCCGTTTGCGCTGCTCAATAATGGTGGGTTGCCAACTACGCACATCAAAATCAAAAGCCGATTGTAGAGTTCACGCGCTGTAATCGGTATCGTATAACGTGCTTAATTCAGTCATGTTCTGTTCCTTCTTCTGTTGTTTTCTGCATCCAGAAAAAACCGCCGCACTTTAATTATAAAGTGTGACGGTTTTTTCATTAGTCCGACATCCAGTGCGGTTATTTGACCGTGTAGGTTTTGGTCAGTTGATTGTTGGCTTCATTCGATTCTGGCGTTTGACACCAGCTATCAGCAAATGCCCGCAAGGTTTTTGCACCAGCGCCACTTGACCGCAAATTGACCGTCAAGGTTTTAGTCGCTCCGGCAGCCAATGAACCAATCTCAATCCATTGTTCACCAAACGCGCCGCAGGTTTGTGCTGTTGGCTGATTTGCCCACACATCCAAATAACCGCCATTTACGGTCACGGTGCTTTGATTTTTCACTGTGATCTTGGCGCTAAAAATGCTGTTAGCTGCGGGTGACGTTGGTGTGATTGCAACGGAAACAATTTTAATGTCTGCGATGCTGTTAGCTCCAAACACCGCTGTCACTACTTTATTGCTGGTCAGCGTGACTGTACATTGCAGCGGCTTGTTGGCAATTGGGGTGCAGCCCGTCCATTTCGTGAAGGTCGCGCCAGTATCCGCTTTGGCAGTCAGTGTGACGGCAGTGCCGCTGGTGAATGTTTTGCTGCAAGCCGTACCGCAATTGATTCCTACTGGTTCGCTGGTGACAGTGCCTTTGCCACTTTTGTTAATTGACAATTTATAGCTGGGCAATAAATTGAAATTAGCAGTGACGGTTTGCGCTTCAGACATTTTGACCGTGCAATCGCCAGTTTTATTGGTACACGCACCGCTCCAACCGCTGAATGTCGAACCGGATTTGGTATCGGGTGTGGCAGTGAGAATAACACTGCTACCGTTGTCAAAATCCGCTGCGCAGATTGTGCCGCAATTGATTTTCCCGTCTTTGCTGGTGACGCTACCGCTGCCCGTGCCGGATTTTTTGATTGCAAGTGAAAAGGTGGTTTGTTGTTCGCCCATCAATGCCTGAATACGCGAGATGACATTTGGTCTCGACGATGCTCCCATCGTGTCAGCCTCATTTGCTAACACTAATCCTTGAGAATGCGCTGCGACTGCATCAGCATATTCCTGTTGCATAACACTCGGAAGCACGCTTCCAAGATTGGAGGTATTTTCATACCTGTAATATCCAGCAAAGCTAAAGTGACTTAGTACACTAGAAGACTTAAATACTGGCCACCAGCCCCAATTTGAAGCTGAGAATAATTTGCTCTCACTCTCCAGTGAAATCATTGCGGGATCGCTGACATTGATTTTGTAGATAGAGCCAGACTGCGCATAACCATTGCCATCGTCCTTACTGTTCTTAAATGCGTAGAGATAATCGCCTGAAAGATATAAAGCGCCATGTCCTGATGTTGGGTCGCCATTTGGCCATACTTCGCCGATAACGACAGACTGATATGAGTTTGAATCTTTGTTGAAACGCACAATTTTTAGCGAGCTTTTGTAGGCGCGAGTTCCATCAGGATCGACGCGGTAAACACCATCTGGTGATTTAACCGTTGCGAGAACAAAAACATCACTACCATTAAACAGGATGTCGGTAATGCCATGCGATGACAGCACATCGCTGACATTGATGCTGCCGGAATCAGCAGAATCATTAGGAGCAGCCAGTTGCAATACCTCTGCGTCTGTCAGGGCGCGGTTGTAAATGCGCATTTCATCTATTGCGCCATTCATTGGATGCCAATAACTCTGATTACGGCCAATATAAATATCTTCGCTGTTTACATTAGTAATGTTGATGCTAACATCATGTGTACTTACAAGTCTGCCGTTAATAAACACTTTTGCGGTATGTTCGCTATTCGAGTAAACGTAAACGATATTAGCCCATTCGTTAATGCTATAACCCTCGATCAAACCAGGACTAGGATTAAAAGAAGAATAGTAGTAAATCGACTCGTTTCGGATATCTGTTGTAAGCATTGTACTAAGCGCATATTCACCTTTTATAAATACTAAAAAAAAAGGCGGATCAGCATCATAATTTAGTGGGCTTTTATAATTACCCCATCCATCCATGCCGTCTAATCCAGATAGTTTGACTGCATGAGCCACAGAAAAATCGCCTGTAAACTGCAACGATGAACTGTTAGGGACATGAATCGCGCCAGAATTATAATAACCACCAAAACTCGCCGCACCGCCAGCAAATCCAGTCGATGCTGTGACCGAGCCTTCTACTGTGCCGTTATTGCCATTTGTCGAGCAATCCTTTCCCAAATTGCTGGCATCATCGAAACAATAATAAGCGACCAATCCCGTATCAACATCTGCCGATACTGCGCCGCTAATCATCAATACGCCGAGCAGCAGTATTGTGACCATGTTCTTCATCACTTGTGTCCTTTGTTCAGGTTGTATAATCGTGGTAAACCGCACAAAAATAAGGTGGAATTTACCTGTTTGCGCCTTTCGATCGTGTTGCATCAAAGACGCGTAATATCTACCCTCTCCCCTGCTCATTTGTCAAGCACAAATAACATTACAAAAAGGCAACCGAAAAATCATCTGAACTGAGAAATGCCAGCAATTCATTTCCCGCTGCATCCAATTTGGTGAAATCAAAACCGTTGCTACCGAATTCAGCATCTTGTTCGGGGAAATCGGCGACCGGACACGGCAAACCGTTTTCGGTTTCATTTGAGCAAGTGCTGATGCCCGTCATTCAAACCGATAGCATAAACGGGAACTGTCAAAGCGAGCAGGGCAGCAATTCCAGCCCAACGCGCCAGCACTCGAAGCGCGGGTTTGCCCTGACCACCGACATCTTCTGCGCTGCGAGTACATGTGTTGCAGCTTGTGAGTCGGTTATGATTAGGAATCACGCGATCTGGTTGCCCTAAATCGCTATTTCACGCATTCATTCACGTTCCAATGAGGTCAGAGATGCACCTGCGTGCCTTCCCTCCCGCCCAAGGTCTCTATGACCCGGCTAACGAGCACGACGCCTGCGGCGTCGGTTTTGTCTGCAATATCAAGAATGTCAAAAGCCACGCCATCGTGCGGCAAGGGCTTGAAATCCTTGAACGTCTGCACCATCGCGGCGCAGTCGGCGCTGATCCCAAAGCGGGCGATGGCGCAGGAATTCTGGTGCAGATTCCCGATGCGTTTTTCCGCGCCGTGCTGGAGTTCAATCTGCCAGCGGTCGGTGATTACGGCGTTGGCATGGTGTTTCTGCCGCAGGACGCTGCCCAGCGCCAGCGCATGGAGGAAATCGTCAAGCGGCGTTTGCAGGAAGGCGGGCAAACCGTGCTGGGCTGGCGCGATGTGCCGGTCGATAACAGCGATCTCGGCTACAGCGTCCTGCCGTCCGAGCCAGTCGTGCGGCAGGTATTCGTTGCCAAAGGCGACAATTGCGCGGATCAAGCCGCGTTTGAACGCGCTTTATTTGTCACCCGTAAACGGATGGATAACGAAATCCGCGAAGCCGGCGCGAATCAAAGTGCGTATTACGTCGTCTCGCTGTCCTCGCGCACCGTCAATTACAAAGGCATGTTGCTGGCGCATCAGGTCGGGCGCTATTACCGCGATCTCAGCCATGAGCAATTCAGCTCCGCGCTGGCGCTGGTGCATCAACGCTTTTCGACCAACACCTTTCCGACCTGGAATCTGGCGCAGCCGTTTCGGATGCTCTGTCACAACGGCGAAATCAACACGCTGCGCGGCAACGTCAATTGGATGGCAGCGCGGCGGCACACGATGCGCTCCGAGCTGCTCGGCGCAGAATTGGATCGCATCTGGCCACTGATTCCCGAAGGGCAATCCGATTCCGCCTGTCTCGATAACGCCTTGGAATTATTGGTGATGGGCGGGTATGCGCTGGCGCACGCGATGATGCTGCTGGTGCCGGAGGCGTGGTCGGGCAATCAACAGATGGATGCCGAGCGGCGGGCGTTTTATGAATATCACGCTGCGCTGATGGAACCTTGGGATGGCCCCGCCGCGCTGGCGTTCACTGATGGACGACAGATCGGCGCGACCTTGGATCGCAACGGACTGCGCCCGGCGCGGTATCTCGTCACCAATGACGACATGGTCATCATGGCCTCGGAAATGGGCGTGTTGGACATCGCCGAGGAGCGCATCGTCAAAAAATGGCGCTTGCAGCCCGGCAAGATGTTGCTGATTGATTTGGAGCAGGGTCGGATCATTGACGACGCGGAAATCAAAGCCGCGCTCGCTGCCGCCAAGCCGTATGGCGACTGGCTCACCGCCACGCAGATTCATCTGGACGCGCTGCCGACCGATGTCGCACCGATGGCACCTGATGCCGCGACGTTGCTCAAAGCGCAGCAAGCCTTTGGTTATACACAGGAAGACATCAAATTCCTGCTGCAACCGATGCTGTTGACCGGTGAGGAAGCGATTGGGTCGATGGGTGCAGACAATCCGCCAGCGGTGCTGTCGCGCCGCGCCAAACATTTGTCGAGCTATTTCCAGCAGAACTTCGCGCAGGTGACGAATCCGCCGATTGATCCGATCCGCGAGGAGCTGGTGATGTCGCTGGTGTCGCTGATTGGGCCGCGCCCGAATCTGCTGGGGATCAATGAAGCGGGCAAACATTGGCGGCTGGAGGTCAATCAGCCGGTGTTGACCAATGCCGATTTAGAGCGCATCCGCCACATTCAAGACAACACCAGCGCCGCCTTTCGCACCACCACGCTGCACATGGTCTACGCGGCAGTGGACGGCGCTGACGGGATGCAAGCGGCGCTGGCGCGGTTGTGTCAGGCCGCAGAGCAGGCGGTGCGCGACGGTTTCAACATCTTGATTCTCTCGGATCGCAACACCAACCGCGATGCCATTCCGATTCCGTCGCTGTTGGCGACTTCCGCCGTCCATCATCATTTGATTCGGCAAGGACTGCGCACCAGCGCCGGCTTGGTGGTCGAAACCGGCGCTGCGCTCGAAGTCCATCATTTTGCTGCGCTCGCTGGCTACGGCGCGGAAGCGATCAATCCGTATTTGGCGTTCGATACGATTCAATCGTTATTGCCTCCGCCGATCTCATCAATCCCCC
>NZ_NRRQ01000012.1 GCF_016583745.1 Chromatium okenii
CGGAGTAGCGATTAAAAACTGAATGTAATCTTGTTCGGTACATTTTGCAGCGTTCATCTTTGTATAGCCAAGCCAGAATAAATTGATTGCGGCACAACAGTAGGATTGAAGGTGCTGCGCCGATTTTAACAATCATTTTGTGGTGGATCGACTATATTCTAAAGCTATTTTTGGTCAACTGCGTAACTCCTATAGTCATCAGCTCTTCGCGCATCGCCACGCACCTTTGCAGCGGGATAGCGAATAGCGTTAATTGCGATTTTCTCGTTAGCCGCCGCAATCAAATCAATATCCAATCGCTCTGCCAAGCGAATGAGATACAATAAAATATCGGCCATTTCATACCCCACCTGCTGCTTCTTATCGTCACTTAACGTTGCGCTCTGGGTTTCAGTCAACCATTGAAAATGTTCCAGCAATTCGCCGGTTTCACCTGCCAACGCCATTACCAAATTTTTTGGCGTGTGAAATTGCTCCCAATCGCGCTCACGCGCAAATTGTAGCAATTGAGCATTTAATTGATCAAGGCTGTCTGTCATCATCACTGTTACCGTTGCGGTGAATACAAATACAGCATTTTCAATAGACGTTACTTGCGCAAATGCTGTTCACAATGTCATCTATTGCCAAGCGATTATTGAACGGCACTGATTGCCTGTAATCGCACCCGTGCCCGCACAATTGCTGCCCGCACCTGATTAGGTGCAGTACCACCAAAATGATCGCGGGCAGCCACGGAACCTTCTAACGTTAATACCGTAAACACGTCATCTGTAATCATTGTAGAAAACTGTTGCAATTCGCTTAACGTGAATTCAGATAAATCACGTCCTTCGCGCACTCCAAAAGCCACTGCTTTACCAACGATTTCATGTGCATCACGAAAGGCAATACCCCGCCGTACTAAATAATCCGCTAAATCAGTCGCTGTACTAAATCCCTGTTGTGCTGCTGTCCGCATCTGTTGTCGATGACAGGTGATATTGCCCATCATATCGGCGTATACGCGCAGCGCACCTTTTAGATTGTCAACGGTATCAAACAGCGGTTCTTTATCTTCTTGATTGTCTTTGTTATACGCCAGCGGTTGACTTTTCATTAAAGTGAGCAACCCCATCAAATGCCCAAAGATGCGTCCAGTTTTACCCCGCACCAATTCAGGTACATCAGGATTTTTCTTTTGGGGCATGATAGAAGAACCGGTGCAAAAACTGTCGGCTAATTCAATAAAATTGAATTGTGCAGATGACCATAAAATGAGCTCTTCAGAATAACGCGAGAGGTGCATCATTAAAATAGCGGCAGCAGCGGTGAATTCAATCGCAAAATCTCGATCTGAGACCGCATCAAGTGAATTTTCAGCGGGTCGTTCAAAACCCAATAATTGTGCAGTGTAATGCCGATCAATAGGATAAGTCGTGCCCGCTAATGCGGCAGCACCCAGTGGCATCACATTTAAGCGCCGCCGACAATCAATTAGCCGCTCATAATCACGTTCCAACATCGCAAACCATGCCAATAGGTGATGTCCAAATGTAATGGGTTGCGCAACCTGTAAATGTGTAAAGCCGGGCATGATTGTATTCAATTCGCGCTCGGCTAAATCAAGCAATGCAGTTTGTAGCCGCAGTATTTCTAAACAAATCACATCAATTTCAGCGCGTAGCCATAACCGCACATCGGTTGCCACTTGATCATTGCGCGAGCGTCCGGTGTGCAGTTTTTTACCTGCTTCGCCAATTCGCGCCGTCAATGCCGTTTCAATGTTCATGTGTACATCTTCTAACGGAATTGACCAATTAAAAGCTCCGGCATCAATTTCTGCTCGCACCGCTTCCAATCCGGCAATGATCGCGTCGCGTTCGACAGTAGTCACGATGCCTTGTTGCGCCAACATGGTGGCGTGCGCAATTGAGCCTTGAATATCATAGGCATACAGCCGTTGGTCGAAGCTGACCGAAGCGGTGAAGGCTTCAACAAACGCATCAGTTGGCGCATTAAAACGTCCCGCCCAAGGTTTGGCAGTCATTGTCATGTCGTGCATTGAAAAGTCCTGCAAAGTTGAATTGATCGTGAATAGTAACGGTGGCTATTATTGCGTAGTGGTGCGGAATTGTGGAATTAACCGCCAATAAATAACGGTGATTAACCCGATCCATAGTGCGGCGAGCCAACCAATGACGCCATCATAATGCCCAACTAAATAAGCAAATGGGGCGCTGCTATTATTGTCGGTGAGCCAGCGCGTCAGTTGAATTACCAGCACCCAGCCGGCATGAATCCCAACGCACCAGCCAATATGCCCGCTGTGTTCGCGTATAAGTGCTAGTAGAATTCCACAAAACAATAACGCGGTGAAACTGTCAATCTGGTGCCAATTGAACGCATCAGTAAAGGCGTGGGTGAATAAAAACCATGCGGTGCTGCTATTAAATACAACGTCGGCGGGTAATACGCCGGGTTTGAGAAAATGCACAGCCGCATATAATAATGCCGAGCCAATGATCGCAGCGCGTATTCCTTCGCGGGCGCGAATGGCGCTGTACAGTGCGCCCCGAAAAAAGGTTTCTTCCATGAGACCAATGAGTAAACCGCCCAATAATGCTTGCGTGAGTTTCGGTAAGAATTCAGCCCAAAATGTCATTGGCGGGGCGGGAATCCGAATAGTGAGTGCTAATAGCGCCAGCACTACTATCAATAACATGGCGCTGCCAATCACACTGCCATAAATAAAACTGCGCCACCAAATGCGCCGCGTGATGTCATAGCCAAGCGCGGCGCGGTTAGTAAGTGCCAATGCGGATAATAATGGCCAAATGCCAATTAAAATCAGGAGTTGCGTGAGACGGCTCATTATTCGCTGTGGTTCTATAGTGAACCAGCCGGTCGCTACCAATAAAGGCGTCAGTAGCGTGGCGACTATGAAGCAGAATAGAAGGAAGGTGAAAAAAATGAGGGTGCTGCGCATCGCTAATTGGCACGAGGTGAATGGGTTATTCAGGTGACGCTGGAGTCAATGACGTTTACGTTGCAGTAAATGGTAAGCGTCCGTATAGCCGCGTTAATTCGCGCAATTGCGCGGCGGTGGCGGCAGTATCTAATTGCGCTTCACAATAGCGCCATTGCCAATTGCCGCCCGCCACGCCGGGGCGATTCATACAGGATTCAGCACCTAAACCCAATACGTCTTGCAAGGGAAATAGTGCTAATGCGGCGACCGAACTTAATGCAACGCGAATTCCATCCCAATGAATCTCTTTTCCGGTGCTATTGAGATAGCGGCAAATTTGCTGTTGCGTGGCGGGATCACGTTCTGCCCACCAGCCTTGTAAGCTGTTGTTATCGTGGGTTCCGGTGTATACCGCTTGTTGCGGGCGATGATGATGGGGCAAAAAGGAGGAGCGCCCAAAATCACCTTCAATTCCTTCAAAACCGAATTGCAACACGGCCATGCCGGGCAGTTGCAGCGTATCGCGCAGCATTTCAACATCCGGTGTGATGACGCCCAAATCTTCGGCAATCAGCGGCAAATCGGCACCCAGTGCGGTTTGTAGTGCTTGAAATAGCGCCAGCCCCGGCCCTTCCACCCAGCGTCCATTGATGGCGGTCTCTTCGGTCGCTGGGATTTCCCAGTACGCCGCAAAGCCGCGAAAGTGATCAATCCGCACCAGATCAACCAGTTGCAGCATCCGCTGTAAGCGATTGATCCAAAACTGATACCCGTCAGCAGCGAGTACGTCCCAGCGATACAGCGGATTGCCCCAGCGTTGTCCGGTGGCGCTGAAATAATCTGGCGGGACACCAGCGATGACAGTGGGATGACCGGCGGCATCGAGCGTAAACCAGTCGGGATGCGTCCACACTTCGCTCGAATCGTGGGCGACAAAGATGGGGATGTCGCCGACTAGATGGACGCCGTGCTGGTGGGCGTAGGTGCGAAGTGCTTGCCACTGTTGGAAAAATACAAATTGCGCAAAGCGTTGTAAATCCAGCGCCTCGCCGTGTGCGGCACTCCACTGCGCGAGCGTTTCCGGCTCGCGTTGCGCCAATGCGGGTTCCCAGTCCGTCCACGGCAAATGCTCGTGATGGATTTTGAGGGCGCAATACCGCACAAAATCCTCCAACCATCCCGCCTCTGCCGCGCAAAATTCGGCAAAAGCCTGACGGTCAGCGGCGCTGGCGCCAGCATTGAAACCATCCCACGCCGTCTGCAATAACGCATGTTTCCAAACGGCCACTGCTCCAAAATCAACCTGCGCGGCGGGAAACTCAGGACGCGCCTCCAGCGCAGTCGCCGCCACCCAACCGGCTTGCACCAGGTCTTCAGGGCTGATGAGCAGCGAATTACCGGCAAAGGCGGAAGTACATTGATAAGGCGAATCCTGATAACCCGTTGGCCCCAGTGGCAACATTTGCCACAACCCCTGTCCGGCTTCGGCAAGGAAATCGACAAAATGGCGGGCGCTGGGCCCAAGATCACCGATCCCAAAAGGGCTGGGTAACGACGTAGGGTGGAGCAAAATGCCGCTGGTGCGGTGCATGAGAGGAGGTCTCCGTAAGACGCTGCGTGTTTAACCAGATCAGTCTACCCAAAGCACCAGCGAAAAACCCGCCTTTGACAGTCAAAACGCCACGGAATGACGCCGGCGCGAGTCTCGAAGAATCGGCATATCTGTGAAACAATCGGTCAACTTGGTTGCCGTTTGTTGAACGCTGTTGACGGTACCACCTCAATTGATTCACGATTTCTGCATTATGATGCAAAAAATAGCATGATCCTGTATAAAATAATGTTAAAACTTACAAAAAGTTGTGTTTCATTTTTAATGGTTGGTTGCAAGACTAATGAAAATTAGCAAGACCTTGATTGAAACAACGCGCTTGCGGGAACAAGCACGGCGTATCTTGCATGATCATTCCTTTGATAGCGTGTTGGCTGAATTCAAACGCGGTGAATTTAGTTTGGATATGCTGTTAGAAGAGCTGCACATTTATCATGCCGAGCTGCTCATTCAACAAGATGCGCTGCGAGATAGCCAAGAAGCGAATGAATTGGCGCTCACGCGCTTTATTCGTTTATATGAAAATTTGCCCTTGCCCGCATTATTAGTCTCGTGGCAAGGACGCATCAAAGAAGCGAATGCTGCTGCAATCAATTTGCTGGCGCTCAATCGCCAACTGTTCAGTCATCTTGCTAATCCTCATCATGTATCAGTATTAGAAAATGCGTTTGAAAAAGCACGCAGTTCTGGTAAAGCGGATTGTTTAGAAATTTCACTGCATGGATTGAAAAACAGCACCTTGGTCGCTGATTTAACGCTCATTCGTCTGCCCGGCACGATTAACGAAAACGCAGAATTTGTTTGCACGGTTATCGATCAAACTGAACGCATTGCCCGCGAGGGACGCTATCGGCAACTGACCGCAATTATGACTGATATTGCCTATTCCTGCGTTGATTCTGGCGCAGGTGTTTTACAAGTCGATTGGATGACTGGCTCCGTTGAAGCACTCACTGGCTATTCAATCGGCGAAGTGATTACAAAAGGCTGTTGGGGGTTTCTCGTTATTCCCGATGATCTCCACATTTTCCAAACGCAGGTCGCGCAAATTCAACCCGGGCAAAGTAGCAGTTGTGAATTACGTTTGCGGCATCGTGATGGTTCAATATGCTGGATGCGGGTGACGAATGAATGCGTATTGGAACTCGGACAAAATCCGCTGCGCCGTGTCTATGGCGGTTTGGTCAATATCACCGCCAACAAACAGCAACTAACTGAAATTCAACGCTTGGCGCTGGTGATTGAACAAAGTCCAAGTATTGTGGTCATTACGGATACGCAAGGCATTATTGAATACGTCAATGAGCGGTTCTGTGAAGTGACGGGTTACACGCGTAAAGATGTGTTTAAGCAGCCAGTGGCGTTGTTGCGTTTTAGTGGTATCGCAGATTCCATTGAAGAGAAAATGTGGCAATTGTTGGCGGCGGGACAACCGTGGCGAGGTGAGTTTCAGAATCGCAAAAAATCTGGCGAAGCGTATTGGGAACAGGCGTTCATCACGCCGTTGCGTAATGAACACGGGCTGGTGTCGCATTTCGTCAAGATGGCGGAAGATGTCAGCGAGAAGCGGGCATTATCAGCGCAATTGAGCTACGTCACGCGCTACGATCCGCTCACCGGCTTGCCCAATCGCATTTTGATGCGCGAACGGATTGAACAGGCGCTGCTGGAGGCGGCACGCACGACGTCTCACTTGGCGGTGCTGTCGGTTGACTTGGATAATCTCAAGTTTATCAATGACTCGCTGGGGCACGCTGCCGGTGATCGGCTGTTGCAAGCCGTCGCCCAACGCCTGCGGACGTTGTTGCGTGAAGAAGATGTGCTCGCCCGCCTCGGCGGTGACAATTTCCTGCTGTTAATCACGCAGTTGCGGCAAGTCCGCGATGCCGCCAGTCTCGCCGAACGGATTCAAACCGCGCTGGATGAACCGATCACTTTTGGCATTGATCGCGCTCATATCACCGCCAGCACGGGCATTGCGCTGTATCCCGAAGATGCCAGCACGACCGACGCTTTAATCAGCCACGCCGATGCCGCGCTGCACATCGCCAAAGCTGACGGGCGGCACACTTATCGCTTTTATACCGCCACGCTCAATCAACAATTATTGGAGCAATTTCAGCTTGAGCAGGCGCTGCGACTGGCATTCGAGCGCGATGAGTTGGTGCTGCATTATCAACCTCGCGTCGATATGGCGACCGGAGCGGTATTGAGCTTGGAAGCCTTGGTGCGCTGGAATCATCCTGAGTGGGGATTGGTATTGCCGGGGCGCTTTATTCCGATGGCGGAAACGACCGGCTTGGTGGTGCAAATCGGGCCAATTGTGTTGCGGCGAGCGTGTGAGCAAATTCAACGCTGGCGGCAGGCTGGAGTGCCGCTGGTGCCGGTGGCGGTAAATTTGTCGGCAAATGAGCTGTATCAAGATTATTTAATCAGCCATATTCAACAGGTGATTGCAGAATACGAAGTGAGCGCCGCTGATTTGGAATTCGAGGTCACTGAAAGCGCGGCGATGCACTCAATTGAACAGGCGGTGGTGATTTTATCGCGGCTGCGCGAGTTGGGATTTGCACTCTCGCTGGATGATTTCGGCACCGGCTATGCGTCGCTGAGTTATCTCAATCGCCTGCCGATGCAGGCGCTCAAAATTGATCGGTCGTTTCTGGCTGACATTACGGCGGCGGATATTGTGCCCGGTGCGTCGCCGACGCAGAGCGTGACTATCGTCAAGGCAATCATCGGCTTAGGTGCCAATTTGGGTTTGCACATCATCGCGGAAGGCGTGGAAACGCAAGCGCAGCGCCAGTTTTTAATTAACCACCACTGTTTTGTTGCGCAGGGCTATCTTTTTGCGCATCCGCTGCCCGCCGCCGAGGTGACGCCGCTGTTGACTGCGGGCATGGTCGTGATTCCGACTTAACGCGCTGGCGCTGCTTGACGTACTGCCCACGCGACGGCAGCGGCGTGGCGATTGGCAGCAACATCGTGAACGCGCAGCACGGCAACTCCGGCGGCGACGCCCAGCGCGGTGGTCGCGCAGGTGGCGGAGAGCAAAGCGGCTGGCGCAGCACCGTCGCTCACCGTCGCCAAAAACCGTTTGCGACTCGCACCGAGCACGACCGGAAATCCCAGTGCCACCAGTTCTGAGAGTCCCGCCAACAATGCCCAGTTATGTTCAAACCGTTTGCCAAATCCCAGCCCCGGATCTAACGCAATCTGGCGCGGAGCAACGCCCGCCGCCAGCGCCGCCGCCACGCGAGCGGTTAATTGCGCACAGACTTCAGCGACCACGTTGTCGTATTGCGGATTCATTTGCATATCACGCGGCTGACCTTGACGGTGCATCAACACGATGGGCACACCGTGCGCGGCTGCCAGCGGCAACATGTCTGGATCGTCACTGCCGGCGGAGGTGTCATTGATCCAATTTGCTCCCGCCGCCAGCGCCGCCGCTGCCACCTGCGCCGAGGTCGTGTCAATGCTCAACGCCACCCGCGCTGGAATCCGCTCCCGCAACTGCCGCAGCACCGGCACCACCCGCTGTTCCTGCACCGCGACCGGCACCGGCTCCGCCCCGGGGCGAGTGGATTCGCCGCCAACATCAATCACATCCACTCCCTCCGCACACATCGCCAACCCGTGCGCCACCGCCGCCTCGTGCGCAAGATAACGCCCGCCATCGGAAAAGCTGTCGGGCGTGCAATTGAGAATTCCCATAATACTAAATGGGGCAGATTGAATGAGCGCAGTACGCATCATCACGCAGTCCTGTTTTAAGATGTCATTAACGCAATGATACCAATATAACGATAATCACCAGAGGAATAACTGATGCCCAAAAAACCATTTGATGAACGGCGACATGCGGCGCGTAAATTGTGGGAAGGGCAGGTGCAATTATTGCCATTGATTCCAAAAATTCCAGTTTTGGGAATTGAGCAAGTGTTGGGGCAAGATTTGAGTGAAAAAGGGTTACAAGTGCAAAGCAAACGCGCCCTGCCCTTACAAACAACCGTGTTAATTGAAATGCACATTCCAGATTGTCAGCAAGGAATTCAAGTGATGGGCGCAGTGAGTTGGATTTCACCCGCAACAAATAATCAATGGAATTTAGGCATTGAGTTTTCTGATGTGGGTGACAGCGCCCGCCATAGCATTCGGGCGTTATTAGAAATGGATGAACTGCACTGCGCCGAATCTCAAACTGTGGTCGCCAATTGCCGATAGATGTCTAAATACCGCTGCGCCGGCTGCCGCCAAGAAAAATCATACGCCATGCCATTGACGCGCAATTGGCGGAAATACTCGGGATAAGCGTGCCATAAACCAATGGCGCGTAATAAGGCGCTATCCAAACCGGCGGCGCTGAGTTCATCAAACACATAACCATTGCGCAATTCAAAAGGCTGCTCAGAATAATTGGCATCAAACACCGTATCTGCCAAGCCGCCCACCCGTCGCACTACCGGCACTACTCCATATTTCATTGCGATCATTTGCGTTAAACCGCACGGTTCATACAGGCTTGGAA
The DNA here is from genome assembly GCF_016583745.1 of Chromatium okenii. GTDB lineage: Bacteria > Pseudomonadota > Gammaproteobacteria > Chromatiales > Chromatiaceae > Chromatium > Chromatium okenii. Next base: position 9,094 of record NZ_NRRQ01000012.1, read on the forward strand.
TTAAAATCATATCCGCGCCCGCATAAATCAAATGCGCTAACTGCTCGTTATAACCCAATTCCAAATGACAATCGGGGTTAGAGAGTGTTTCCTGTTTTAATTGCGCAAACTGCGCAGCAATCACCGGATCAAGCGCAGTGCCGAGTAGCACCACTTGACTATTATTTGCCAATGCGGTGCGAATACCGTGCGCCATTAACGCCACACCTTTTTGATGATCGAGACGGCTCACAATCGCAATAATGGGTTTACTGTCTGTTTGTAATCCCAACTGCGTGCGCAGCGCCTGCCGACTCAAGGCTTTATGCGGTAACGTGTTGATGTTAAATGGTTGTGGCACCAGCGGATCGCAGTCTGGATTCCAAATCGCATCATCAATGCCATTTAAGATGCCGCCGAATTTATGCGCATGAGTTTTGAATAGCGGCTGCAATCCCATTCCTTGCTCAGTGTGTTGAATTTCCCAAGCATAGCGCGGTGATACTGTATTCACAAAATTGGAATACACGATGCCACCTTTTAATAAATTAGCCTGCCGTCCATCGTGCGGATCACACAACCGATCTGCTTGTAATAAGCGGCGCGGTTCTAAACCTACTTGCTGCAAAAGCTCTGCACTCACTTGTCCTTGATAACCAAGATTGTGCAGGCTATAGCAGACGCGAGTGCGGTTCATTCCCAAGGCTTGATAAATTTCGTATAACAGCACCGGAATCAAGCCGGTATGCCAATCATTGCAATGCAAAATATCTGGCTGCCGTTTGGAATTCAAAATGAATTCCAACACCGCCCGCGCAAAAAACGCAAAGCGTTCAGCATCATCCGTTTCGCCATAAATGCGCCCGCGTTGAAAAAACCCTTGCGGCGATTGCGGATCAAAGAATACACAATTGACGCCGGTTAAGGTGGCATTGAAGACGCGGCAAGTGAGGTGGTGCTGATTAAAAGGGACGCGCAAATCGGCGCAGATTTCGTGCAGATCATGCAATTCCGTCGTGCGCAAAACGTCATAATACGGCAGCATGATCTCAACGGTTTCGCCGCAATGGGTTAATTCCCGCGCCAGCCCCTGTACGAAATCACCAAGTCCGCCCGCTTTAGCAACCGGTGCGCATTCGGCGCTCACCAAGATGATGTGCATTATGTGACTATCCTAAAACAGATGATGCGCAATAATAACCGCAATTGTGTTTTGATTTAACCGCATCATTGCGCGATTATTCTGGACGCAGTCTGGTGAGTTCAGGCGGGGGATGTTGCAATAAGGCTTGCGTTAATAATGCGGGATCATCGACCTGAATTAACAATTGAAAACGTCCACCTGCGCCAATAAAATAACGCTGTCCAAATAAGTCAATTTCACTATTGGGTTCGCCGCTGCCGTGAATGCGCAATTCCGCTTCAATCAATAAACCTGCATGGCGTTGAATGGCGCGTCCATAAATCAACGTGGGAATACGCGGCGCAGCGGGCGCTGGCGGCTGCGCCAGGAATGGCGCGTCCATAAATCAACGTGGGAATACGCGGCGCAGCGGGCGCTGGCGGCTGCGCCAGCTTTGGCAGTGGAAACACCGGCTCCAGCGCGGTCAGCGGCGGGTCGAGATGCGGATCAAATGACAATTCCAGCGCCAGCTCGGACAGTGACGCAGGTGTCAGTTTGGGCGCGGGCGCAGCGTCGGGTTGCGGCGCAGCGGGGGTGGCAATTGGCGGCGGCGGGAGCGGCTGCGCGGTGGTGTGAACGGCGGCGGGCGGTGGCGCAGTGCTGGTGGCGGTGAGCCGGTTGGAGCGGGCGAGCAGCATCCAGCCGCCGTCATCGTTGGTCAAGCCGAGTTCGGCTTCAAACTGCGCGGCATCCAGCCCCACCGTGAACTCGCGCTCGCCATCGCCCTGCGTGCCGGTGAGCGCCAGCCGCACTTCCGCTGCGGCTTCGCTGCCTCCGTCCGGGTGCAAACGCCGTAACCGCAGCGCCGGTATCGGCGCACCGCCGCTGGGCGGGAAGGCGTGACCGACGCCAAGATACTCATCTGCGTCCAGATGCCAATGCACCAGAATTTCACCCGGTGCGCCCGTCTCCAGCACCAGTTGGCTGGTGTGAATGACCAGTGGAAACACCGGCTCCAGCGCGATGAGCGGCGCTGCCAAATCAGGTGCAGTCAAATCCAGAACAGCGGCAGAAGGCGTCAATTCGCACAGCGGGCGGTCAGGGTCTGGGAGGCGAGCCGCAGGTGTGGTGATGGTTGGAATCCTCGGCTGCGTAGCAGCACCGTGATAATTGTGGGAATTGCGCGGTTGCGAAATAAGTTGTCAGTCGGCAGCGCCGTTGTCACCGCCGCAATCGCGTTTCGGCATCGCGCAATGCCACTTCAGCGGGAGCGATGCGGGCATATAAATGCGGAATCCACGCCTCGCCCCAAAACAGAAAACAACTGGTTTCGGCTTCTAAAATCAAGCGCCGTGCTGTGTGCAGCGTGTCACCAGCCAACTGCCACACGTCGGGATGATCTTGGCACAGCGTCCAGTAATAGGCACTTAACCGTTGGATATCAGCCACCGCTTGCTGTTGTTCAGTGCTGCCGCACCACTGCGAGAAATCAACCCCGGCGCTGCTGCCAACATTCCACGCCCCGGCTTGCACCCGCGCTGGCGGCAGATGTCGCACCTGCGCGAGATAATCGCTGAGGTGCAGCGGCACAATGTCGGCATGACCGCTGCGGCACCAATCCATATACGGCGCGAAAAAGTAACCGAAAAATCCCGCTGGTTCATCGTGTTGGCGAAACCAGCCGCCGTTTTCGCCACCCGACCACGATGTCAGCAAACGCGGCGCGTGCGGACGCGGAGAACCGGCAACGCGCCAGCGCAGTTCATCTTGAAACCAATCCAGCCGCAGCCCGCTTTCTTGCGCGTTCGACAGCTCCCGATCACGCGGCACCACCGTGATGCACATGCCGTCATAACAGGCGACATACGGGCGAAAACTATCGTTAATGCCATCAAAAGGGCGCACATGAACGCCATCAACGATCACATACTCATAACCCGCCTGCACCAGCGCCGGAATCATCTCCATCGTAAACGCCAGCTCCGGCGGCCAAAATCCCCGCGGAGCGCGTCCAAAAATCCGTTCGATCATGGCGCGTCCGTGCGCGAGCTGTTCGCCCCAATCGGGACGCGGAATCAAAGGAAAAATCGGATGATAGTAGCCAGTGCCCAACAGCTCGATATTGTCCGCCTCGCGGTAAGCGTTGAGCATCGCCGGCACGTCCACCAAATGGCGATACCGATCCACGAGCTGCGGATCAGTCAATTGTTCCAGCAAAATTCCTGAAAAGCTGACGTGCAACCGCGCCACATCCCGATACTGCTGGGCAAACCGCACCGCCCGCGCATAACACAGAATGATCTCCTCGGCTTCCCACGGATTGACCGCCAGCAACAGCCGCAGATTATCTGGCGGCTGATGCAGGTGCAGACCAAGCGCGTGGTGAATAAGAGTGTCGGTCATGGGAACCGAAGCGGGTGGAGAAGTTTTCAGTTGTGCGTGTTATTTGCTGCCAGTGCGCAGTTGCCGCGCATCAATCTTACCGGCGTAGCGATACGGCAAGGTCAGCATCCCATCTGCGATTGTCACCGTGCCCGCAATTGACCACGCCAGCGGCTGCTGTTTCAGCGCCAACGCCGGTAATTGCCGCAGCAGCGTCAACACGCTGCCGTTGACTTCCACCTCCACCGTCGCCTCGCCGAAGGGCGGAATCTGTTGCGCCAGCGCCCCGCCACCTTCCGCGACATCCTGCCCTTCCAAACCAATGTGATAGGTCATCGCCTTGATCGGCAGAGTGCGGTCGTTGGGATTTCTGACCGCCAGCGTTGCGATCAACACCTGTCGCGTTAATCCCAGCGCCTTCGGCTGGAGCTGGAGCAGCGCCACCTCCGGCGTCTGCCAAGGTTTCAGCAGGCTGGCGCAACCACTCAGCAGCGCACTGACCAGCAGCAATAACAGGAAGGATCGCAACGCTGGCGCGGCAATCATGCGCTGACCATCCCGGCGATGCGCTCCAGCGCCAGCTCCAAATTGCGGTCGCTGGTGGCAATCGAAATGCGGAGATGTCCGCCCAAACCGAACTCCGCGCCGGGCACCAGCGCCACGCCCGCATCAATCATCCGCTCGGCCAGCTCCACGTCATCAGTGACACCGGGCAGCCGTTCGATCATGCCGTGAACGCTCGGAAAGACATAAAAGGTGCCGTCAGTCGGCAGGCAGTGAATGCCGGGGATTTGATTGAGGCGCTCGACCACAAAATCGTGACGCGCTTTGAACGCCTGCCGCATCACGCCGATGCACTCTTGCGAGCCTTCCAACGCCGCCTGCGCTGCGACCTGCGCGATAGAATTCGGATTTGACGTGCTTTGTGATTGCACCTTGGTCATTTCCTTGATGATCGCCACCGGTCCGGCAGCGTAGCCAATGCGCCAGCCGGTCATCGCATAGGCTTTGGACACGCCGTTGAGCACCAAAGTACGCGGCGCGAGATCGGGGCAGACGTTGACGATGTTGACGAATGGCTCGCTGCTCCAGCGGATGTGCTCGTACATATCATCGGTCGCAATCAACACGTCGGGATAGTCGCGCAGCACCGCGCCGAGTGCCGCCAATTCTGCGCTGCTGTAGGTCATGCCCGTTGGATTCGACGGGCTGTTAATCACCACCATCCGTGTCTGCGCCGTCAGCGCCGCTCGCAACTGCGCCGGAGTGATTTTGAACGCCTGATCAGCGCCAGCGTGAATCAAAACCGGCGTGGCGCTGGCCAAGCGCACCATGTCGGGATATGACACCCAATACGGCGCGGGAATGATGACTTCATCGCCGTGATCCAGCACCGCCTGCGCGAGATTAAAAAAGCTCTGCTTGCCGCCGCTGGACACCAAAATCTGCGCTGGCGCGTAGTCCAAGTCATTCTCGCGCTTGAATTTATCGACAATCGCCTGCTTCAAAGCGGGCGTTCCATCGACGGCGGTGTATTTGGTAAAACCGGCGTTAATCGCAGCAATGGCGGCGGCTTTAATGTGATCTGGCGTGTCAAAATCGGGTTCCCCGACGCCGAGACCAATCACATCTTTACCAGCAGCGCGGAGTGCGTTGGCGCGAGCGGTAATAGCGAGCGTAGCGGAAGGTTTGACAGCCAGAACGCGGGCAGCAAGTGTCGTGGTCATCGGCGATGATTCCTTAAAAATTCCAAAATGTAGCGAAATGACAGGTTGAGGTGACGCGACAATCATAGCGAAACCACGAAACCTGAGCATCAATGATCGTCCCACTGACAACCGCCAACTCAAAAAACCGACAATTCAAAACATGCTCCCGTTCCAACTCGCCGCTCCCTTCGCCCCCGCTGGCGATCAACCCGAAGCCATCCGCCAACTCGTCGCCGGTCTCAACGCTGGCGCTGAAGCCTTGACGCTGCTGGGCGTCACCGGCTCCGGCAAAACCTTCACCATCGCCAACGTTATCGCCCAAGTGCAGCGCCCGACGCTGATTCTCGCGCCCAACAAAACGCTCGCCGCCCAGTTATACGGCGAAATGCGCGACTTTTTCCCGCACAACGCCGTCGAGTATTTCGTCTCGTACTACGACTATTACCAACCGGAAGCCTACGTCGCCGCCACCGACACCTACATCGCCAAAGATTCCGCCATCAACGAACACATCGAACAACTGCGCCTATCCGCCACCAAAGCCCTGCTCGAACGCCACGACGTCATCATCGTCGCCAGCGTCTCCTCCATTTACGGGCTGGGCGATCCCGCCGCCTATCTCAAAATGGTGCTGATCCTCAAACGCGGCGACCGCATTGACCAACGCGCCATCCTCCATCGCCTCACCGCGTTGCAATACAGCCGCAATGATGTCGCCTTCACTCGCGGCACCTATCGCGTGCGCGGCGACGTATTAGATATTTATCCCGCCGAATCTGAAGACACCGCCATTCGCATCACTTTATTTGATGAAGAAATTGAAGCATTGGCGCTATTTGATCCTCTCACTGGCGCAGTAAAACAACAGATTACCCGCTGCACCATTTTTCCAAAAACGCATTATGCCACGCCGCGAGAAATCGTTCTCAACGCCATCGAATTAATTAAAATAGAACTCAAAACGCAACTCGAATGGCTGCGCGAGAATAACAAATTAGTCGAAGCGCAGCGGTTAGAACAACGCACCCAATTTGATTTAGAAATGATGCTCGAAGTGGGCTATTGTTCTGGCATTGAAAATTACAGTCGTTATCTCTCAGGACGTGCCGCTGGTGAACCGCCGCCCACGCTCTATGATTATTTACCGCCCGACGCCATCGTCGTGATTGATGAAAGCCACGTCACCATTCCCCAGCTCGGCGGCATGTATCGTGGCGACCGGGCGCGTAAAGAAAATTTAGTCAATTACGGCTTTCGTTTACCTTCCGCACTTGATAATCGCCCGCTGCAATTCGAGGAATTTTGCGCTCGCCAGCCGCCGACGATTTACGTTTCCGCCACCCCGCGCCCGTATGAACTGGATCATTCCAGCGCCGTGATTGAACAGGTCGTGCGCCCGACCGGGCTGGTTGATCCGGTGCTGGAGGTGCGTCCGGTTTTAACGCAAGTAGATGATTTATTGTCAGAAATTAACCAACGCGCTGCGCTCGGCGAGCGGGTGCTGGTCACGACGCTGACCAAACGGATGGCGGAAGATTTGAGCGACTATTGCAGCGAGCACGGCGTCAAAGCGCGTTATCTCCACGCCGACATCGACACGGTGGAGCGGGTCGAAATCATCCGCGATCTGCGCCTCGGCGTGTTTGATGTGTTGATTGGAATCAATCTGTTACGCGAAGGATTGGACATGCCGGAGGTGGCACTGGTCGCCATTTTAGACGCCGATAAAGAAGGGTTTTTGCGGTCGGCAGATGCGCTGATTCAAACGATTGGACGCGCTGCCCGTCATATCAACGGCAAGGCGATTTTGTACGCAGATCGCATCACCGGCGCGATGCGGCGGGCAATTGATGAAACCGAGCGGCGGCGCACCAAACAAATTGCTGCGAATCGCGCCAATGGCATTACGCCGCAAACGATCCGTAAAAATGTGAATGATATTTTAGAATTAGCAACGCCTGGCGCACCAACGGCATCACGGCAATTCAAAAAGGTGGCGGCACAAATAGATGCCACTGATCAATTGACGCCGCAGCAAGTGATGAAACGAATTAAAGCGTTGGAGAAAGCAATGGCGCAACATGCGAAGAATTTGGAGTTTGAGCAGGCTGCCGCAGTGCGGGATCAAATTCGGACGCTGCGGCAAAAATAGTTCAAAACGTGCGGCATCACACCGGCACGTTATTTAAGATAAACGCGGTGATTTCCGTTTCAGAAATGCGTTGTCCCGGCTCGCCGCCCATTAAGCGATGAATGACACAAGATGGCAATACTGCTTGGACATCTTCGGGAATGACGTATTCACGTTCTGCTAATAATGCCCACGCTTTGGCGGCGCGTAATAATCCCAAACCAGCTCGCGGCGATAAGCCATACATGAAGCGTTCTGAACCGCGAGTGAATTGTAAAATGGCGTGAATGTAATCAATGATTGGGGCGGCAGCGTGAATCGCGGCGACGCGCTGTTGCAGCGCCAGCAATTCGGCATGACTCAGCGCCGGTGCCTGCCGCGCTACCATTTCCCGCCGATCCTCGCCCGCCAGCAATTGTTTTTCCTGCGCGGCGGCGGGATAACCCAGCCGAATCCGCATCAAAAAGCGGTCAAGCTGCGACTCCGGCAGCGGGAAGGTGCCGATTTGAAACAGCGGATTTTGGGTGGCAATCACAAAAAACGGCTCCGGCAGCGGGCGCGTTTCGCCCTCCACCGTCACCTGCCGCTCTTCCATCGCCTCCAGCAACGCGCTCTGCGCTTTCGGCGTGGCGCGATTGATCTCATCTGCGAGCACGAGTTGGGAAAAAATCGGCCCCGGATGAAAGCGGAAGGTCTCGCTGGTGCGGTCATAAATCGCTACGCCAATCACGTCAGCCGGCAGCAGATCGCTGGTGAATTGAATCCGCGCATAGTCCAGCCCCAGCAGGCGGGCGAGCAGATGCGCCAGCGTGGTTTTGCCGACGCCGGGCACGTCTTCAATCAACAGGTGTCCCCGCGCCAGCAGACAGGTCAGCGCCAAGCGCAGTTCGTGGTCTTTGCCGAGAATGACGGCGCGGGCGCAGTCCAAAATGGTGTCGGGCAGACTGCGATTGGAGGTGGTGATTTGATTTAGACTAGGCGACGTCATGGCTTCAGGCTCTTTTGGTTATGTGGGCAAGCGATCAATACGATGTAGTGGTAGTTGGCGGCGGTCACGCGGGCACCGAGGCGGCATTGGCGGCAGCGCGGTGCGGGGTGCGGACGCTGTTGCTCACCCAGAATATCGAGACGCTCGGACAGATGAGTTGCAATCCGGCAATCGGCGGCATCGGCAAAGGACATCTGGTCAAGGAAATCGACGCGCTGGGCGGCGTGATGGCGCAAGCCGCAGATCGCGCTGGCATCCAATTTCGCATTCTCAACGCCAGCAAAGGGCCGGCAGTTCGCGCCACGCGAGCGCAGGCGGATCGGGCGCTGTATAAAGCCGCCGTGCGCCTCGCGCTGGAAAATCAGCCCAATTTAACCCTGTTTCAACAAACCGTTGACGATCTGATAGTCGACAATGAGCGCGTCGTGGGCGTGCAAACGCAAATGGGGCTGCGCTTTGCGGCACGCGCCGTGATTCTCACAGTGGGCACTTTTTTGGGTGGACGCATTCATATCGGGCTGGCGCATTACGACGGTGGTCGCGCTGGCGATCCGCCATCCACCGCGCTGGCGCGACGCCTGCGTGAATTACCTTTTGCGGTGGAGCGGCTGAAAACCGGCACGCCACCGCGTCTTGATGCCCGTTCTATTGATTATCGCCAGCTCGCCGAGCAGCGCGGTGATGAACCGGTGCCGGTGTTTTCTTATCGCGGCAGCGCTGCCGAACATCCGCGCCAAGTCAGTTGTCATCTCACCCAAACCAATGAACGTACTCACGACATCATCCGCTCCGGGCTGTCGCGCTCGCCGCTGTTTATGGGCGTGATTGAAGGAATTGGCCCGCGCTATTGCCCGTCGATTGAGGACAAAATTGTCCGCTTCGCCGATAAAAATTCGCATCAAATTTTCCTCGAACCGGAAGGGCTGGACACCCACGAGGTCTATCCCAACGGCATCTCCACCAGCCTGCCGTATGACATTCAAGAGGCGCTGGTGCGCTCGATCAGCGGCTTGGAACACGCGCATCTCACGCGCCCCGGCTATGCCATTGAATATGATTTTTTTGATCCCCGCGATCTCGCGCCGACGCTGGAAACGCGGCATCTGCGCGGGCTGTTTTTTGCCGGGCAAATCAACGGCACCACCGGTTATGAAGAAGCAGCCGCGCAGGGTTTATTGGCGGGCGTCAACGCTGCGTTGCAGATTCAAGAGCGCGAGCCGTGGCTGCCGCGCCGGGACGAGTCATATTTGGGCGTGATGGTCGATGATTTGGTCACTCGCGGCACCAACGAGCCGTATCGGATGTTCACCAGCCGCGCTGAATATCGGTTGACGCTGCGCGAGGACAACGCCGATCTGCGTTTAACTGAGATTGGACGCCAGCTCGGTTTGGTTGGCGAGGCGCAGTGGCGGCTGTTTGAGGCGAAGCGCGAGGCGATTGAACGCGAGCGCCAGCGGTTGCGTGAGCTGTGGATTCGCCCCGACACGGTCGATCAAACGCTGGCGACGCAGATTTTGGGTGAACCGCTGCGGCGGGAAGCGCGGGCATCTGAGCTGCTGGCGCGTCCTAACGTCGGTTATGCCGGAGTGCAGCAGTTGACGGGCGCAGCACCGGAAGCGGTGGCAGCGGCGGTGAGTGAACAGTTGGAAATTCAAGCGCGTTATGACGGCTATATCACACGCCAACGTGCTGAGATTGAGCGCCAGCGCGAGCAGGAAACCAAACCGCTGCCACCTGAATTTGATTTTGATCGGGTGCGCGGGTTGTCAAAAGAAGTGTGCGAGAAATTCAAGCGGGTGCGTCCGCTGACGGTCGGACAAGCGGCGCGAATTCCGGGCGTGACGCCGGCGGCGGTGTCGCTGTTGCTGATTCATCTCAAACGGCAGTCGGGCTGAATGACCAAAAAAACCAATCCAATTGCGTTTGATACGGCGCAGCTCGGCGAGCGGTTGACGCAGGGCGCAGCGCAAATGGGGCTGGCGCTGACGGCAGAGCAACACGCGGGTTTGCTACAATTTTTGGCGCTGCTGGCGCGGTGGAATCAGGTGTACAACCTGACGGCGGTGCGTGATCCGCTGGACATGGTCGCTCGTCATCTGCTCGATAGTGTGGCGCTGCTGCCGTATCTCGACGGCGAGCGGATACTTGATCTGGGCACGGGTGCGGGATTGCCGGGGATTCCGCTGGCGCTGCTGGCACCTGAGCGCGAGTTCGTGTTGCTGGACAGCAACGGCAAAAAAATTCGCTTCGTGCGACAGGCGGTGCTGGAGTTGGGACTGCGCAACGTGGCGCCGGTGCAGGCGCGGATTGATCGTTATCAACCGGAGCGCCTGTTTACGACGCTGGTGAGTCGGGCGGTGGCGGAAACCGATATTTTACCGGCGCAGGAACGGCTGCTGGTGCCGACGGGACGGATGTTGTTAATGAAGGGGCGCTGCAATGAATCATCCTGGTCGGCAATGGCAGATCGGGTGCGCGTTCACCCGCTGCAGATTCCTTTTTTAGACGGTGCCCGCCATTTACTTGAGATGCGCAAATAATTGTTGCAGAAAAATACACGGACTTGCGTTGACCCTTTATCGGCAACGCCTTATACTATACCTTCGATAAGGCACCTTAAATCACCCGATTCGTGACGATTTCATGCAGCAGCCGGGTGCAATCCAAGCAAAAAAAATCATTCAGGCTCAAATCGCTTTTGGGTTACTGATAATTATCGTCGCGTTTTTGCTGCGCAGCGATTTAGCATTGTCTATTGGCACTGGTGCTGGGATTTGTATCATTGCTAACGCACTACTCGCAGCTTGGATGTTTCGAGACTACCGCGCTCAAAAAATTTCGCATTTAGCAGCGCGTTTTTATTGGGGCGAAGCCATAAAAATTGCGGTTATTCTCGGATTATTTGCATTAGCAGTTGTCGTATTTACTAACCTTAATCTACCGGTCATGCTGGGTGCTTATTTTTCCACTCAAGTCATACCAACTGTGATCGCCGCCCAATTCGGCAGTCAAAACCAGATGTGAGAAATGATTGATGTCTTCTTCCGAAATACTCACTTCCCAAGGCTATATCCAGCACCATCTCACCAATCTGACGCTCGGCGTTCATCCTGAGCACGGGTTTGGTTTTGCACATTCCAGCGCCGATGCTGCTGCAATGGGTTTTTGGGCAGTCAATGTTGATACCGTGTTTTTCTCCGTGTTGCTCGGCGGCTTATTTATCTGGTTTTTCAAAGGGGTAGCTGAAAAAGTTACTGCGGGAATTCCGGCCGGGGCGCAGAACTTCGTCGAGTGGATTGTCGATTTTGTTGAGGACAATGTGCGCGGTTCATTTAATGCCAAGAATGCAATGGTAGCACCGCTGGCGCTCACCATCTTTGCGTGGGTATTTTTAATGAATCTGATGGATTTATTGCCAGTTGATTTGCTGCCTTATTTATTCGGTCAATTCATTGCTGTATTCGGCGCTGATCCGCATCATGTGTTCTTGCGCGTGGTACCAACTACTGATCCCAATGCCACCTTTGGAATGGCGCTGACAGTCTTTTTCTTGGTGTTGTTTTACAGCGTCAAAATGAAAGGTGTGGGCGGGTTCTTAGGTGAATTGACATTGCAACCGTTTGGTAAATTTGGCTTGCCAGCAAATCTATTGTTAGAAGGCATCAGTCTTTTATCAAAACCGCTCTCACTGGCATTGCGTCTTTTCGGTAATATGTACGCCGGTGAGATGATCTTTATTCTGATCGCATTGCTCTACGGCGGTAGCATGACGCTGAATATCACTGGTGGTTTGCTCCAATTTGTTTGGGCTGTTTTCCACATTTTGATTATCACGCTGCAAGCCTTTATCTTTATGGTGTTGACAATCGTTTATCTCGATATGGCGCACCAAGAGCATCACTAAATCAATTACACTCCGTTAAAGTCGCGTTTGGCTTTAACGGAGTGTTTGATCGCATTGAATCACCGTTTTACCATTCATTATTTCATCGCAACACCTAACCTGGGGGAACTCATGGAACTTGAAGTCGCACAAGCATTTGCAGCAGCTATTAAATTCATCGGCGCAGGCCTGATGCTCGGTCTCGGTGCCGTTGGCGCTGGCGTCGGTATCGGCGTTCTCGGCGGTCGTTTCTTGGAAGGCGCTGCCCGTCAGCCGGAATTGATTCCGATGCTGCGTACCCAGTTTTTCATCGTGATGGGTTTGGTTGACGCCCTGCCCGTTATTGCGATCGCCATGGGCTTATACCTCATGTTTGCTGCCTAATTGACGTCCCGCTCCCGCCAGGGTTGCGGTTTCCACCAACTACCCTGATTCGGTACGAGACCTAGGCACGAGGTGACGCTATGAATATCAATTTGACTTTGTTGATCCAGATGATCTCCTTTGCGGTGTTCGTCTGGTTTTGTATGCAATATGTCTGGCCGCCCATTGTTACGGCGCTGGCAGAGCGCAAGACCAAAATTACAGAAGGTCTTGCTGCTGCGGAACGCGGTCATCAAGAACGCGCTCGCGGTGAGCAACATGCTCAAGCCTTGCTGACGGAAGCGAAGGCGACTGCGGCTGAGATCGTGACGCAGGCACAGAAACGGGCAACTGAAATCGTTGAGGAAGCGAAGGATGATGCTCGCGCTGAGGGTGGTCGTTTGGTCGCAGCCGCGCAGGCTGAGATTGAGCGCGAAACCAATCGCGCCCGCGAAGAATTGCGGGAGCGGGTTGCAGCATTGGCAATCGCGGCTGCCGAAAAAATTCTGCATAAAGAGATCGATGTCGATACACACCGGTCGCTCGTCGATACTTTCGCCAAGCAGCTCTAGGGGTATTTCATGGCCGGAGATATGACCACCATCGCCCGTCCCTATGCTGAAGCAGTGTTCGAGCGTGCCAAGGACGTCGGGGAAGTTGACGCTTGGTCACAGGCGTTGGAACTGCTGGCGTTGGTGACGACCGATCCCGACCTCACTGCCCAAATTGGCAATCCTAGCCTGCCGCGTGAGCGGGTTCGTGATCTCATCCTTGAGGTCTGCGGGGCGCAACTGCCTGCTGAAGTAGCAAATCTCGTGCGGTTGTTGTCACACAATGCCCGCTTAACGGCTCTGCCGGAGATTGCGCGTCTGTTTGAAGTGCGCCGGATCGCCGATCAGGGGGTGCGTCATGTGCAGGTGCGCAGTGCTTTCGAGGTTAGCGCCGAAGAACAGGCAACCCTCGCTACGGCGCTGGCACGTCGCCTCGGCGGTCGCGTGGAGCTGACGGTCGAGACGGACAGCGCGTTGATCGGCGGGATTGAAGTCCGCGCTGGCGATCTTGTGTTCGACGACTCGATTCGCGGCAAGATCAAGCAATTGGCTAACGCTTTGCAATTCTGAACTGGACACCGTCATGCAACTGAATCCATCCGAGATCAGCGATCTCATTAAACAGAAGATCGAAAATTTCGACCTTCAGACCGAAGCCCGGACTGAGGGCACCATCGTCAGCTTGACCGACGGCATTGTCCGTATTCATGGGTTATCTGACGCTAAGTATTATGAAATGTTGGAATTTCCGGGCGACGCCTTTGGTTTGGCGTTGAATCTGGAGCGTGATTCCGTCGGCGCGGTGATTCTCGGCGACTATACGCATCTGTCCGAAGGTGACTGGGTGCGCTGCACTGGGCGCGTGTTGGAAGTGCCGGTTGGTGAAGGGTTGCTGGGGCGGGTCGTGGATTCGCTCGGTAATCCGATTGACGGCAAGGGGCCGATTAACGCGGCTGGCACGTCGCCAATTGAAAAGGTCGCGCCGGGCGTTATTGCGCGGCAATCGGTTGATGAGCCGGTGCAAACGGGTTTGAAAGCCATCGACGCGATGGTGCCGGTTGGTCGTGGTCAGCGTGAGTTGATTATTGGCGACCGCCAGACCGGTAAAACGGCGGTGGCGATTGACGCGATCATCAATCAGAAAGGCACGGGCGTTAAGTGCATTTACGTTGCCATTGGGCAGAAAAATTCCTCGATTGCGGCGCTGGTGCGCAAGCTCGAAGAACACGATGCGATGGCGCATACCATCATTGTGGCGGCGGCGGCGGCGGAATCTGCGGCAATGCAGTTCATCGCGCCTTATGTCGGCTGCACGATGGGCGAGTATTTCCGCGATAAGGGCGAAGATGCGCTGATCGTGTATGACGATTTGACCAAGCAAGCGTGGGCGTATCGTCAGGTGTCGTTGTTGCTGCGGCGGCCACCGGGTCGGGAAGCCTATCCCGGCGACGTGTTTTATCTGCATTCGCGATTGCTGGAACGCGCAGCGCGGGTCAATCCGAACTATGTGGCACAGGCGACTGGCGGCAAGGTAACGGGTAAAACCGGTTCGTTGACGGCGCTGCCGATCATTGAAACCCAAGCGGGTGACGTGTCGGCATTCGTGCCCACCAACGTGATTTCGATCACTGACGGGCAGATTTTCTTGGAAACCGATCTGTTTAATGCTGGCATCCGTCCGGCAATTAACGCCGGTCTGTCAGTGTCGCGGGTCGGCGGCGCGGCGCAAACCAAGATCATTAAGAAGCTCGGCGGCGGCATTCGTTTGGCGCTGGCGCAGTACCGTGAATTGGCGGCCTTTTCGCAGTTTGCTTCTGATTTGGATGAGGCAACGCGCAAGCAGTTGCAACGCGGTGAGCGCGTCACTGAGTTGATGAAACAAACGCAGTATTCGCCGATGAGCGTGGGACAGATGGCGATTTCGCTGTTTGCCGCTAACGAAGGCTATCTCGACGACGTGGATGTGAAAAAGGTCGTTGATTTTGAGCGGGCGCTGCAGAGTTATATCAAATCAGCGCAG
This sequence comes from Chromatium okenii, assembly GCF_016583745.1. GTDB lineage: Bacteria > Pseudomonadota > Gammaproteobacteria > Chromatiales > Chromatiaceae > Chromatium > Chromatium okenii. Next base: position 24,223 of record NZ_NRRQ01000012.1, read on the forward strand.
GCGGAATTGCTTGCGAAGATTGACGCCACTGGCGATTTCAACGATGCCATTCAGGGTGCGATGCACACTGCGATCAAGACTTTTAAGGCGAATAACACCTGGTAAGCCCGATCTCACCAATCCCCCCCTGCCCCCCTTTTCCAAAGGGGGGCGCAACATCTCCCCCCTTTGGAAAAGGGGGGTTGGGTGGATTTGATGGTCCAAATACAACAAGGATTGAAACCAACAAGGGTTGAAACAAACCATATGGCAGGCGCCAAAGAAATCCGCACCAAGATCGCAAGCATTAAGAGTACCCAAAAGATTACCAAGGCGATGCAAATGGTCGCCGCCTCGAAAATGCGCAAGGCTCAGGATCGCATGTCGTCTTCCCGTCCTTATGCGGAAAAGATGTTGCAGGTGATTAGTCATCTGGCTCATGCGACGCCGGAATATCGGCACTCGTTTATGTCCGCGCAGCGCCCGCATAAAACCGTCGGTTATATCGTGGTGTCCTCAGATCGGGGCTTGTGCGGCGGGTTGAACAGCAATCTGTTTCGCCGGTTAGCCGCTGAAGTGAAAGCGCATCAAACCGCCGGCGTTGACGTGGCGTTTTGTGCCATTGGCAACAAGGCGCTGGGCTTTTTTAAGCGGTTCGGCGGGCAGGTGTTGGGACAGGCCACGCATTTGGGCGACCAACCGCACATTGAAGACTTGATCGGCACCGTCAAGGTCATGCTGGATGCGTATGAATCCAAACAGATTGACGCGATCTATGTCATCAGCAATTCCTTTGTGAACACCATGACCCAGCGGCCGCTGATCCGTCAGTTGGTGCCCATCAGTGGCGAAGCACAGGATCCGCTGCCGAGTCATTGGGATTACATCTACGAGCCAGATGCCCGCACCGTGTTAGATGCGCTGCTCACCCGTTATATTGAATCGCTGGTTTATCAAGCAGTCGTTGAGAATAGTGCGTGCGAACAGGCAGCACGCATGGTGGCGATGAAGTCCGCTTCCGATAACGCGGGCAATCTCATCGGTGAGCTGCAACTGGTTTATAACAAGGCGCGTCAAGCAGCAATCACGCAAGAAATCTCCGAAATCGTGAGCGGTGCTGCGGCAGTGTAAACCCGCCTCGTCAGCCCAGTTCCAGACAGAATCGCAGAGGAAGTAATTTTATGAGTTCCGGTAACGTGGTGGAAATCATCGGCGCCGTTGTGGACGTACAGTTCCCACGCGGTGAGATGCCCAAAATTTATGAAGCATTAATGATTGATTCGGCAGGGTTGACGCTGGAAGTGCAGCAGCAGCTCGGTGATGGCGTGGTGCGCACGATTGCGATGGGTTCGACCGATGGTTTGCAGCGCGGTTTGGCTGTCACCAGCACTGGTGCGCCGATTCAGGTGCCAGTCGGTCAGGCAACGCTGGGGCGCATCATGGACGTGCTCGGCAAGCCGATTGATGAGCTTGGCGATGTGGCGACTGAGGAGCGGTGGTCTATTCATCGCGCCGCGCCCAAGTTGGAAGATCAAGCGACGTCTACCGAGATTTTAGAAACCGGCATCAAGGTCATCGACCTCATCATGCCGATTGCGAAAGGCGGCAAGGTTGGTCTGTTTGGTGGCGCGGGCGTGGGCAAGACCGTCACGCTGATGGAGCTGATTCGTAACATCGCCGCCGAGCATTCTGGCTTTTCCGTGTTTGCTGGCGTGGGAGAGCGTACCCGTGAAGGCAACGACTTTTATCACGAGATGAAAGAGTCGAACGTGCTGGACAAGGTGGCGCTGGTCTACGGGCAGATGAATGAGCCACCCGGCAATCGCCTGCGCGTGGCGCTGACTGGCTTAACGATGGCGGAGTATTTCCGCGACGAAGGACGTGACGTGTTGTTGTTTGTTGACAACATTTACCGTTACACGTTGGCGGGTACGGAAGTGTCGGCATTGTTGGGGCGGATGCCGTCAGCGGTGGGTTATCAGCCGACGCTGGCATCAGAAATGGGTGCCTTGCAAGAGCGCATCACCTCCACTCGCACCGGTTCGATCACGTCGTTCCAAGCGGTCTATGTGCCAGCGGACGATTTGACTGATCCGTCACCGGCGACGACGTTTGCGCATTTGGACGCAACGCTGGTGTTGTCGCGGCAAATTGCCGAGCTGGGCATTTATCCGGCAGTTGATCCGCTCGATTCCACCAGCCGGATTTTGGATCCGAACGTGGTTGGTGCCGAGCATTACGAGACGGCGCGAGCTGTGCAGGGCACGTTGCAGCGGTATAAGGAACTGAAAGACATCATCGCCATTTTGGGCATGGATGAATTGTCTGATGAGGATCGGCTGTCGGTCTCACGGGCACGCAAAATTCAGCGGTTCTTGTCGCAGCCGTTCTTTGTGGCGGAAGTGTTTACGGGCGCACCGGGCAAGTTTGTGTCGGTCAAAGACACCATCAAAGACTTCAAAGCCATCGTCAGCGGTGATTATGACCATCTGCCTGAACAGGCGTTTTATATGGTCGGCGGCATTGCTGAAGCAGTCGCCAAAGCTGAGAAGATGGCGGCGACGAGCTAAGGAGAATCTCCGATGGCAACGACCATGCGCGTTGATATTGTCAGTGCTGAGGGTGCGATCCACTCTGGGCCTGCCACGATGGTGTATGCAACCGCTCAACTGGGTGAGGTGGGCATTGCGCCGCGTCACACCGCGTTTATCAGTCGGCTCAAACCCGGCGATGTGCGGGTAGAAAACGAACATGGTGAGCAGGAGCATTTTTATGTCTCCGGCGGCATGTTGGAAGTGCAGCCCAGTGTGGTGACGGTGCTTGCTGATACCGCGATTCGTGCCCGCGATCTTGATGAAGCGGCGGCGATGGAAGCCAAGCGGCGAGCCGAAGATACGCTCGCGGGTCAGGTGGCGAAATTTGAATATGCCAAGGCGCAGGTTGAATTGGCCGAAGCAATTGCGCAACTGCGAGCAATTGAAAAATTGCGCAAAATGAAAGGGCGTTAGTGTGCTGTTGTTTTAGCAGCGACCATGCGTTTTTTCCTCTCAACGCTCCTCGTTATCGTGACGGGAGCGTTTTTTTTCGTGGAGATTGAAGTGTGAGCGCAACAGCACCCTGCGTCAGCGCCGGTAAACTGGTCGCGTTGACCTACAGCATCACCGATGTCAACGGCGCGGTTTTGGAACAAACCGATTTGCCCGTCACCTACATTCACGGCGGCGCAACGGAATTGATCGGCGGCATGGATGCAGCGATTGCCGGCAAGTGCGTGGGGGACGCGGTGACATTGCAACTGCCGCCAGAGCACGGTTTTGGCGCACACGATCCCGCGCTCACGTTCACCGACGATCTGGACAATGTGCCGCCAGAATTCCGCTTTATCGGCGCAGAAGTGCCGATGCAGAATGAATCCGGCGCGACGCGCACCTTCGTCGTTTCCGCCATCGCCGACGGCAAGTTGACGGTCGATGGCAATCACCCGCTCGCCGGCAAAGCGTTGGTCGTGCATCTGCGCATTCACGCAGTGCGCGAGCCAACTCCAGAAGAATTCGCTGCTGCATCAAGCGGTTGCGCCTTACCTGCTGGCAGTTTTCACTGAACTATTTGAGATTTCACCATGACTCTCGGCGTTGTCATTCTCGCCGCCGGACGCGGCACCCGCATGTGTTCCGATCTTCCCAAAGTGCTCCATCCGCTCGCCGGGCAACCGTTGCTGGCGCACGTTCTGAATGCCGCGACCACGCTGGATGCTGCGCAACAGGTGGTGGTGTTTGGACACGGCGGGGCGCAGGTGCCAGCGGCGTTCGCCGAGCGCGATTGCATTTGGGTGGAGCAAGCCGAGCAGCGCGGCACCGGTCACGCGCTGATGCTGGCATTACCGGCGCTGCTGCCAGCGGTGACGCAGGTGCTGGTGCTGTACGGCGATGTGCCGCTGATCACGCCCGCCACCTTGCGCCGTTTGGTCGCCAGCAATGCCAACACCGGCTTGGCGCTGTTGACCGCCGAGGTCTGCAATCCCAGTGGTTATGGTCGCATCGTCCGCGATCACACCGGACGACTGCTGCGCATCGTGGAGGACAAGGACGCGAGCGTGGCGGAGCGGGATATTCAAGAAATCAACACCGGCTTTTTGGTCGCAGAACGGACGCAATTGGCGGCGTGGCTGGCGCAAATCGGCACCAATAACGCGCAGGGCGAATACTATTTGACCGACATCGTGGCGCTCGCAGCGCAAGACGGCGTAGCGATTGCCAGCACCCGTCCGGGCTGTTTGACGGAAGTCACCGGCGTCAATGATCGCGTGCAATTATCTGAATTAGAAAGGTTTTATCAACGCATCGCTGCGGAAAATTTGATGCGGGCGGGAGTGACGTTGGTAGACCCAGCGCGTTTTGATCTGCGCGGTGCGCTTCATGCCGAGCGCGATGTCCACTTGGACATCAACGTCATCATTGAAGGCGAGGTGTGGCTGGGCAGCGGAGTGCGGGTCGGCGCAAATTGCGTGTTAAAAGACTGTCGCATCGGCGCGGGCACCGAGATTTTTCCCAACTGTGTGCTCGATGGCGCGACTGTCGGAGCCAACGCCCGCATCGGCCCCTTTGCGCGGCTGCGCCCGGCGGCGCTGTTGGCGGATGACACCCACGTCGGCAATTTCGTCGAGATCAAAAAAACCACGCTGGGGCGCGGCAGCAAGGCGAACCATTTAACGTATTTGGGCGATGCCGACATTGGCGCGGGCGTCAACATCGGTGCGGGGACGATCACCTGCAACTATGACGGCGTGAACAAATCGCTCACCCAGATTGGCGATGACGCCTTTATTGGCTCCAACACCGCGTTGGTGGCACCGGTCAGCGTCGGTGCTGGCGCGACGATTGGCGCGGGTTCAGTGATTACGCGCTCGGCACCCGCCGCGCAATTGACGCTGGCTCGCACGCGCCAAACCACGCTTGCCGGTTGGCAACGTCCACAAAAACCCACCAATAAATAACCGTTAGTTTTAATTGCAGCAACTGCTATTCAATGCCGAATGAAGCATCGCACTTCATTCGGCATTTTTTATTACGCTACACCGCAACTGGTGCGACCTGCCAAATCTGCTGTGCGTATTCAGCAATCGCCCGATCTGAAGAAAACTTGCCCATTCTAGCGACATTCAAAATCGCCATACGATCCCAATTAGAAGCGTCACGATATGCGGCACTCACGCGCTCTTGGCAAGTTAAATACGCCCGATAATCCGCCAATACCATAAAGGGATCATGGTTCACTAAATGATCGGTTAAAGGACGGAATAACGCCGAATCACCATGTGAAAATACCCCCGAATTGATGAGATCAATATCCGCCTTCAATTCTGGATCATTCTGATAAACTTCCCACGGATGATAACCAGCGGCTTGTTTCCGCTGCACTTCGTCGGCAGTCATACCGAATAAAAAGAAATTCTCCGCACCAACTTCTTCTCGAATTTCCACATTAGCACCGTCTAACGTGCCAATGGTGAGCGCCCCATTCATAGAAAACTTCATATTGCCGGTGCCAGAAGCCTCTTTACCCGCCAATGAAATCTGCTCAGATAAATCGGCGGCTGGATATAAACGTTGCCCATTCTTCACATTAAAATCTGGCATAAACGCTACACGAATCCGCCCCTCAATTTGGGGATCGTGATTGATAACCTCTGCCACTGCGTTAATCAATTTAATAATCAGCTTGGCGAGATAATACCCCGGTGCTGCCTTACCGCCAAAAATAAAGGCGCGAGGCACTACTTCTATATTCGGCTCTTGCTTTATCCGCTGATACAGACGAATGATATGCAGCACATTGAGATGTTGACGTTTGTATTCATGTAAACGTTTCGCTTGCACATCAAATAAGGCTTGCGGATCAAGCTGAATACCAGTTTGCAGCAATAACCACTGCGCAAAGTCACACTTTGCCGCAGTTTTTACATTACGCCAACGCTGTTGAAAAGCGGGATCAGTAGCATACGGTTCTAATTGTCGGAGCAGCGTTAAATCTTGAATCCAATCATCACTACCGCACACTTCAGTAATTAACTCTGCCAAACGCGGATTACTCACCACAATAAAACGACGCGGTGAAACACCATTCGTGACGTTGTGAAACTTCTCCGGCCATAACTCATAAAAATCTTTCAATAACGTCGTTTTCACCAATTCCGAATGAAGTGCAGCTACGCCATTCACTGCTTGACTACCAACGACTGCTAAATTCGCCATCCGCACCCGCCGTTGTTCACCTTCCGCAATCAACGACATGCGTGCGATTCGTTCTTCATCATGCAAAAACCGTGTGCGTACTTCATCAAGAAATTGCTGATTGATGGCATAGATCATTTCTAAATGACGCGGCAATAACCGCTCAAATAACTGCACCGGCCAAGTTTCCAAGGCTTCAGGTAAGAGCGTGTGATTGGTATAAGAAAAGGTGTTGCGCGTGATATTCCACGCCGCTTCCCAATTCATATCATGCACATCAATTAACAATCGCAGCAATTCTGCTACTGCTAATGCCGGATGGGTGTCATTTAATTGCGCCGCAAACTTTTGCGCAAACGAATCAAGTGCGCCCACCGTGTGTAAATGCAAGCGAATCATATCTTGAATTGAACAGGACACAAAAAAGAATTGCTGTTTTAAGCGCAATTCTTTACCAATCTCCGGTTCATCATTCGGATAAAGCACCTTGGAAATGGTCTCGGCTTCAATTTTTGCGTGTACTGCGCCGTAATAATCACCAACATTAAAGGCTTGAAAATCAAAAGACTGTGATGCTTCTGCTTTCCATAGACGCAATAAATTAACGTTGCCAACGCCATAACCCAGAATTGGCGTGTCATACGCAACGCCATTGATTTCTTGCGCTGGAATCCAGCGGCGGCGCAGTGTGCCATTCGCATGGCGATACTGTTCGGTATAACCACCGTAATTCACAGGAAAACAAATTTTAGGGCGGGGAATTTCCCAAGGATTGCCATTGCGCAACCATGTATCGCTCTTTTCAACCTGCCAGCCATTTTCAATCCGTTGATCGAAAATACCGAATTCATAGCGAATGCCATAACCAATTGCTGGAATACACAACGTTGCCAATGAGTCCATAAAACACGCTGCCAATCGCCCTAAACCACCATTTCCTAATCCCGGCTCCTCCTCCTCTTCTAAAATGGTAGCAAAATCCAATTCCAAATCTGCTGCGGATTCCTGCGCAATTTTGGTAATGCCTAGATTAACCAAGTTATTCGCTAAGTGCGGCCCGAGTAAAAATTCCGCTGATAAATAACACACCGTGCGAGCATGATTCGTTTTGAAAGCCTGCGCGGATTTTACCCAGCGTGCTAATAAGCGATCACGCACTGTATAAGCGGCGGCCATATACAAATCATGGGGCGTTGCCACTTCACGGAAGCGCCCTTGAATATAAAAAAGATTATCAATGTAGGCTTGTTTTAACGCCGCTTTAGACATTCCAGTGCGGGTATGTTCACGGTCTGGAGCGAGTAATTCAGTCGCTGAAATTATCACAGTGAATCCTCTAAAACTGTCATTAAGCTATTAAAAAATGCCCGGTAAGCAGCAGCTTCCGGGCAAGTGCGGTCAACGCATCACATCACCAACCATACCTATTTAACTGCCTGTAGTTTTTTATAGCGCATTGAAGAAACCAACGCAAAGGCAATAAAGGCAACTCCAATTAGTCCGGTAATGACTTCGGGAATGTGCATCACAATACTGGCTAACATGATGCCTGCTAAAGCGCCAATTGCCCAATGTGCGCCGTGTTCTAAAAAGACGTATTCATCTAGGGTGCCTTTATTCACTAAATACACCGTTAATGACCGCACAAACATTGCCCCAATTGCTAAACCCAACATAATAATAACAACATCACGGGTAATGGCAAAAGCACCAATCACACCATCAAATGAGAATGAAGCATCCAGTATCTCTAAATAGAGAAAACCAGCAATGCCAGAACGCTTGGCAGTTTCTACCATTGCCGCGCCTTCTTCTTCATTTTCAAACAGACTATCAAGGCTGCTCACTGCAACATATAAAATGACGCCACCGACGCCAGCGACTAATAATGAAATCTGCTGCGCTGGTTCTAATGGTAAGAATGCTTGCAATAAAAATAGAATTACCAATGCAATCATTACCTCAATGGCGTCGAGTTTACCAAGCCGCGATAAGCGTTCTTCAATTGCGCCCAGCCAATGCAATTCTTTTTCCGCATTCATCATAAAATAGAGAAATACCAGCAACAGGAACATGCCACCAAAAGCAGAAATCCCAACATGGCTATCCGTGAGATATTTAGCGTATTGTTCAGGCTGTTGCAGCGCCATTGCAGTCACTTCAATCATCCCTTGTCCTGATGCAATTGCAACAATCACAATTGGAAATAACAGCCGCATTCCAAACACCGCAATCAAAATACCAACTGTTAAGAAAATTTGTTGCCATTTAGCATCCATTTCCTTGAGCACTGAGGCATTCACAACTGCGTTATCAAACGACAAGCTGACTTCCATAACACCGAGAATTAACACCAGAAATACTGCCGCTAAACCACCCGCTGGCGTTTGCTGCCCCCAATAAAAAGCAGTCACCACACAAATGATGGTGACTAAAATCGAATAACCAAATGTTTTCATTGAACACTCCAAATTAAAACTGCAACATGTACTGAAATGCTGGCAAATTGATGCCAGCATTTCAGCCATCACTTAACTGTGTTGGCGACCAGCAACGCGCAACCGTAACGCATTCAAACGAATAAACCCGGTGGCATCTTTTTGATCGTAAGCACCCGCGTCTTCTTCAAAGGTAGCAATTGAAGCGTCAAATAAGCTATTGGTTGCAGATTTGCGCCCCACCACCAATACATTACCTTTATACAGCTTTAAGCGCACCTCGCCATTGACCACTGCTTGCGTCTGATCAATTGCCGCCTGCAGCATATATCGTTCTGGAGCAAACCAATAGCCGTTATAAACCAAACTCGCATAGCGTGGCATCAATTCATCTTTCAAATGCGCAGCTTCACGATCCAAGGTCAACGATTCCATAGCGCGATGTGCTTTTAATAGAATCGTACCGCCGGGCGTTTCATAACAACCGCGTGATTTCATACCCACATAACGGTTCTCAACGATGTCAGCGCGACCAATACCATGCGCCCCGCCAATCCGATTTAATTCCGCCAACAATGCGGCTGGACTCAAGCGTTCTCCATTCAATGCGACGACATCGCCACCTTCAAACGTTAATTCAATGTTCAATGGTTGTTCGGGCGCTTGTTCGGGTGCCACTGACCACCGCCACATCTCAGCACTGGGTTCGACCCAAGGGTCTTCGAGATCATAGCCTTCGTATGAAATGTGTAATAAATTGGCATCCATTGAATACGGCGATTTCGTACCATCGCGTTTCATTTCAACCGCAATACCGCGACTGGCGGCATATTCCATTAACTTTTCCCGCGACAACAAATCCCATTCCCGCCAAGGCGCAATGATTTTAATCTCAGGATTCAGTGCATACGCAGTCAATTCAAACCGCACCTGATCGTTGCCTTTACCCGTTGCACCATGTGCAATTGCATCTGCGCCCGTCGCTGCCGCAATCTCAATTAAGCGTTTCGCAATTAACGGCCGCGCAATTGAAGTGCCGAGCAGATATTCACCTTCATAAATCGCATTCGCACGAAACATCGGAAAAACGAAATCACGCACGAATTCTTCACGCAAATCGTCAATATAAATTTCTGTCACTCCCGCCGCAGTCGCTTTAGCGCGAGCGGGTTCTAATTCTTCACCCTGACCAATATCGGCAGTGAAAGTTACCACTTCACAACCGTATTCTTCTTGCAGCCATTTCAAAATCACCGACGTATCCAAACCGCCGGAATACGCTAACACGACCTTTTTGATTGCGCTGTGCGCCATCGTTTGCACTCCACAGTGATGCGAAAATAAAATCCCAAAGCAAGCGGTATTACAGTATAAATTTATCAACGCAACCTTGCCACTCAATAGCCGTTATGCAGCGGCTGATGGCAAAATAAACCAGTTGTTTTAATTGGATAAACCATGCTAAAAATCATTGATCGTTATCTGTTACGCGAAGTCATCATCGTATTTGTCGCCATTATTGTCATCTTGCTGTTTATCGTGACCAGCATGATGGTGTTGCGCATTTTAGAAGAGGTCAACGTTGGCGGGTTAAACGTCGATTTTTTCTTACAACTTTTGCGGTTACAACTCATACGCGACACCTCCAGCTTGCTCCCTCCCGCATTTTTTCTCGCCGTTCTCGTTAGCCTCAATCGCCTATCCCGCGACAGTGAATTGATTGCGCTCAATGCTTGCGGCGTCGGTATGCCGAGGTTGTATCGCATTTTGCTATTATTAGCAGTGCCAATTGCGCTGCTCACTGCTTGGTTTTCATTAAAATTACAACCGGAAGCCGCTACCACAATTCAAGAAATTCGTTTACAACAACGCGAACAAGCCACCCAATTAGCCGGTTTACAAGCGGGACGGTTTTATATTGAAGAACACGGGCAATTGATCATTTATATTGGCGCGATTGTGCAACGCCGAGCACTGGGCAATCTATTCATTCTTGATCGACGCGGAACGCGAACGCAGCTCGTGGTCAGTGCTGGCGGCACTCATCATCTTGATACGGTGACTGGCGATCATATCGTGACGCTCCAACAGGGTTATCGTTTTGATGGTCAAGCGGGCGATGGCGCATTTTTAATTGGTCAATTTGCAACGTATCAATTACGGATTCGTGGCAATGGTACCCCGCCACAATTGCCTTCAAAACGCGCCACCACGCCAACAATGCAATTATTAAACACGACTAATCCGGCGCAGCGAGCTGAATTAGAACACCGATTAGCAGCGCCATTGGCAATTGTCATGCTGGCAATTTTAGCGGTGCCTTTAGTGGAGATTTCACCGCGTCATAGCACCACTTGGCGTTTAGGGTTAGCACTGCTCGCGTATTTCAGTTTTTTCAATTTACAGCGTCTCGCCGAGAATTGGTTAGAAACCGGCACCACTCCACTTTGGCTCGGCAGTCTGTGGTATCAACTGGCAATTGTCGGCGCAGTATATTTCATTTTAATGCCCGATAGTTTATGGTTAAAACGCCTGCGACAACGGTAAGCAATTCTTTTGAGCAAGGCAAATAAAACCCCCTTTTTGCAAAGGGGGCAAGAGCAGTTTAAGCACGAATGGCTTCTAATACGCCATCCCAAAACCGAATACGCGCACACAATGCTTCTTCCGCCGCCGCTTCTGCTTCGGCAATGCGCGTGGCATCAGTACCGCACAGCGTTTCCAAGAGCTTAAATGACAGCGGCCCGTGAAAATCTTCATCTAAATGAATATGGCGATTCAAATAGAAATGAAACACCGGCGCTTGTGCTTCAGTAATGTGCATCTGTTTGAGAAACTGGCGAAACATTGCCGGAATTAAATTCTCGCGCCCCAAAGCCAATGCCGCAGCGACACAATGCGCTTTATCTTCACGAATAAAACTAAAGGTCGTTTCACAAAAATACCGCGCTGACACCGGCACCATTGGCGCATACAGCGCCGCATCAATTCCTTGCTCGGCAACCAAAGTTAAAAATTTCTCTGGCAATTGCGCATCTGCGCCCACTTCCTGCATGGCGCGGCAATAAGATTCAAAATGGCTGGCGTAACCCATTTGTCCATCTGCCAATGGCACCGTATCCGATTCTTCTTCCAGCGTGAGTTGATTGATGAAAAAACGCAAACTCGGATCACTGCGCGGAATCCAAGGCACCTGCACCGGCGCAATATGCCGCTGCAAGTATTTAATCAGCGACATAAAATCCCAAACTGAAAAGACATGATGCTGCATAAAAATACGCAGGTCTTCAATAGAAGTTAATGCGCCATAAATGGGATGTTGGTTGAGTTGGTCACGCAGCGGTTGTAAATGGGAAAGATTGAGTGATGACATGAATACAGATGCTCGCGTCAGGCATAAAAAGAAATGATTAACTTTGCCGCGCTTTTAAGCGTGCCAAGCGATCAAGCGCCGAATTGGTTGGCAATGTGTGTCCACTCGCTGCCGCCAATGCCGCTGCTAAATGTGGATCATCTTGTTCGGGACGACTCGGCGCTAATAACTTCGCTTTTGCCGTTGCTGCCTGCGCTTGTGCTAAATCTCGCGCTGCCGCGTCATTCATTGCCTTGAGCGCCACACTTAACCCACTGGTTGTACTCGCTAAACCAGCAGCTCGCCGCGCCGATTCCGCTTGCCGCTCCGCCAATTCCCGCTGCTGTTCAGCGCGTTTCATATCCCGTTCTGCCCGTTGCAATTCACTCCGCGCTGATTTCAATTTATTGCCAGCATCAGCATAGGTTGATTCCAACATCGCTAAAAAATCTTGCGCATCAACCGCTTCAGCGGTTTCACGTTCTACTTCTGGCGTCATCTGTTCTAATAAATCAAGCAGCGTATTCAAACTTCGTTCTAACGCCGCTCGCCGCATTGGTTCCGCTTCAATACTGATCTGCGTTTGCAATAATTCAGCCGCCGCCATCCGTTGCGTTAATAACACGCGAATGGCATCCGCTTCTTTCTTTTCACGTTCATAAACTGCTCGCGCCTGCGCCACTTCTAAACCCAATTCATCAAGGCGTTCTTCCATTGCCCGCAATTCGGCTTCAGTTGCGCCTTTGGGATCCCAGCGCACCAATGCTTCAATACCCGCTTGCATGGCTTGATCGGCTTTCACTCCAGTGAAATGACGAATAAATCCTAGCATTTTTTAACTCCTCAGTCTCAATAACACAGTGAATATCAGCCCGCCATCGCGCCAGCATTTAATACCGCAATGGATAGTTGAATGCCGACTAATACTAAAGCAATCGCTACATTATCCGCTTCAATGGCGGTGCGGAAACGACGAAAAAAAATGGTGAATAACAAAAACGTTAATAATTGAATCACCACGGCGACGCTGCCCCATAATACGATGTCGAGCCAGACGCCAGTTGTTGCTAACGTTGCCGCCAGCGGAATTGCAATTGAAAGCAGCGCCCCGCTGAGAACTAAACCCGCAGCGCGATTGCCGCGTTCAATCAATGCCCGTTCATTAAATGGCGTGATGAATACATAGCAGGTCACGCCAACCACTAATAATACAACGGTGGTTAAAAATTGCAGCAGCAGTACCGGTAAACCGCTATTCAACGTTTGCCATAACGCAGTAAAAATATCAGCCATGCTCACAACTCCATTGAGTGCTCAAAACACAATTAACTCAATTGCAAGGCAGCAAGCGGAATGTCAATTCCCACTTGCAGCGCAATCCACGCGGCATCTGGTTGTTCAATCGCCTGCACCAAAAGATATTCAGTCGGGGGCGCAGGTGCCGGCGCAGCAGTCAATCGCGCATACAACATCGCCTGCTCATGGCGCATTGCCCCGCCCGCCGGTTCCAGCGTTTCCGTCAACAGGTGCGGGGCGATGCGCGTCGTGCCCGGCGACCAGTGGCGCTGATAATGCTGCCCATCTTTGGTGGCAAAGGTCGGTCGACCCAGCAGCCCGTCGGCTTGATCCAGCCAGATGCGCCATTCCTCCGCGTCAGCGGGCGCAACCTCGTCAAGCTGCGAAAAATAGCGGCATTCGTCCGGTTGCCCGGCTGCGTCCAGATGCACCTGAAAAAAGCCGGTGCCGCTCGCAACATACAGCCGATACCACGTTTGCCCGCTACCTTCGACGCGCCCGACTTGCTCCACTGACAGAAAGCCGCTGGCGGTCGCAGCTTCCGGTGCCGTCACCGTCGTATAGGGCGCGGCGAGAATGAACAACGATGGATCAACCGGCAGCGTCATGCCCACGCGAAACAGGTGCGACCGCGCTGAAGGTCGCGCTGCGGCAGTGGACGCTGTGCCGGAGCTGCGGCTGCGGCGTCGCCATAACCACCACAGCACGACTGCGCCGATCAAGCCGCCAATCAATAGCAGCATAATCAAGCCCGTCACGATGGCGGAAAGCACGGAGCCGGCGCTGGCAGCGATGGAAGTTGCGGTGGGAGCGGCAGCGGCTGGCGCGGCTGCAACTGCGGCAGTGGTCGCCGCAGCAATTGGCACCGCCGCTGCGGTGGCGGCGGCATTGGGCGCGTTATTCACCACGACGACGGTCGGAGCGCGGGTCGTGAATAACGGCACAACCGCTTCCACAACATCATCTAAATCAAGGTCAACGCGATCAAACAAACCGCGTGAGCGGTGATGCGTGGTGGACGGACGGCGCGACTGGCTGCTGGGCGGCAACACCACTGCGGTTGAGGCTTTTCGCGCCGCGTCCGCTGCTCGCAATGCCGTCAGCGCCCCTTTTGAAGTTTGGCGACTCAGCGCCCGATCGCTGGCGCTGGACGGCGCAGCTTTACCAGTGGACGGCGTGCGAGCGGCGTGGCTGTAGCCCGCTGATGAGGAACGATGCGACGTGGAATGACTGCCGCTGCTGCGGGCGCTGCTGTCAGGCGGCAGCGCCAGCGCCATCATCATTGCCAACGTGATAATTGAAACCACGCGGCGCAGGTCATTCGCTTTCATCAATTGACGCGGAATGATGGTGAATTGTCGCTGGCGCATAAATTGAACTCTCCACGCACGACGCGCCGTGCTTACGCTCGCCGTTGCTGAATAAAATACTCTAATAACGCTCGCGTCGAAGGATCGTGCGGCGCAGTGAGTTTACCGGTTTGTAATTCATCCAAAATCACGCTGGCCAATTGTTTGCCCAATTCCACGCCCCATTGATCAAATGAATTCACGCCCCAAATGATGCCCTGCGTAAAGATGCGATGCTCATATAACGCAATTAACGCGCCGAGCGTTTGCGGCGTCAAGCGTTGCATTAAAATGGAATTCGTCGGGCGATTGCCGGGGAAAGTCCGATGCGGCGCTAATAATTGCGCTTGTGCTTCTGCAACTCCGCTGG
The DNA here is from genome assembly GCF_016583745.1 of Chromatium okenii. Lineage (GTDB taxonomy): Bacteria > Pseudomonadota > Gammaproteobacteria > Chromatiales > Chromatiaceae > Chromatium > Chromatium okenii. The sequence goes on from NZ_NRRQ01000012.1 coordinate 39,237, forward strand.
CTTGTAATTCTGCCAAGGCTTCCGCAGTCGTGCGTCCGCGCATTAACGCTTCCGTTTGCGCAAAGAAATTCGCCATAAACTTGGGATGATGATCGCGGAGTTCATTATGGCTGTGAATTGCGCCAATGAAATCCGCCGGAATCAATTGCGTGCCCTGATGAATCAATTGATAAAACGCATGTTGCCCATCAGTGCCCGGCTCGCCCCACACCACCGGCCCGGTGCTGTATTCCACCGCCACGCCGTCTCGCGTCACACGTTTGCCATTACTTTCCATATCGCCCTGTTGCAAATAGGCGGCGAGAAAACGCAGCGATTGGTCATACGGCAGCACAGCGTGAGTGCGAGCGCCAGCAAAGTTGGCATACCACACGCCGAGCAGCCCCAGCAGCGCAGGCATGTTGTGCGCGATGTCAGCGGTGCGGAAATGCTCATCCATCGCGTGAGCGCCTTCGAGCAATTCGACAAACCGATCAAAACCCACCGCCAGCGCAATCGGCAGCCCAATCGCTGACCACAGCGAATAACGCCCGCCAACCCAATCCCAAAATCCAAACATGTTATTCGGATCAATTCCAAACGCAGTGACGCGCTCGGCGTTGGTGGAAACGGCGACAAAATGCCGCGCCACTGCCGTTTGATCGCCCAGCGCCGCCAGCAACCAAGCGCGGGCGCTGGTGGCATTGGTCATCGTTTCCTGCGTGGTAAACGTTTTGGAGGCGACGATAAACAGCGTCGTTTCGGGATTGAGCCGCGCCAGCGTTTCCACCAAATGGGTGCCGTCGATGTTGGATACAAAATGCACCCGCAAATCATCGCGTTGATACGGAGCCAGCGCCGCACACACCATCTTGGGGCCGAGATTGGAGCCGCCGATGCCGATATTCACCACATCGCTGATGCGCCGCCCGGTGTGGCCGAGCCAATCGCCGGTACGCACCCGCCCAACAAAATGCTCCATCCGCGCCAACACCTGATTGATGAGCGGCATCACGTCTGCGCCGTCCACCACAATCGGGCGATTGCTGCGATTGCGCAGCGCGATATGGAGCACGGCGCGGTCTTCCGTGTTGTTAATTGCCGCGCCGTTGAACATCCGCTGCGTCCAGCCGCTCAAATCCACTGCGTCCGCGAGCGCCGCCAGCAATTTCAACGTGGTGGGCGTGATGAGATTTTTAGAATAATCAAGATATAAGCCAGCAACCGACAGACGCATCGCGGTTGCCCGCTGCGGATCGGCAGCAAAAAAATCGGTGATGCGAGCGGTGCGCAGTTCGTCCCAATGCTGTTGGAGCGCCTGCCACTGAGGAGTGTGATTAACGAGCGACATGATGAGGAATGTCCTGACAGAAGGGGAAACGTGATTACAACACAACAAGAAAGCCGCTCTTGCAACTCGACAACGAGCCGAGGCAAGGCTGCGATATTCTAGTCTTTCCATGCGCCGGCGCATGTGTCACCAGACTTTTAGGATTTAGCGATGCCACTCAAACGATCACATTCCATTCGGTTGCTGCCATTCACATTGCTGGCGACCGCCATTGTGATCCTTACCGTTGGCGGCATCGCCGTCAATTTTAGCCAGCAACGCGATTATGAAGCCGCCCGCCTCATTACCATCGCCGAATTCAAAGCGCGGCAAATTGCTGAATGGCTCAATGAACGGCGCAATGATGCGCGATTCATTCAAAACAGCCGCATGATGCTTGATCTCAAACTCAACACGCTCACCGCAGCGGGCGCACAACAGAACGATCTCACCACATATCTGCGCAATTTTGCCCGCGATAACGCTTTCCAAAACCTCATGTTATTGAGTGACAGCGCCACCCTGCTGTGGAGTTCCAGCACCGCGCCGAGCGTCATTGATCCACATTTAAGCGCCGCCGTCATTGCCAGCAGTGCTGACCGCCGTCTGCGCCATGAAGGGCCATATCGTGATCAAAAAGGCGAATTGCATTTAGATTTTCTCGCGCCGCTCCCCGCCACCGCCGCGCATCCCAGCATGGTGTTGGTGCTGCACACCGATCCAGCGACCTATCTCTATCCCACGCTACAAACCTGGCCCGTGCCCAGCGCCAGCGGTGAAACGCTGCTGGTACGGCGCGAGGGCGAGCAGATGGTTTTTCTCAACGCGCTGCGCCATCAGCCTGATGCGGCATTGAGCTTGACGCGCTCGCGGCGAGAACCGCTGCTGTTATCCGCGCAGTTGCAACGCTCTCCACACCTGCTCGGCACTGCGATTGAAGGTGTCGATTATCGCGGGATGCCGGTGCTGGGCGTGGGCGTCATCGTGCCGTCTACCGATTGGATACTGATTGCAAAACGCGATCTCGCTGAAATCAACGGCGAGGTGATGAGCACGGTGCTGTGGATTGGGTGGGCGGGAGTGCTGGCGCTGTTAATGACGATCAGCGGGGCGGTGCTGCTGCGCCAGCGGGAGCAATTGGTGCTTGCGGAATCGGTGCAAGCCGCACAGAACGAGCGGCTCGCGGCGTTGAAATTATTGGCAGATGAAACCTGCCGCCGGCAGGCGCTGATCGCGCAATCCCGCGACGGCATCTTGGTGTTTAACGACGATCACTGCGCGATTGAAGGCAATCAACGCATGGCCGACATGCTGGGTTATCGCTTGGAAGAATTGATTGGGAAGCGCAGTTGGGAGATGGACGCGGTGATGTCGGAGGAGATGATCCGCGAGCATTTCAATCCGTTTCCGATCTCCGGCTTCATGTTTGAAACGCGGCATCGGCGGCGCGATGGCACGGAATATCCGGTCGAAATCAGCGCCAGCAGCGTGTTCTGGGGCGGGCAGCAGTTGGTGTTGTGCATTTGTCGTGACATCAGCGAGCGCAAACGGATTGAACGGCAATTGGCGCAGGAGCGGGTCAACTTGGAAGAGCGCGTCACCGCTCGCACCGCCGAGCTGTATCGGCAAACGCAGGCGCTGCGCACGATCATCGACAACATCCCGCACATGATCTGGCTGAAAGATCGGGAGTGCCGCTTTCTCGCCGTCAATGAAACGCTGGCTGCCATTGCTGGGCGGACGGTGGCGGAGGTGGAAGGCAACACGGATTTTGACATCTGGCCGCTGCCGCTCGCCGAGCGTTTTCGCGCTGACGATCTGGCGGTGATGAAGAACCGCCGGGCGACAACGGTGGAAGAACCCGTCCCGCATCATACTGAAATCATTCACGAAACCTTCAAAGCGCCGGTGTTGGATTCGGCTGGCGCGGTGTTGGGCACGGTGGGCATCTCGCGGGACATCAGCGCCGCCAAAGAATTGGAGCGCATCCAGCAACAGGCGCGTCACGCTGCGGAAGCGGCCAACCATGCCAAAAGCGCCTTTCTCGCCAACATGAGCCATGAAATTCGCACGCCGATGAACGCCATCGTCGGGCTGACGTATCTGTTGCAGCGCGATGCGGTGACGCCAGAACAGGCGGTGCGGCTGGAAAAAATCAAGGGTGCGGCGCAGCACTTGCTGTTGATTATTAACGATATTTTAGATTTATCGAAAATTGAAGCCGGGCGCATGGAATTGGAATACACCGATTTTGCGCTGACCGATGTGCTGGATTACACGCGGGCGTTGATTGCGGAAGCGGCGCAAGCCAAAGGACTGCGGTTGACGGTCGATCCCGGCGAGGTGCCGCCGCGCTTGCATGGCGATCCGACCCGCTTGCGCCAAGGGCTGCTCAATTTTGCCAGCAACGCGGTCAAGTTCACTCCGCACGGCAGCATCCTGTTGCGCTGCGCGGTGCTGCAAAAAGCGACGCCGGAGCAGCCCACGCTGATGGTGCGGTTTGAAGTCAGCGATACCGGCATCGGCATTGCTCCCGACGAATTGCCGCGCCTGTTCACGCCCTTTGGTCAAGCGGATGTGTCCACCACGCGCAAACACGGCGGCACCGGCTTGGGTTTGGCGATCACACGGCGGCTGGCGCAATTGATGGGCGGTGATGCTGGAGTGGAGAGCCGGGCGGGTTGCGGCAGCACCTTCTGGTTTACCGCGCAGTTGGGGTACGGCGTACCAACTGCGGCGCTGGCAACCGCGCCGCTGCTGGCATCCAGCACTTCGGTGGAGCTGGAGCTGCGGCACCGCTGCGCCGGAGCGCGGGTGTTGTTGGCAGAGGACAACGCGATTAACCGCGAGGTGGCGTTGGAATTGCTGAACGCGGTTGATTTAACGGTAGAAACGGCGGTGAACGGGCTGGAGGCGGTCAGCTTGGCCAGCTCGCGCCCCTACGATTTGGTGCTCATGGACGTGCAGATGCCGGAGTTGGACGGTTTAGAGGCAACGCGCCTGCTGCGGTTGCAAGCGGCGACGGCGGAGCTGCCGATTTTAGCGATGACGGCCAATGCGTTTGAAGAAGATCGCCGCGCCTGTTTAGCGGCGGGGATGACGGATTTTGTGGCAAAACCGGTTGATCCCGACGCGCTGTATCGGGCGCTATTGCAATGGTTGCCAGAACGCACGACCACCGATACGACAGATTGATTGCACTGATAATTCAATTTTCATTCACTGAGAAGTTTATTTATGTCCGATCTTCCTTTTCAAAGCGCAGTAATGCCCGAAGCATTGCAGTTAAATAGTCCGCTGCAATTTCATTGTCACCCCGGCATCAGTTGTTTTAACGCCTGTTGTCAACGCGCTGATATTACGCTCACGCCTTATGACGTGCTGCGCTTAAAACGGCGTTTAGGATTAACGTCTACCGAGTTTATTCGCCAATTTACCGTTCCTTTTCAAATGGACGGCGATGGCTTGCCGGGCATTAAATTGAAAACTGATGATGACGGCGCGTGTTTACAACTCGCAGGCGCTGCCGGTTGTAGCGTTTACAGCGACCGCCCCACGGTGTGCCGTTATTATCCGCTGGCGCTATTAACGCTGCGCAAAAAAGATTCCGCAATTGCTGAAGAACGCTATTCACTGGTGAAAGAAGATCATTGCCAAGGTCACGCCGCAGCGCGGACGCTGTCAATTGCGGAATATCGCACCGAGCAGCATTGCGATGAATTCGATGCAAAAAACCGCGACTGGTATCAACTGGTCTTAAAAAAGAAATCGGCGGGGCCAGCCGTTGGGCGACCACCGCAATTGAGTTTGCAATTCTTTTTCATGGCCTCTTATGACGGCGATACTTTTCGCCGCTTTGTCTTGAGTGACAATTTCCGCAATACCTACACCTTGCCCGCAGAGTTTTATACGGAAATTGAACAGGATGATGAAGCGTTGTTGGAGTTTAGTTATCGCTTTTTGCGGCAAGTTTTATTTGGCGAGCGCACCATTCAAGAAATGGCAGATGCGTGGGAACAGCGCGTCACGCAACGGCAAGATGTTTGGGAAGCGCGGCGACAAATTGAAATTGAACGCCGCGCTGCCGCTGAAGATGACAAATACCGCGCTGATGGAAATGATGATTGTGGCTGCGCTGGTTAATTGCCATGACTGATATTGCCGCATTCACTGCGCATCTTCGCGTTCAATTAGATGCCACTGCTGCATTGATTGCCGCTGTTCAAAGCGACGCTGAGGTATTGGCGGCAACGGTTGCAGCAGCGACGCGCACTGCGGCAGCCATTCAACACGGCGGCACCTTATTTATTTGCGGCAATGGCGGCAGCGCCGGTGAAGCAACGCATCTCAGCGGTGAATTGATCGGGCCATTTCTGAATAAAACGCGGCGACCTTTACCTGCAATTGCGTTGGGATTTGATTTAAGCGCCAGCACTGCCATTGCCAATGATTTCACCTTTGATGCCATTTTTGCACGGCAATTAAATGCGCTGGCGCGTCCCGGCGATGTGCTTTGGGCGCTATCAACGAGTGGACGTTCTGCCAACATTGTGAATGCGTTAAATGCTGCCACTGAGCGCGGTTTATTGACGGTGTTATTTACCGGCGCGGCGCATTCTGATTTGCCTGCCGCCGATATTGTTTTAGCGGTTCCATCCCGCGATACGCCGCGCATTCAAGAGCTGCATTTAGTGCTCGGTCATTTTATGTGCGAAATGATTGAGCGGTTGAGTGTGTAAGACGGAGGTGAAAAACTAACGATAGCAAGTTGCAAGTATCTTTTCCTTTAACTCTGTGGAGCATTGCGATGTTAATGCGATTTTCTGAATTGAAACGCTGGACAATGCTGACCGGTTTATTGGTCAGTACGCCGTTTTATATCAATGCTGTTCATGCTGCTGGTTTGAATGATACGGGCATTACCACCTGCGGAAATATCGACACCAACGGCTTGCCGTGTCCGGTCGCCGGTTTTCCCGGACAAGATGCTGAATTCGGAACCAATGGCTTTGATTTCACCAAACTGGATGCTGACGGCAATGAATTGCCAGCGACCGCCACCGATCACACTTGCGTCCGCGATAATGTCACCGGTTTGATCTGGCAAGTGAAACTCAGTGATTCAGAGTTCACCTTCGACCAAACTGCCGGTTATGTGACCAGTGTTAATGCAACTGGCTTGTGCGGATTTAATGATTGGCGAATGCCGGACGTAAAAGAATTAGTGGGAATTGTAAATCACGGAAAAACTGATCCCACAATTGATACCAATTATTTCCTGAATATGCCAAGCGATTCTGGGTTTTGGTCCGGTTCTCCGCTTGCCTACGACTCGTACGGCGCGTGGGGCGTGTATTTCTACGATGGCTACGCCTACGGCTACGACTTTCGGTACTTCGACTTCCACGTTCGCCTCGTCCGCGGCGGACAGTCTTTTGACACTTTTGTTGATAACGCGGATGGCACCGTAACGCAGTCGAACACTGGGCTGATGTGGGCAAAATGCAGCGAAGGGCAAAGCGGCACGAATTGTACTGGTGACGCAAACACAATGGATTGGAGCGCAGCATTAACTGCCGCTAATAATTCTAATCTGGGTGGCTATAACGATTGGCGACTGCCGAATGTGAAAGAATTACAAGCCTTGGTCGATTACAGCCGCTATTCACCGGCAATTGACACCACCTACTTTCCGAATATGCCAAGTGGTGCTGATTCGTGGTTTTGGTCCGGTTCTCCGAATGCCAACTACTCGAACTTCGCGTGGAACGTGAATTTCAACGATGGCTACGCCGTCAGCAACGGTCGGTACGACTACTTCCACGTTCGCCTCGTCCGCGGTGGACAGTCTTTTGATCCTTTTGCCTTAACCGTCAATAAAACCGGAAGTGGTGCCGGTCTGGTAAAAAGCGGCGACGGCAAAATCAATTGCGGTTCCAATTGCAGCAGCGATTTTGAAAGTGGCAGCAGCATTATTCTCACCGCTACGCCTGATACCAGCTCCGGTTCGACTTTTAGCGGTTGGAGCGGCGCATGTACCAATAAAACTGGCGATTGCACCGTGACTATGAGCGCAGCGCAAACCGTCACTGCTAATTTCAATCTATTGCCCAGTTATAAACTGTCAATTACCAAAAGTGGCAATGGCACTGTCACCAGTTCACCGGCAGGAATTAATTGCGGCACCGCTTGCAGTAAACAATTCACCAGCGGCACTGCCGTCACACTTACCGCCAAAGCGGATACCGGCGGGACTTTTAGCAAATGGACGGGCTGCACTCCAATTGCCACCAATCCACTGCAATGCACGGTCACGCTCACCAGCAATAAAACTGTGACCGTTGCACTTAATAATGGTGCATTGGGTGATCTTAAAATCACTGCTATTGCACTCACGCCAACTTCACCGGCAGCAAATAGTATTTTTACCGCCAAGATCACGGTAAAAAATCAAGGTACTGTGACAGCAGCCGGCGGTTATTTGGATGTGTGGGCGCATCAAACAGCGGTGCAAACGTGCGGCGCTCAAGCCGAATGGATTGAAGTCGGTTCATTAGCTGCCGGCGCGAGCAAAACCTTAACGGTGAGTTTGCGGTCAAAAGGTACTGGCACTAAAACGCTCCGCGCTTTTGTTGATAGCTGGTGTCAAACGCCGGAAGCTGATGAAGCGAATAACCAACTCACTAAAACTTATACGGTGAAGTGAGTTAAATCCTTAGCCTCCCTTTTCAAAGGGGGGCTTTTAATAGAGACATTTTTAGTGAGGATGATATGATGCGTTTTTTGAATCCCAAGAATGATTACACCTTTAAGAAAATCTTTGGTTCTGAATCGAGCCACGAGATTTTAATCAGCTTCCTCAATGCAATTCTCGATTTAAGCGGTGCTGAGGAAATTATTGAGGTGACGATTATTGATCCTCATCAGGCAGCAAAAGTTCAGGAATTAAAAAACACCTTTTTAGATGTCAAGGTGCGCAATCAGGGTGGGCGTTTTTACGGTGTAGAAATGCAGGTGCTCAACGTCGAAGGCTTCGAGAAGCGCGTGCTCTACAACACTTGCAAAGCCTATGTGAATCAATTGGGCAAGGGTGAGGCTTATCGGCTGTTGACCAATGTGGTTGCGATTACCATCGCTGATTTCATCCTGTTTCCAGAATTGCAACAGGTGGTCAGTCATTTCCGGTTAGCCGAGACGGAAAACCCAGAAGTCTATCAGCGCGATTTAGAACTGGTATTTGCAGAATTACCCAAGTTTGATTTAACCGAGGCGGAATTAACCACGCCATTGGATCACTGGTTTTACTTTTTGAAGACGGCGGAAAATTTAACTGCCGTGCCGGAATCATTAGCAGCAGAACCCGCAATTGCACAAGCATTGGAATTCGCCGATCACGCTGGCTGGAGCGAGGAAGAATTAGAGGCGGTTGAAAAATGTGAGATGTGGTTGGAAGATCAACGCTATGTGCAGGAACAGGCGCATCTTGCAGAACAACGCGGAGTGGAAATAGGCTTAAAAAAAGGAATGGAACAGGGTTTGGAAAAAGGTTTAGAGCAAGGTTTGGAGCAGGGGCTGGTAAAAGGATTGGAACAAGGATTAGAACAGGGATTGGAGAAAGGACGGGCGGAAGGTGCAACACTCGGTGCAACGCAGGCAAAAGTGGAGATGCTGTTGTTATTTTTACGGCAGCGTTTTGGTTATTTACCTGCGGAGCTGGAAGAAGAGATTCAAGCGGCACCCACTGCGGCATTGGAAGCGTGGATTGTACGGATATTAACTGCTTCTGATTTGGCAGCGGTTTTCACTACTGAAGAAGCCGCAAAATGAATTATAAAGACCTCCGCGATTTTATTGCGCAATTGGAACAACGTGGCGAGTTAAAACGCATTCACGTTCCCGTTGATCCGTATTTAGAAATCACTGAAATCTGTGATCGCACATTACGCGCGGGCGGCCCGGCATTGCTCTTTGAACGCCCCAAAGGTTCGACAATTCCATTATTGGGCAATCTCTTTGGGACGCCGCAGCGTGTCGCGCTGGGAATGGGTGAAGAATCGGTTAGCGCCTTGCGTGAAGTGGGCAAGTTATTAGCGTTTTTGAAAGAACCTGAACCGCCCAAGGGATTAAAAAGCGCATGGAAAACGCTGCCGATTTTCAAAAAGGTGTTGGATATGGCACCGAAACTCTGCCGCAATCCACCTTGTCAGGAAATCAATTTCACGGGCGCGGCGATCAATTTAGATCAATTGCCAATTCAACACTGCTGGCCCGGTGATATTGGGCGCTTGATTACTTGGGGTTTGGTGATTACACGCGGACCAGAAAAAACGCGGCAAAATTTGGGCATTTATCGAATGCAGGTGCTCAATAAAAATCGCGTCATTATGCGTTGGTTATCGCATCGCGGTGGGGCGCTTGATTTCCGTGATTTTCAACGCGCTTATCCCGGACAACCTTTTCCAATTGCGGTCGCGCTTGGTGCTGATCCCGCGACTATTTTAGGTGCGGTAACGCCGATTCCAGATAGTTTATCGGAATACGCATTTGCTGGTTTATTGCGCGGTAGTCGTACCGAATTAGCGAATTGTCAAACCTCTGATTTACAGGTTCCAGCGAGCGCCGAAATTGTTTTAGAAGGACATATTTATCCGCATGATTTAGCAGCAGAAGGACCATTTGGCGATCACACGGGTTATTACAATGAAGTCGATCAATTTCCGGTCTTCACCATTGAACACATGACCACGCGCCGCGAGCCGATTTATCACAGCACCTATACCGGTCGCCCCCCAGATGAACCGGCAATTTTAGGAGTGGCGTTGAATGAAGTATTTGTGCCAATTTTGCAAAAACAATTCCCAGAAATTGCGGATTTTTATTTGCCACCCGAAGGTTGTTCATATCGCTTGGCAGTGGTCAGTATTAAAAAGCAATATCCGGGTCATGCCAAGCGCGTGATGATGGGGGTGTGGTCTTTTTTGCGGCAGTTTATGTATACGAAATTTGTGATTGTCGTCGATGATGATATTTGTACCCGCAATTGGCATGATGTCATCTGGGCAATGACGACACGCATGGACCCGGTGCGCGATACGGTGATGATTGAAAATACGCCGATTGATTATTTAGATTTCGCCTCGCCGGTGTCCGGTTTGGGATCAAAAATTGGTTTTGATGCGACCAATAAATGGAATGGCGAAACCAACCGCGAATGGGGACAACCGATAAAAATGGATGCGGAAGTACGGGCGCGAGTGGATCAAATCTGGAATACGTTAGGGATTTAATTCCCCTCTTTTTTTATAAAAAAAGAGGGGTTATTTTATTCAACTGCGCCCATAATGCGCATCAACGTATTCATCAACCATGCGCTTGAATTGTTCGGCAATGCCTTCGCCTTTTAATGTCGCCACCTTTTCACCATCAATAAATACCGGGGCGGCGGGATGTTCACCGCTGCCCGGTAAACTAATACCGATATTGGCGTGTTTACTTTCGCCGGGACCATTCACGACGCAGCCCATTACCGCAACCTGCATCGTCTCCACTCCGGGATATTGACTGCGCCACGTCGGCATCTGCTCGCGCAAATAACCCTGAATGTTTTGCGCCAGATGTTGAAACGTATCGCTGGAAGTGCGCCCGCAGCCGGGGCAAGCCGTGACCATCGGCGCAAAAGAACGCAGCCCCATCGTCTGTAAAATCTCTTGTGCAACAATCACTTCCCGCGTTCGCGCCTCGCCCGGCGCAGGCGTCAACGAGACGCGAATCGTGTCGCCAATCCCTTCCTGCAACAGCACCGCGAGCGCCGCCGTCGAGCCAACAATTCCTTTTGAACCCATGCCCGCCTCGGTCAAACCAAGATGCAGCGCGTAATCGCTCCGCGCTGCGAGCTGGCGATAAACTGCAATTAAATCCTGTACCCCACTCATTTTGCAGGACAAAATGATCTGGTTTTGTGATAAACCGAGGGCGACAGCACGCTCGGCACTGGAGATCGCCGACTCCACCATCGCCGCGTGCATCACCGCGCTCACCTCTCGCGGCGCGGCGGCACGAGCGTTTTCATCCATCAATCGCGCAATCAATTCCTGATCCAAACTGCCCCAATTGACGCCAATCCGCACCGGACGCTGATAACGACACGCCAATTCAATCATCGTCGCAAATTGACTATCGCGTTTTTCGCCGGTACCGACGTTGCCGGGATTGATACGATATTTCGCAAGTGCTTGAGCGCACTCAGGATAATCGGTTAATAACCGATGTCCATTGAAATGAAAATCTCCAATCAATGGTACTGCGCAGCCCTGCGTATCAAGTGCATCACGAATGAAAGGCACTGCTTTAGCTGCGGCTTCGTGATTGACGGTAATCCGCACCAATTCCGATCCAGCGCGTGCTAAATCAGCAACTTGGCGCACAGTTGCTGCAATATCGGCAGTATCCGTATTCGTCATTGATTGAATGACAATTGGATAATTTCCACCCAATTGAATTGCACCGATAGCGACGGAAATTGTGGCATGGCGAGTGATTAAATTTGGTGCTGTATTCATAACAAGTTCTGCACATTCATTGGTTGTATGAATTCCCCACTTTAAAAAATTGGAGTGAGGGGTGATTTAAGATGTCGCATCAAGTATAAACCAGCGCATCATATTTATAAATAGTCATGTGCGTATGATGGTGATTATTTATTCATCTAGCGCAGTGTCATCTAATGAGATATTAAACTGTTCATCAGTGTTCGATTTAGCGGCAGTTTTCAACACTGAATGCAACAGCGGTAAATCAATCAGTTCTCGCTTTTCAATCATGTTCTGCACGGTCACAATACGAATCACCGGATCATCACGATGAAATAGCACATGATGATAAAAACCAGCATCCAGCGCCTCTTTTTTCATGTCAGCAGTGGGCTTTTGCAGCGTGATGAAAATGCCCATCACGGCTTTTTCACGGATGCGGTCACTGTTCAATTTAGCAATATCGCCGCGACCAACTTTGCCAGATTTGACTTGAAAGACAACGGGCGCAGTGCTATTGGAATCAGTGGCAATATAAACAATGCCATCAATGCCGCGATCTGCGCCCTTCTTTTCATTGATGATCGCGTGATTTTTACTGTAAGTTAATACCGCCCATTTCTCAAACTCTTTGCGCACCCGATCATCTTTTTTATTCGCCAGCGCAATCGCTGACTCCATATCACGCGGAATGCCGTTTAACGTGATCGTATTCAGAACATCAGCACCAAACTGATCTTCTAGCCGTTTCAGAATAACCGCAATGCTCTGATAAGTAATATCAATCCCAAGCCATTGGCGTTTCAATCGCTGCGCAACTGCAACGGTGGTACCGCAACCACAATACGCATCCAAAATCACATCGCCTTCATTGCTGCTGGCTTGAATGATCCGCTCCAATAACGCTTCTGGCTTTTGCGTGGGATAACCGAGGCGTTCAGTCGCCATCGCATTTAATGCTTGAATATCAAATATATCATCAGGCAATTTTTCTATAGTAACTGCGCGGGTTGCTCCTGGAGTTCCACTCTTAATCCGTCGTAAAACTTCATCAGTTCTTGGTACCAGAACGCGCTGTGGATAAAATTGGTATTTTTTAGATTTTATGTACAAAAAAATAATGTCATGCTTGCGTCCAAACCACTTTTTACTCACGCCACCAGTTTGATAACGCCACACGATCTCGTTCAAATAATCTCCACCCCGCGCACAAAACACGCTATCTAAAATCAGCTTCAAATAATGCGACGCGGTGGGATGGCAATGTAAATAAAAGCTGCCGGTGGGTTTTAACACGCGCTGAATCGCATTCACCCGCTGCGTTATACTCACGAGATAAGATAATAAACCGCTGCGCCCCAACACTGCTTCCAATCCCTTGAGCAATTCAATGGTTTGGCGCGTATAACGTCCGCCTTCATTGCCGATAATTTCCAACAAAGCGCGATCTGCTAACACATTCCATGTCCAAGTATCAATAAATGCTTGCGCTTGTGCCTGATCTTCCTTGCCGACATTGGTATAAATCTGGAAATAATTGCGCTTAGAGTTAAACGGCGGGTCGATGTAACATAAATCAATGCTGTCTTTTTCAATTTTATTGCGCAGCACGTCCAGATTGTCGCCATAATACAGTGCGTTATTATTCATGTGCTTACTCGTCAGGTTCTGTCTCATCTAACGAGATATTAAACTGTTCCTCAGTGTTCGATTTGGCGGCAGTTTTCAATACTGAATGCAACAGCGGTAAATCAATCAGTTCTCGCTTTTCAATCATGTTCTGCACGGTCACAATACGAATCACCGGATCATCACGATGAAATAGCACATGATGATAAAAACCAGCATCCAGCGCCTCTTTTTTCATGTCAGCAGTGGGCTTTTGCAGCGTGATAAAAATACCCATCACGGCTTTTTCACGGATGCGGTCACTGTTCAATTTAGCAATATCGCCGCGACCAACTTTGCCAGATTTAACTTGAAAGACAACGGGCGCAGTACTATTGGAATCAGTGGCAATATAAACAATGCCATCAATGCCGCGATCTGCGCCCTTCTTTTCATTGATGATCGCGTGATTTTTGCTGTAAGTTAATACTGCCCATTTTTCAAACTCTTTGCGCACCCGATCATCTTTTTTATTCGCCAGCGCAATCGCTGACTCCATATCACGCGGAATACCGTTTAACGTGATCGTATTCAGAACATCAGCACCAAACTGATCTTCCAAGCGTTTGAGAACGACGGCAATGCTCTGGTAAGTAATATCAATCCCAAGCCACCGGCGATTGAGACGCTGCGCAACCGCAACAGTGGTACCGCAACCGCAATACGCATCCAAAATCACATCGCCATCATTGCTGCTGGCTTGAATGATGCGCTCCAATAATGCCTCTGGCTTTTGCGTGGGATAGCCGAGGCGCTCTCTGCTAGTATTACCAATTCGTTCAATTTCAATCCAATTGGTGTCAATCGGCTTACCCGGTCGTTCATCAAGATATACTTTTAATCCATCTAAACGAGGTCTGCCATCAAGTTTCGTTAGAATTTTTCCCTCTTCCCATAACTTTTCAAGTCGGGTTTCACTAAATGCCCATCCTCTGTTTTTAGCAGGTTTGGTACCACGCCAAACAAAATTGCGATAGGTATTGCCAGAAAGCGTTAAATCTTGACCCGTAAATAAACGACCATTTTCATCTGGTTTATAGCGTTTAAGCTGCGCAGGTGAATAAATAGTATGGGATTTATTCCACACAAAGTTCTGACTTTTTGTATAAAAAAAGATGATGTCATTTGAGCGTACATAACCACGAGTTTTCATGTTATGCGCATTAGTGCGTGGCCACACGATCTCATTCAAATAATCTCCACCCCGCGCACAAAACACACTATCTAAAATCAGCTTCAAATAATGCGACGCGGTGGGATCGCAATGTAGATAAAAGCTGCCGGTTGGTTTTAACACGCGCTGAATCTCATTTACCCGCTGCGTTATGCTCACTAAATAGGATAATAAACCGCTGCGCCCCAACACTGCATCCAATCCCTTGAGCAATTCAATCGTCTGGCGCGTATAACGTCCGCCTTCATTGCCAATGATCTCCATTAAAGCGCGATCCGCCAACGCATTCCACGTCCAAGTATCAATAAATGCTTGCGCTTGCGCCTGATCTTCCTTGCCGACATTGGTATAAATCTGGAAATAATTGCGCTTGGAGTTAAACGGCGGGTCGATGTAACATAAATCAATGCTGTCTTTTTCAATTTTATTGCGCAGCACGTCCAGATTGTCGCCATAATACAGTTCGTTATTATTCATGTGCTTCACCGTGTTGTTGATAAACTTGCCGCTGTTGCTAACAGCGGCACATGAGGTTAATCTCATTATAACTGAATTAACCTGTTAGCGGAAAATTGCGGCGATTATTCTGGCAGCTTTACGCGCAAACCGCGCACCAATTCTAAATAATCCGGCTCTGCAGGCGTTATTAAACCGTGTCGAATCAGAAAATCAATAATGACCAAATTACAATTCAATTTGAATTGATCACTGTCGCGCACCAGTTCCAGCACTTCCGCTGCCGGCATTCGCACAAAACTGTCCACTTCGCCATCGGTGCAGCGCGGCACAAAATCTTCTAGCAATTCAAGGTCATAGCAATACATCACATCCGGTTTCAAACCTCGCGCCGAGTCTTGGCAATAACTCACCGCGCCAACTGCGACCGCCTGATCCGCCAATTTCGCCGCCATTCCCGCCTCTTCCGCACATTCTTTGCGCAAATTGTCTGCCAAACTCAACCCCGCTGGCAGCCCGCCGGCCACGAGATGATCGAGACAATTGGGATAATGACGCCGATTCGCCGCCCGCCGCCCCACCCACAGCTCCAAACCGTGCGCGGTACGGACAAAACCGTTGAGATGTTGCCCAAACGCACGCATTCCAAAGAATGGCGCGGCCGCCCGATCAATCAAACAACGCGCCTGTTCGCGGGTGCTCGCCGTCACCGGGTACAGCTCGCCGTGCTGATGCGTGATCAGCTCTTGTGCGGCGAATTCCGCCACTATATCGGCTAAAATCGCCGAACGTGCGGCGAAATCAGCGGGCGCTCCGTACCAATACACGGCCGCTAACGTCACCTCAAACTGCTGTGGCCAGCGCCGCAACTGTTCTGCCGCTGCCGGGCGCAGGCTGCCGATGCGCTCACCGTTGAGATAAAACGGTAAAAAGTGTTCTGAATTCCAAGTATTACAAGCGCGGAGCTTGTCAAGAAATGACATATTTACCACCATTGACGGTTATACAATTGATGAAAAAAACAGCGCAGAATACCCGTTAAAAGCGTTATCCCGTATCCTTGAATGTTACGCCTTACTTTTCAACAGGACTGACTACTATGCCGCACTATCGTTCACGCACAACCACTCACGGGCGCAATATGGCTGGTGCTCGTGCATTATGGCGGGCAACGGGTATGACCGATGCCGATTTTAATAAGCCAATTATTGCCGTCGTCAATTCGTTTACGCAATTCGTGCCCGGTCATGTTCATTTGAAAGATTTGGGACAGTTAATTGCACGTCAAATTGAAGTGGCGGGTGGCGTAGCAAAAGAGTTTAATACCATCGCCATTGATGATGGAATTGCAATGGGACACGGCGGAATGCTCTATTCGCTGCCGTCGCGTGATTTAATTGCGGATTCGGTGGAATACATGGCAAATGCGCATTGTGCTGATGCGCTGGTGTGTTTATCCAATTGCGATAAAATCACGCCCGGCATGTTAATGGCATCACTGCGTTTGAACATTCCTACTGTGTTTATTTCCGGCGGGCCAATGGAAGCGGGAAAGATATTGCGCAGCGATGGTGAACACGCGCTCGATTTAATTGATGCCATGATTGCAGCGGCTAATCCGAATGAAAGTGACGCCGATGTTGCGCAATTAGAACGCTCGGCGTGCCCGACTTGCGGTTCCTGCTCCGGCATGTTTACTGCCAACTCCATGAATTGTTTAATTGAAGCACTTGGTTTTGGTTTACCCGGCAATGGCTCATTACTCGCCACTCATGCCGAACGCGAAACGCTATTTTTAGAAGCTGGTCGTTTAATTGTCGAATTGACGCGCCGTTATTATGAACAGGATGATGCCAGCGTCTTACCGCGCTCAATTGCAACCTTTGCTGCCTTTGAAAACGCAATGAGTTTAGATATTGCAATGGGTGGCTCCACGAATACGGTGCTGCATTTATTAGCGGCTGCGCACGAAGCGGGCGTTCATTTCACAATGGCGGATATTGATCGCCTCAGTCGGCAGGTACCCAATTTGTGCAAAGTTGCACCCGCGACGCAGCTTTTTCATATGGAAGATGTGCATCGAGCAGGCGGCGTCATTGGAATTTTGGGTGAATTAGATCGCGCCGGATTGCTGCACCGCGATTGCCAAACCGTGCATTCCGCAACCCTCGGCGCGGCGTTGGCGGAGTGGGATATTGCTGGAAAAACAGTGACTTCGACCGCGCAGCACCGGTATCTCGCCGCACCCGGCGGAGTGCCGACGCAGGTTGCGTTCAGCCAACATGCGCAGTGGGCGACGTTGGATGTGGATCGCGCTGGCGGCTGTATTCGTGATCTAAATCATGCGTATAGCCGCGACGGTGGCTTGGCGGTGCTGTTTGGCAATCTGGCAGCGGACGGCTGCATCGTCAAAACGGCGGGCGTTGATGCGGCAAACCTGACATTTACCGGCCCGGCGCGTATTTTTGAAAGCCAAGAGGACGCAGTAAACGCAATTCTCACTGAGCAAATTCAAGCTGGTGATGTCGTGATCATTCGCTACGAAGGGCCAAAAGGTGGGCCCGGAATGCAGGAAATGCTCTATCCAACCAGCTATTTGAAATCAAAAGGACTGGGTAAAGCCTGCGCATTGATTACTGATGGACGGTTTTCGGGTGGTACTTCAGGATTATCAATTGGTCATGTATCACCGGAAGCTGCGGAAGGTGGCGTGATTGCTTTAATTGAAAATGGCGATCAAATCGCAATTGATATTCCAGCCCGGCGGATTGACGTATTGCTTGATGATGAGACATTAGCGACGCGGCGCAATGCAATGTTGGCGCGGGGTACGGCGGCATGGCAACCGCTGGCGCGGGAGCGTGAAGTGTCAGCGGCGCTGCGGGCGTATGCGGCAATGACCACCAGCGCGGCACATGGCGCAGTGCGCGACATTACGCAGTTGCGATAACGATTTTCAACCTCCATTATACAAAAATGGAGGTTTTCTCTTGCTAAAAAAGAAGCGTTAAACCGCAAAACTGTTTAACGATTCACACAAAAAATGAACTGGAGCATTTGTAATGACGGATACGGATGACAACACTTTAGAACACGATGCTACACCATCAGCGGATGACAACACATTAGAACATGATGCGGCGTCAACAGCAGATGATTCCATTCAACTTGCCCGCGCTAATGATGTATTGCCTACTGAAATTCATTTATTGCCGGTTGCGTCGCGTCCATTCTTTCCTGGGCAAGCCGTGCCGTTAATGATGGATGCTGCACATTGGACTGCGACCATGCGTGCAGTTGCCGATACGGAGCACAAAATACTCGGCGTGGTATTAGTGAATAGTGAGACATCAGAAGAAGCCACACCGGTGAATTTTCGTGCGATTGGCACCGTATGCCGAGTGCATCGCATTCATCAACAAGATGAACATTTGCAGGTATTGGTTGAATGCTTGCAACGGTTTCGGATTGCGGATTGGGTGAATGGCGCAGTGCCGTTTTATGCGCGTGTCACCTATTTACCAGAACCCAGCGGAACGCCGAGTTCAGATGTCAAAGCATACGCAATGGCGGTGATTAACACCATTAAAGAATTGCTCCCGCTCAATCCGCTGTACGTTGAAGAATTGCGGATGTTTTTAGATCGGTTTGGCCCGGATGATCCCTCGCATTTATCTGATTTTGCAGCCAGTTTGACCACCGCCAACAAGGATCAATTGCAGGAAGTGTTGGAATTGGTGCCGCTGCTATCGCGGATGGAAAAGGTGCTGGTGCTCTTAAATAATGAACTCGAACTCGCTCGCGCCCAGCAAAAAATCCGCCGCACTGTTGAAGAGAAGATGCACAAACAGCAGCGTGAATTCTTTTTACGCGAGCAGATGAAGGCGATTCAAAAAGAGCTCGGCATTGCCAAAGATGATCGCACTGCTGAGATTGATAAATTCCAAACGCGCTTAAAAGGTTTGGTGTTGACCGAGCAGGCACAAAAGCGGGTCGGTGAAGAACTGGAGAAGATGGGCATGTTAGAAACTGGCTCGCCAGAATATGCCGTCACGCGCAATTATTTGGATTGGATCACGCTATTGCCTTGGGGCAAACATTCTAAAGATAAGTTGGATTTGAAGCGGGCGCGGCGCGTTCTTGACCACGATCATTACGGCTTGGCAGATGTGAAAGATCGAATTCTCGAATTTCTCGCTGTTGGTATTCACAAGGGTGAAATTGCGGGGTCGATTATTTTATTAGTTGGGCCGCCGGGTGTGGGTAAAACCTCCATTGGACGCTCCATTGCTGATGCGTTGGGACGGCGCTTTTTTCGTTTTTCAGTCGGCGGCATCCGCGATGAAGCGGAGATAAAAGGGCATCGCCGTACCTATATTGGCGCGATGCCGGGGAAGTTTTTGCAAGCAGTGAAAGATGCGGAAACTGCCAATCCGGTGATTTTGCTGGATGAGATTGATAAAATTGGCGCGTCTTATCATGGCGATCCCGCATCTGCATTATTAGAAGTGCTTGATCCAGAGCAGAATGTTGATTTTCTCGATCATTATTTAGATTTGCGCTTTGATTTGTCTAAAGTGTTATTTGTTTGCACTGCGAACCAATTAGATACCATTCCGGCACCGTTATTGGATCGGATGGAGGTGATTCAATTATCCGGCTATATCGCGGAGGAAAAACTCCAAATTGCGAAAAAGTATCTTTTGCCACGGCAATTGGAACGCGCCGGCTTGAATAAAGACACGGTGAAATTGGATACTGCAACGTTGCGCACGTTAATTGATGGTTATGCGCGTGATGCGGGAGTACGGCGTTTAGAAAAACAACTCGGCAAAATTGTGCGCAAAGTGGCGGTGCGTTTATTGGAGGGCACGGTGGCACCGCTGACAATTACTGCTGCGCAATTGCCGAATTATCTCGGCGGGGCGGTGTTCCGCGATGAGCGCAAACTGACCGGACCGGGCGTGGTCACGGGCTTGGCGTGGACGGCGATGGGCGGGGCGACGCTGTCGATTGAAGCGGCGCGAACGCATAGTTTTACACGCGGTTTTAAGCTCACCGGTCAACTCGGCGATGTGATGAAAGAATCGGCCGAAATTGCGTATGGGTATTTAGTGAGTCATGCGCAACAATTCGGTGCTGATCCGACATTTTTTGAGATGGCTTTTATTCACGTTCATGTCCCAGCGGGCGCAACGCCAAAAGATGGTCCATCGGCGGGTATTACATTGGTGAGTGCATTATTATCATTAGCCCGCAATCAACCGGTGCGGCGGCTTGCAATGACTGGCGAAATTACTTTAACTGGTGAAGTATTTCCAGTTGGTGGTATTCGAGAGAAATTGATTGCAGCGCGTCGCGCTAAAATCAAAGAAATCATTTTGCCGGCAGAGAATCGCAGCGATTTTGATGAAGTGCCGGAGCACGTTCGCAAGGGCTTAAAAGTACATTTTGCCTCGCGTTATGAAGATGTGCTGCCATTGCTGTTTTAATGGTAGGTTGGGTTGACAGCGTCAACCCAACTGAATCGCTGAGATATAAAAATTGTGCCGCTTTGATAATGACGGGTATTTAATTGCGGTAATGTTAGTTTCATTTGTTGGGTTGCCAAAAGCGGCAACCCAACCTACAGAATCGAGAACCACTGATGACTGATCTTTTTCAACCGTATCAATTGGGCAATTTGAAACTTGCTAATCGTATTGTGATGGCACCATTAACCCGCAGCCGTGCCGGAGCGGGTGATGTTCCAACGCCATTGATGGCGACTTATTACGCGCAACGCGCCAGCGCTGGTTTAATTATTAGCGAGGGAACGCAAATTTCACCGCATGGCAAAGGCTATATTCAAACGCCGGGTATTTATAGCGCCGAGCAAATCGCGGGCTGGCGGCTGGTGACGGATGCTGTTCACGCGGCGGGCGGCACAATCATGGCGCAGTTGTGGCACGTTGGGCGCATTTCGCATCCAGAACTGCAACCGGATGGAGCGTTGCCGGTGGCACCATCCGCAGTGCTGCCGGTTGGTCAGGTCTTCACGGGGCGCGGCATGGTGGACATGGTGCTGCCCCGCGCTTTGGAACTCGCTGAAATTCCTAGCATTATCGCTGATTATCGCCAAGCGGCGGTCAATGCCCAAGCTACCGGTTTTGACGGCGTGGAAATTCACGCCGCCAACGGTTATTTGCTCGATCAATTTCTGCGCGATAAAACCAATCGGCGCAGCGATGAATATGGCGGCAGCATTGAAAATCGCGCTCGGCTGCTGCTCGAAGTAACTGATGCAGTGCTGGAAGTGTGGGAAAAAGAACGGGTTGGCGTGCGGCTGTCGCCGTTGTCGCCGGTCAACGATATTGATGACAGCGATCCCGAGCCGCTGTTTAGCTATGTCGCGCAGGCGTTATCACGACGCGAGATCGGTTTTTTGCACGTCATTGAAGGTGTGACCGGCGGAGCGCGAGAGACTGGACATTCGTTCCAAATCAGTCGGTTGCGTTCAATTTTTGCCGGGACTTACATTGCCAATAACGGTTACACCCGCGAGCTGGCGCTGGCTGCTCGCGCCAGCAATAGCGCCGATTTGATCTCTTTCGGTAAAGCATTTATTGCCAATCCCGATTTGGTGGAGCGACTGGAGCAGGATGCGCCGTTGAATTTGCCCGATCCCGCGACGTTTTATGGCGGCGCTGAAGTCGGTTACACCGATTATCCGGCGCTGTTTGTGTGATTGAGTTGTCAGTTAGCGGTGACAACCGCTAACTGACAACTTTTTTTAACTGCGTCACTCTTAAATATAAACAATTGCTCCGCTTTAATAATGACGAGTATTTAATTGCGGTGATGTTGGTTTCTACGCTTAAGCCGCTAATAAATCCGCGACATCCGCTTCAATAATCACAACATCTTTTTTCTCACAAAAGCGCCGTTCTTTATCCGTTGGTTCTGGAATGAGCGCCCAGCCCGCTGGTGATGCCGCAGCGTTATAAATCATGTCGGACATAATCATCCGCTCGGTATCGCGTTGAAACCGTAAACCAATAAACAAATAGCGTTTGCCAATCCGCAGCGTTTTCACCACATCGGGAATTGCAAATCCGCCCATCAATTCGGTGATGTAATCCACATAATCGGCATCCGAGGCAATATAAGTCGGATCAGGACGCGGACTTCCCATCGGTTTGAATAGAATTGGCAGCGTTGAATCAATCGCTTGTTGATTGATTTCGTGATAACGCTCGCCATCGTAATGATGCAGCCGAAAACGATAGTCCGTGCCGCCCGTGCGAGCGATGCCGCGAATCAAGGTGTGCGGAATATCTGCATAAGAATCTTGCAGTTGCGTGTCGCGGTTGATGTCGATGACATATGGCGGGCGAATGTGTTGCAGCCAATCGTGCAGCGGCGCTCGCGTCCAAGTGCGCTGGTTGTAAGTGGTTTCCAAAAAACGATGCACGGCAGAGCGTCCGCGTTTGAGTTCGACATTCATCGCAGCGCGGGGAAATTCCCACATCAGGCGCGGAGCCATTGGTTTGCCGTCATTCATGGCGATGATGAGGCTGTCGCTGTCGGCGGGAATCGGCGCAGCGGTGACGGGATCGACTGCGCCGGTTAATGCGCCAGCGCCGAGATAGGGTACGAGCGTGCCGGCGGCGACTTCTTGCACGAGTCGGTTGAGAATGGTGGACATCTGTGCGGTATTTCCTCAATAAATGCGTATTTGCGATAAACAGCAACATCTGCGCCATGATCGGTAACGACTGCGGTGCGGTGAAAATATCAGCCCATTCAGTTAGAGTTTCGTGCTTTCTTAAACCAGCCAACGATTGATCTGTCGCGTTAGTTGAGCGCCGCAGCCTGTCCATTTCATAAGGAATTTTCACGATGACAACTGACCTGATTGCACCTTCCATTTTGTCGGCAAATTTCGCCAAGCTCGGCGAAGAAGTGGACAACGTTCTCGCTGCGGGCGCGGACATCGTGCATTTCGACGTGATGGACAATCATTATGTGCCGAATCTGACCATCGGTCCGCTGGTGTGCGAGGCGCTGCGCAAACACGGCGTCACCGCGCCAATTGACGTGCATTTAATGGTCAAGCCGGTGGATCGGATCATTCCCGATTTCGCCGCGGCCGGCGCGACCTACATCACGTTTCATCCCGAAGCCAGCGAGCACATCGACCGCACGTTGCAACTGATTCGTGCGGAAGGCTGCAAATCTGGGCTGGTGTTCAATCCCGCTACCCCATTGAGTTATCTCGATTATGTGCTGGACAAGGTGGACATGATTTTGCTGATGTCGGTCAACCCCGGTTTTGGCGGCCAGAGTTTCATTCCTGCGACCTTTGAAAAGCTGCGTCAAGCGCGGCAAATCATTGATAACTCTGGGTTTGATATTCGGCTGGAGATCGACGGCGGCGTCAAAGCCGACAACATCGCCGAGGTGAAAGCGGCTGGCGCGGATACTTTCGTGTCTGGTTCGGGGATTTTCAGCAAGCCCAGCGCCAGCGATGCGCATCGTTATGACAGCATTATCAAAGAGATGCGAGCGGCGATGGCGACGGTGAGTCGTTAAAACGGATTGCTGACGATGCTGCAACCAAAGATGGTGCTGTGTGATTTGGACGGGACGCTGGTGGATAGCGTTCCCGATCTGACGTTTTGCGTGGACGCGATGATGGAGCAATTGGGGCGTCCGGCGTGGGGTGAAGCGGCGGTGCGGACGTGGGTCGGCAACGGCGTCGAGCGGCTGGTGTGTCGGGCGCTCATCGGTCAGCTTGACGGCGAGCCAGACCCGGCGGATTACGCGCTGGCATATCCGCTTTTTGTCGCGTTGTACGCAGCGAACACCTCAACCCGCTCGGTGCTGTATCCGGGCGTGCGCGAGGGGCTGGAATTTCTGCGCACTGCCGGTTATCCGCTCGGCTGCGTCACCAACAAAGCCGCGCAGTTCACGGAACCGCTGCTGCAACAGGTCGGTATTCGGGATTATTTCGGGCTGGTGGTCAGCGGCGACAGCCTGCCGCGCAAAAAGCCAGACCCGATGCCGCTGCTCCACGCGGCGCGGCATTTCGGCGTCGCGCCAACCGATGCGTTGATGATTGGTGATTCGGGCACGGATGTGAAAGCGGCGCGAGCGGCTGGGTTTGGCATTATTTGCATGAGCTATGGCTACAATCACGGCGTGGATATTCGAGAAGCGCAACCGGATGCAGTGATTGATTCATTGGATGAATTGCGGGGATTGGTCGCCGCACAGGCTTGAATTGAATGGTGCAGAATACGCGGGGGCGTATTCTGCCATTATTGACAGCGCGACTGTTCGCAAAGAACGATGAGGATATTTTTTAATCAAAATACAGTTGCTGAAAAGGTTAAGCTGTAACAGATTTTTTACTGACAACTGACAACGCATTCAAAATAATTCAATCCGCACTTCCGACGTTTCCGCATTCGTCGTAGAACGCGCATGGCAGGCTTCACCAGTTAAATAATCATTAAGCAATTGCAACAACTGCGGCGGCAATTCGCGCAGTTGATCATCATTACTGGCGCTGGCAGTGAATAATTCACAACGTCGTATTAACGCCGTTTGCACTCGCCCCACGCGCTGCCCCACGACATCTTGATATTGCAGCATTCCCAACATATCGCTAATTTGCGTCGCCAGTGCCGTATTGTGTTGCGTGACTACGGAAAACAGCGTTTTATAAAATTGCTGCATGTCTTCATAGTTATCACGCAGATGCTGAATTGAATCCACCGCATGATTAGCGCGATCTAATTGGTGCGTGGAAGCACCCAATAAATCTAATTGTAAATTGCGCTCCACCGCGTTCAAGGCTTGGTTTAATCCCGCTTCAATAGCATTTGCTGCTGCTGCCGCATCATTTGCCAGCGCCCGCACTTCATCCGCCACCACCGCAAATCCTTTGCCCGCTTCACCAGCGCGAGCGGCTTCAATTGCGGCATTGAGCGCCAGCAAATTCGTCTGCTTGCTGATGCGCTTGATCGCCGTCGCCAACCCTTCGAGCTGGTGAATGTCGCCCAACACGCGCTGAATCGCGGTCATATCGTCGTGAATTTTGGTGGGCAATTCCTGCACAAAACGGGCAACTTCGGTGATGTCGGTGACGCCGTGCGCAATGTCATCTTCCATATCCAGCGCGTTACGCGCCGAGTGGGTTAGATAATTCAATAACGCGCTGGCAGAGTGATTTAATGCGGTCGCCCGTTCGATCAGCGTCAGCGCCGAGGCTTCGGTGTCGCGCACCGCTTCGGTCAGTTGCTGTTGAATCGCTTGATCTTGCTCAACCGTCAGCGTCAAGGTTTGAACGCCGGCGGCGTGAATCTGCGCTGCTTCCAATAAAGAATCATCAACCGCGTTTAAGGCGCGACACATGGCACTGGTGGTGCGGGAATTGAATTGGAAAAACAAAATGCCAGTGATGAAATTAGTACCCAAGAGCGCGGTACCAATAAACAGAGCGTACGTCAACGGTTCGCTGAGACCCAATTGCGAGGCTTGGGTGATGATCCAATCGCGGCTGAAATACACCAGCACTGCTAACACCACCGCACCCACGACGGTCAACATCGCCATCGCTCGTTGCAGGACTTTGGCTTGTTCGAGGCTTGCTTCCACAACCGACTGACGCGACATGGGCATTGGCAATGATCCTTTAAGTGCCGCTACTAAAAACCTATGATTTTCTAGTATCTATTCACACCATCAACGCAAAATCCACGATAACACTGTGCTCTTGTGCGCATTTAAGGTCTCGGCTGTAACGTGTCCAGACCGGATTGGATTCAGATTGAGCGCAGCGTTCAAATCTCTATCTGCGCTAAATCTACACGCGCAGATAAAATTTCTATCTGCAAGTGATACATATGGTTTAATTTTTCCACAAATAGGAACAGGTTTTACTGCTGGAAAAAATCGGTTGGCAACCACGACAACACAATTTCTCAATTGAGCCTTGTATCCAATCATACGGTTCCTGACACATCTATTATCATACCTTATGACCAACTGTTATGAACCCAGCAACGTGTTGATGATGGCTCGCTAAACCACGCCGCTGCCGTCGCGCACTTTCACTACCCGATCAATTGCCAGCAGCATTTCCAACAACTCGCGCAGTTGCGCCAGCGGCCAAGAATTTGCGCCATCACTCAGCGCCAGCTCAGGAGTGGGATGGGTTTCCATAAAAATGCCGGCAATGCCCACCGCCACTGCCGCTCGCGCCAGCACCGGCACAAATTCGCGCTGACCACCGGACTGCGTACCCGCACCGCCCGGCAATTGCACCGAATGCGTCGCATCAAACACCACCGGGCAGCCGGTCTCGCGCAGGATTGCCAGCGAGCGCATATCCGCCACCAAGTTGTTATATCCAAACGAAAATCCGCGCTCGCACACCATGAGCTGCTGATTGCCAGTCGCCCGCGCTTTATCGACAACGTGGCGCATATCGCCCGGCGCGAGAAATTGCCCTTTTTTGAGATTGACCGGCTTGCCCTGACTGGCAACAGCGCGGATGAAATTGGTTTGGCGACACAAAAACGCGGGCGTTTGCAGCACGTCCACCACCGCTGCGACCTCCGCCAACGGCGTGTCTTCGTGAACATCAGTCAGCACCGGCACGCCGATTTTCTCGCGCACGTCCGCCAAAATCTGCAACCCCGCGTCGATGCCCAAGCCGCGAAAGCTCGCGCCTGCCGAGCGGTTGGCTTTATCAAACGAGGATTTATAAATGAACGGAATGCCAAGCGCGGTGGTCAGCTCTTTGAGAGCACCAGCGGTGTCTTGCGCCAGCGCCGCGCTTTCCAACACGCACGGACCGGCGATCAAAAACAGCGGGCGATCACTGCCGACTTCAAAATTCAGCAAGGACATCATGCGCTTGGCACTCCGCTGCGTTCACGCTGCGCCAGCGCCGCCCGCACGAAGCCACGAAACAGCGGATGGCCATCACGCGGCGTGGAGGTGAATTCGGGGTGGAATTGGCAAGCGATGAACCACGGATGATCGGGAATTTCAATAATTTCAACCAGTTTGTTATCCAGCGACCAGCCCGAAAACCGCATCCCCGCATCTTTCATCGCGTTGAGATAACGATTGTTGAATTCATAGCGATGACGATGGCGCTCGCGGATTTGCGCCGTGCCGTACACCTTCCGCGCCAAACTGCCCGGCTCAAGCCGACTGTTTTGTCCACCGAGGCGCATCGTGCCGCCAAGATCGTCGCTGGCGCTGCGCGTCTCCAGCTTGCCGCGCTCGTCGCGCCATTCCGTGATCAGCGCAATCACCGGATGCGGCGTATCGCGGTCAAATTCAGTGCTGTGCGCGTCCTCCAAACCGGCGAGATGGCGGGCGTATTCAATCACCGCAATCTGCATTCCCAGACAGATGCCGAGATACGGAATCCGCTGCTCACGGGCAAATTGCGCGGCAGCGATCTTGCCGTCAATCCCGCGCTCGCCAAAGCCGCCGGGCACCAGAATCGCATCTAAACCCTGCAACGCAGCAGTGCCCTGTTGTTCAATTTCTTCGGCATCGAGATACAAAATCTCGACCTTGGTATCGGTGTGAACGCCGGCGTGAGCGAGCGCCTCCGACAGCGATTTGTAGGCCTCGGTCAGGTGCATATATTTTCCCACCATGCCGATACGCACTTGCTGGCGCGGGTGGTCAAACCCGGCTAACACGCGATCCCATTCGCTCAAATCGGCAGCGGGCACGTCGAGCCGGAACTGCGTGACGACGAGATCGTCAAGTTGCTGCGCGTGGAGCAGGCGCGGAATGCGATAAATGTTGTCGGCGTCAACGGCGGAAATGACCGCGTTTTCCGCTACGTTGGTGAACAGCGCGATCTTGCGCCGCTCCTCATCGGGCAGAGCGCGTTCGGAGCGACAGAGCAAGATGTCGGGCTGAATGCCGATGGAACGCAGTTCTTTGACCGAGTGCTGAGTCGGTTTAGTTTTGATTTCGCCGGCGGTGTGGATATACGGCACGAGCGTCAGGTGCATAAACAGCACGTTCTCGCGCCGCTCCTCGACGCGCATTTGCCGAATCGCCTCCAAAAACGGCAGCGATTCGATGTCGCCGACGGTGCCACCAATTTCCACCATCGCCACATCTGCGCCTTCTGCGCCCAGCCGGATGCAGTGTTTGATCTCGTCGGTGATGTGTGGAATCACCTGCACGGTGCGGCCGAGATAATCGCCGTGCCGCTCTTTGCGGATCACGCTTTCATAAATCTGCCCGGTGGTGAAATTGTTATTACGTCCCATGCGGGTGCGCAAAAAACGCTCGTAATGACCGAGATCAAGATCGGTTTCCGCGCCGTCGTCGGTGACGTACACCTCGCCGTGTTGAAACGGACTCATGGTGCCGGGATCGACGTTGATGTACGGATCGAGCTTGATCATGGTCACGCGCAAGCCGCGTGCTTCAAGCAAGGCGGCCAGTGAGGCAGAGGCAATGCCTTTGCCCAGCGAGGACACCACGCCGCCAGTGATAAAAATGAACTTGGTCATAAGCAACAGACTTCAAAAAATAGGTCACGGGCGTTTGCCCGACAGCTGTGGTCAAGCTACCAAAATCGGCGCAGTGGCTCAATTGAATCGCACTGTTTACCGCGCTCGCCAACGGGATTGCGATTTAAGGCTTGCAATCAGGCGCTGAGGTGTTTAGTATTCATTCTTCAATTGCGGGGTGGAGCAGTCAGGCAGCTCGTCGGGCTCATAACCCGAAGGTCGTAGGTTCAAATCCTGCCCCCGCTACCGAATTAAAAAGCTGATAACCAAAGTTATCAGCTTTTTTGTTGTCTGCCATTGCGCGTATTCATGCAGGCAATTCAAAGTGCATTGCCTGCGCTCAATTGTTTGAATTCACTGTTGGAGATTTGACAGCGATTTCAAGCGCGGTTGTTCAAAAACCACGCGCCCACCCAAGATGGTTCCGATGACGCGCCCGCGCAGTTCCAGCCCCAAAAAGGGCGAATGATGCCCGCGACTGATCAGCGTCGCTGCCGTCGGCGTCCACACCTCCGCTGGATCAAATAAACAGACATCCGCTGGTGCGCCGAGCGTGAGTTGGCCGAGCGTGCGCCCCAGAATGTCCGCCGGGCCGCTGGTGAGTCGCGCCAGCAGCGGCAGCAATTCCACCTCGCCCAGTTCCACCAGCCGCAGCGCCAGCGGCAATAACGTTTCCAATGCTGATATCCCCGGAGCCGTTTCGGGAAAGGGCGCGAGCTTGGCATCCGCATCGTGCGGTTGATGATCCGAGCAGATCGCGCTGAGATCACCCGTCGCCACCGCGTGCCGCAGCGCCGCCCGATCTGCGGCAGTGCGCAAGGGCGGAATCAGGTGGCAATTGGCATCAAAGGTCGCCACCGCTTCCTCAGTTAAAAACAATTGATGAATGTTGACATCGCCGCTGGCGCGAACCCCGCGCTGCCTCGCTTCCGTCAGCATCGCCACCCCGCGAGCGGTTGATAACCCACGAAAATGAATCCGCGCTCCCGTCTGTTCTGCCAGCGCCAAATCCCGCGCAATGGCGACAGTTTCTGCCGCTTCGGGAATACCGGGCAGCCCCAAGCGCGTACTCACGCGCCCCTCGTGAACACAGCCGCCTTCACACAGATCGGGATCGCACGGATGCAAAAATACCGTCAGCCCAAAAGTTGCCGCATATTCCAACGCCCGGCGCTGCACCTGCGCGTTGCGCACCGGCTGCTGTGCCTGACTCAACACCGGACAGCCAGCGCGTTTCAACGCCGCCATTTCCGTGATCTTGTTTCCCGCCAGCCCTTGCGTCATCGCGCCCGCCGGAAGCACTCGCGCATAACCAGCGCGTTTGGCGAGTTGCTGCACCAGTTGGGCAACCGCTGGCGTATCAAGCACCGGATGTGTATCTGGTGGACAACACAGCGTCGTGATGCCAGAAGCAGCGGCAGCGCGGGTTTCGCTGGCGATGGTTGCTTTGTGCTCGTGACCCGGCTCACGCAAACGGGCACATAAATCAATCAAGCCCGGACACACGATCAAGCCACTGGCATCAATCACGCGCTCGGGTTGAAACTCCGCTGGCGTCGCCCCGACCGCGAGCACGCGCCCATCAGCGAGATGAAGATCGGTGACGCAATCAATGCCGTTAGCAGGATCAAGCAGGCGTCCATGACAAATGCTGAGGCGGAGTGGTGAATAATTCGCCATAACCAAGGATGTTTCCGAATTGAATTGAGCGTTTATTTATTGGGAAGCGTTGACAGCAATGAACACCTCCGCGCAATTATCACACGTTCGTCATATTGGCATCGTTGCTCACGTTGACGCCGGCAAAACCACGCTTACTGAGCGCATCCTGTTTTATACCGGCGCTTCCTACAAAATCGGCGAAGTTCACGACGGTGCCGCGCACATGGATTATCTCGCCGAAGAGCAGCGGCACGGCATCACCATCACCGCTGCGGTCACACAAGCGCCTTGGCGCAACCATCTGTTGCAATTAGTAGACACGCCCGGACACGTCGATTTTACCATTGAGGTCGAACGCGCCATGCGGGTGCTGGACGGGTGCGTAGTGGTGCTGGATGGCGTGCGCGGGGTGGAGCCGCAAACGGAAACGGTGTGGCGGCAGCGGTCACAATTTCAATTGCCCGCGTTGTTTTTCATCAACAAAATGGATCGCCCCGGCGCAGATTTGCGGCGAACGTTGGCGGCGATCAAACAGCGGCTGCACATCGAACCGGTGCCGCTGACGGTGCCGCTGCCAGACGGTGCGGGCGTGATTGATTTGTTGGAACGCACGCTGCTGCATTTTGATGGTGAACAGGGCGCTGAAGTGCATTCTGAACCGTGCCCGGCGGCGCTGTGGGCGCAAGTGGCTGATTTACGAGAAAGTCTGTTGTTGGCGGCAGCGGAAATGGACGACGTGCTGGCAGAGCAGGTGCTCGCTGGCGCAGAACCGAGTGCGGCCGCACTCCGCGCTGCGTTGCGCATCGGCACCTTGCGCGGACAACTGTGTCCCTGTTATGGCGGCAGCGCCTTACGCAATCTCGGCGTGCAGCCGCTGCTGGATGGCGTCGTGGAGTTTTTACCGGCACCGTTGGATCGTCCTCCGACGTTGGCGACCTTGCCGGATGGCAGTCAGCACCCGCTGCCGCTGTCTGCCAAAGGCGCACTGGTGGCGCTGGCGTTCAAGGTGCAACTGTGGGACGGACGGCGGCATGTGTTTGCGCGGCTTTATCGCGGTACGCTCAAACCCGGCGATCCGGTGGTCTTTCAGCGCCGCGACGGTCGCTTGCAACAGGAACAGGTAGCGCGGCTGTTTGCGGTCGATGCCGGTAAAAAAACCAAGCTCGATCACGCCGAAGCCGGGCAAATCGTGCTGTTGGCTGGGCTGCGGTTTGCCGCTACCGGCGACACGCTGTGCGCTCCGGAGCAGGTGCTGCACTTAGAACGGATCGCCACTTATACGCCCGTGCTCGGTTTGGCGATTGAACCCAGCGGCAGCACGGATACCGATAAACTGTTAGAAGTGTTGGATAAAGTGCTGCAAGAAGATCCGACGCTGCGGCTGGAGGAAGACCCGGACACGGGACAGCGCGTGCTGCGCGGCATGGGCGAATTGCATTTGCAGATCGTGTTGGAGCGGTTAGAACGGGAGTTTGGGGTGCAGGTGCGCAGTGGACGTCCGGCAGTGGCGCTGCGCGAAACCATTCGCCAGACCGCGACGGCAGAAGGACTGTTTGCACCGCCGCCGCATCCCGATCCGCGCCAGCCTGATTTAATGGCGCGAGCGGTGGTAACGGTGACGCCGTTGCCGCGTGGGAGCGGTGAACAACAACTGGTGCAGCCGCGTCTGCTGCCTGCTGGCGCAGAATTGAGCGCGGCGCAACGGCAAGCCCTGATCGCGGCGCTGCACAGCGGATTAGCCGCTGGCGCGTTGCAAGGCGCACCGGTGTTAGATGTCGCGGTGCGGGTTGACGAGATCGAATTATTTGGCGCGAGTTCGACTGCCGAAGCGGTGGCGGCAGCGGTGGCAAAGGCGTTGCGCCATGCGTTAGCTGCCGCCGCGCCGGTGCTGATGCAGCCGGTGATGCAGGTGGAAGTGATCGTGCCGGAGATGAATGTCGGCGCAGTGCTGGGCGATTTGCAGGCGCGACGGGCGCTGATTCAACACACCAGCAGCACCGGCGGCGATGTCACCTTGCGAGTGGAAGCGGCGCTGGCGTCATTGCTGGGCTATACGACCACGCTGCGCAGCCTGACCCAAGGACGGGGACAATTTAGTATGACGTTTGCTCGTTTTGATCACATGACTGGAAGCATTAACGAATGAAAATGATTGAAAATGCTGTAATACAATTGGCAATTGAATACCGCAGCACCCGCTGTCACCATCAATTGCCACGCGCCTAGAGCAATGATGATGGAACATAACCTATTGTTAGTTGTCGTTGCGTTTTTATTAGTCCTGCTCAATGGTTTTTTTGTCGCCGCCGAATTCGGTTTGGTAAAATTACGCCAAACTCGCGTCAAAGCAATTGCAAAAAATCGCGGCTGGCGCGGGCGCATCCTCATTCGCGTTCATCAACAACTGGATACCTATTTATCCGCGTGTCAATTAGGGATTACGCTGGCATCATTAGGCTTGGGATGGATCGGTGAACCCGCCTTTGCACAACTGCTGCGTCCGCTGCTGATTGCATTAGGCGTTGATAATGAACATCTGGTGCATACCATCGCGTTTTCTTTTGCGTTTTTTGTAATTTCTTATTTGCATATTGTGGTCGGTGAATTAGCACCAAAATCAATTGCCATTCGCTTTCCAGATCGGGTTGGGATACTAACTGCCGCGCCGCTATATGGGTTTTATTGGCTCATGTATCCGCTCATTTGGATGCTCAACCACAGCTCAAATTGGCTATTAAAAACGCTGCATTTAGAGAATGCGCATCACCACGATGTGCATTATTCTACCGAAGAACTCAAAGTCATTTTGCGGGCATCGCGGGCGAATGAGCAATATACCAGTGACGAATGGCGGGCGCTGGCGCAAGCACTGGATTTTCGTAATTTAGAAGTTGCCGATTTAATGCGCCCTTTTCGAGAAGCGATTGTGCTATACAAAGCCAATGACTTGGAAACGAACTTAGACCGCATGGTGCAACACCGTTACAGCCGCTATCCGTATTTGAATGCCAAAGAGCAAGTTGAAGCGGTGATTCATTTGAAAGACGTTTTTTTTGCACTTCATCAAGCAGAACCATTAACCACGTTAGATCATTTAGCGCGTCCCGTGCTCACCGTATCACCCAATTTACCGGCGAGTGAATTATTACGGCGCTTTCGCCAAGGTGCCCCTCATTTTGCAGTCGTCGCCTATCAAGACAAACATCCATTAGGCTTTATTACTTTGGATAATTTATTGGGGGCGCTGGTGGGAGAAATTCGTGATGAATTTCGCCAATCACAAAACGAATGGATGAAATTAGATGACGGCACTTTAATGGGAAAAGGGAGCTTGTCGATTTTCACTTTAGAGCGGGCGCTGGGCATTGATATTGAGGAAACGACGGCGGATTCTGTTGGCGGTTTAATTTTGCAGCAACTGGGCGATTTACCAGAAGAAGGGCAGCGGATTCGTTTTGAAAAATTCGATGTGGTGGTGAAAAAAATGAATGGCCCGCGCATTATGTTAGTGCGCGTCTACCCTCAAGAAGATGCCGCTGTATTGTAACAACAGCATTAAAAAAACCTTTCCTAGCAAGAAAAGGTTTTTTATCGCGTCTTGCTGGTGCTAAACCGGATTGCTTAAATATCGCGTAGCAATTCGTTAATGCCGACCTTGCTGCGGGTTTTTTCATCGACCTGTTTAATAATCACGGCGCAATACAGACTATGCGAACCATCTGCAGCGGGCAAATTACCAGAAACCACCACTGCTCCCGCTGGCACCCGCCCATAGGTCACTTCACCGGTCATCCGATTATAAATTTTGGTACTTTGCCCAATATAAACGCCCATTGAAATGACCGCGCCAGCACCGACAATCACTCCTTCTACAATTTCCGATCGTGCCCCAATAAAACAATTGTCTTCAATAATAGTAGGTGCCGCCTGCACCGGTTCTAATACGCCACCAATTCCCACACCACCAGATAAATGCACATTTTTTCCAATCTGCGCACAGGAACCAACCGTCGCCCAGGTATCAACCATCGTACCTGAATCAACATAGGCACCGATATTGACATAGGACGGCATTAACACGCAGCTCGGCGCAATATAAGCGCCTTTACGCGCAGTAGCAGGCGGGACAATGCGTACTCCAGCATCGCGGAATTCACGCGAATTGGTATCCGCATATTTAGAAGCAACCTTGTCATAATAATTGGTAAAGCCGCCTTTCATAGACCAATTATCTTCAATACGAAATGACAGCAGCACTGCTTTTTTAATCCACTCATTTACAACCCAAGTCTCATCGCGCTTTTCCGCAACCCGCAACATGCCGCGATCTAAACGCTCAATGGTATCTTGCACCGCATCACGGACATGCGTCTCTACCGTGCGCGGCGTGATGTCGGCGCGACGTTCAAACGCATCAAGAATAATTTTTTGTGGTTCGGTCATGGGAAAATGGTTCCTAATAAAAAGAAGTGCGTACTGGTGCGAGAGCGATAGCATCGCAGTGAATGAAGGTGAAGTCTTGTCCTCATGGAGGTCAAGGATTATCATCCGGGCGCTGTGCAAACTATCACAACTTTTGTTGACATCGCAAACCTTACTTTTTTCATCTCACGCATAGGCGATAACACATGAACTCCTTTTTGCAAAAATTGAGTATTGCTCTGTTGATTTGTGTGCAGTGCAACCTCGCGCTGGCAGCAGATAAAGTGCCAGAATTGTTATTGTATTGCGGCATCACCATGATACGTCCAATGACTGAAATTGCCCAGCGGTTTGAACAGCAAGAAGCGGTAAAAATAACCATTGCGCAGGGTGGTTCCGAAGATTTATATCAATCCGCCAAAAAGAGTGGCGTAGGCGAATGGTATTTGCCCGGTGAGCCGAGTTATCGTGACAAACATCAAGCCGAAGGGTTATTGGGTGATTTCGTAACCGTTGGCTATAATCAAATGGCGTTGATGGTGCAAAAAGGTAATCCGAAACAGATCAAAGCAACGCCACATGAACTGTTGCGTAAAGATGTGATTGCAATTATTGGTAACGCTGAATCTGGCAGCGTAGGACAGGAATCAAAAACGATTTTAGATGCACTTGGCATCTATTCTAAAGTGATTCATGCTGCCGCTTTTCTTGCTCCTGATTCGCGCAGTTTATTAAATGCGATGAAAAAGCAAGAAGCAGATGTGACCTTGAGTTGGCGGGCAACCGGTTATTTTCCTGAAAATGCGGCGCTGCTTGAGGTTATTGATCTTGATCAGCAGTTAGCAAAACCACAAGCCTTGTTATTGATCCAATTAAACAGTGCAAAATATCCAGAACAAACCCGCCGCTTTATGCAGTTTACAGCGGGCAAAGAGGGGCAAGCAATTTTTCGCAAACATGGCTTTCTTGATAATCAAACCTTGATTGATCAATAACTCACTTTAGGAGTGATTTGAGTCATGGATCGTTCGCATTCAGATTCCAAACAACCAGTGGCGTTGCCTGCGCCAACCGTCACCACAGCGGCAGTTCATGTGACGAGTACGTCGATTCGCTGGTTGTTTGGATTGTTCATGTTATGTTTAATTCTACTTCTCAGTTTGCGGGTTATTTTTGCAGATTTTCAGGCAGAAATTAGCGCACATAGTGCCAATGAACGCGCTCGCTTGTTTATTGGTGAAGAGATTATACGCAGCATCAACGGCATTGAAAAAAACTTATATCAGTTAGCGTCAACCCCCAATATAGCGGGATTAAAGCGCATCAAACTAGCAATTGATTTGCAGTTAGATAAGTTGCGCCATGATTTAATGATATTGAAAGATGGTGGGAGTGTGGTGCGGCGCGTATCCCTCAATTTAGAGGGGCGCGATGATATGGTGCGTGAGGTCACTTATTATCCAGAACCTACTTCCAAACAGTATGTGATGGAATTGATTGAACTAACACCACTTCTTGATCAACTTGCTGCAAAAACACAAGAGCTTGAGGTGTTATTAACGCAAAGCTGGAATACGCAAGAACAAGATGATCGCAGTGCTTTTTTTGAAGTACATATTACCATTGATGTATTTCTTAAACATATTCCGCCGTATTTTGAACGGTTGAATGAAAACGCCAACCGCTTGTTTTTTGATAGCAGCGCCAAGTTACAGCAGTTAGAAGCAGCACTAGAACTCCAAAGTACACGCCTTAAATGGGTGGAGATATTATTGGTACTTTTAGTGATTATGCTCACTAGCGCCGCAGTGTGGTTATTTTTAACCCGCATTAGACAAGCGAATCAAAAACTTGCCGAAACCTTAAATGAAATGCGTACTGCTAAGGATGCGGCTGAACGCGCCAGTCGTGCAAAATCTGAATTTGTATCCCGCATGAGCCACGAGTTGCGCACTCCATTAAATGCGATTATTGGCTTTGCGGAATTACTCGAAGCAGAACCCTTATCGTTATCACACAAAAACTATGTCACGCTCATCGGTAATTCGGGAAAGCATTTGATGGAGCTCATCAATGCAGTGCTTGATCACGCCAAAATTGAAGCGGGAAGTTTAACGTTAGAATCTATTGCGTTTGATTTAGCAGCAGCAATTGATTCAGTGAAAACAATTGTTGGTGATCGCGCACATATCAAAGGTTTAGATTTTATCGCTACGGTTGCGCCTGAAGTGCCGCAGGTCGTGCTTGGTGATCCAACGCGCTTGCGTCAAATTTTAATTAACTTACTCATCAATGCAGTGAAGTTTACCGAGCAGGGAACAGTACGTCTTTGCGTCACTACGGAGCAACAGTTAATTGTGTTTAGTGTGCAGGATAGTGGTATTGGAATGCGGCCAGAAGTGTTGACGCGCTTATTTAAACCGTTTAGTCAAGCTGATGATTCCATTACCCGCAAATTCGGTGGCACTGGATTGGGTTTGTTAATTTCAAAAGAATTAATTGAGGCGATGGGCGGCAACATTGAAGTCAGTAGCCAAGTGGGTGTCGGGAGTGTCTTTCGCTTTGGTTTGCCTTTAGTCGCCGCGCCGTCATTGCCAGAACATCTCATTTCTCATTCACCATCAGTGTATTCACAAGTGCCGTTAGCGCAATTGCTTAATGGTAAGGTGTTATTAGTTGATGATAATCATGTGAATCAAAAATTAGCAGGCGCAATGTTAAAACGCTTGGATTTGAATTATGATTTTGCTGATAATGGCGTTGTAGCATTACAACAATTGGCAGCCGCTCAATATGTGTTGGTGTTAATGGATATGGAAATGCCAGAAATGGATGGCGTGACGGCAACGCTGCATATTCGGGAAAATGAAGCAGCGCATCACAGCGGTCATTTACCCATTATTGCTATGACCGCTAATGCGATGCAGGAAGATCGGGAGCGTTGTTTTGCCGCTGGCATGGATGGTTATGTCTCTAAACCAGTGCGATTAAGTGCTTTAGAAAATGAAATCCGGCGTTTATTTACGCCGCAGCATTAACAAATACGCGGTAATTGTTCACCAACTGGCCAAGCAATCATGCGCGTGCTGCCAAATGCTGTTTCTAGTTGTACAAACTGTTGGGCATCTTCAATCACTTCACCAATTATTGCAGCAGCACGACCTAAAGGATGTGCTTGCATGGTCATTAAGAGTTTTTCGGCTTGGGCAGCGGGACAAATAGCGACTAATTTGCCTTCATTGGCGCTATACAGCGGGTCTAATCCTAATAATTCACAGGCAGCAGCAACGGCGCTTGAAATTGGAATTGCTGCTTCAAATAAACGCATTCCTACGCCAGATTGTTGCGCTAATTCATTGAGCGTCGTTGCTAAACCCCCGCGGGTTGGATCACGCAAACAATGTAATTCGGGTACCGCTGCAACCATCGTTGCCACTAAATCATGTAATGCTGCCGTATCAGATTGAATGGTGGTTGTAAATCCAAGATGTTCACGTTGCGATAATACGGCAACACCATGAGCACCAATATCACCGTTAATGAGAATGCGATCACCGGGGCGGGCGCAATCGCCGGCAATGGTAATACCAGCAGGCACCACGCCAATACCAGTGGTGGTAATAAAAATTCCATCGCCTTTGCCGCGTTCAACAACTTTTGTATCACCGGTAATAATTGGCACTCCGGCTGCTTGTGCCGCTTGCGCCATACTGGTCACAATTCGCACCAATTCGCGCAGCGGTAAACCTTCTTCTAAAATAAATCCGGCAGCGAGATACAACGGACGTGCGCCTGCCATTGCAACATCGTTAATGGTGCCATGCACCGACAGGCAACCAATATCGCCACCGGGAAAAAATAATGGTGTAATGACATGACCATCGGTACTCATCACAAGCCGCCCAGCAGGTGGTTGAAAAAGTGCCTGATCATTGTTTTGCGCTAACCATTCATTCTGTAAATGATGATGAAATACTTCAGCAATTAATTGCGCCATTGCCCGTCCACCCGCGCCATGACTCATGTCTACGCAGCCGTGTTCGAGGTCTAAAGGCTGAGAAAAACGAAAATTGCGCATATACAGTTGCCTCAGTGACGCGGTATTGATTGCAGCACAGTGTGCCATAGTTAGCGATTCTATTTGAGTATTTTGTAAATCACAATGACATTACCACTAATGACAACTCCTGCAACAATTGTTACCGCACCACTCAATCGGCGCTTATCAGTAGCGCCAATGTTGGATTGGACAGATCGCCATTATCGTTATTTTGTGCGGCTGTTGACGCGCCATAC
Source organism: Chromatium okenii (assembly GCF_016583745.1). GTDB lineage: Bacteria > Pseudomonadota > Gammaproteobacteria > Chromatiales > Chromatiaceae > Chromatium > Chromatium okenii. The sequence continues at coordinate 78,297 of NZ_NRRQ01000012.1, forward strand.
GTTGCTCTATTCAGAAATGGTGACGACTGGTGCGCTTTTGCATGGTGATTGCCAGCGATTTTTGCAATTTGATCCCAGCGAGCATCCTTTAGCATTGCAACTTGCTGGCTCTCATCCAAATGAATTAGCGCGTTGTGCAAAAATTGGCGCAGCTTGGAACTATGACGAATTAAATTTGAATGTGGGTTGCCCGTCAGAACGGGTGCAAAATGGACGTTTTGGTGCCTGTTTAATGGCAGAACCACAATTGGTTGCTGCGTGTATTGCTGCAATGAAAGATGCTGTAACGCTTCCCGTGACAGTGAAAACCCGCATTGGTATTGATGACCGCGACAGCTATGCAGAATTGGTTGATTTTATTGGTGCCCTCATTGACGCGGGTACGGATGCGTTTATTATTCATGCCCGCAAAGCCTGGTTAAAAGGGTTGAGTCCTAAAGATAATCGTGCAGTACCACCGTTGCGCTATGATGTGGTAGCGCAATTGAAAAGTGATTTTCCCACCCAAACTTTTGTGCTCAATGGGGGCATAGAGACATTCACTGCGGCGGCTGAATTGCTTACTCAATACGATGGAGTAATGATTGGGCGGGCGGCTTATCACAATCCGTGGCTGCTTGCTGATGCTGATCGCGTTATTTTTAATGCCGCAGCACCTGCATTGACACGAGAGGCGGTGGTGGCGAACTTTTTACCCTATGCAGAACAGCAACTTGCAGCCGGGGTGCCGCTCAATGCGTTGACGCGCCATTTATTGGGTTTGTTTCAGGGGCAGCCCGGGGCGCGGGCGTGGCGGCGGCAGATCAGCACGCGTGCGCACCGCCCCGACGCGACGTTGGCGGTGCTAACGCCGCCCGCTGCACCGGAGTTGACGCGCTAAATCACGTTATTTAACAACCAGTTGACGCAACGATGCGCGTGCGCACTCAAGAAATGAACGCCCACGCCGTTACTTTTGCCACAACAGGCGGCGACCTGCTACTGCTGAATACTGAGGTGGGCGATGACGGATCTGAACCAATCTTTAACGACAAAAACAGTGTCATTAGAACAGTGCTTGCATCGTGCGCCACTGCATAATGAACATGCTGTGCTCGGATCATTCAATTTAGCCGCCACAGCGCCAATATCACCTGAAATTAAGATGACAACCGTTGGTGATGATGTATTGCCATTTTCGCCAACTTCTGTTCAAAATGGCGTGCATTCAATCCGCACATTTTTACAAAATCGCCAAAGAAAATTGGTGTTTCAATTTAATGCGGATACGGGGCTGGTGACCACGACGGTGGTGGATGCAAAACGACAACAGATTGTGCGGCAAATTCCTGTAGAGCAAGCACTAAAACTCATTTTTTAAGCACGACCATTATTGCAATGGTCGAATAAACCGTTCACTGTCACAACTCATTTTGGAGTACTCACTCATGTATGCGGCGCGTAAAGAACTCAATCAATATCGACAAGCCGGTTCTCTCGCTGAGGTGAATGTTGCTGATCCGCATCGGTTGACGCAAATGTTATTTGAGGGCGCATTAGAACGCATTGCTGTAGCGCGGGGCGCGATGGAGCATGGCAATGTGCCAATGAAAGGTGAAAAAATTGGTCAAGCACTTGCAATTATCGGCGGTTTACAAAACACGCTCGATCATTCTAAAAATCCAGAATTAGCGGAGAATTTAGACGCGCTCTATGATTACATGATGCGGCGCTTGGTACAGGGGAATGCCCGCAATGAACTGGGGGCATTGGATGAGGTGATTGGGTTGTTGCGCGAGATTAAATCTGGTTGGGATGCGATTCCAGAAATGTTGCGCAAAGCCTCATCATTCTGAGGCAGTGGTGGCGTATTAACGCCGCGCAAATTCTCGCATAAAATTACTTAACGCCATGACCGCTTCAATGGTCATGGCGTTATAAATGGAAGCGCGAATACCGCCGAGTGAACGATGCCCCGTTAAACCACTCAAGCCCCGCGCCGTAGCTTGGCGTAAGAATTCAGTGTTTAATTCCGCATTCGGCAACGTAAAGGTGACGTTCATTAACGACCGCTGCGCTGCCACCGTTGCCCAGCCGCAATAAAACCCCGCACTCTCATCAATGACGCGATACAGCACCGCTGCTTTGTGCTGATTGAGCGCGTCCATTTGTGCTAAACCGCCAATCTCGTTTAATAGCCAGCGCGTCACCAATAAGGTGACATAAATAGCAAATACCGGCGGCGTGTTATAAATTGAATGCGCGGCAAGATGCGCCCGATAATCAAGCATTTCTGGTAAATTGTTGGGCGCATGTTCAAGCAATGAACGCCGAATAATGACTACAGTCACTCCCGCCGGGCCGAGATTCTTTTGGGCGTGCGCATAAATCAAATCAAACCGTTCGACATCAATTGGGCGGGACAGCATGTCGGATGACATATCGCACACCCGTATCACGCTATCAAGCCCCAGCACGTCGTGGAATTGCAATCCTTCAACCGTTTCATTCGACACATAATGCAAATATGCAGCTTCAGGATTAAAAGTGAGTTCTGCGGGCGTGGGTAAATGATGAAACCCGCTGGGTTGTCCATTCCAAATAATCCGCACGTCACCTTCTAATTGTGCCGGTGGAATCGCTTTGCTGCTCCAATAGCCGGTGCATAAATAGTCCGCTGTTTGTTGGCGTTGGCGCAGTAATAACATCGGAATCATCGAGAATTGTAAACTCGCGCCGCCTTGTAAAAATAACACGGCGTGACTCGGTGGCAAATTCAATAGCGTTTGGAAATTGCGCTCGGTTTCTGCAATCACTTCGGCGAACCAATCCGAGCGATGACTGATGCCTAATACCGATAAACCGACTTCCGGCACTGCCGCCAGCGCCTGCTGTGTCTGCGCCAGCACCGCTGCCGGCAAAACGCCGGGGCCACCAGAAAAATTCAATTGATTCATCATCGCGTCGCTCCCGCTGCCGCTGTCAACAGCAGGGCGCGAAAGGCGGTGAAAATGTGCTGCATTGCCGGTTGTTTGTATGGATAAAGATCAATGGGATCAAAGGAATGCACGACCATTGCTGGATCAACCTCGAAAATCAGCAGCCGTCCGTCTGGCAGCTCGGCGCAGTCGATGCCGAGATAGTCCAGCTCCATCCGCTCGTGAATGGCTCGCAGCGCGGCGTCATGGCGCTGGGCGAAGTCAGCAAAGTTGCCCAAGAACGCGGCTTCTTCGGCGCGTTTCGCCGCATCATCCGCCATGCCTGCGTTGAGATAATGAATCATCCACGCGCTCGAAATTCCCATGTGAACCCCGAACGGCTGCCCGCCAATCAGCACCACGCGATATTTGCGAAATAGTCCGTCGGCGCTGCGGTAATCAATAAAAGGCGCGATAAAAAAATGCTCGCCCGGCAGATTCGGCAGTTGCGCAGCGAGCGCAGCCGCATCCGGCGTGAGCGTGAGCGCGTGTCCGGCGTGAGAATCGACCGGTCGCACCAGCACCGGCCAAGTCAATTCCGGCAGTTGGCACGTCGCCGGAGTGACACCGGCGGCGAGTTGCGCCAGCAGCGGGCGCTCCACCCGCCACGTTAGCGGCATCAGGACGCCCGGCAAGTTGTGCAACCGCTGCGCGGCGGTGTCGCGGGCGGTTTGCGCGATCTGCTGCGGCAGGTTCAGCACCGGCACCGGCCAGTGCGCCAACGGTTCCTGCCAAGCTGCCAGCAGCGGTTGATTCACCGTCGATTCACCAATTGCCACAAATAACAGGTCGTGCGGCGGCAGCGCTTCGGGCGGCAGCGGATCGGCGCTGACGTAATACAGATGCAATTCTATATCTGCTTGTTCTAGCAAGCATTCCAACGGCACATTCGCCATCATCGCGCCGGGCGCAACCAGCATGAGCACACGCAATCTGACCGGCAGCGCGGCGGGAATGCAGTAATGACGGCAGTCGCGCAGCGCCTCAGTTTGGAGTTCAAGTGCCAGCGTGGGTTTGCCGTAAAACTGCATGATGAGCGCGGCATCGAGGAGTGCGCTGGCAGCGGGAGGTTGGGCGGCAGCCTGTTCCAGCAAACGCTGCCCCAGCGGAGTCAGGTCTTCACCGCTGAGATAACGGCGCAGCAAGGCGGCCAAACCGAGCACGGTGTGCATGATAAAAATCCTATGAAAATAAAGCAGATGCGTGAACAGTACGCGGCTGGCGCAGCATGATTATTGGATTGTCCGCCGCTGGCGGTGCGGTCGCAAGCGGTGAAGGTGACAGTGATCCGTCAATCTGACTGCGGCGTTGCTGGCGCGACTGCCAAAAAGCCGTCACTTTTAACGCGCCAGCCGACTTGTCAAGCGACTTGACTGCCTTGGCGCAGCTTTTGCAAATCACAACAGCAGATGCAGATTTTGGAGAAACGTCCATGAATTCAACCAGTCCCGCTGATACCTCGCCACTCACGCTGGTGTCTTCGCACCCACCGACGCGGCAACCGCCCGAGTCTGTGGAACCGGTCGCGTTTTTACAGGCGATGTCGGCGTCGCTGGAGTTGGATCGGGTGCTCAACACTCTCAGCCGCTTTCTTTACGATCTGGTTGCGCACAGCGGCTGGGAATATCACCACGCTGAATCGGGATTTGCGCGGGCGGGCGGCAAACCGGATCGCCATCGTTTGGAATATGCGTTGACGTTGAATGAGCGCGGCATGGGCACCTTGACGCTCATGCGCGGGCGGCGCTTTTCTGAACATGACCAGCAGCGGATTGAAAGTTTGCTGGGGTTGGCGGCGTCAGCGTTGAGCAATGCGCTCCAGCTTCATCAAACCAATCAACAGCTTGAGCGCGATCCGTTGACGGGATTGGGCAATCGGCGGGCGTTGGCGGCGCAGGGCACGCAATGGCTGGCGGATAGTTTCCGTTATCAACATTCGGTGTCGATGCTGGTGATGGATTTGGATCATTTCAAAACGGTCAACGACCGCTTTGGGCATCCGTTTGGCGACACGATGCTCTGTGGCATCGCAGAAACGCTGCGCGAGATGACGCGGACGGCGGATTTATGTGTGCGGCTGGGCGGAGATGAATTCGTAGTATTGCTGCCGCATTCCGATCTGACCGAAGCGGTGAATTGCGCCGAGCGGATTCGCCAACGGGTTCATCAATTGGAACTCATCGCCCCGAACGGCGCGGTGGTGCAGCCGAGCATCAGCATTGGCGTGGCCAGCATTCAGGGCGGCACCCTGATGTCCACGCCGCTGGCGACAGACGGCGACGCGGAGCCGAACAGCGTTCACACTGATTTATTCAATGCACGCGGCTGCGCCCAAGAAATGCGCCAGATCGTCGCCTCATTGCTGCCCCATCCGCCCACTGCCGAAACGCTCGCAGCGGTCGCGCAGACGGGGATTATTCCGCAATACGGCATTGATTTGGACACGTTATATCATCAAGCAGATTTAGCGTTGTATGCCGCTAAACGTGGCGGTTCCAATCGCGTTGTTGCCGCGCCAGTCGTGTCTTATGAATCATAAATCCCTATTCATCACATTAGGAATGGCGCAAGCGGATCATTGAATATCCATTTGTCTTTATTGACCCCGGCGTCATTCCTAAAATGTCCAAAATACTCACCGCAATCGTTATAATAATAGCGAATCTCGCCACTCCTGCTGCCGCATTACAAACCGCGCCCATTGCTGGGTCAGCGCGTACCGCTCCCATTCAACAGATCGTTATTCATGCCACCGGCGGTCCCGATTGCAATGCGAAACGCAGTTTTCGCAGCGGCACTCTCGCGGGCATCACTCAGTATTTCACCGACAATCAACACCGCATCAGCATTCATTACATTATTGATCGCAATGGCGACGTAGTGCGCATGGTGCCAGAACAACAAATTGCCCATCATGTGCGCGGTCATAACGCCAATTCTATCGGCATCGAATTGATTAACGACGGCGACGGGCACGATCAATTTGCTGCGGCACAAATCACGGCATTAATTGCCTTATTGCGCGAACTATTGCCGCGTTATCAACTAACTGCTGCGGCACTCAAATCTCATGCTGAATTGGATGATTCATGGCTAGATTGCGGCAAACAACGCATTAAACGTAAACAAGACCCCGGCGCTGCTTTTCCTTGGCAACAAGTCAAACAAGAACTCACTGCGCCCGCCGCGCCTGTCATTACCATTCCGCCGCCATTACCCGCGCCACCGCCGCCTGTTGTTATTCCACCCGAATTAAAATCACCGTTATTCGCAGTGCGCCAACGCCAGCAGCATATCAATGCGTTGGTTGCCGTTGATCGTGAATTCAGACAGCGCGAGCGGGTTGTTAATGCCAATTTAAGTCTGGTATTTAATGATCGCCAAGATGCTGCAATTGCGTTAGCGACGCCGGGCGATGAAGATCGCCAAGCGCAGCTTCAAGAAACGCTGGCGCAACTCAATCAACGTGAAGCGGAATTGCGGCGCGAATTGCTTGGCATATTACAGGTTCAAGAAAATGCCAAAGCTGCTATTCGTCATTTGCGCAATATCCATTAACACAGCATCGCATTTTGCATTATAATAATTCACTTGATCTGGCGGAAAGATTGCGCTGCTAGTTTATAACAGCGCAATTGCAGGTTATTCTTTTTGAGCGTTGCCAGCTAATTGCGCTTTGAGTTGCGCCAGTTCAGCCAATGCTGCTGCTTCACGTTGTAACGCCGATTCTTTAGCCAATCGTTCCTGTTCACTCTCAGCTAATGCCGATTCTTTAGCCAAGCGTTCTCGTTCACTCTCAGCCAATGCTGCTGCTTCACGCGCTAACGCCAATTCTTGTCCAGTACGCAATTTATCCATTTCAATTTGAATGCTGCGCTGTACCCGCAAATAATTTTGACGCGCTTGATACACATGATAAGCCTGTTCCTTTTCAGAAAAGGTTCTTAAAGTAGTCATCGCTTGCCTCATCTCGGTCGTTTCCATCCATGACGGCAGCAATTCTGTATCTAATTGCTCACCGTCTTTGAAAAACTTGAGCCACCGCTGTTGTTCATTGTCAATCTGACCAACATCAAACTTATTCAGTTCTAATAACCACACGCTGCCAGCATTAAAACAACTCCAGCCGTTTACATCGCGCATACAAAAGTTGTGGGCATATTCCGCTGTATCACGCAGTAAATTTTCACCGAGCAGCCAAATTGAATACGTCGGTTTCAGCAGGTCGTATTGATCGCCATTTTGCAATTGGCTGGAATATAAATCTGCCCAAGTATAAAAAATCCGCCCTAATAAATCAGGATGCGTCAACAGTTGAATTTCTACCTGATATAAACAACCCGCCGCATCACGCGCTTTGACATCCACGATGCTGAGTTTATCGCTGAGAAATTCGCGCTCGTTATAAGGGTTAATAATGGTTACTCCAACAACTGGAGTTTTTAATTCCTCGCCCAATATCGCGTTGAGGAAATGAATCAAAAGAGCTTGATTGGAGTCAGAACCCAACAGCGCCTTAAAAACGCAGTCAATTTTGGGATCAATCGCATGTTTCATTGTCATTTATTCACTTGATCTGGCGGAAAGATTGCGCTGCTATTTTCATAACAGCGCAAGTCGTATTGAATTATTGCTGCGGTGGGGTTCGGCGCGTTACTGTAGATTTGTTATAACGAAAGCGTTTGCCTTCCAATAACGGCGATTCACACATATAGCGCGTGGCT
>NZ_NRRQ01000013.1:0-45000 GCF_016583745.1 Chromatium okenii
AGGCGGACATGCTCGACGATCCTGAGCTGCTCGAATTGGTTGAAATGGAAGTGCGCGAACTGCTCTCCAAATATGATTTCCCCGGCGATGACACGCCAATCGTGACGGGTTCGGCGAAGTTGGCGCTCGAAGGCGTTGATTCTGAAATTGGCACCCAGTCCATTGACAGATTGATGGAAGCACTTGATAGCTACATTCCGCAGCCGGAACGGGCAATTGATGGCGCATTCTTGATGCCGATTGAGGACGTGTTCTCTATTTCTGGACGCGGCACCGTCGTTACTGGTCGTATTGAGCGCGGCATCGTCAAAGTTGGTGAAGAAGTTGAAATTGTTGGTATTAAAAACACCATCAAGACAACCTGCACCGGCGTGGAGATGTTCCGCAAGTTGCTTGATCAAGGGCAAGCTGGTGATAACGTTGGCGTGTTGCTGCGTGGTACCAAGCGGGAAGATGTAGAGCGCGGTCAAGTACTTGCGAAGCCAAAGTCGATCAATCCGCACACGCATTTTGAAGCGGAAGTGTACGTTTTGGGCAAGGATGAAGGCGGGCGTCACACGCCTTTCTTTAACGGCTATCGTCCGCAGTTTTATTTCCGCACTACTGACGTGACTGGCGCTTGCGAATTACCTGAAGGCGTTGAGATGGTGATGCCCGGTGATAACTTGAAGATGACCATCAAGTTGATTGCGCCGATTGCGATGGAAGAGGGGCTGCGGTTTGCGGTGCGCGAAGGCGGACGTACAGTCGGTGCCGGCGTTGTAGCGAAGATCATCGAGTAACACATGAGCAGCCAAAGAATTCGTATTCGTTTGAAAGCGTTTGATCATCGTTTGATTGATCAGTCTGCGCGTGAAATCGTTGATACCGCCAAGCGTACTGGTGCGCAAGTGCGGGGACCAGTGCCGCTGCCGTCTAAAAAAGAGCGGTTTACGATCCTGATTTCGCCGCATGTGAATAAAGATGCCCGTGATCAATACGAGCTGCGAACCCATAAGCGGTTGATGGATATTGTTGATCCTACGGATAAAACGGTCGATGCGCTGATGAAACTCGATCTGGCCGCTGGCGTCGACGTCCAGATTAAGTTGAGTTGAGGATAAAACGATGACAATCGGAGTTATCGGGCGTAAAGCCGGCATGACCCGTCTTTTTCAAGAAGATGGTGAGAGTATTCCGGTCACTGTGATTGAAGTGACGCCAAACCGCATTAGCCAAGTGAAATCGACGGAAGTTGATGGTTATCGTGCTGTGCAGGTTGCATTTGGAACTCGTCGCGCCTCGCGTGTCACCAAGCCAATGGCGGGGCACTATGCGAAAGCTGGTGTGGAAGCGGGTGAAGTTCTGCGTGAGTTCCGTTTAGACGCCGATGAAGGCGTTGATTTGGAAGTCGGGCAAGAACTGTCGGTGTCCATTTTCGCAGCCGGGCAAAAAGTCGATGTGCGCGGTGTGACCAAGGGGCGCGGGTTTTCCGGTGCCATCCGCCGTCATCACTTTGCAGCGCAGGATATGACGCACGGCAACTCGCGTTCTCACCGTTCAGCCGGTTCTATCGGACAAAACCAGACTCCAGGACGGGTTTGGAAAGGTAAGAAGATGGCTGGTCAGCATGGTGCAGTGAATCGCTGCCAGCAGAGTCTTGAGGTGGTGCGCGTTGATTCTGACCGTAACCTGCTGCTGGTGCGCGGCGGAGTGCCGGGACCAACTGGTGGGCGATTGATCGTGCTGCCATCCGTGAAGCAGAAAAACAAGGGTTAAGCACACATGGAACTCGCCATTAGAAACCACGCTGGAGTAACCAGTTTGGAGGTTTCAGACGCCGTATTCGGTGTTGAGTATAAGCCTGGTCTCGTGCATCAAGTTGTTACCGCGTATATGGCGGCGGCACGGTCGGGCACTAAAGCACAGAAAACCCGCGCTGAGGTGTCTGGCGGTGGTGCCAAACCTTGGCGGCAAAAAGGAACAGGTCGGGCGCGGGCTGGTAGTTCACGGAGTCCCATCTGGCGTTCAGGTGGTGTGACTTTCGCGGCGAAACCACGCGACTATAGCCAGAAGGTGAACCGCAAGATGTATCGCGGTGCCGTGCGGTCGATTCTGTCTGAGTTGGTACGCAATGAGCGGCTTATTATCGTGCCTGAGTTGGCGTTGCCAGCGGCAAAGACAAAAGAGCTGGTTGCGCTGCTGAAAACATTTGAAGTGCGCGATGTGTTGATTTTGACTGATGGTTTGGATGAAACGCTGTATTTGGCAGCCCGCAACCTGTATGGGGTGGCAGTGTTGACAGCGCAAGAAGTAGACCCCGTCAGTATGGTTGCCTTCGAGACGGTGTTAGCCACCGAAGCGGCGGTGAAGAAGCTCGAGGAGCGGCTGGCATGAATAACGAACGTTTGATGAAGGTGTTGCTTGCACCGATTCTTTCTGAAAAATCAACGAGAATCACTGAGGCGTCGCGTCATGTTGCGTTTCGAGTGGCGACAGATGCCACAAAACGTGAAATTGCGGGAGCCGTTGAACTGTTGTTCTCAGTGAAGGTTGATGCGGTTCAGGTGTTGAATGTGAAGGGCAAGCAGAAGCGGGTTGGTCAACGTTTAGGACGACGCCAAGATTGGCGGAAGGCCTATGTTCACCTGCAACCCGGCCACGATATTGACTTCGGCGGTGGCGCGTAAGCGCGGCAGCGGAACGCAGCGGATAGATCAAGATGCCAATCGTAAAAACTAAACCGACGTCTGCCGGACGTCGTTTTGTCGTCAAGGTGACGACGCCAGAATTGCATAAAGGAGCGCCATTTAAGGCGCTGGTTGAGAAAAAAACGAAGCATGGTGGTCGCAATAATCTCGGTCGCATTACGGTGCGGCATCAAGGTGGCGGTCATAAACAGCGTTATCGTTTGGTGGATTTCAAACGCAACAAAGAAGGTGTTCCGGCGACGGTCGAGCGTCTTGAATATGATCCGAATCGCTCGGCGCATTTAGCATTGCTGAAATACGCGGACGGCGAACGGACTTACATCATTGCGCCGAAAGGATTGACGACGGGTGATTCTGTGCAATCCGGTGAGGCAGCACCAATTGCTGTCGGTAACTGTATGCCGCTGCGTAATATCCCAGTTGGTACGCAAGTTCACTGTATCGAAATGCGACCCGGTAAGGGCGCACAAATGGCGCGGGCTGCGGGCGCTTCGGCGCAGTTGATTGCACGCGATGCGTCATCAGCAACGCTGCGGTTACGTTCTGGCGAGATGCGCAAGGTGCATGTCGATTGCCGCGCTGTCATCGGTGAGGTAGGCAACATCGAGCATAGCTTGCAAAAGCTCGGTAAGGCGGGAGCAACACGCTGGCGGGGAGTGCGTCCGACAGTGCGCGGTGTGGTGATGAATCCAGTGGATCACCCACACGGCGGCGGTGAAGGTCGTACCTCTGGCGGACGTCACCCAGTCACTCCTTGGGGTGTGCCGACTAAGGGGCATAAGACGCGCAAGAACAAGCGTACCGACGGCATGATTGTGCGTCGTCGCGGTCGCAAATAAATAAGGCGAGGTTGAGCAAGTGCCACGTTCGATTAGAAAAGGCCCCTTTGTGGATCACCACCTGATTAAAAAGGTGGAAGAAGCGGTTGCCCAAAATAGTAAGCGCCCAATTAAAACTTGGTCGCGCCGTTCAATGGTATTGCCGGAGATGGTTGGGTTAACCATTGCGGTTCACAATGGGCGTCAGCACGTGCCGGTGCTCGTCAATGAAAACATGATTGGCCACAAACTCGGTGAGTTTTCGATGACCCGTACTTATCGTGGTCATGCGGCTGATCGCAAGGCGAAGAAGCGCTAGTCGGAGATCCGTCAATGCAAGCAGAAGCAACATTAAAATATGCGCGGATTTCAGCTCAGAAAGCACGGCTGGTCGCTGATCTGATTCGCGGTCGTCACGTCGAAGAAGCATTGAACACCTTGGCTTTCAGTACGCAGAAAGGCGCTGGAATTATTAAGGTTATTCTTGAGTCCGCGATTGCGAATGCCGAACACAACGAGGGCGCGGATATTGATGAACTGAAGGTCGCGGCCATTCAGGTCAATGAAGGCCCGACCATGAAGCGAATTCGTCCCCGTGCTAAAGGGCGGGCGAATCGAATCAAAAAACGCACCAGTCACATCAGTTTGATTGTGGCTGAAGCCTAGGGGATCTGCATGGGACAAAAAGTTCATCCGAATGGTATCCGGCTTGGCATTGTCAAGGATTGGACATCAAAGTGGTACGCAAGCACGAAAGATTATGCGAATTTGCTGAACACTGACCTTGAAGTGCGTGCTTTTTTACGCAAAGAGCTTGCCAAGGCTTCAGTGAGCCGAATTCAGATTGATCGACCGGCGAAGAATGCGCACATTACTGTTCACACTGCCCGCCCGGGTGTAGTGATTGGTAAAAAAGGCGAAGACATTGATAAACTTCGCGCTAAAGTTTCCGCAATGATGGGAATTCCGGTTCACATCAGTATCGAAGAGATTCGTAAGCCGGAACTGGATGCCCAGCTGGTTGCTGAAGGAATTGCCCAGCAGTTAGAACGCCGTATTATGTTTCGACGGGCGATGAAACGTTCGATTCAGAATACGATGCGCTTGGGTGCTGAGGGAATTCGTATCAACGTTGCGGGACGTCTGAATGGCGCTGAAATTGCGCGGAGTGAATGGGCACGTGAAGGGCGAGTGCCATTGCATACGCTGCGTGCGGATATTGACTATGGATTTGCCGAAGCGAAGACCACTTATGGCATTCTTGGCGTCAAAGTTTGGATTTTTAAGGGCGAGGTGTTCGGCGATCAGCTCCCCGAAGAATCGGCACCGAAAGTAGCCGGGAAGAAGGGTTAAGTTATGCTGCAACCGAAACGTACCAAGTTCCGTAAGCAACACAAGGGGCGCAATCGTGGGCTTGCCCAAAGTGGCAACCGGGTGAGCTTCGGCGAATTTGGCTTGAAAGCGACTGAGCGTGGGCGACTGACAGCGCGTCAGATTGAAGCGGCGCGGCGTGCGATTCAGCGAAGCGTCAAGCGCGGCGGCAAGTTGTGGATTCGTGTGTTCCCAGACAAGCCGGTCTCGAAAAAGCCTCTCGAAGTGCGTATGGGCAAGGGCAAAGGCAACGTTGAATACTGGGTCGCATTGGTTCAGCCCGGTTTTGTGTTGTATGAGATTGAGGGCGTCAGTGAAGAACTGGCTCGTGAGGCATTTGCGCTGGCGGCAGCAAAATTGCCGGTACAAACCACCTTTGAGAAGCGGACGATTCTGTGATGAAGGCGAGCGAGTTGAGAAAAAGCAGTCTTGATGAATTGCAGAAGCAACTGATGGATTTGCTGCGTGAGCAATTTAATCTGCGGATGCAGCGCGGCACTGGTCAGTTGTCGAAACCTTCACAGATGAAAGCTGGCAGACGGGATATTGCGCGCATCAAGACGGTCATGGCGGAATTGACGAAGGGCGCAACATCATGAATGACAAGGTTGAGAATACGACGAATCGAACCCTTGAAGGGCGTGTGACCAGCAGTGCGATGGATAAGACGGTGACGGTTCTGATTGAGCGCCGAGTGAAACATCCGCTTTACGGTAAGTTTATGCGGCGTTCAACTAAGATTCATGCACATGATGAAACCAACATCTGTAATGAAGGTGATCTAGTACGCGTTGAGCAGTGTCGTCCACTGTCGAAAACGAAGACTTGGCGGCTGTTAGAAGTGATTGAAAAAGCGCGCTAGAACAGTTGGTTTTCGGTGTGTTCAGTGCTCAAAATCATCCGCAGTGCGGGTAATGTTTGACTAATAGAACAGCCGAATTCAATTCAGGATCAGTCAATAGTTTTAGGTAATCATCATGATTCAGATGCAGACCAATCTGGGCGTCGCCGATAATAGTGGCGCAAAGAAGGTGCAATGCATCAAAGTGCTCGGCGGGTCGCATCGGCGCTACGCGGGCATCGGCGATGTCATTAAGGTCAGTGTTAAAGATGCGATTCCGCGTGGCAAGGTCAAGAAGGGTGACGTGTATAACGCAGTTGTCGTGAGGACGCGCAAAGGTGTGCGGCGCATGGATGGCTCGTTAATTCGTTTTGATGGTAATGCAGCAGTGCTGCTGAATAACCAACTTCAGCCGATTGGCACGCGTATCTTCGGACCTGTTACTCGTGAATTGCGCGGTGATCGTTTTATGAAGATCATTTCGCTGGCACCAGAAGTGTTGTAAGGAGAGTCATCACCATGCGTAAGATAAAAAAAGGTGATGACGTTATTGTTATTGCCGGTAAAGATAAGGGCAGACGCGGTACAGTGTTGCGTGTCGTCGATGATGCCCGTGTTCTGGTTGAGAACATCAATATCGCCCGTAAACACCTTAAAGCAAATCCACAAGTTGGTGAGCCCGGTGGCATTGTTGATAAGGCGATGCCAATTCAAGTTTCCAATGTTGCTCTTTACAATCCTCAAAAGGATGGTCCTGATCGGGTTGGATTCAAGATTCTGGAAGACGGTCGCAAGGTTCGGGTGTTTAAGTCGAACGGCGAAGTCGTTGACGTATGACCTGAGAGAGTTGCAATGACCAGATTACAGACCGAATACCAAGAACAAATCGTTAGCCAATTGAAAGATCGTTTTGGCTTTAAGAGTGTGATGCAGGTGCCGCGTATTGAGAAAATCACGCTTAATATGGGTGTTGGTGAGGCGATTGCAGATAAAAAAGTAATGGATCATGCCGTCGCTGATTTGCGCGCAATTGCTGGTCAACAGCCAATTGTGACCTATGCGCGGAAATCGGTTGCAGGATTTAAAATTCGTGAAGGCTGGCCAATTGGTTGCAAGGTGACGCTGCGCCGTGAGCGGATGTATGAATTTTTAGATCGTCTCGTCAACATTGCTATTCCGCGTATTCGTGACTTTCGCGGTTTGAGTGCTAAGGCTTTTGATGGACGCGGTAATTATTCAATGGGTGTGCGTGAGCAAATCATGTTCCCTGAGATTGATTATGACAAAATTGATGTCATTCGCGGACTTGATATTACGATCACCACATCGGCGCGAACGGACGAAGAAGGACGTGCGCTGCTTGAGGCGTTTAAGTTTCCTTTCCGTACCTAACTAGCGTACCGAGATAGCATTATGGCGAAGAAAAGCATGATTGCGCGTGATCGTCAGCGCACCGAGATTGCAGCGCAGTTCAGTGCCAAGCGGACGGCTCTGAAAGCGATTATTAATGATCGAAGCGCGAGTGCTGAACAGATTGATGCTGCGGTGCAAAAGCTGCAAAAACTTCCACGCGATGCCAGCCCAACGCGGCAGCAACGTCGTTGTCGGGTGAGCGGTCGTCCTCACGCGGTCTATCGCAAGTTTGGTTTGGCGCGGATGAAGCTGCGTGAAGCAGTGATGCGCGGGGATGTTCCCGGCGTGGTAAAGGCAAGCTGGTAAGCTCGCCTCTTATTTGCATCTGCTCATTATGTGGCAGATGTGACCTCAGTTAATCTGACGGGTATCGCGCCAGTGCGGCGGTTTGACCCAAGGAGATCCCCATGAGTATGTCTGATCCGATTGCGGATATGCTGACGCGTATTCGTAACGGCCAACAGCGGGGCAAGATCACGATCGTGATGCCATCGTCTAAACAAAAAGTTGCCATTGCGAACTTGTTGAAAGAAGAAGGCTATATCACTGATGTGTCGGTTGAGCCGAATGATGGCAAGCCTGAGTTGGTGCTGAAGCTCAAATATTTTCGTGGTAAACCCGTGATCGAGGTGATTAAACGTGTCTCGCGTCCCGGTCTGCGTATCTATCGCAACAAGAACCAGCTTCCCAAAGTGTGGGCTGGACTTGGCATTGCCATTGTCTCCACCTCGCAAGGCTTGATGACTGATCGCGCCGCCCGCCAAGCGGGACACGGCGGCGAAATCATCGCCTACGTTGCTTAAAGGGGTATTTGGAGATGTCACGAGTTGCAAAGGCACCCATTACGGTGCCAAAAGGTATCACCGTTGCCATCAGCGGGCAGGATGTCACCATCACGGGCGCAAAAGGCACCCTCGGTTGGTCAGTGCATCCGACGGTGACGGTACATCAGGAAGCAGACGAGATTCGCGTTGCACCTGCTGAAGACAACGCTTGGGCAATGGCGGGAACAACGCGTGCGTTGCTGAACAATATGGTCGTCGGCTGTAGTGAGGGATTTACCCGCAAACTGACTTTGATCGGCGTGGGTTATCGGGCACAAGCAAAGGGCGATGTACTCAATTTGACCCTTGGTTTTTCGCATCCAATTGACTATCCAGTGCCAGCCGGCATCACGATTGAGACTCCCAGTCAGACCGAAATCCTTGTGATGGGTGCTGATAAACAACGGGTTGGACAGGTTGCTTCGGAAATTCGAGGATTCCGTCCGCCAGAGCCTTATAAAGGCAAGGGTGTTCGTTATGCAGATGAAAATGTTCTGCGTAAAGAAGCCAAGAAAAAATAAGGGGTTTCAATCACATGGATAAGAAACAAGCGCGGTTGCGTCGGGCGACACGGGCGCGGGCTAAAATTCGTGAACTCGGCATACATCGTTTGTGTGTACACCGGACACCGCAACATACCTATGCGCAGATCATTGAGCCAACTACTGCGGGTGATCGCATTGTAGCCAGTGCTTCTACGCTCGATAAGGATTTGCGGGCGACGATCGAGGGTCACAAGGGCAATATCACTGCCGCTACCGTCATCGGTAAAGCAATTGCTGAACGTGCTCTGTCAGCTGGCATCGAGCGCGTGGCATTTGACCGTTCCGGCTTCCGTTATCACGGGCGTCTCAAGGCGCTTGCTGATGCAGCGCGTGAGCATGGACTGAAATTCTGAGGATTCGATCATGGCGAATTTCAATGCGAAACCGGAAGGCGATGATCTTCTGGAAAAGTTGGTGGCGGTGAATCGTGTCGCTAAGGTCGTGAAAGGTGGACGGCAATTTGGTTTTGCAGCCTTGACAGTCGTTGGCGATGGTAAAGGGCGCGTTGGTTTTGGACGCGGCAAGGCACGAGAAGTGCCGATTGCGATCCAGAAAGCGATGGAAAGTGCCCGCAAGAACATGATCGAAGTCAAGCTCAATGGCACCACGTTGCAGTATCCGTTGCAGGGTGAACACGGCGCAGCAAAGGTGTTTATGCAGCCTGCTTCCGAAGGTACCGGCATTATTGCGGGCGGAGCGATGCGCGCTGTTTTTGAAGTGTTGGGCGTTCAAAACGTACTCGCTAAGTGCATTGGCACGAATAATCCGATCAATGTCGTGCGGGCGACGGTTCAGGGGTTGCGCGCCATGAATGATGCGCAGACGATCGCTGCCAAGCGCGGCAAAACCGTCGAGCAGATTTTGGGGTGAGCAATGTCCGATAAAAAGATGATGAAGGTTAAACTCGTGCGTAGCTTCCATGGTCGCTTAGATAAGCATAAAGCCTGTGTGCGTGGGCTGGGCTTGCGGCGGATGCACCAAGTGGTTGAAGTTGAAGATACGCCGTGTACGCGTGGCATGGTGAATACCGTGTACTACATGGTCAAGATCGTTGAGGAATCTCACAATGCGGCTTAATGATCTCAAGCCCGATGAAGGAAGCCGACCTTCTGCGAAACGGGTTGGTCGTGGCATTGGCAGCGGTCTTGGCAAAACTTGCGGACGCGGTCATAAAGGCCAAAAGTCGCGCAAAGGTGGCTTTCATAAGGTTGGCTTTGAAGGCGGTCAGATGCCATTGCAACGACGCTTGCCCAAGGTCGGATTTCGCTCACATAAAGCACTGGTTGCGGCTGAAGTGCGGTTGAATGAGCTGAATCGCGTGGATGGCGACGTGGTTGATCTGGCGGCGTTGATGCTGGCGGGAGTCGTCAATCGTTCGATCCGCACTGCCAAAATCATTGCTTCTGGTGAAGTGACACGAGCGTTAACGATTCGTGGTCTCGGCGTAACCAAGGGAGCGCGTGCTGCCATTGAAGCAGCCGGCGGCTCGGTCGAAGACTAATCAACGGACGCGAAACGGATGGCTAAACACGCGGCAACTGTCGGCAAAGCACTGGGCGGCATGGGGCAATTGACGGAATTAAAACAACGTCTTTTGTTCTTAGTTGGTGCCTTATTGGTCTACCGCATTGGTACTTTTATACCAGTTCCTGGAGTGAATCCCGAAGCGTTAGCCATCCTATTCAATCAAAATCAAGGCTCTATCTTGGACATGTTTAACATGTTTTCTGGTGGTGCTTTGGAACGCGCAAGTTTATTTGCGCTAGGCGTAATGCCTTACATTTCGGCGTCAATCATTATTCAATTGATGACTTCTGTTGTTCCGCAATTAGAACAATTGAAAAAAGAAGGCGAATCTGGACGACGGAAGATTACGCAATACACGCGCTACGGCACGGTGTTCTTGGCAACTTTTCAAGCCATTGGCATTTCAATGGCATTGCAAGGACAAACCGCCGGCGGTTCGGCACTTGTCACTCATGCAGGTGCTGGCTTTGTATTCACTGCCGCTGTTTCTTTAGTCACGGGAACGATGTTTTTAATGTGGCTAGGTGAGCAAATTACTGAGCGCGGTATTGGTAATGGTATTTCCATGATTATCTTTGCCGGCATTGTGGCTGGCTTGCCGTCGGCACTTGGCGGAATGCTCGAATTAGCGCGTAATGGCGAAATGAATGCACTGGCAGTGTTGGCGTTACTCGTAATGGCATTGGCTGTCACTGCATTTGTGATCTTCGTTGAACGTGGGCAGCGCCGGATTACTGTGAACTACGCGCGGCGGCAGCAAGGTCGAAAAGTAATGCAGGCGCAAAGCACGCATTTACCGCTGAAATTAAATATGGCGGGCGTCATTCCACCGATTTTTGCGTCGAGTATTCTGTTGTTTCCCGGAACACTTGGGCAATTTTTTGGTGCAAATGAAGATTTGCGTTGGATTGCAACGCTAACATCAAAGCTGGCTCCGGGCGAACCGCTGTATGTGTTGTTTTATACGGTCGCAATTGTGTTCTTTTGCTTTTTCTATACCGCCTTGGTATTCAACGCAAAAGAAACTGCTGACAATCTAAAACGTTCTGGTGCGTTTATTCCAGGCATTCGTCCGGGCGAGCAAACAGCACGTTATATTGATGAAGTGATGACACGCCTAACAGTTGCTGGTGCCATTTACATCACTGCGGTTTGTTTGTTGCCGGAGTTTTTGATTGTTGGCTACAACGTTCCATTTTACTTTGGTGGAACGTCATTACTCATTGTTGTCGTCGTTGTTATGGATTTCATGGCTCAGGTTCAGGCACATTTGGTCTCACATCAGTACGAAGGTTTGATGAAAAAAGCCAACTTGAAGTCACCTAGCGCCGGTCTACTGCGATGATTGCATCTCGAATTTTAGGAGTTGGCATATGAAAGTACGTGCATCAGTTAAAAGACTATGTAGAAACTGTAAGATCATTCGGCGGCATGGCACTGTGCGCGTGATTTGCACAGATCCTCGTCACAAGCAACGTCAAGGTTAGAGTCTGTTTGATTGACCTTACAAAAACGTTTGTTATACTGCGCGGTTTACCCGCTGAGCTATTAGGACTAAGGGGTTCGTCAATATGGCCCGTATCGCCGGCGTCAACATCCCAGATAAAAAACATGCTGTGATTGCATTAACTGCAATCTATGGCATTGGCCGCGTGACTGCGGGCAAAATTTGCGACGCGGCTGGCATCCCGCGTGAAACAAAGATGCAAAAGTTGACTGAAGAAGAAGTCGATCGGCTGCGCAATGAGGTTGCAAAGTTCACTGTTGAAGGTGATCTGCGCCGTGAAGTATCGATGAACATCAAGCGCTTGATGGATCTCGGTTGTTATCGTGGGATTCGTCACCGGCGTGGGTTGCCGTTGCGTGGTCAACGAACCCGTACCAATGCTCGGACCCGTAAGGGACCGCGCCGTCCGATCAAACGCTAACCGATTTTGGTTGTTGCAGACAGGCTGGATAATGACGAATGGCTAAACCAATTCGCAACACGAAAAAGAAAGTTAAAAAGCAGGTCGCCGACGGGGTTGCTCACGTTCACGCCTCTTTTAATAACACGATCATTACAATTACTGATCGGCAAGGTAATACCCTCTCTTGGGCAACATCTGGTGGCTCTGGCTTTCGTGGTTCGCGTAAGAGCACGCCTTTTGCGGCGCAGGTTGCAGCGGATAAGGCTGGTCAAGCAGTGAAAGAATACGGATTGCGCAACCTCGATGTGAATGTCAAGGGACCGGGACCAGGACGTGAATCTGCGGTGCGCGCACTGAATAATGCTGGATTTAAAATCACCAGCATCACCGATGTGACGCCAATCCCTCACAATGGCTGTCGTCCGCCCAAAAAGCGGCGCGTCTGAGTTCTGACCGTTCGTTCAACAGGAAAAGACATGGCACGTTACACAGGCCCAACCTGCAAATTGGCACGACGCGAAGGCACAGATCTCTCACTGAAGAGCCGTGCTCGTGCTTTGGATACCAAATGCAATTTGGAAAAACAACCGGGGCAGACGACTGATCGGCGGCGACGTCTTTCTGACTACGGAGTGCAGTTGCGCGAAAAGCAAAAGGTGCGGCGCATTTATAGTGTGTTGGAAAAACAATTCAGCAATTACTATAAAAAAGCTGCGCAGAGCAAGGGTGCAACTGGCGAAAACTTGTTGCAATTGCTTGAGCGTCGTTTAGACAACGTCGTGTTTCGGATGGGATTTGGTGCCACGCGTGCGGAAGCGCGTCAGTTGGTAAGCCACAAGAGCATTTTGGTGAATGGACGTATTGTCAATATCGCATCCTATCAAGTGAGCATAGAAGATCATATTGAAGTGCGTGAGATTGCTAAAAAGCAATTGCGCGTTCAAAACGCGCTGGCACTCGCTGAACAATATGGATTCCCTGATTGGGTAGAAGTAGATACTAAGGGGCTGAAAGGCGTTTTTAAGCGTGTTCCAGACCGTTCAGATTTGCCAGCTGACATCAATGAATCACTGATTGTCGAGCTGTACTCCAAATAAGGAGTTTTAGGAGTTTCCTGAGAGGCACTGAATGAATGACGCTATTGGCGAATTTCTAAAACCGCGCATCATCAGGGTTGAGCACGTTTCCGGCAACCCGCATCATGCCAAAATTTCTTTGGAACCACTCGAACGCGGTTTCGGGCATACGCTTGGCAACGCATTGCGCCGGGTTTTGCTGTCTTCAATGGATGGTTGTGCCGTAACGGAAGTCGAAATACAGGGTGTGCTCCACGAATACACAACTGTTCCTGGAGTACAGGAAGATGTGCTTGAAATTCTATTGAATCTTAAGCAATTGGCGATTTCGTTGAAAGGTAAGGATGAAGCAACCTTTACGCTGAATAAGCGTGGTCCTGGGGTTGTTACAGCGGCAGATATTGTTCTCGATCATACGGCTGAGATTGCAAACCCGAGTTTGGTTATTGCGCATCTTTCAGAAGGCGACCTGAGTATGGCGCTGACTGTGCGGCGGGGTATTGGTTATGAACCAACCACCCAACGTGAGCTTGATGCTTCCGAAGACCGTCCGATTGGTAAGTTGCCGATTGATGCTTCATTTAGCCCAATTCGGCGCGTTGCTATTGAAGTGCAATCTGCGCGTGTAGAACAGCGTACTGATTTGGATCGGCTGGTGATTGATTTAGAAACCAATGGCACCATCGATCCGCGTGAAGCCATTCAACGATCTGCAATTATTTTGCGGGATCAGTTATCAAGTTTCGTTGCGCTTGAGGGCATGGGACCTTCTGAGATTGAAATTCCCGAAATTCGAGATGAATCGCCTTATGATCCTGTGCTATTGCGCCCAGTAGATGATTTAGAGTTGACAGTGCGTTCGGCAAATTGTCTCAAAGCAGAGAATATCTATTTGATCGGCGATTTGATTCAACGTACTGAAGTTGAGCTTCTCAAAACTCCAAACTTAGGTAAGAAGTCTTTGACCGAAATTAAGGATGTTTTGGCGACGCGTGGTCTGTCATTGGGAATGCGTCTTGAGAATTGGCCACCCGAAAACATTGCTGAACTGAGTATCCGATAGTCACTGGCACTGGTCGCATCGTGATGCGCTGTGCCATTAAATAAAACTGACGATTAAAAACATTTGGAATTAAGACCATGCGTCACCGTAAAGCCGGAAGGCAACTTAATCGCACCAGCTCCCACCGTGAAGCAATGTTTCGTAATATGTCAGCGTCGTTGTTTCGCCATGAACTGATTAAAACGACGCTCCCGAAAGCGAAAGAGTTGCGACGGATTGCGGAGCCGTTAATCACCTTGGCGAAGGTCGATTCTGTACACACGCGACGGTTGGCTTTTGCGCGGCTGCGCGATAAGGAGATTATCGGTAAGCTGTTTGTTGAATTAGGACCGCGTTATCAGAATCGCCCCGGTGGTTATTTGCGCATCCTTAAATGCGGTTATCGCGCCAGTGATGCTGCGCCAATGGCGTATGTTGAATTGGTAGATCGACCTGCAAATGCTGTTGCTGTTGAAGACGATGATTAAATAGCGTTGTATACGGTTTTGCGCTGGCGCAGTCTACTAATGGCTGCGCTTTTTTGTTAAACGGGGATATTAAATCAATGACACAAAGTCACATGATGCGCTGACTTTCAAGCGTCGTTGATACCAATACGCGCCGTTTGACAATGTGCCCTGAATTGATTACTTAAATGTTGCCCAATTCTTGTATCAAGCGCAGTGTTCACGTTATATTCTCAGCCTCGCCGTTACGACTAAGGCGGTTTCCCGCGTGGAGGAACCGCCTTTTTGTTTTTTTGACTGATCGCTAAATCGGGCACTATCGCCATGATTGAATCCTTGATGGCTACCTACAACCGCTTGCCAGTGACGTTTACGCATGGCGAGGGAGTTTGGCTTTGGGATACCACCGGTAAGCGTTATTTAGATGCGCTGGCGGGAATTGCTGTATGTGGACTTGGTCACGCGCATCCGGCGGTGCAGGAGGCGATTTGTACGCAAGCGGCGCAATTGATCCACACGTCAAATTTGTATGGCATCGCTGAACAGGAACGACTTGGCGCGTTGCTGACTGAACGTGCGGGCATGGAACGGGTGTTTTTTGCCAATTCCGGCGCTGAAGCGAATGAGGCGGCGCTCAAACTGGCGCGGTTGTACGCGCATCGGCGGGGCGTGGAAAATCCAGCCATTTTGGTAATGGAAGGTAGTTTTCACGGGCGTACCTTGGCGACGCTGTCGGCAACTGGCAATCGCAAGGTGCAAGCTGGTTTTGAACCGCTGGTGCAAGGTTTTGTGCGCGTTCCTTACGATGACATCGAGGCGATTGAAATTGCGGCAACCAATCGCCCAAACATCGTCGCTATTTTGGTCGAACCCATTCAAGGCGAAGGTGGCATTCGTATTCCGGCACCGGAGTATCTGCCACGCTTGCGCACTCTCTGCGATCAAGAAGGTTGGCTGCTGATTTGCGATGAAATCCAAACGGGCATGGGGCGCAGCGGTCAGTGGTTTGCGCATGAACACGCTCACATCAAGCCAGATGTGATGACGTTGGCGAAGGCGCTGGGCAACGGCGTTCCGATTGGCGCTTGCCTCGCTCGCGGTGCAGCAGCGGAAGTGTTCACGCCCGGTTCACATGGCTCGACCTTCGGTGGCAATCCGCTTGCTTGTCGCGTTGGACGCGCTGTAATGGAGACCACAGCAGCGGCGGGATTGGTGGCAAATGCTGCCCAGCAGGGTGAATTTTTATTAAATGCGTTTCGCAGCGCACTGGCGCAACGGCAAGGTGTCGTTGCTATTCGTGGACGGGGGCTGATGCTCGGCATCGAACTGAATCGCCCCTGCGGTGAACTGGTCGGCTTGGCGCTTGAGGCTGGCCTTCTCATTAACGTGACTGCCGAGCGGGTGATTCGGTTGTTGCCGCCGTTGATTTTGGCGCAACCCGAAGCAGAACAACTCGTGCAAAAACTCTCTCACCTGATCGATGGTTTTTTGGGCACAACTCGCGCCTAACCTCGTCGGAGCGACCTGATCTCATGGCTGCTAATCCCACCGCTTGTCGGCATTTTTTAACCCTCTTTGACCTCACCTCCGCCGAAGCGCGTCAGCTCATTGCCCGCGCCAGCGAATTGAAACAACTGTTACGACGTGGACAAGACTACCGTCCGTTTCCGCAGCGCACCTTGGCGATGATTTTCGAGAAGGCTTCCACCAGAACTCGGGTCTCTTTTGAAACGGGGATGGTGCAACTCGGCGGTCATGCGCTGTTTTTATCGCCACGCGATACCCAATTGGGGCGCGGGGAGCCGATTGAAGATAGCGCCCGGGTGCTGTCGCGGATGGTGGATGCGGTGATGATTCGCACCTTTGAGCAGGAGACCGTTGAACGTTTTGCGGCACATTCCAGCGTTCCGGTGATTAACGGTTTGACAGATCGCTGTCATCCCTGCCAATTGCTGGCGGATATGCAAACGTATCACGAGCATCGCGGCGACATTCGCGGCAAGCGCGTGGCGTGGATTGGCGACGGCAATAACATGTGTTATTCGTTCATGGAAGCAGCGCAACTCTTTGATTTTGAGCTGCAAATTGCCTGCCCGGTTGGATTTGAACCGGATGCAGCTTTGCTGGCAGCAACGAGCGACCGTTGCCGCGTGGTTCACGATCCGGCGGTAGCGGCGGCGGGTGCGCATTTGGTCGCAACCGATGTGTGGGCAAGCATGGGACAGGAAGAAGAACAGGCGCATCGAGAAACGCTCTTTGCGCCGTTTCAAGTCACGGCGGAGGTGATGGCGCAAGCGGCTCCAGAGGCGCTGTTTATGCACTGTTTACCGGCACATCGCGGCGAGGAAGTGGCGGCGGCGGTGATTGATGGTCCGCAGTCGGTGGTGTGGGATGAGGCGGAAAATCGGCTTCATGCGCAAAAAGCGTTATTAGAATTTTTGCTCAGGTCAGCGTCGTGATATTCGGAGGATTCCTCGTGAGACGCTTCCCGTTGTTTATATTGCTTTTTATTGGTGTCGGAGCGGGCGCACAAGCCGATACCCAATATGTGACCGATCAATTGCAGGTACCACTGCGAGCGGGTGAAAGTGCCCGTTATAAAATCGTGCGGATGTTGGGAAGTGGCACGCCGTTGGAAGTGCTCGGTATCAATCAAGAAACCGAATATGCCCGGGTGCGCACTGAAAATGGTGCGCAAGGTTATGTGTTGGCAAATCAACTGCAAACTGAACCGGCAGCGCGGACGCAATTGGCGGACATGCAAGCGCGGTTGACTGAGTTGCAACAGGCTCCAGAAGCGTTGGCAGCAAAACTGTCTGCGTTGCAGACCGAACACACCACTTTGACGGAAACGGCGCAGGAGCTGAAAGAGAAAAAACAGTCTTTAGAGCAAGAGTTGGCAACCATTCGCCATTCGTCGTCAAACGTGTTGGATATTACCAACGAGCGGGATCGGCTGCGGATTCAAGTGACTGAATTGACGCGGGAACGTGAGGAATTGGTGCAGAAACAAAGCGACGCCACGCATCAGATTCAACAACGCTGGTTTTTAATCGGCTCGGGTGTGTTGACCGGCGGAGTGTTGATTGGGCTACTGTTTCCGCATTTTTCGCTGCGCCGCCGTAAAAGCAGTTGGGGCAGTTTTTAGCGCCCGGTCAGCACCTTAACGCGAATCGGCATCCTTTTGAGTGCCGCACATTTTCCCTAACACGTTATTTCGGTACAGGTTAATATCCGCAGGCTTGACAACGCAGACCATCTGACCGGTGTCGCAGGGACAGATGATCAGATTTTCATTGCCATTTCAAAAACCCATTTAGGAGGGTTTATTGTGTCTAAAGCCGTAAAACAAAGCTCGTTAATGACTGCGCTGTTGCCGTCATTCATTCTCTACACCAGCACCATTATTCTCGTGGCACTGACTCGCGGCGACCTCGGCGCGACCGTCAAGTATTGGGAATTCATGGTGCCGCTCACCGCCGTGATCTCGCTGATTTCCGGTTGGGGCGTCGCGTATTCCCGCAATGCTTCACGCTTCACCTATCTCATCAAGCAAATTTTGCACTGGGGCGTGTTGATGGGATTGCTGTGGTTGCTGCAAACCCAAGGGATTGCCACTGCTCTCAGCGGTAAATACACCTTGGTGCTGCTGTATCTGTTGAGCATGACGGTGATTTTTGCCGCGTTTTATTTGGATACGAAACAACTGTTTTTCGGTGCGTTTCTCGCATTCTGCGCCTACTTGATGGCAGCGCCCGCAAACGTCGCCATCCTCAAGCCGATTGGCGAGATGTTGCGCATTGCTGATGCCCAAAGTCAGCCGCTGACCATGATTGCGGTGGTTGGTTTAATCGCCTTTGCGCTCAACGCTGTATTCGTCATGGGTACGCGCAGTGCGGTCATCGCTAAACGCGCTCGGTTAGCTGCCGCTTAATCACGCAGTACCGTCATCCCCAGCCGCCCGCCGACGTCGCACCAGCGATCAACCTTCGGCGCGGCGGCATCGCAAGTCAGCCCCTTGCAGCACTCATGTCCACTCCGTTTGCACATCCCATCACGGTACGTTTGCACGATACTGACGCTGCCGGACGCTTATTTTTTGCCCATCTGTTTCGCCATGCCCATGACGCCTTTGAAGCGTTTATGGACGCGCTGGAGCTGCCGGTAGACACCATGATCCGCTCCGGTCAACTGCTGCTGCCGATCACGCACGCGCAAGCCGATTACCATCTCCCCCTGCGCCACGGCGACCGCGTACTGGTGCAGGTGAGCGTTGCCGACCTCCGCCGCCGTTCCTTTGCCATTCAGTACGCTTTCCGCACCAATCAGGACGCACTCGCCGCGACCGCGCTGACGGTTCATTGTCAAATCAATGTTGACGGAACCGCCGTTGCTGCCCTCGCCCCAGAATTAAAAACTGCTTTACAATCATTTACTTAGGTACTGCGCTGCCTGCCAACGTCCAGCTTTGACGCGCTCACTTTTTCGCATTGACCGGAGGCATATTGTGATGACCACGCTGGCATCGACGCTGATTGGACGCATCACCGAGCTGCACGGCAATCGCCTCATCGCCAGCCTGTTGCCAAGCAAAGAAGGCTTTGCGTCGGTTCTCAAACTTGAACACGAAACGCTGCCGATTGGGCAATTGGGCAGCGTGGTGGAAGTGCGGGATCGTACCGGGCAGGTGCTCGCTGAGGTTGTGCGCTGCACCGAAGAGGCGCTTGACCGCCCGCTGGCGCTTGAATCTGAAGCGACACCAGCGCGGCGACCTGCGGGGCGGGTGCGATGGTTGGAACTGATCGCGGTCGGCGAAATAAGCACCGATGAGCGGCTTCACGCGGGAGTCAGTCGCTTTCCGCTGCTGGGCGCGACCGTTCACCTGATTCCGAGTGCGCGGTTGGCAACATTGCTGCACAGCGACCTCGCCTCACTGCCGCTGGGTCAGCTCGCCACCCGTCCGACGTTGACTGCCAGCCTCAATCCATCGGCGTTATTTGGGCGACATCTGGCGATTTTGGGGCAAAGCGGCGCGGGGAAATCGTGGACAGTGAC
The DNA here is from genome assembly GCF_016583745.1 of Chromatium okenii. Lineage (GTDB taxonomy): Bacteria > Pseudomonadota > Gammaproteobacteria > Chromatiales > Chromatiaceae > Chromatium > Chromatium okenii. The sequence goes on from NZ_NRRQ01000013.1 coordinate 19,580, forward strand.
CAGTCTATTGCAGCGCGTGGTAATGACGATGCCCCACGCGCATTTAATTCTCTTGGATTTACATGGCGAATACGGCTGGCGCACCACTCCCGCTGCACCATATCAAGGCGTATTTGCTCCTGACGCAGCGCATTATGTGGATGCGCAAGCATTAGAAATTCCATATTGGTTATTAACGTATGCGGAATTGGTTGATTTATTAATTGATCGCAGCGACAGCAACGCCACCGTGCAGATTGCGTTTTTACGCGATGCGGTTTACAACCTGCGCTGCCAAGCCAATGCGCATTTAGGTTTAGAGCGGTTATCGGTAGATTCGCCGGTCTATTTTTCACTGGAAGAACTGTATCAACAATTCAAAAAAGCCAATGAAGAAAAGAAAGACTTTGGCAAAGTAAAAGGATCGTTATACGGCGCATTTGATGATTTTTTAGTGCGCTTCCAATCCATGTATAACGATGCGCGTTACGACTTCTTTTTACAGCCTAAACGACATAATCATTCAGAAAATTTAGAACCCTTATTGCGGCAATTTGTGGGTTTAGGTACCCCAAAACGGCAGGTAACAGTCATTGACCTGAGCGCCGTTCCGCTGGATTTACGTCCAATTGTTTCTGCGCAAATTGGGCGACTGGCGTTTGAATTCAGTTATTGGAATCCGCGCCGTCACGAATTCCCATTGGTATTAGTGTGTGAAGAAGCGCATCAATACATTCCGCGTGATAATGACGCCCGTTATATTGGCACGCGGCGGGCAATGGAACGCATTGCTAAAGAAGGACGCAAATATGGCATCACGCTGTGCATTGTAAGTCAGCGCCCAACTGAATTATCGGAAACCGTATTATCGCAATGCAGCAACTATTTATGTTTGCGCATTTCTAATGCGGATGACCAAGAATATGTGCGGCGTTTATTACCAGAAGGCGCAAAAAATCTTGCTGAAAAGCTGGCGTCATTACGGCGCGGCGAAGTATTAGCGGTGGGAGATGCGTCAGTATTACCAGCGCGGATTTTAGTGTTTCCGCCTCATCCTGCGCCAATGAGCCAAGATGCGCCATTAGCACAAAGTTGGTGTACCGAAGCGGCTGATTTAGATGTGGCGGATATTATTAACCGCTGGTGGCGGCAATTGCGCTAACGGCAATAGAAATTGTAGTTTTGATTAAATCACTGCGGTGAGTTGTTGATAACGCTGAATTAACCTGCGCTGTGCAGACGATTCATTGCTGCTTGAAAATTAGCGTTGATTAAATCTCCAAGAACGCATTCAGCATCATTTAATGCAGTAGTAATACCATCAGCATCAGCAGATGACGGACGACCGAGCACATAACCAGTGACAAGCGTGCGGTCGCCGGGGTGAGCAATGCCAATGCGCAAGCGCCAAAAATCGCGGGTGCCGAGCACAGAAATGGTATCGCGCAAACCGTTATGCCCAGCGTGACCACCGCCTTGTTTGAGGCGCAGCGTTCCCACCGGCAAATCCAATTCATCGTGGGCAATTAAAAGCTGTTCGGGAGCGAGATCAAAATAGCGCAGCACGGCGGCAATTGATTGACCGCTGCGATTCATATAAGTGGTGGGTTTGAGTAAGCGAAGATCAGCGCCAACGCAAGTGAGGCGACATAAATCGCCATAAAATTTTGGTTCGGCGCGAAATGGTGTGGAGGCGGTGCGAGCAATTATATCGACAAACCAAAAACCGACATTGTGGCGCGTCATTTCATATTGCGCACCGGGGTTGCCAAGACCGACAATTAAACGGATTCCGGTGCTATTCATTACAATAAATCCACTAAAAAACCGCTATTCACAAATGGTGCTGGCGCACTCAAATGATATGCTGCGCCAGCTCAAAAACGCAGTTTAAGCAGCGTCACCTTCGGCATCATCGCTGCCGCCACGCGCACCGTGAATAACCACCACCGGCTCATCAGAATCAGGCTGATGCGCCAAGGTCACGCCGGCAGGCATGGTCAATTCCGACAAGTGAATGAGATCGCCAATTTCCATATCAATCAAATCGACGGCAATGAACTCGGGTAAATCTGCTGGCAAACACATAATTTCCACTTCGGTAATTTTGTGTGATGCCTGCCCGCCGATTTTAACGCCCTTGCACTTTTCTTCATTCAAAAAGTGAATTGGAACGACCATCCGCAGCTTCTCATCTTGCGAGACGCGCATGAAATCAACGTGCAAAATGAACGGTTTAGCAGGATGGCGCTGCATATCTTTCAATACCACTTTGGTGACGGTCTCACCGAGCGTTAAATCAAGAACGTGCGAATAAAACGCCTCATGCTCCAAATGCTTGAGCAATTCATTGTGGGAGACGGCAATCATCTCCGGGTCTAAATGTGCGCCATACACGATGGCAGGCACCAACCCCGTGCGCCGCAGGCGGCGGCTCGCACCCTTTCCTGCATCTACACGCGGTTGGGCAATAACATTAAAACTGACGCTCATGGGCGTTCTCCACTGTAATTGAAAAGAAGACGCCGGGAATCCCGCGACCAGGACCCCGGCGTTCATAGTGCAACCATTGTTTGCTTGCACCATGTTGGGTGAATAACGGCTAGTTAATGAATAATGAACTCACCGATTCTTCATTGGATACGCGGCGCATCGTCTCCGCTAATAATTCACCAATACTTAATTGCCGAATTTTGCTACAGGCTTGCGCCTCAGCATTTAATGGAATGGTATTGGTGACTACCAATTCATCGAGTTGCGATGTTGCAATGTTGGTGACGGCGGGACCGGATAACACCGGATGCGTGCAATACGCAGTCACCATCCGCGCTCCGTGTTCTTTTAATGCTTCCGCCGCACGACATAACGTCCCTGCGGTGTCCACTAAATCATCAATCAATACACAAGAACGTCCGCGCACATCGCCAATGATATTCATCACTTTCGCTTCATTAGCGCGGGGGCGACGCTTGTCAATAATTGCTAAATCCGCATCATCAAGTTGTTTTGCCAATGCGCGGGCGCGTACCACGCCGCCAACGTCGGGCGAAACGACCATCAAATTCTCGTATTTCTGCCGCCACGCATCGCCGAGCAAAATGGGCGAGGCGTAAACATTATCGACCGGAATATCAAAGAATCCTTGAATCTGGTCAGCGTGCAAATCAACCGTCAAAACCCGATCTGCGCCGGATTCTCCGATCATTTTCGCTACCAATCGCGCCGTGATCGGCACTCGCGCCGAGCGGGTGCGACGGTCTTGGCGGGCATAACCGAAATAAGGAATCACCGCAGTGATGCGTTTCGCGGATGCCCAGCGCAGCGCGTCGATCATTACCAACAATTCCATCAAGTTATCGTTGGTTGGCGCACAAGTTGACTGCACCACAAACACGTCGCGCCCGCGCACATTTTCTTGAATTTCGCTCATCACCTCGCCGTCGCTGAACTGACCAACGATAGCTTTACCTAAAGGGAGACTGAGACGACCGGCAATTTCAGTGGCGAGTTCTGGATTAGCGTTTCCAGAGAAGACCATCAAGTGGTTGGCAGGCACGGGCAATTTCCTGTCTGCGCGATGTTGAGGAAGTAAAAGTTGGCAGGGGTGCCAGGATTCGAACCTGGGGAATGCCGGGATCAAAACCCGGTGCCTTACCGCTTGGCTACACCCCTTCATTATTCATCTTAATCTTGTGCTGGATTGAATTAACCAGCGGTTTTCATTAGCGCCAGCGGCGATTGATTTAATCCTTTGGCAATAAAACTTTGCCAAGCTGCGGGACATTGTTGATAAACCGTTAATGCTTGCTGCTGCGTTGCAAATTCTGCAAAAACACAACAACCCGTTCCAGTTAATCGACCATTTCCCCGCTGATGTAACCAATCTAATGCCACAGCAACCGGCGGATATTCATGACGCACAACGCTTAAACAATCGTTGGCGATGTCCCCGCGTAGAAAGTCGGCAAGTTTGATGGGATTAGAATCGCGTGTCAATTGCGGATGTGAAAAAACTGCGCCCGTCGCCACATGACATTTCGGCACAATCACTAAATACCAAGGTTCTGGCAGCTCAATTGGCGTCAACTGCTCGCCCACACCTTCCGCCCACGCCGCCCGTCCGCGCACAAATACCGGCACATCCGCGCCCAGCGGCAGCGCCAGCCGCGCCAGCGCCTCCTCATCCAAACCAGTGCGCCACAAATGATTGAGCGCCACCAACGTCGTCGCCGCATCCGAACTGCCGCCGCCCAAACCGCCGCCCATCGGCAAAATCTTCTCGTAGCGAATATCCGCGCCGAGCGTGCAGCCAGTCGCCCGTTGCAGCGCCAGCGCCGCCCGCACCGTCAAATCATTGTCCGCCGCAACGTCCGCCACCTCGGTCACACGCCGAATCACGCCATCGTCGCGCACGTCAAACCACAGCCGGTCGCAGCGGTCGATAAATTGAAACACCGTTTGCAGCGCGTGATAGCCGTTGGGACGCCGCCCCACAACGCGCAGCATCAAATTCAACTTAGCGGGAGCCGGCCACGCCATCGCATCTAAATCAAGCGCCGTCATTGCGTCACCTGCGCCTTGCCAGTTTTCGGCGCGACTTCCGTTTTGAGCACACGATGCCGCTGCACCGTCGCCTGCAAATAAACATGATCGGGATGTGTCTTGAGCGCCTCCGCCCACAACGCCTCCGCCTCCGCCCGCTGATTCAGCGCCCACAACACCTCACCAAGATGCGCTGCGACTTCACCGTCATTGAACGCCGCAAACGCCTGCTGCAAATACTTCCGCGCCAGCGCCAACTGCCCCAGCCGATAATTCACCCAGCCCAAACTGTCGAGAATCGCCGGTTGATTCGGCGTCAGCGCGTTGGCTTGCTCAATGTAGCCCCGCGCTTCGGCATAGCGCGTCGTGTGTTCAGTTAAGATATAACCCAACGCATTCAACGCATTCGCGTGTTCAGCATTCGCAGCGAGAATCCGGCGCAAATCCTGCTCCGCCAGCGCCACCTGCTCCAGCTCCGCCGCCAACAGCGCCCGCCCATACAGCAAATCCTGATCATCTGGAGCCAGCGCCAGCGCCGCATTAAAAACCCGCAGCGCCTCCTCTTTTTGTCCGTCATCTTCAAGCAGTTCCGCCTCCAACAGCGTCAGCTTGATCGCGTCAATCGCATCATCAGGCAACGCCCGCCGCAACCGCTGCAAAATTTCCCGCGCTGGCGCGATCTCACCGCGATCCGCTCGCAGCACCGCCATCCGCATTTGCGCCTCCACCACATGCGCGTCCTCCACTTCCGCGTACCAACGCAGCGCCGCCGTCGCATCTTTCGTCTGTTCTGCGGTTTGCCCCAGATAAAACGCCGCCTCATCCCGTCGCTCGCCGGTTTCAAACAAGCGCGTGAAATACTGCTTGGCTCCCTCCAAATCATCGAGCTGTAACGACAAAATCGCCGCTGCAAACAGCGCATCAGCGTGTTGCGGCTGCGTCGTCAACAGTTGCACAAACATCGCCCGCGCCGTGCTGAACTCCTTTTCCTCCACCAAAAACTGCCCATACAACATCCGCAGCGCCTGATCGTCCGGGCTGCGCTGAATAAACTGCTCCAACAATTGCCGCGCCTCAGCACGACGCTGTTGTGACAGCAACACCCGCACTAAAAACAAGCGCGATTTATTCCAATCCGGGCGCAGCTCCAGCGCCCGCCGTGTCGCCCGTTCTGCTGCCGCAAAATCGGAATTCTTCGCCGCCAAGGTCGCCAAGGCTTGATAAGCATCGGCGCTGGTGGCAAAGCGATCCACCAGTGCTCGCATCAACCGCAGTTGCAATTCTGGCGTCGTCGCCCGCCCCGCCACTGCCGCTGCCGCGTCATACACCGACTCATCCGCACCTTCTGTCAATTCCACCATCCGCACCAGATGCAATAACGCACCCTCCTGATCGTTGGCATGAACCCGCAGCAACGCCGCAATCTGCTGCGCCGCACGCGAGTTTGGCGTGATGTCTAACCACAGTTGCATCGCCGTAGCGGCCGCTGCGTAATCGTCATCATTGATCGCCGTTTGCACCGCCAACTCCGCCATCTTGGGTACCCGCGTGAGCTGGGCTGCTTGCAAATAATGGGTGAACGCAATCGGCAGCACCCCGCGCCGACGGGCGATTTCACCGACCAAAATGGCGTACACCTGCTCGGCATTCAGACCGGCGTTGGCGACCGGTGCTGGCGGTGGTGCCGCTGGCGTTGGTGCAGGCGGAGCTGGCGCGACTGGCGGCTGCGGACGCGCCAGCACGGTGCCGGACACGCACAGCGCAGCGGTTAATGCCGTGCGCGAGAAAAAAGGAGCTAAAAAGTGCATGACTGTGAATCCGCAAAACGTGTCGGAAAAAAGATGGTGACGGCAGCGTCGCTGCGAACACCGCTGCGCTATTTTGACACTGCGCCCGCTGCAACCGGATAATTTTTTAAGCGCAAAAGTTGTTAGCATTACGGCGCTTTTTCCCAATTTTCACCGCGCATTTTGCGGCGCATTCCTTCAATTTCCATTTTTGCTGAGACAGATATTCACCATGAAGCTGCTCGTTCTCGGACTCAACCATAAAACTGCTCCCATTGACATTCGGGAGCGCATCGCCTTTGGCCCCGACATCATCGCTGGCGCACTGCGCGATCTGACCAAGTGCGCGGGCGTCCGCGAGGGCGTGATCCTGTCCACTTGCAACCGCACCGAGCTGTATTGCGCGACGGATGACGGCGTAGAAGACAGCATTCGCCACTGGTTGAGCGGTTTTCATGGCGTGGAATTTGAGCGCATGAACCCGTTTTTGTACGCCCACACCGACCGGGATGCCGTCGTGCATCTGCTGCGCGTGTCGAGCGGGCTGGATTCGCTGGTGCTCGGCGAGCCGCAGATTCTCGGTCAAGTCAAAACCGCGTATCAGACCGCGACCGATTGCACCGCCACCGGCAAATTACTGGGGCGGCTGTTTCAACACGCCTTCTCGGTCGCCAAAACCGTGCGCACCGAGACGGCGATTGGCAACAGTCCCGTGTCGGTCGCGTTTGCAGCGGTCAATTTAGCGCGGCAGATTTTCAGTGATTTGTCGCAGCAGACGGCGTTGCTGATCGGTGCGGGCGAGACCATCGAATTGGCGGCGCGGCATCTGCACCACAACGGCGTGGGGCGGATCATCGTCGCCAATCGCACGGTGGAACGCGCCCACGATCTCGCCGCGCAATTCGATGGTTTTGCCATTTCATTGGCGGAAATCGGCAATCACCTGCCGGAGGCTGACATCGTGATCGCCTCCACCGCCAGCCCGCTGCCGGTGCTCGGCAAGGGCACGGTGGAGCGGGCGCTGAAGAAGCGCAAACATCGCCCGATTTTTATGGTGGACATCGCCGTCCCGCGTGACATTGAGCCGGAAGTGGGCGAGTTGGCGGACGTGTATCTGTACACCATCGACGATTTGCAGGGCGTGATTGACGAAGGTCTGCGCTCGCGGCAAGCGGCTGCCGCGCAAGCTGAGGAAATCATCGCCTTTCATTCGGGCGAATTTATGGCATGGCTGCGCTCGCTCGACGCGGCTGGCTTGATTCAGGATTACCGCCAACGCGCTGAGGATTTGCGCGACGAAGTGCTGTCTCGCGCCCAGCGCCAGCTCGACGCCGGCAAAGCGCCAGCGGAAGTGTTGAGTTTTCTCGCCCACACGCTCACCAACAAACTGCTCCACGCGCCGAGTTCGCGTCTGCGGCAGGCAGCGCGGGATGGCGACGCGGACATCCTCGAAGCCGCCAATGAGCTGTTCCAACTTGATTTGACGCGCAGCACGTCGCCCGCGCCATGAATCCATCGATTCGGAACAAGCTGGAGCGGATCGCCGAGCGATTCAGTGAGGTGATGGCGCTGTTGGCGGAAGCCGACACGCTGGCGGATCAAAATCGCTATCGGGATTTGGGGCGCGAATACGCGCAGCTTGAGCCGTTGATGGACTGCTATCACCGCTATTTGGACACCGAGCGCGAGCTGGCGGCTGCCGAGGAGATGTTGAGCGATCCTGAACTGGCGGCGCTGGCGCGGGAGGAAATGGCGGCGGCGGAGGCGCAGCGCTCGGCGTTAGAACCGGAATTGCAGCAGTTGCTGATCCCGCCTGATCCCAATGACCAATGCAACAGCTTTTTGGAAATCCGCGCTGGCACCGGCGGCGCTGAAGCGGCGTTGTTTGCGGCGGATTTGCTGCGGATGTACGTCCGTTATGCCGAACTGGTGGGCTGGCGCACCGAGCAGGTTTCAGAAAGTCTTGGCGAATTAGGCGGTTATAAAGAGGTCGTGATCCGCATCAGCGGCAGCGGCGTGTTTTCGCGCTTGAAATTCGAGCCGGGAGCGCATCGGGTGCAGCGGGTGCCGGAAACCGAGGCACAAGGGCGCGTCCACACCTCGGCGTGTACCGTCGCCGTATTGCCAGAAGTCGATGCAATTGATGCGATTGACATCAATCCCAATGATTTGCGCATTGATACTTATCGCGCTTCTGGTGCGGGCGGTCAGCATGTGAATAAAACCGATTCGGCAATTCGCATTACGCATCTGCCATCGGGAATGGTGGTGGAATGTCAAGATGAACGCTCGCAACATAAAAATCGAGCGCGGGCGATGTCATTACTTCATGCCAAGTTATTAGCGAGCGCCCGCGATAGTGCGGCATCAGAACAATCGGAATCGCGCCGCTTGCAAGTCGGCAGCGGCGACCGTTCCGAGCGGATTCGGACGTATAACTTTCCGCAAAATCGTTTAACCGATCATCGGATTAACTTGACGTTATACAAGCTCGATGAAGTGATGACGGGGCAACTGGATCAAGTGATTGAACCGCTGTTGGCAGAATACCGCAGTGCGCAATTAGCGGCGGTGATGGGAACGAATTAAAGCGAATACGCCAGCGCAAATGCGGCTATTCATTCTGCGCTTTTGGCAAATTGCGCAGCGTTTCTTGGAATTGCAAATTGGACAGCGCCAGCTTGATTGATTCACTCACGGCAATGGCGAGGGTGCGCAATTCTCGAAACCGGTTGGCATCCAGCGCCGTGTGACTGCCGATGTGCAGCAAACCCAGCGTCGTGCCGCGCACGGTCAGCGGCACACAGAAAAACGTTGGCGGCGTTTGATCGAGGAAATGCTGACAGGCCAGCGCATCGCCGTCGGCGGAGACTTCGTGCAATTTGCCGCGCCGCAGCGCCCAGCATTCGTGCGGCGAAAAAGTTGACGGCAACCAGTCTGCGGCATTGCCCCACACGGCAACGCAGCGCAAATCCTCTTTGGCTGCGTCGTCATCAGCGATCACCGCCAGCGTTCCGAACATGTCGGCAAACAGCGCCGCTGCGCCCTGCGCGATAATCGGATATGCCTCTTCACGGGTCAGGCACGACAGCAGCAGATCGTTCATGTGATTGAGGGCGCTCATCTGCGCGTCGTGACGCTTCAACTCGGCGAGACTGACGTTCAGTTGCTCTTCCATCACGCGCCGTACGGTGATGTCGGTGTGCGTGCCCGCCATCCACGTCGGTTGTCCTTTCGCATCCCGCGCCGTCACTCGTCCCCGCGCCAGAATCCAGCACCAGCCGCCGTCTTTGCTGCGCAAGCGATGTTCACTTTGGTAATAAGGCGTTACGCCAGAAAAATGCGCCTGCACTGCCGCCAAACAGGCAGGCAAATCATCAGGATGCACGCGCTGTTCCCAGCTTGTTACCGACGGCGCAATTTCGTCCAGCGCATAGCCCAGCATTTCCGCCCAGCGCCGATTGACCTGCTGCTCGCCGGTGGCGACATTCCAATCCCAAAAACCATCGTTGGCACCATCCAACACCCGCTGCAAGCGTTGTTCACTCGCCTGCAACGCCCGTTGCGCCAGCATTCGCGTCGTGATGTCTTCATGCGCAATCACCGCGCCCAATTGCTGACCACTCAGCGGCAGCACCCGCATTTCAAACCAGCGTTGCTCGGTCGGCGAATCACAGGGATAAATCAGATTAAAGGTGTCCTGCATCCGCGCCATCACCTGCTGGATACCGTGCAGCGCCGCCTGCGCTTCCACGCCGTCCTGACCAGACACCACGCGATTGCAGACCGTCAGATAATTCGTGCCGGGCTGGCAGCTCACATCGCCGCCATTTTCATCCGCAAACCGCTGCCAATTGGCGTTGACCAACACAATCACGCCACGGTGGTCAAGCACGGCAATGTGCGCCGTTAATGAATTCAACACATCTTTGAGCAACCCTTCCTGCGCCCGCTGCGCCTCTTCCGCCACGCGCCGCCATTCAATATCAAGCAGAGCGCCGAGTTCTCGCGCCGACTCCAATTCGATCCGACTCCAGCGCCGACTGTGGGCTTTGACGGTTTGACGCCATGCCGCAAACGATTGGCGCGGACTGATGCGCCCATCGGGTTCGACGTTTATCGCCTTGTCGGGATTGCCGCCCCAAGTGATATGCCGCAGTTGCTCATCCCGAAACCACATCAATTTGAGCGGCTGCGCAGCGTCCAACGGCAATATCACCACGCCAGCGGCGCTATCGACGAGCTGCTCGACGCCGTCCAGCTCGGCGCTCAGGCAAGCGGTCGCAAACAACGGATCGGCTGCCGTGCCGTGCTGGGCAGTCAAACGGTTGACGAGATCGAGAATCTGCGCCGGCGCTGGCGTGACGCCGCCGGTGCTGACCTTGCCATTGTGAATTACCGCCACTCCATCGGCAGCCACCGCGCCTAAAACCATCGTTAAATCCGGCGCTTGCAGCAATTCCGCCAACCGCCGCCCATCGCGCATCGCGCCAATAATGTGATCGCGGCAGTGCTTGAGTTGCGCAGTGTGCCGCTGGCGCTGCTGTTCTTCTAACAGCATGATTTGGTGAGATAAATCTCGCGCCATCCACGCCACAACTTCGCGCACATCGCCCGATAATTGGCGCGGCGTCATGTGATGACAGGCGATCAAACCCCACAGTTGCCCCGCGTTTAACAGCGATGCCGTCAGCGTCGCCCGCACGCCCATGTTGCGCAGATATTCCAGATGCACCGGCGAGACGCTGCGCAACTGACTCAGCGATAAATCCAGCGGCTGCGCGGTGATTGGATTCAGCACCGGCACCAGCGGCGAAGCCATGTAATCAATATCCACAATCACCCGCGTGGGGCTGCGCAAATACAGTTCTCGCGCCTGCGCCGGAATGTCGGAAGCGGGAAAATGCAAACCCAGATACGGCTCAAGATCGGCGCGTCGCGCTTCCGCCAGCACCTCGCCGTGCCAATCGTCGGCGTCGAGGCGATAAATCATCACGCGGTCATAGCCGGTGAGTTGGCGAAATAACGCGGCAGCGGTTTGGAGACGAACGGGCAAATCCGCTTTTTGTTGCAGCGCCTCAAATCCGCGCACCGCATGAATCAAAATGTCGCGCAGACACTGCGCCTCCGCCAATACCGGTTCTAATTCCAAAATCGTCAACGCATCCGCGTGATGAATATGTCCATTAAACAGTTGTATTCCAGACGGCGCTTGCCAATGAAATGCTGCTGGCGCAGCGGGTTGTTCGTGATCCCGCACCAATGCGAAATGCACCGCATTTGCCAACGCTTCACCCAATACCGTCGCCAATTCCTGTTCCAATAATGCACTTGGCGCGATGCCCAGCCATGTTTGGCAATTATCCGACACCTGCGTAATGCGCAGCGTTGCGCCATATAACGCCAATAAAACGCCGTGTGGTTGAATAGAACCGGGGATTTGAATCGGCTCCGCCTCGCATTGATTCAAATCGGGCAGCGCGGGATTTATAAAATAATCAGTCATGGTTTCATGCGCTCTACTAAAGTTAAAAATAACAATTGCCGTTATTCAATACACATCGACAAATAGTTGCAATACAATCTAATGCTATCCCGCAGCCACCACCCGATTTCGCCCCCCTTCTTTCGCCCGATACAACGCTGCATCCGCTTGTTTTAACAACGCAGTCGCGCCAACGCCCAATTCATTGGTCACAGCAACACCAATAGAAACCGTAATCGCCGGTAATTCCCCGCCGTCGTGAAATACCCGCAACTGCATAATTGCACAGCGCAGTTTTTCTAAGCGGTGCTGCGCATGTTCAAGCGTCGTGTTGGGCAATACCAACGTCAATTCTTCGCCGCCATAGCGACACGCCAGATCACTCGCTCGCACCGTGTCCCGCAATAATTGACCAATGGCTTGCAATACTGCATCTCCCGCATCGTGACCATAACTATCATTAAAGCGTTTGAAATGATCGACATCAAGCATTGCTGCTGCTAATGATTCGCCGCGTCGCTGGCAGCGATTGAGTTCACGCGGCAAGGTTTCATCCAAATAACGGCGATTAAATAATCCCGTCAAACGATCACGCATCGCCTGCTCGCGCAGCCGTTCCTGTAATTGGATATTTGCCAACGACAATTTAATTGCTTCACTCACCGTCATCAATAAAGTTTGTAATTCACGACACTGCGCAGTTGTGAGCGTTTCCATCGTATTGAGATGTAATAAGCCGAGCGTTTCACCGCGTACACTAAGCGATGCACAAAAATAACTGCGCGGTGGCGAATGCGTAAAATGATGACACTGCGTGACAGAAGAATCATCAATGACTGCGTGGCATTCACCGCGTCGCACTGCCCAACAATCGTCAAATAAAAATTGGGATGGCAATCCATGATTTTCACCCCAAGTAGCGACGCAATTTAATTGCGTAGGTTGATGATCATCGCGGATTGCCAATCCGCCGTTATAACCCACAAACAATTGGCGAGCGCCGCGTTCAACCACTGCATACGCCTCACTGCGCTTCTCGCATGACATCAGCCATTCATTTAAGCGATTTAACGTCATCATTTGCGCATCATGGCGTTGGATTTCTTCCAAACTCAGCCGCAATGCTGCTTCCGCCTGTCGCCGGTCAGTAATATCGTGAATGACGGAATGGAGCAATAAACGATCTTCCAAATGTAATGGGCTGGAATGCACTTCCACTTCGCGCACTTCGCCATTAGCGAGGCGATGTTGAAAATGAAATACTGACCGCTGTTCCTGTTGTGCTAACAGCATTTCTTGCGCAAGCTGTTCTGGAGAAAGTATATTGATGTCATAAATTTTCATGCGATGCAGTTGCGCAATTGAATAGCCGTAATAATCGCTGGCAGCATTATTGGCATCAACGATTTCGCCGCTAAGAGGATCAATTAACAGCTTGATGACTTTTGACTTGGTAAAGAGAATACGAAACCGCGCTTCACTGTGCGCAAGTGCCGCTTCATTGCGTTTGCGTTCAGTAATATCCGCAAAAGAAACCGCGACGGCTTGCACTGCTCCACTTTCCGTATTACGAATGGGTTCGCTGCTCACCAATAACCAAGTAATGTCGTGATTTGGTTTAACAATGCCCATTTCTATATCGCGCTGCGCCATACCAGTCCGCAGCGTCACCACTGAAGGCCATTCCGTGCTGCGAAAGGCGCTGCCATCCGCCCGAATAATTCGCCATTGCCCATCATCAATAGCGCGTTCCTGATATTCCGTTGGGAATAAACCCAGAATACGAGCAGCCGCCGGATTGCTTGTAATGAGAGTGCCTTCGCAGTTATACACTGCTACCCCTTCTGCTAATGCTGCTAATGCAGAACGGTGACGTTCTTCACTATCGCGCAGCGCCGTTTCAGCGGCTTTGCGGTCGGTCAAATCAAGGACGGTGGCTAATAATAAATGCTGATGAGTGCGAATCAGTTGGTCAATATGAATTTCTACTTCACACAATTCGCCATTAGCGCGGCGATGCCACGCAGTTTTAGTGGTGATGAGTGCCGTTGGTTCGGTACTAATCGTGGCAAATAATTTCTGCAATACTTCACGCGGAGTAACGCTAAAATCCCAAGCATAGCTTTGTCGCAACATGGCGCGAGATTGACCATAAAACTCGGCGGCAGCTTGATTCGCATCGAGAATACGTCCGTTATTAGGATCAATTAAAATTTTGATTAAATGCCGACTCTCGAAAATTGCGCGATACAGTCCAGCAGCATCTTCTAATGCTTGGCGCGTTGCGCGGCGCTCAGTGGCATCTTCTATAATCCAAATGGAGCCTTCTCCTATTTGATTGGGTATGAGTGCCTGAGCACGCATCAAACCCCAAAAACAAGTGCCATCCTTGCGTTTCAGTTCTACTTCGCCATTAAAAAGTTCACCGCGATTAATCGTTGAATATGCCCGCTGACCCAATGCTAAAAACTCGGCATAATTCGGATAAATAATCTCAGTCGAAACATCATTCATTTCACCGTGTGCGTAACCAAATAACAGTTCAGCACCACGATTAACGCGAATAAAGCGGCGATCTTTTACAAAAAAGATGCCCACAAAAGCGTTATCCAGTAATATCCGATTTTCTTGTAGCAGTGTTTTGGTCTGCGCTTCGCTGGCGGTCAATTGTTGCTCGGATTGACGCAGCCGCTCGTAAGGTTCAGTCATGGCTTCAGCATATACCGCCCAAAACACCAAACCTGTGCCCCAAGTTTTATAAATATGACCGAGTAAATTATTCAAATCAGCAAAGATAAAGTGCTGCATTAAGCTGAATTCACCCAGCAGCAAAATCAATAATCCGCTTATCAATAAAGCATGAAAGCCATCGCGTTTGCGCCGCCAATTTCTGATTAGCAATGCCAATGCCATACCCTGAAATAGCATCACCAAACTTTCAGCGCCGAGCTTAAATGCTGTAATTTCGGGAACATTTAATGTATTTGTCGTAAAACTTTGAGGCGCAGTTTCTGGAAATACAAATCCCATCAATAGCAATATGCCAATGAACAGCATCGTTGTAATGAGTAACGCAGCGCGTTGACGATGCGTTAATATGATTTGTGCAGGCAATCCCGCTGCGGTTAAGAGTGCCAATGCGGCAATAAAACGGGCGGGTAGCCAGAAATTCATTGCTTGCATTAAGTCGTTGGTAGCAATGACATCTGGCATTCCGGGATAAGAGAGCGTTTGTGCAAAATCGAGAGTCGCCGCAGCAAAAAAAGCACAGGCAATAAGCTGTACATGGGCGCTGCGAATATGCCCAAAGGAAAACCAACCAACGGTAAAAATCATCAAGGCGGCGGCAATAGATAGCGCCTCCAGCAAATTATGTAACGGCAAATAACTGTGGAGGTCTTCAATAATAAATACCGGCAATAGCATGACCAGTAGGAATACTCCAACTGCCAGCCCCAGTTGTATCCGCAAGGGCAGTGGTAAAAACAGGTGGCGAGTTGGTTTATTATCAGTCGGTGAAGCAGACGACCAGATCATCTGTTTTTGCTCCTAAAACTGTGCGCGAAACTGAGCTGATCTTTCAAGTCAGATATTTCCCTTTGATAATGCTGAATCAATGGCAACACTCTAAATAAACAGTTACAATCATTCAGCCAGTGCAGCATCAATGATACTCCCTGAATCGTGTTCGGTGTATGGATAACTTGCTGGCTGCTGCGCTATAGTTGCCGTCAGCGAATGCGCTTGTTCAAACCGTTGGCGCCGAGGTGCTATTCAAACAGAGTAACAACAGCGTCGATACCAAAATAACAGCGTGACAATTTGCTGTGTCCGGTTCATCATTTATTGATAAATTTAATCACTGGTTGCCGCCCATGACTGATACCACTGCTTTACATATCCTGACCAATGGTCATTATCGCGTGGCAATCACTGCCAGCGGCGCGGGTTATTCCGCATTGGATTGGATTGCGCTCACGCGCTGGCGTAATGATGCCATTCAAGATGATCTCGGCAGCATCATTTATCTGCGCGATCTTGATTTGGGTGATGTGTGGTCGCTGGGTTATCAACCAATCCGCATGACTCCCGCGCACTATTCCACTGGCTGCACTGATGACGCATTCCGCTTGGAGCGCGAAGATTTCGGAATTGCCGCACAAATGACATTGACCGTTGATTCCGCAGTCAATCGGGAATTGCGCCAACTCACGCTCATCAATCGCACCTCGCGCCCGCGTCGAATTGAATTAACCAGTTATTTAGAAGTGGTGTTATTTCATCCTGATGGCGATGCGGCGCATCCGGCATTTGCAAAGTTATTTATTCAAACTGAGCGCGATCCCATGACGGGCGCATTATTCGCGCGGCGGCGACCTCGCGCTGCGCATGAGCAATGGCCTTGGTTGGTGCATGGATTAGTTGGTGCGGTGGCGAGTGAATGGGAAACCGACCGCATGGCATTTATTGGACGCGGGCGCACGGTTGCCAATCCATTGGCATTAACTGACGCTGCGCCATTAACAGGAACGCTGGGCAATGTACTTGATCCGATCTTGGCACTGCGCACGGTGGTTGAATTAGCGCCGGGCGCAACGGTTGAATTAACCTTTATCACTGGCGCAGCAATGGAACGCGACACTGCGCTGGCATATATTCCTTTTTCTGCGCAAAATCCTCCCGATTGTGCTGTTAATAAAAGTGAAAATGTTGCTAATCATTGTGGACAATTTAGTCCCGATGGCACTGAATACAGCATTGAATTACTTTGGAATGGCAGCGAATTACAGCGCCCGCCGTTGCCGTGGATTAACGTGATTGCAAATCCGCAGTTTGGGCTATTGATTAGCGAAACCGGCGCTGGCTATACCTGGTCGCGCAATAGCCAAGCCAATCGCTTGACGCCGTGGGCAAATGATCCGGTTAGCGACCCGCCCAGCGAGGCGTTTTATTTGCGCGATGCGGCGAGCGGCGCGGCGTGGTCGCCGTTGCCTGCACCGTGCCCAGCGCCAGCGGCGTATCACACCCGGCACGGCTTCGGTTATTCCACTTTTCACTGTGATTTCAACGCGCTGGCGCAGGAGGCGACCGTTTTTGTGCTCCGCGACGCGCCGCTGCGCGTGCTCCGACTCCAGCTCACCAACACCGGCGACGTGCCGCGCCAGCTCTCGGCGTTCAGTTATCAGCGGCTGGTCATGGGCAATCAGCCGCAAACCGACAGCGCCATCGTCACTGCGCACGACGCCGAGCGCGACGTTTTGACTGCCGTCAATCTGCAAGCTGGTGATTTTGCGGGCGGCATTGTGTTTGCGGCAGCGCGGCTGTTTGGCGCGGAAATTGAAGCGCAGGCGCACAGCGGCGACCGGCTCACGTTTATCGGGCGTCACCGTGATTTGACTGCGCCAGCCGCGCTGGAGCCGAACGCGCAGCTCGATAACCGCACCGGCAGCGGGCTTGATCCGTGTTTGGCGCAGCAGCTCAGTTTCACCCTCGCGCCTGCGCAGACGGCGACGGTGGTCTGGTTATTCGGCGAGGTGATGAGTGAGGCGGAGTTGACGGCGGTGCTGGCGCAGTGTCTGGACGCGCCAGCAATCGCGGCGGCGCTCGCCTCGGCGCAGGAGTTTTGGCGCGATATGGTGACGCGGATTCAGGTGCAAACGCCGGAGCCAGCCATTGATTTGATGCTCAACGGCTGGATCACTTATCAAAATCTCGGCTGCCGGATTTGGGCGCGGTCGGCGCTGTATCAGTCCGGCGGTGCATTCGGTTATCGGGATCAGTTGCAGGACGCAGCGGCGCTGGTTGCCATGCGTCCCGAATTGACGCGCCAGCAGATTTTGCTGCACGCCGCGCAGCAATTCGTGGAGGGCGATGTGCTGCATTGGTGGCATCCCGCGCCGATTGGACGCGGGCTGCGCACGCGGTTTGCGGATGATCTGCTGTGGCTGCCATTCGTCACTGCGCACTATGTCCGCGTCACCGGCGATGCCGCGATTCTCGACGAGATGATCCCATTTCTGACTGCGCCGCTGCTCGCGCCCGGTGAAGATGAAGCCTATTTGCAGCCGCAGCCGAGCGGTGAAGTCGCTGATTTATATGAGCATTGCTGCCGGACGCTGGAGCGGTCGCTGGCGGTCGGCGCTCACGGTTTGCCATTGATGGGCACCGGCGATTGGAATGACGGGATGAACCGGATCGGGCGCGAGGGACGCGGCGAAAGCGTGTGGATGGGCTTTTTTCTGTGTCGCATCCTCGGCGATTTCATCCCGCTGTGCGCAGCGCGAGGCGATCAGGCGGCAGTGGCGCGTTATTCCGCGCATCAAACCGCGTTGGCCGCAGCTCTCGCAACCAGCGGCTGGGATGGCGCTTGGTATCGCCGCGCTTATGACGATGATGGGCTGGCGCTGGGTTCGGCGGACAATGCCGAATGTCGGATTGATGCGCTGGCGCAGGCGTGGGCGGTGATTTCGGGCGCAGTTCCGGCGGATCGCGCCGAGCTGGCGCTGGATGCGCTGGAGACGCAGTTGGTTGATGAGGACAATGGCTTGATTCGTTTGCTCACGCCGCCGTTTATCGACACGCCGCAAGACCCCGGCTACATCAAAGGTTATGTCGCTGGCGTGCGCGAAAACGGCGGGCAATACACTCATGCCGCATGTTGGGCGGTGCTGGCGCTGGCAAAATTGGGACGGCGCGAGCGGGCTGCGCGATTGTTGGCAATGCTCAGTCCGGTCAGCCACACCGCGACGCCGGCAGCGGTGGCGCGGTATCGGCTCGAACCGTATGCGCTGGCGGCGGATGTTTACGGCGCAGAGCCGCACATCGGGCGCGGCGGCTGGAGTTGGTACACCGGCTCGGCGGGGTGGTGGGCGCGAGTGGCGCTGGAGGCAGTGCTGGGAATCACGATTGAAAATGGGCGGACGCTGGTGATTGCGCCCTGTATTCCGACGGAATGGTCGGGTTATCGCGTCATTTATCGGCTGCCGGATAATCAAACGATTTGTACGATTGAAATCAAGAATGGCGCTGGCGCGGGGCGCGTGATTGGGGCGTGGTTAAATCCCCCCAACCCCCCTTTTCCCAAGGGGGGCTTTATTGCGGTGAATGATGGAGTGGCGCGAGTGCAATTGCCGGCGAGTAGCGGTGAATATCAAATTACAATTCAATTGGGTTAAATAATGACCGACCAGAATTCAGATTTTGCGGATTGCAGTTTGCATGAACCCTATGCGTTGCAGGTGTTGGGGAATGAGATGGAGCCGGAATTTCCCGATCAGTGCATTGTGATTATTCGCCCGACGGATGTATGCAAACATCAAGATTATGTGTTTGCTGAAGTGGAGAATGTGCGCTGGTTTCGCCAATACAGCAAAGATGAAAACGGCAATGAGCGGTTAATTGCGCTCAATCCGCTCTATCCTGCAATTGCGCTAACTGGTGTGAAATGGGCGGTGCTGGGCGTTATTATTCAGCGCAATATCCGGCGGCAGATTAAGCATTATCAATAATTGATTATTGCCTTGTTCAACTCAATGCTGCCAATTGTTTGCTCACCGTTGTGAATGAACCCACAACTAAAATCGCATCTTGCGCCTGATCTGCCGCTGCCGTCGCAGCGGCTAAGGCGCTGTCCAAATCAGGGAAACAACCGGCTGCCGGTCGCGCCAGCACACCACTCACCCGCGCTGCCAATTCAGTCACCGGCAGCGCCCGCGCATCGTCGCTCTGCGCTAAAAACCACTGCGCCACATACGGCACCAGCGGGGCGACGATTGCCTCCGGTTCCTTGTCCGCCAAGACCGCCAGCACGGCATACAGCCGTCCGCCGCAGTGAAAGTCCCGCAGATTGTTTGCCAACGCTGCTGCCGCAGCGCCGTTGTGCGCCACGTCGAGAATCCAGGTCGGCGTGCCGGGAAACACTTGAAAGCGCCCCGGCAATTGTGCGCGTTGCAAACCGAGCCGAATCGCGTTGAGTGGGATCGGCAGCCGCTCGCGCAGACTGGTCAAGGCGGCGACGGCGGCGGCGGCGTTATCGCGTTGAAACAAGCCGCGCAGCGTCGGTACCGGCAAGGACAAGCGGTCGCCGTTGCTACAGCGCCAGCACCAATTGTTGTCGGCGGGCAGGTGGTCAAATTCGCGCCCCAATTGCTGCACCACTGCGCCCAACCGTTCTGCCGTTTCCCGCAAGCCGGCTGGTGCATTGCGCTGACCGATGATCGCTGGGCGACCGGCGCGGAAAATGCCCGCTTTTTCCAGCGCGATCTCGTCCAGCGATTCGCCAAGCCACGCAGTGTGATCGCGTCCGATGGAGGTAACGACGGCGACATCGGCATCAATCACATTGACTGCGTCAAGCCGTCCGCCGAGTCCGACTTCCAAAATTGCCAGATCGGGCGCTGTGGTCGCGGCGAGCACGAGCGCCGCCAACGTGCCAAATTCAAAATAGGTCAACGGAATGTCGCCGCGAGCGTGGTCAATCTGCGCAAACGCTGCGCACAGCGCGGCATCGCTGACCGCTGCGCCATCGCGGCGGATGCGCTCGTTGTAATGCAGCAAATGCGGCGAGGTGTAACTGAGGGTGCGATACCCGGCGGCTTGCGCGATGGCTTCGAGCATCGCCACACACGAGCCTTTGCCGTTGGTGCCGCCAACGACGATGACCGGAAATGGCAGCGGCAGCGGATGTAAGCGCGTCCACACTGCCGCCACTCGCGTCAAACCGAGCGCGATGGCGCTAGGAAATAGCGTGGTTTGCCACTCCAACCACGCCGCGAGCGTGTCAAAGCGAGGTACATGTTCACTGCTGAATAACTGATAACTGACAACTGACAACTGATAACTCCTCAAATCACCGCCAACCGTTCAATAATCGTTCCGGTTGTTTTAATCACTGCTTGATTAGAGGGTAACTGAATTTGTTGGCGCTGTCTCATGCGTTGTTCTATCAAAGGCGCTAAAACAGAGCGGGCGAATTCCAATTGAAGAACCTGATTAAGCGTTGCGCCGTTTAGGTGGTTGATTGCTGATGTTGGGTTCCTGACACATAAGCAATAGTTTTTTCTAGCAACTTGCTTGACTCGCTCTGGAAAACTACGGAACTTCTGCAAAAACTCTGGATTAAGTTCAGATTTCATCGAAACCCTTTATCAATGTTTCTCCTCGCGCCGACTGGGATAAAGCGTTCTGCGCTAATTTCAACAAAAATTTGTTTTCTTGTGATGTTTGTAAGGTTTTTTGCCAGCTCAACTCACTTTCAATATCTTTTAACCATACGAGTATTAAACCAGTTGATTAAATGTTGGGTTGCGCTAAAAGCAGCTCAGGCTTTATGCCTAACGTAAAAATTCACCTGCAAAACCGCTGGCTTTGTGGTTTGCAGGTGCAACGGAAAATTACACCTCATTTACATCTACAAGTTTTCCTGTAACGTACTTATGTAGAACGCTTGCAATTAGTGTTTCATAAGGTATGCCTTCTTCTAAAGCTCTGACTTGAATGTCTTTCAAATCGCCTAAAGAAAGTCTAATGTTTACACGTTGATCTTTAATTGCAGTTGCGCGTGCAGCCGCTTTAAATTTTTCTAATTCTATTTTACTGACAACTGATTGAAACTCTCCTTTTTCAAAGGATTTTAGAATTTCTGCTTCAACAATATCAATGTTTTCCATGTCAGTCACCTTTACTGAGATAATCTCTTGTTGCTTTCCTGCTTGGTATCACTGTTTTTAAAAAGTAATATTCATCTTCCTCAACGAAAGGAACCAAGTAAACGTAGCCATCATGTTCAACAACTAAAATTTTTTGGTTTGGATATTTTTCTGTATTTGGATGTTTGAGAACATCCAGTAAACCGCCATTTTCTATTGATATAGTTATATGTTCAAAGCTAATTCCTCTTTCTTCCTTGAGTAACTTGTTTTTTTCTGTGTTCCAGCGAAATGGCTTCATGTATTATTGTGTGCCTTTTTTCAGCACATCAAATCTGATGCTGTGTTTTATATCGTTGGTTTTGGTTCGGAAATGATAGGTATAACGAAAAGGTTAAGAGATGCCGTTGGTACGATGTTGCAGAATGAGTGCGTGGTTCAATGTTGCTAGTTGTTGGGTTGCCAAAAGCGGCAACCCAACCTACGCTGCTACATTGCTTGGTGAAAACGTAATAAGGCGTTGCCAGCTATCCGTAGACCTTCTGCGCCTTGCCTATCATTGCGTGATAGAGTTTCTTTGATTGCATATTGAATTTTAGCCAAGAAATCAACTGGTTGATCGAAACCTGCAGGTAAAGTGCCGTCACAATTTACCTTGGACAGCGGAAAAGGCATCATTCCGATCAGCGGTGTGGTCTCATCAAGATCCATTTGCCCTCTACTGATTAGAACATTGATAGTTTCTCGAAACTTTATCGGGGTCATATTCGAAAAATCGTACTTTTCGATCGGGGCGGAGCTAACATCTCTAGTACTAGTAGCTTCCAGAAGTTTCTCATTTAGAGTAGTGGCGAACGATGCTGAATAATTAGTGCGGGCAGATGCATTTGTAGTTTGTGCGCGATCACTGACTAGAGGACTCATTCTACTATCAATCTTCATAAAAATAATCTCGTTTGTAGAGTAGTGTCCAAATTAACAGGATGAAAATATACTAGTTCTTTTAACTAAAAGGTAAAAGCCCACTACTGTATGTAGATTTGTGTGAACATGGTGTTCCAGGGCGAATTGAGTGACGTATTCTGATATTTAAACGTGCCACTCTGGTAGCCATCGAGGTTGTAATACTTCATCCACCCAACAATTGTGTATCCGGCGGGACAAGGAAAAACATAAGAGCCGCCCACAACACAAATGGATTGAGTAAAGTATTTGGCTGAACTGGGTAGCAGGTTCCCATTCATCCAAGCAATTCCAGCACCACCATAGCCAATTTCTTGAACTACGACTCTGAGCTGTACTCCGCCGTGATTGCAGACGGTCGAGTTTTGACCAACGCTGGTCATGTATTCCCAATCGCAATTGGAGGATCCGACCGCTGGGATGTACACTTGGGTCAACGGTGGTGCTGGTGCTCGTTGCGAGTCAGTCTGCGTGAGAGAATCCGTTACTTCGGCTGGTAATAGATCGCTGTTGCCGCCTTCAAGTGGTGCAAACTGGATTTCGCTCAATACCACCGGTGGTCCTTGTTTATCGCTTTCACTCTGTTGCGCATAAACATGCACGCTGAAAAGCACCGCCAGTGACAAAAATAGCGACTCTCTAAATTTCTTGTTCATAAAAACTCCAAAAGTTCGTTGTCACATGTACCCAAATAAAATTGTGGATACGCTCTCAAGTGTTTGTTAAGCATACGCTGATTTTACTAGCAATCACACTGATCGAATAAATCAGCATTTTCTTTAGCGCAAAATACACCCAAATACTAATCCCAACCACCACAAAAGAAAACCCCCGCTTCAATAAAGAAGCGGGGGTTTTGGATTAAGACCCTGGCAGTAACCTACATTCACATGGGGAGACCCCACACTAGCATCGGCGAGTCACCGTTTCACGACTGAGTTCGGGATGGGATCAGGTGGTTCCAGTGATCTATAGCCGCCAGGGAAAGCGGGTGATAGCGGATTAAAAGCTATCGAAATTTGGCGTAATCGTTTCATTAAACAGACAAAAAACAACGCACTTGGGTGTTATATGGTCAAGCCGCACGGTCAATTAGTATCGGTTAGCTGCATCCATTACTGGACTTCCACACCCGACCTATCAACGTTGTAGTCTTCAACGAACCTTCAGGGGCATCAAGTGCCCAGGGAGACCTCATCTTGGGAGGGGCTTCCCGCTTAGATGCTTTCAGCGGTTATCCCGTCCGTACATAGCTACCCGGCAATGCTTCTGGCGAAACAACCGGAACACCAGGGGTACGTCCACTCCGGTCCTCTCGTACTAGGAGCAGCTTCCCTCAAGTCTCCAACGCCCACGGCAGATAGGGACCGAACTGTCTCACGACGTTCTAAACCCAGCTCGCGTACCACTTTAAATGGCGAACAGCCATACCCTTGGGACCGACTTCAGCCCCAGGATGTGATGAGCCGACATCGAGGTGCCAAACACCGCCGTCGATATGAACTCTTGGGCGGTATCAGCCTGTTATCCCCGGAGTACCTTTTATCCGTTGAGCGATGGCCCTTCCATACAGAACCACCGGATCACTAAGACCTACTTTCGTACCTGCTCGACGTGTCTGTCTCGCAGTCAAGCACCCTTATGCCTTTGCACTCAATGCGCGATTTCCGACCGCGCTGAGGGTACCTTCGTGCTCCTCCGTTACGCTTTGGGAGGAGACCGCCCCAGTCAAACTACCCACCATGCACGGTCCCTACTCCAGATCATGGAGCGAGGTTAGAACGTCAAACAAACCAGGGTGGTATTTCAAGGATGGCTCCACGCGAACTGGCGTCCACGCTTCACAGCCTCCCACCTATCCTACACAAGTCGGTTCAACGTCCAGTGCAAAGCTATAGTAAAGGTTCACGGGGTCTTTCCGTCTAGCCGCGGGAACTCGGCATCTTAACCGAGAATTCAATTTCACTGAGTCTCGGGTGGAGACAGTGCCGCCATCGTTACGCCATTCGTGCAGGTCGGAACTTACCCGACAAGGAATTTCGCTACCTTAGGACCGTTATAGTTACGGCCGCCGTTTACCGGGGCTTCGATCAAGAGCTTCACCTCGCGGCTAACCCCATCAATTAACCTTCCGGCACCGGGCAGGCGTCACACCCTATACGTCCGCTTACGCGTTGGCAGAGTGCTGTGTTTTTAATAAACAGTCGCAGCGGCCATTTTATTGCAACCCTGTTCAGCTCCATCCGCGAGGGATTTCACTTACTTAGGGCGTACCTTCTCCCGAAGTTACGGTACCATTTTGCCTAGTTCCTTCACCCGAGTTCTCTCAAGCGCCTTGGGATTCTCACCCAGCCCACCTGTGTCGGTTTGGGGTACGGTCACATCAGACCTGATGCTGAGAGGCTTTTCTTGGAAGCGTGGCATCAATCACTTCATGTCCGTAGACACTCGTCATCACATCTCGGCATTGAATCCCCGGATTTGCCTAAGGATTCTGCCTACCTGCTTGGACCGGGACAACCAACGCCCGGCTGATCTAGCCTTCTCCGTCACCCCATCGCAGTCTGACCTGGTACAGGAATATTAACCTGTTTCCCATCGATTACGCTTTTCAGCCTCACCTTAGGGGCCGACTCACCCTGCGCCGATGAACGTTGCGCAGGAAACCTTGGGCTTTCGGCGGGGGGGACTCTCACCCCCCTTGTCGTTACTTATGTCAGCATTCGCACTTCTGATACCTCCAGCACACTTTACAATGCACCTTCAACGGCTTACAGAACGCTCCCCTACCATGCGTGTAAACACGCATCCGCAGCTTCGGTACATGGCTTGAGCCCCGTTACATCTTCCGCGCAGGCCGACTCGACCAGTGAGCTATTACGCTTTCTTTAAAGGATGGCTGCTTCTAAGCCAACCTCCTGGCTGTCTGAGCCTTCCCACATCGTTTCCCACTGAGCCATGATTTAGGGACCTTAGCTGGCGGTCTGGGTTGTTGCCCTTTTGACGACGGACGTTAGC
>NZ_NRRQ01000013.1:50000-116868 GCF_016583745.1 Chromatium okenii
TTAATTCGCGCTCAGTATCATCGTTAGAATGATCATCAATGACTAAGACTTCAATTGCCACTTGCGGCAACTGTTCGGCAATCGAATCTAAACATGCTAGCGTGTAATCAAGTTTATTAAAAACCGGAATAATGATTGATACCAATGGCGCAGCAGCGACACCGCCCGCAATGCGCAAATTTTTTACAACTGGCGTATTATGCGTTGGCAATGATGATGTGAATTGCGGCGCTTGCGCCCAGCGCGTTTGTTCAAGCCATGCCGAATACGCTGCGGTGCCACGAAATAATGGCGCGGCACTCCGAAATGCAATACTTTTTAATTGATACCGCGCCGTCGGTGGAACCGGCAACCGTTGCCAAATAAATTGTAACCTTGTTACCAAATTTGATCGCGCCATCCGCAGCGCCCGCCCTAAACCACGCAATGGACGTGTGAATTGCCACGACCACGAGCGATAAATTTGTGCTATTTCATTTTTTAATTCAGTACGTTCAGAATGATGCTGCGCCAGCAATTCCTCGTGTTTAATGTGAAATTGCGCATTCAAATTACTCAGATGCGCCAACAATTCCTCACGTTTAACATGCGATTGCACAATTACATCATTCAATTCGGCGCGATGCTGCGCCAGCAATTCCTCACGTTTGACATGCGATTGCGCAATCACGTCATTTAATTCAGCGCGGTGATGCACCAGCAACGTGTGCATTTGATCGCGGTGGTTTGCCAACTCGCACCAAGCGCGGTCTGCATCGTTAAGTTGTTGAGAAATAACAGCATCTCGTTCCGCCAACCCGCCATGCAGCGCGACATTGGCATCGCGCAGGCGCACGAGTTGGTCAGCGAGCGGTTGATCGCTGCTTTGCCACAGCGCAAACGGGCGCGGGCGCTCGCTACGATCAATCAATAAGTCTGCTGCGAGCAGCGGAGCGCCCGGTTCCCAACGCGGAGTCGGAGTTGGGGTCGCGTTGCGCGGCATGAGATAGTCGGTTTGATAAAAAAAGTTGTTATTTTTCAATTGCAAGTTGGCAGTCGGGGCATCGGCATCGGGCTGGCGCGGACTGACAATTTGCAGCAGCCGTTCGTTAATCGCCGCCGCACTCAATCCCAGTGGCAGCAACGTTGCATCGACCCGCGTCGCCAATCGTTCAGGAAATGCGCCAAGATTGGGCGCAACTACCGGCAAATCGGCAGCAAGACAGGCGCTGAGGGTGTAACTCCATGTTTCCGGCCACTGCGCCGGAAACCACGCTAAATGCGGCGCTAAAAAATGCAGCCGCGCTGCCAATTCAGTTTCAAGATAAGCTCCGTGTATAAACAATGGAATTTCGGCGGAAGATGGCACGGGTTGTAGTGGTTCGCCGAGCAAATGAAATTCCAACGGCAATTGGCGCTGCGCGGCATCTTGTGCGCACTCCACCAATACATTTAAACCTTTAGCAATTGACAATTGACCAAGCACAATAATGCGTAATGGCTTATTAAATTCTCTTTTATTGACGGTAAAATAATTGAATTCAGTAGAAGAATTGAATTGATCATGCCCCGCAATTTGCACTTCCAGCGTTGACCACACCTGTTGCAATCGCGCCGCGGTGTCGTGGCTTGGAACCAACACTCGCGCTGCGCCGCGCAGCCAGCGCTCCTGTTCCGTCCGCCACGCCGCAATGTCCCGACTCCGCGCCAGCCGATCCATCGCCAAACAGCGATTGCACTCCACTTCCGGTGGTTGCGCGCAAAAATGACCGGCGCTGTGCATCAAGTTGATGCGCGGGCAAATGGGGAAAAAATCGTGCACAGTCAAATCGTAAGGCACGTTGAGCGCATCCAAAATCTGCTGCGCCACGTCCGCAATGCCCAGCAAATGTTGAATATGGACGCGACTGATGCGCAGCGCCCGCAGCAATGATCGCAGGCGTGGAAAATCCTGCTGGCGCTGAAAATTTAGGCTGGCATCCTCGCTGCGCCGCTGCCAGTTGAGCGTTAAACCGTCGTCACCATCCGGGCGCAACACCAGCACTTCTGCTTTAGATTCAAGCCATTGCGCCAACTCGCGGATGTGCCGGTCAACGCCGCCGCCGAGATCGTGGCTGATAAACAACAAACGCGGCAGCGGCGACTGCGCCAGTCGCTGCCAACTGACACAATTACGCAACGCTCGTGCCGGATTGTGGCGAATATGCGTCGCAACCATCAAATCGTAGGCGGGATGACGTTCGCGGACGGTGATTTGCGCCTGCGCGATGCGCTCGGCTTTTGTGGTACCAAAGCTAACGCCGCCGTGATGTTGCACAAATACGTCAGATGCCAGCCGATGTCGCCAGCCGCGATAGTGCGCCCGCAGGCTGAAATCGTTTTCTTCACCATAACCGTGCCCGAATGCGACTGCGTCAAATAGCCCAACTTGCGCCAAACAAGCGCGGCGAATGTAGGTGCAATAGCCGACTGAAGTTGGCAAATCGACGCCTGTGCCCGCGTTGACGGTCGCCAACAGCGCATCGAGCGCGGCGACAGTCCAGCCTTCTGGCAACGGATTATCTTGGCAAAACAAGGGGTAACTGCAAATCGTCGCGCCGCTATTGGCGAATGGCGTAACGGTGCCAACATCTGGCGCTTGATACGCAGCAGCGCGGAGGCGGTCGAGCCAATCGTTGGCAACTTCGGTGTCGCTATTCAGCAACACGACGTCGCGGTCGGGATGCAACGCCATGCCGCGATTGACGGAAACAACGTAGCCAGAATTTTCTTCATTTTCCAATAAAGTGAAGTGCTTATGATCAGCACGCTGGCTTAACCACTCGCGCAGCGCCGGTTCTGGACTGGCGTCATCAATCACGATCAATTCAAACGGCGTGGTGACTGGTGCGGATAAGACACTTTCGATGCAGCGTTGTGTCAGCGCAACATCGGCGTAAACTGGAATGATGACATCAATCGGCAAATTCGCAGCATTCAATTTATCGGTCGTTGCCGTTATTTGTGATTGGCTAGTTGCTAATTGACAAGCAACGATGAATTGATAGGTATCTGCGTCTGCGTTGCTCAATAAATAATCGCGCACCGGCGCAGCGAGATTATCTAATAACAGCGGTGAAAATTCGCTGTCTTCAATGGGTACGATGACGCGCTCCCAATTGCAAATTTTCCAGCCGCATTCGTTTAATAACTGCGTTAATGAATTGCGCGTGAAAAAACGCAGATGTGTGTCATCAAGCAGTCCTTCTTGACGATAGCGCCATTCACCATTCAGCAATTCTGCAAGCAGCCCGGCATGGGCGATATTCGGCACTGATAACAGCAATTGCCCTTCCGGTTTTAATAAATCACCAAGACGATTTAACAATGTTGCTGGTGCGATTAAATGTTCCAAAATATCGGCGCAAATAATGGCATCATAACGCGCCGCACCGACTAACGTTGCTGGATCGGTGTGATTCAAATCCGCAATCCACAACGACCGAAATGCTAATTGCCCAACTTGCGCTGCGGTTGGATTCAATTCAATTCCATCTACTGCGCAGCCGCATTCAGTCGCAAGATATGTTGCCAGCACACCCGGACCAGCACCTAAATCAAGCACTTCTGATCCAAAGTGAATGAAACGCGCAAGTTGAGCGAGTGAATCGTTAGCGGCTGGATTGAAATGGCGATGATAATGATGTGACATGAATGATGAACTATGAATAATTAACTGAGGCGTTCCAATGCAATCTGTAGCATTGGAATTCCCACCAAACCGGTGGTCACGCTGCTGGTGTGGGCGCGAAACAACAGTGCGTCGTGTGCCCAATGATGATGAATGTGCGCTGCCTGCACGCCTTCAGCAACGCCGATGTCAATTGAATACTCGCCCGGCGGTAAAATTGGCAGCATAAACAAAAACTTCGCTTCAAAACGTTCGCCAGCGTTGACCGCCAGCGGGTTGTCAGCGCGAGTCAAAAAAGTGTTGTCGCCAAACAACAGTTGTCCGAGCCGATCCTTGACGAAAAAGCCCACAATCACGCGCTCCATCGCAATCAACGCCTCCACCACGATCAGCAATTGCACCTGATTTCCGCCGACTGCCCAACTCAACGTTGCGCCGTGTTCATCAGTCAACGCTGCCGTGATCACTCGCGCTCCGCCGGCGCCATGCGCCGCTGCATCGGCTTGAAAATCAAAGAGTTCGATGTCGTTACGGAAGCGGCTGTGGTTGAGATAAGACAGGCGTTGGTCAATTGGCGACAAGGTCGGACGCGGCGCAACGGGCGGCGGAGGTGCTGGCGGGGTGACGGTATTAACGCCTAATTCGCGCCGCTGTTGGTCAGAAATATCAGCAAGATAGGCTTCACAAACGATTTTTGCCGTGCCTTCTTGGCGCAGCATTCCGCGCTCTAACCACAGCGCCCGGTCGCACAAATTGAGCACTGCGCTGGTATCGTGGCTAACAAACAACAATGTGCCATTTTCACGAAATGCCCGCAAAAACCGCATACATTTTTGCGTGAAAAAGCCATCACCAACGGCTAAGGCTTCATCAATAATTAAAACGTCAGCGTCTACATGCGCAATCACCGCAAATGCTAAACGCACAAACATCCCGCTGGAATAGGTTTTTACGGGTTGATCAATAAATTCGCCAATATCGGCAAACGCTAAAATTGAGGATAACCGCAATTCAATTTCAGATTCCGCTAAACCTAATAACGCAGCATTCATCCGCACATTTTCGCGTCCCGTGAATTCGGGATTAAAACCCGCTCCTAATTCTAATAATGCAGCGACACGTCCTTTGATCTGAATGGTGCCCGCTGTTGGTGTTAAGGTGCCGCAAATCATTTGTAGCAGCGTGGATTTACCAGAACCATTGCGTCCAATGATGCCAATTGTTTCACCGCGTTGCACGGTAAAAGATACATCGCGCAATGCCCAAAATTCACGAAAGAATTGCCGCCGCCCACGCCACAATGCCTGTTTTAAGCGATCCTGTGGGCGCTCATAAATTTGATAACATTTGCTTAAATGCGCGACGTGAATTGCTAATTCAGAGCACATCGGCAAATCCTCGCCGTGATTTCTGAAACCACGCAAAACCAAGCATAGCCACTAAGGTTGAAAGCAGTAACGCGAATAGCCAGTGCGGCCAATCAGGCGCACTGCCAATAATCAAGACGTTGCGCGTTTGCTCAATAAAAAAGGTGAGCGGATTGAGATATAAAAGGGTGCGGAATGTTTCTGGCAAGGCGGTGGCGGGATAAAATACGGGGCTAAGAAACATTAAAATCGTGGTCACTGAACCCATCACTTGCGCAATATCGCGTAAAAATACACCTAGTGAAGCAAGCAACCAAGATACTCCTAATGCTAATAATAGCAACGGCAGCCATATTACTAGAACTAGTGGCGTGGTGAGTGGTATAGAACCATTTGTGAATAGAGAAAATCCTAGCAATACAATAAAGCTGATTAAAGCATGAAATAACGCTGAACCTAAACTCACCCAGCACAGTAATTCCAGCGGAAAAATCACGCGCTTAACGTAATTCACATTTTGCAAAATGAGTAACGGCGCACGTTGTAAACATTCCGCAAGTAAGCCATGCACAATCATGCCAGCAAATAAATTGGTGGCGAAATACACATTGCTGTTTTCAGTAGGATCGTTATTCCAACGCGCTTGAAAAACCACGCTAAACACAAAGGTATAAATCGCCAACATCAATAATGGCGTCAACAACGACCACAATACGCCAAACACGGAACCACGATAGCGATTAGCAATGTCGCGCCGAATTAAATCACGCAATAAAACGCGCCGTCGCCAAGCCGGACTTAAAAAATCAACGGCTTGAATGAGATGCGAATAGGTGATCACAGTGGGCGAGCGGTTGGTATTACCAGCCAAAGTGCAGGGTGTCATCTTGACCCAAACCTAATCCCAACTCTTTTAAATTCGGAGCCTGACGCTGTGGAATGGGCGGTGGCGCAGTGCGCAATTGCGTTTGTTGAGAACTGGCTTGTTCTAATAAATTGATTTGATTCATAGAAAAGAGTTGGGCATAAGCAACCGGCAATGCGCCGCTGCGACGTAACATCTGCCACGCTGCTTCATCTAAACCATTGAGCGCGGCTTCATCAATGCGATAAATACCGTCCACCTGTACTAAAGTACCATTGTGTTTTGCAGTTACCGCCCAAGGTTGAATGAGATTTTCAGTTTGCAGCGCGTCCACCATGCGTTGTGTCAGCGTACGATCGTGCTCAACTCGCGCTAAAAAAGTCATGACATCGCGGACGCCCGGCGCGGGTTGTTTTTCTTCAGTAAAAAACGGTTCACCCGCACCCGCTGCGACAATTAAACCGCTGGTTTCGTCAATACATAACACCGCTTCGGTGCCGCCCTCCGGTCGCGCTAAACCAAACGGATACCCGCGTAATGCCGCCGGAATATAACTGGCTAACCAACGCCCGTCGGGCGCAACAAACAGATTGGTTTCTGCTTGCAGCGCCGTTAAAGCAACTAATTGAAAACGCTCTTCGCGTTGAATAAAACCCAGCGGCAGTGCGGGTACCAATTTTGCAATTTCAGTCACCAGCGCCGGAATAAAATGCAGATGCGCAGCAAATGAATAGCTGGTGTAGCGTTGCCAATTGTGATCTGCAAAGGCGTCGGGAGTAATGGCGGTGAGTTGTGTCATTAGCTTGTCAGTTACTGTTGATAAGGATTTGACCGATTCAAGAATTCTTGATAAGCCTCGGTATCATAGGTGTTTGGTGGCAGTTGCGTACTAAACCAAGTGAAGTTGTACGGCGAAGTAATTGCGCCTTCTGGAATTTGTACCACGCCACCAAAATTTGTACAAACGCAGCCAATTGAGCATTTTGCTTCATCACCGCCGCCACTACCATCGCGACAAAGCGGATATTGCGGTTTTTGCGTAGCGATTGTTGCACCAGAATTGAGAATACTAATTTTGCATGTTGTTTCGCCATCGCACCCGCATTCTTGCCCATCCGCATCTGCTAAACCATTATTATCTTTATCGGTTCTACAAGAAGAAGCGCCACTGGTTGCATCAATTTGGCAGACACACCCAATAGAACATTGTGGGCTATCACCGCCACCGCTGCCATCTAAACACAGTGGATATTGAATTGTTTCAACCATAATTGGCGCTCCAGGATTTAAACTATCTTGTTTACAAGAATATCCGCCATCGCTACAACCACACGCTTGTCCATCAGTATCCGCTAAACCATCGTTATTCAAATCAGTGTAATAACCTACACAGGGAGCCGATAATAACTGTTTGTGATTAACACGCATCAAATAATAGCCTGCTTTATTGAGTCCTACGCGATAGGTTTTAGATGAACTATCGACACTGGTGCTGACGCTGTTCGTGGTGTTAATCGCAAGTAACGGCTGAAGCGTTTGATCCACTTGACCAGCTTCTAGTTGTTGCGCAGTGATTTGATCATAAATTTCAACAAACCAGTCACCAGTGCCACACACTTCTTTAGCACAGAATGTCAGCGTAATGATTTCATTGCCAGGTGAATTGTAAACAAACCAGTCATTTTCACCCTGCGCCCAAGTATAGGAACTGCTTGTCCCGGTACCAGGTACGACTTCATTAAAAGTTAAATTGATTAACCCGTACATGGTGACGCCAGTGGCTAATGGATTGGATTGGCTTGGAATGTTATTCGGTTCAATTTCTGCATCAGCCATTCCGACCAGCGGTTGCGCAGTCTCTAACCCACTGTCTTGCAATAAAGCTGATAAATAATAAGGGGAAAAATTTTGCGTTCCGGGTGTTGGCTGCACGGCAATATAATAAGTACCGACTAAACCTAAAGTCACGCGATAGGTCATCGCTTCATCTGTGGTTGTAGTCGGAACGCTACCTGTAATGGCAGTATCAAAATTAGCAAAAACAGTGCCCGCTGCATCTCGAACTGTGATTTTCCAACCTGACAGTGCGCCACCAGGTACTTTAAAGTTCAAAAGCAAATTTTGATTAGCAAGCGTCGTTTCGGTATAAAACCAATCTTGATCTTCCACGCCATAACTTTGACCCCAGAAATTGGCATCTAATACCAACGCATCTGCTGCAATCATGTTGTCATTCGGTTCAGTTTCGCCATAAACAGGATCAGGTAAACATGAGGCCAGCGTGATATTGCAACTTTGCGGATCTGCGAAACATTGCGCGATACCTTGCGCAGTGCCGGTTGTCGTCCCTTCACCAAGACCACGAGCGTAACCAGCGGCATCGCCCGCAATGCGACCATCTTCAAAACTTGCCTGCCGATCTGCTAAACAGGGATCAGTATTGCCGGGATAATCGCCCATGGTGAATTGCGCATTGGCTAACGTGACAGAACATAAAAAAACAAGACCGAGACCGATATGAATGAGCGTTTTCATCGACTTTCCCCGCGAAAGACTCCGCCGTAGTGCCGTCCATGCGGACGACTGATGATGTGTGGTTAAACGAGTACGCACGTTACTCCCGGCAAAGTGTAGCTGAATTGCCAGTGCGATCAAATCCAATCTGTATGAATTCCGCCATCAACTTGTTGTGAAAAATGCGAAATCGCACTGGCAACCTATATCTGCGCCACATGCTGCCGCAAGCTGTCTCCTTGCAGCAACAGCGGCAACCGAGTGCATCACAGCGCCAGCGTTAATCCTCCCACCAACAGCCCCGGCACCAGCGCACTGTCAGTCGAACGCCCGTCATACGTCTCCGCCGACAGCAGCAACTCCCGTTCACAGGTCACGCCTTCCAGCCGGTCGCCGAGCAGGTGAAATAGGCTGTCATCAAAACGCATCACCTTGATTGGACACACGATTTCACCATTTTCGACCCAATAACTGCCAAACCGCGTCATGCCCGTCACGCGGCACTCGTTTGGATCCGACCAATTGCAATACCACAGATTGCCGACATACAGCCCGGTGCCCAGCCGCGCCAGCACCTCCGCTTCCGGCATATCGCCCGCAGCCAGCGCCAGCGCCTCCGGCGTATCGCCCGCCGCATTCACCGCCACGCCATATTCCTTGCCGCTGCGGGCATCCACCAAACACTCGCCAAACTGCCCCGCCGCCAACAGCGTCACCGCGTCCGGCTTCATAAAACCTTCGGCCGTAAATCCCGCCGCCAACCCGCGCTGATGCTCCTCGCGCAGCGTGATCTGCGGCGCAAACTGCCGCGTCCCGCGCACCAATTGCAGCAACGGCGTTTGCTGGGTGCGATGATTTTTGAGATCAAAACCGCCCCAACTCAGCATGTGCAGCAACTCGTTCACCGCCGCTGGTGCCAGATATGCCCGATAACGCCCCGGCTCCAGCGTCCGCGCCGGACGCGCCATGATCCGCAAACCGTGTCGCAGCGCCTCTAACCGCTGGAGCAGCGCCGCACCATCCCACTGTAAACCGGCGAGACTGGCTTTCACCGCCTTATCCGTTTCCAGATAACAGCTCCAGTCCAAGTTAAAGCTATGGCTCTGATGCCAGTGACGATGACCGAGCGAACTCGCCAGCCCCGTGCTGAGATCGCCGCTCGCCCAAATGCCCACCACATCCAGCCCATCGGCTGCCGCAATCAGCGTCGCCAACAACTCCGCTGCGGCTGGCAACTGCGCACCCACGAAGCGGGAGCTGGCGCTCGCCGTCGTCGCGTAATGGAGATACGGATCGGGCGGCATCTCCACCAACCGCTCCCGCAGCCGCGCCAGCACCTGCCGCACCTGCGCCAGATCGGTTTTCATCTCGCCGCTGAGAACGCAATGCCCTTCCACTTGGCGCGAGCCGTCAGTCAGCATCACCCCCAATTCACTGCTCTGCACATGCCCAGCTTGGCGAATGCGATTGCGGTTGAGGCGCACAAAATCCGACGCCTCGCCGTTGAGCGTGCAAAACAGCACTTCGCTCCCGCTCAAGCTGGCGTTGAGCCGGTCAGTCAATGCAAAAAAACCGTCTTGATTCACGCGCCACCTCCAAACACTGCCACATCTCGAAATAAGCACGGTGGCGAGGCGTGGCCGACCGACACCGCTTGATTGGGTTCACCTTTGCCGCAGTTGGTAACGCCGCGAATTTCCAGCGTTTCCGGGCCGCCCACGCCGTCGAGACTGCGCCAAAATTCTGCCGAAATGCCGCGATAACCCGGATTGCGCACCACGCCGCGCAGCTCGCCGTCTTCAATCAAGCGTCCCCACTCGCAGCCGAATTGGAATTTATTGCGGCTGTCGTCAATCGACCATGAGCGATTGGTGTCCATCAACACGCCGCGTTCGACTCGTGCAATCAGGTCAGCCAAGCTGCCTTCACCGGGTTCCAGATTGATATTGCCCATGCGGTCAATCGGCGGACGGTTCCAACTGCTGGCGCGGGTCGCGGCAGTACCGGGTAAACCAGCGCGGGCTTGCGATAACGCGCCACCGAGCGGGCGCTCCAAAATGCCGCGTCGAATTAAATACTCGCGCCGCGCCGGAGTGCCCACGTCATCAGCAACCATCGACACCAATTCGCCGGGCACGGTCGGATCAAAGGTCACATCAAGCAGTTCGGAGCCGTAACGGTAGCGCCCAAACATGCCGGGAGTGACAAAACTGGTGCCGGCATAATTGCGCTCGTCGCCGAGGATGCGATCCAACTCCAGCGGATGACCGATGCTTTCGTGGATTTGCAGCACCATCTGACTGGGTAGCAGCAGCAGATCGCGGGTGGCGGTCGGACATTCCGGCGCGGTGAGCAGCGCCAGCGCTTCCTCGGCGACTCGCGGCGCGTCGTCCACAAAATGCACGGCAGCGAGGCGCTCCAAACCGCCCTGCTGCGCCCAATCCGCGCCGCCACCGTGTCGGCGTTGGGTTTGGCTGCCGGCGTTGGCGACGGCGACCAGCCCCGGCTGCACCGATTCAAACACCTGTGCAATGCGCCCGCCGTCGCTGGTGAGGAGCAAGTGGGCGCTGCGCTGGCGCGTCAACCACGCTGACCAATCGACAATGCGCTCATCAAGTGCCAGCGCGTGATTGGCGTCGCGCAGCAGCGCCAGCTTGTCGGTGATGGTGAGCGCCTTCCACGATTCCAGCACCGGGGCGTGATAGTCGGCGCGAGTGCTGCTGCGCGGATGCACGCTGGCATCAAACAGACCGAGCCGGGCATGAGCCTGCGCCCACGCGATGGCGCGAGCGACGGCGGCTGCCAATCCGCTCACGCTTAAATCGGAAGTGGCGGCATAGCCGATGCCGCCGCTTTTGACGATTGTCACCATCGCGCCGAGGGAACTGGCTAGGGTGCTGGGTTCAACAATGCCTTGGCGCACTTCGAGATGATCGCTGTCTTGGGCAACCAGGCGCAGCGTCCAATAGTCACAAGCGGGTGCCTGCGCTAAAAAACGATCAGCATATTCAGTGAGTTGTTCCATAGTAGCGGTGAACAAATGGAGAAAATTGATAGAAAAGTAGACCACACTTTTGTGGATACGGTTCCACATTGAAGTCGGCGATGAGGCGCGGGCAAAAAAGCGCAATAGCATAATCTAAAGCGCAGTTTTTTCCCTTGTAATCCATCAGTGATCCAGTTAAAAACTGGTGCGATTCAACGAAATGATATGGCAGACCAGCGTTGATGCGCTGCTACTGCCAAGACCAAAGGAGGGGGGTTGTGAGTCAATTGCGAGTGATTGCATTGGAATCCGTGCGCGCTGCTTGCCAAGGCTGCCTCTTGGCGCATTGCTGTTTACCGGAGGGATTGGTGCTGGAGGAGATCGTGCGTTTGGATGAAATTGCAAAACGCACCCGCTTGTTGCATCGCGGTGATTATTTATTTCAAACGGGTGATCGGTTTCGGGCGCTGTATATCGTGAAAACGGGAGTGGTGAAGCGGTTTGCGGCCAGCACGGCGGGTGAACAAGTGGTGGGATTTCATTTGCCGGGCGATGTGTTGGGTTTTGATGGCATCAATCACCAGCGCCACGATTGTTCAACGATGGCGTTGGAAACGGCGGCGCTGTGTGAAATTCCATTTGCGCGGCTGGAGGTGCTGGCGCGGGAGGTGCCGCGTTTGCAACATCAAATTTATTGCGTGTTGAGTCGCGTCATTAGCGGTGAAACGGAGATGTTGCTGCTGCTGGGAAAAAAGAATGCGGAAGAGCGGTTGGCGGTGTTTTTGGTCAATTTGTCGCAGCGGTTGCAACGGCGCGGGCTGTCACCGTCGGATTTTTATCTCAGCATGTCGCGCCATGACATCGGCAGTTATTTGGGATTGGCGGTAGAAACGATCAGTCGGTTGTTGATGCGTTTTCAGGAAGATCGGTTGCTGCGGGTGGAGCGCAAACATATTCAACTGCTGAATTTGCCGGCGTTGACTGCGTTGGGACACGGGACGGGAGCGACCCGCCGTCAGCAGCACCAACGCTGAGTGTGGCGGCAGGCGTGAATCATTCCGCTAACTCGTCGAAATCAGGATCATCAAGGAGCTCACGCAGCCGTTTGAGTTCGCGCATGTGTTCGATGCGGCGGCGAATGTCCAAACTGGCGGTTTGATTGCGTGATTCTTGAGAAGTAAGCGGGGGGATGCGCTCAACCGCATCCGCTGCCCCATAGCCGTTATCGGTGTCCAACATCACGCGCTGCCTCAGCGGTAGGTTACAGGGAAAACAATAGAGGCGGGCGTATAGCAGAAATCACGGCGAAATAAAAGTGCTTTTTCAGTTGGACGAGTTGTTGTTTGCAGACACCAAAACGCCGCTATAACAGCGGCGTTTTAAGAACGATCTGCGGGTTAAATCGTTAAATGTACAGGCAAATATCGCTCTCGCCGGCGAATTCAAAGAACGCAGCCGCGCCAGCGTATTCCACGCCGTCAATGAAGTTGCTTTTGTCCATATCGAACAAATCCACCGTCATCTGGCAAGCGACCAACTTCACCTCAGCTTCCTGACACAGTTCGCGCAGCATTTCCAAGCTGGCGACGCCCTTGTCTTTCATCTTCTTTTTCATCATCGCCGTCATCATGGCCTGCATTCCCGGCAGCGCCAGCCCGAGCACCGGAAACCATTTGTCCATGCCCAGCGGCATAGGCATTCCCGGATTGCCCAACGGCGTGACCTCCAGTGCCAAATCCTTCTTCAGCAATTGCAGCCCATAAAAGGTGCAAAAAATCTGCACTTCATAGCCCAGCGCTGCGGCGGTAGATGCCAAGATAAACGGGGGATAAGCCCAATCGAGTGAGCCTTTGGTGGCGATAATCGCTAATTTTTTCGGTTCCATCGTGTCCGCCTCGCAGTCATGCAAACGTGGTTGATTGCCGTCAGCCTGACGCTGCGCTTAGGATTTTCTAATCAAGAAATGGAACTTGCCGCCTTCTTCTTTTGATTCCATCAATTCATTGCCGGTCTGCTTGGCGAAGGCATCAAAATCCTTCACCGAGCCGGGATCAGTCGCCACGATATGCAGCACCTGACCGCTGGCCATTGCATTCAAGGTCTTTTTTGCCCGCAAAATCGGCAGGGGACAATTAAGGCCGCTTGCGTCGAGTTCTTGATCGAAATCCGCCATTAGGTCGCTCCAAATTGAAAAGAATGATTGCTTGACCGTAAAGGGCGGAGTTTATAGGCGAAATGTACCAAAAAGGCAAGAGAACGCCGCTAATATGTCACTCCAGCGCCGTTTTAAGCCGTTTGATGTGCTATGCTTTCGCCCCTTTTCACAACCATCTTTTTTCACTCACAAAACGATACCGCTTATGTCTAAAGACGACGTGATTCAAATGGAAGGAACGGTCACTGAGACCTTGCCCAACACCGTGTTCCGCGTAGAACTCGAAAATGGTCACACCGTGACCGCGCACATTTCCGGCAAGATGCGCAAGCACTACATCCGCATTCTGACCGGCGACAAAGTGACCGTAGAACTGACGCCCTACGATCTCACCAAAGGTCGCATCGTTTACCGCGCCCGCTGACGCCGTTCAGCGTCCCCACAACACCTGATCGACATACTGCTTCACCTTGCGATGCCCCGGCGTATCAATGGTGGTGAATTGCAAGTTGGTGCGATAACTGTTTTGACCGCCCCGCGTCCGCAACACTCGTGCGTAAACCTCCAGCGCCGACTCTGCACCCAAATCCGGCAGCAACGACATGAGAATCTCTGAATATGGCGGCAGAATCAGCGGCAAATCCGCGCTCATGCCCTCATAACTCAGGTCGTTGACCTTGCCGACAAATCGCTCTGTGAGCACTTTTTTAGCCTCAACTTTGCGGAATACGATGGGAAAATCGACCGCAATACGCGGCGATTTGCGCACCTCAATTTCTGGCACCGATAAGAAGCGCGGCGTGGTAATTGATTTCAATTCATACAACGTGACTGGATTGGTTTTTCCTTTCACAAATACATCATTCACCGCGCCAATTTCAATGACTTCTTTTGCGCGTTGATAACTCGCTTCGCTAATTAACACCTGCCCGCGCAAACTATAGCCTTCAATCCGCGCTGCTAAGTTCACCGGATCGCCAATCACCGTGTATTCACTGTAAATGGTGGAGCCAAAACTTCCCGCCATCACTTCGCCAGTGTTAATGCCAATGCCCGCATAAATTTGCGGCTCATCGCGTTCACCACTCTGCCAATTCATTTCCGCAATGGCTTGCTGCATATTCACTGCACAGGTCAGCGCCCGCAATAAATCTTCAGGATGTGGCTGGGGCACGCCGAATAGTGCCATTACTGAATCACCCATGAATTTATCAACCACGCCGCCATGTCGCGCTACCAATTGCGCCATTAAGCCATAAAAGCGATTGAGGACGGCAATCATCTTGGTTGTTGGCAAGGATTCCATCAGCGCAGTGAATCCGCGCAAATCCACAATTAAAATGGTGACTTCGGTGCAGATCACAGGCTGCGCCTCCAATAAAAAATCATTTAAAGGAGTGGTTAAGCGTTCGCGCAAGGTGTGCTCAAGTTGCGCAGTTAATGGCGCATCATAAAGGGTATTGACTACTTGGGTGACGCCGGTAAAAAGGTGTTCTCGTTCTCGATGCTGCATGGTGGCTGCTAAACTCCATTGCAATACAAATTGACAATTTTCATAGCTGTTAATCACGCATTTAGACGATGCTAACCGTTATGACAACCCCGTCACTGCTGGTGACATTGACCCGCCTTTCATTGTGAGACTGTATTTATGGATCAATTTACGCGCAATTATAGTATCGCCCTCGGTATTCTCATCATCGTGGCCGTCGGATTTTGGCTCAGGGCGTCATGGCAGCCGCAAGTTTGGGATTTCAATACGGTGCTGGAGTCTGATTCCAAGCTCTCCTCCTATCCGTACCAATTCAAACTGCGGTCGCTGGAAAACGGCGTGGCGGTATTGTCTACGCCGCGCTCGCCGCAATTCCCGGCGATCCAGTTTTTGGAGGTCATTTATCCGAATTTGCACGGTAAAGCGCAAGATGATCCGGCAATGATCGCGGCACAACAGGAGTTGATTGACCATCAAAAACGGGCGATGGGGCTGGCGCTGGCGCAGCCCGGCGTGACGCGGGTGGAGTGGGAATTGGACGTGCGCTGGTTGGCTGATCATGGCGTGCATAGCAGTCCGACGGCACCTTAATCTGCCGCTGGCGGGCGTTGTTGACAGCGGGTTTCGCGCCCGCGTGTCGCAGCGATGAATCCGCACAGCGCAAACCCGCTGGTCAGCCACAGTCCGCCGTGATAGTCGCTCAAGGTGTACAGGCGCATCCCGTCGCGCAGTGCCCCGTCCCAACTGAGGTCTAATATCCACCCGAAGGCAGGTTGTAACAGCGCCGCGCCGAGAAATAAGCCGGTGTTGACCAGCGCGATGGCCATGCCGGCAGCTTGCGGTGCGACCACTTCTTTTGCCACTGCATAGCCGACCACAAAACCGCCAGCGGCGATGCCTAGCCCGCCGTATAGCAGCAGCCCAGACCAGCCCGGCGTCCACGGTAAAACGATCAATCCGAGCCACATCAGGACTGACAGGGCGCTGGCGCCCAGTAAAAATGGTTGACGACGACCGACGCGGTCGGAGAGCCAGCCGCTGAGTAGGGAGCTGACGGCGAATCCGCTGAGGGTGACGGTGGTGTAGAGCGATGCTGCCGAGCGGGTTAAGCCGAAACTGTCCACCAGCAGTGGTACGCCCCACAGTCCGGCGAAGGCAAATAAACTGCCGGTGCCGCCGCACATGACGAAAAACGTGGGCCAGATCGCGGCGGTCGTGAGCACGTCCCATAATTCATGTCGCCAATGGCGCTGGCGCGACGGATGTGCGGGTAAACCGTCGAGTTCTCGCACTGACGGCAACCCAACTGCTTCGGGTTGATCGCGCACGAGCCACGCGGTGAGCAGTGCGATGAATAACGACAGGATGCCGATGCTGACAAAGACGGTGCGCCATGAGAGGACGCCGAGCACCAGCGCCAGCGGGCCGGCAGCGAGAATGGCACCGAGGTTGCCGAGCAATAACGTGATGCCGCTGATCGCGCCGTAATCGCGGGCGCGAAACCATTGGGTGTTGGAGCGCATCAGGCCGACAAACACGACTGAAACGCCCAATCCGACTAAAAAGCGTCCGCTGGCTGCCAGCTCAAAATCCGGCGCTAATCCAAATAAAATGGAACCGCAGCCGGCGACGATGCCGCCTAGTGTGACCACGCTGCGGGAGCCGAGGGTGTCAGCTAACACGCCAGCCGGAATCTGCATTGCGGTGTAAATGTAGTAATACATCGCCGCCAATGAGCCGAGTGCTGCGCCGCTCACCTGAAACGTGACCATCAAATCGCCAGCCACCACGCCGGGTGCCATGCGGTGAAAAAAGACAGTCATGTACGCCACCACCAAGATGGCAAAAGTACGCCAGCGCAACTGTGCAAAACGTCCAGCGGTAGTTCGGTCTGGCATCAATGAAATCCTATTTGAGAACGGCGCAATACGATAGTAGCGCCGTCTCATGGTATATTGACTGAACATTTCGCACTGGTTTGTCAGGTCGAGAACGGGTGCAGCACTCATGTTGAAGTCACGCAAAAAACGGGGAGAGAACACTGCATGTCAAAGAAGCATCCGATTGTTGCTGTCACTGGGTCTTCCGGTGCGGGAACCACCACAGTAAAACGTGCGTTTGAACACATCTTTTATCGGGATGGTATCAGCGCTGCCGTCATTGAAGGCGACAGTTTTCATCGCTTTGATCGCGCTGAAATGAAAACGGAAATGGCCAACGCCGCTGCGAGTCATACCAATCTCAGCCACTTTGGTCCAGAAGCCAATCGCTTTGATTTATTGGCAAAACTCTTTCACGATTATGGTGAAACCGGCAACGGTCAGAAGCGTTATTACATTCACAGCGATGATGAAGCAGTGCAATTGAATGCGCGGTTAGGGACTGATCTTAAACCCGGTCAATTCACACCCTGGGAAGGTTTACCGGCGAATACTGACCTTTTATTTTATGAAGGATTGCACGGTTTAGTCGTCAGTGAAGATGATAATGTGGCGCAACATGTTGATCTCGGTGTGGGCGTGGTGCCAATTGTCAATTTGGAATGGATTCAAAAAATCCAACGTGACAACTTAGAGCGCGGTTATTCTGCTGAAGCAATTGTCGATACGATTATGCGGCGGATGCCAGATTACATTCGGCACATTACTCCGCAGTTTTCATTGACTGATATTAACTTTCAACGGGTGCCCACAGTAGACACCTCCAATCCATTTATTGCGCGGGATATTCCCACGCCGGATGAAAGTTTTGTCATTATTCGTTTCAAAGACCCAGAAAAACTGCAAGTTGATTTCCCTTATTTATTGGCGATGATTCACGATTCATTCATGTCGCGCCGCAATAGCATGGTCGTCCCCGGTGGCAAGATGGGGTTTGCAATGGAAGTGATTTTGCAGCCGATCATTGAGCGCATGATGGAAGCACGCAAGGTGTA
Organism: Chromatium okenii; assembly: GCF_016583745.1. Taxonomy (GTDB): domain Bacteria; phylum Pseudomonadota; class Gammaproteobacteria; order Chromatiales; family Chromatiaceae; genus Chromatium; species Chromatium okenii. Next base: position 67,964 of record NZ_NRRQ01000013.1, read on the forward strand.
ATTCACCGCCATGATATTCGCTCGCCGTCACCGTGTACGACGAGCGAATGGTTTGATGCAAGCAACGACACACTGTGTATTATTCCGCTTCATTAAGCTGCTGTTTGAGAGCTGCAATTTGTTCTCGTAGCAACTTCAATTGTTCAATGTCATCTTGAAGTTCGCTAATCTCCCTTTTCAAACGCCAAATAGATTGTGATGTATCACGCGCTTGGCGCAAATTTGCCATCGCCTCCTGCAATGCAACCACGCCCAGCGCCTGTTGTTGAAACTGCTGGCGCCGCGCTGCGTCGCTATCCACATCAGGCTGTTCATTGGCGCGATAAACCCGATCAAGAATTTGATCCAAATCACGCCCGAATGGTTGTTGCGTGCTCTGAAACATCGGTATTCACCATTGACGGCGCTTACATGTCTGTGCGCAATGACCGCGTTATCAATGGTGTCAGTATATCGGCGACAGGAGTTACAAACTGTGCGGCAGTTTTGACAATCACCACTCCCGCTTTACGCGGTTATGGCTGCGCTGGTGCCGCTGTGGATTGAATGTTTAATGCCGTCACGGTGGCATCTGCTGGCAATTTGCGAATCCACACATCCAATTCAGCTAATGCAGGCGGGAATTGCGCAATTGTCGTTTTTGCAGAAGCATAACTGGTGTGTAAACTATGAATTAACACAAACCAAGGTCGCCCGCGAAACGTCTCAGTTTGATAAAATACTCTTGGCGGCAAGGGCACTTTTTGCACATAAGTCATCAATTCTGCAAATGAAAAAAACCCAATCAGTTGTAAAGAATAAAGGGTGTCTGTCACTGCTACTGTTTCCGTAGCTGCTGAACTTGTGGCAGCTTGTGGCGTATTCACAGCAGTTGTTGGCGCGGGCGCAGCATCTACTTCCAATGCGGGATTAAATGGCACCGGTTTGATTTCTGTTGTGGCTTCTGAATTAACTGTTGCGGCACTGTCCAATGCTGGTTTTTCTACTGCGAGCGGCGGAGGTGGAGTGGGAATTGGCGCTGGTTCATTCAATGATGGTGGTGTCACTGATGCAGTTGGTGCTACCGCTCGCGCTAATCCTGTTACCCGCAGTGATAATTGCGTTAAACGTTCTTGTATGACTTTATTTTGTACGGCATTATCAGGAATTTGCCGTTGTAGCGTATTCGCCATATCGCGCAATTCTGCAATCTCAGCCACCAATTCAGTGTGCTTTTGTTGCGTGTGCATATAAAACCCGCCCAAGCTCATGGTAATGAGGATGACCAGTCCTGCGATTAAACTGAGTGTCAAAATGCGCGTCGTTTTAAGACGGTCTCGCAGCGATGTATACTGTTTACTGATTTGGTTCACTGCCCGCCGATGTTCATCATCAACATCAGCGATGCGCGTGATTAACGTGGCTTCACTATTTTGAAACGCGAGGCGATGTTTATCCAATGCCACCGTCAACCGATTTAATCGTTCTGATTGCGTGACAATCAACTCATCAGCCACCGTGCGTTCAGTGTCGTTGTCATCAAAAGGATTCGCTGCCATTGTCGCCTCCGTTTTATTTGTAGGTGCAGGTAAACTATTATACGCTCTGCTGCTTGTAGAGTTGCCTATACTCTGCTGATTATCACAACGAGAATCAAGATGCGTATCACATTGAATTACAGCCTTTTAGTGCTATTATTCAGTATTGCAAAAGCAAGCTGGGCGCTATCAGGTGGACAAATTGATGTGCCAGAACAATTCAAGGCAGTGGTGGCAATTATTATCAATGATCGCTTGCATTGTTCTGCAACTAAAATTGGCACCCATGCTTTTTTAACTGCGGCACATTGTGTCACTGATTTACATCAGGGAACGTTGAATACGCATTTGCAAGCGGGGCAAAAACTATTGATTAGCGCCCATTCTCAACCGCCAGCGCGTCCCGCAGTACTTCAATTAACCATTCAGCGAATTCAATTACATCCCGCTTATCAAACTGCATTGCACCGTTTTTTTGAATATAGAGAAACGCAAATCCGCGCTTATCAACAACGTTATCAGGGCGCTGAATTGGCGCAGCGGCTGCGGATGCTGGCGGCTAATCATCATTTCACAACACGCTTTCCTGATTTGGCAATCATTATGGTGCGTGACACAACGGCACAAATTCCTTATTTTGCGGTGGATTGTGCGCCGTTGGCGGCTGATGCAGCGGTGCAAATCGTGGGCTACGGGCGGACGGGCGCGGCGAGTGCGCCATTCGGACAGCGTCATTGGGGCACAACGGCGGTGATTCGCGTTGATTCGGTCAATTTTTACACCTATGGCGGGCAATTACGCGCAAATACGCCGTCACTCACGCCGGGCGATTCCGGTGGGCCGGTGCTCCGCAACGGGCGGGTGGTGGGCGTCAATGGCACCGTTTACGGTCTCCAGCGCGGCGCGGCGCGTTCTAATATGGCAGTCAATATCAATGGTTTAGCTGCGCCCAGCGCCTGCCGCGACTTTTTTCGAGATGTCACTCCATGATGCTCACGGTGATTTGTCCTGGTCTGCTCGGGCCGCTGCCGTATCTGCCGCAGCCGCGTCCGCCGTTGCCCACGCTCAACCGGTTGCTCGGACGGGCGCTCGCGCAGCAGGTGGCGATGACCTCGCCGGAGGCAGCAGTGCTCGCTGCTTGCGGTTGCCATCCTGCCGCGCCAACCGGGGCGTTATCGTTATACGGTGAAGCGGGCGACTGGGATGCGAGCGGCAACTGGTTTCACGCTGATCCGGTACATTTGCGTCCAGATCGTGAACAATTGCTGCTGTTTAGCGGCGCGACCATCGCTCCTGATGCGGCGGAAGCGGCAGCGTTGGTGGCGTTGTTTAACCAACATTTTGCTGCTGATGGGCTGCATTTGCTGGCGGCAACGCCCGAACGCTGGTATCTGCGCACGGCGCAACCGGTCGCGGTGGACAGCCCGCCGCTGGCGCAGGTGCAGGGGCGAGCGTTGCATCCAGATATGATGACGGGCGCGGATGCTCGCCGTTGGCAATGCCTGCTGAATGAAACGCAGATGCTGTTTTTTAATAGCGAAGTCAATCGGTTACGCGAACGGCAGCGGCGTCCGCTCATCAGCGGCATGTGGACGTGGGGCGGCGGGCAGTTGCCGCAAAGTTCCGCTGTTGCGCTGCCACAACTCATTGGCGATTTGCCGTTGCTGCGCGGTCTCGCTCGCCACGCAGCCGGTGAGCATCGCCCGCTGGCGCAGTGGCTTGCCGCTGCCGCACCCGTTGCTAATTGTTTGATTTATTGGGATAAAGCTGAAAAAGCACTGCAAAACCATGATGTGGCAGCTTGGGCAACGGCGCTGGTGGAACTCGACGCCGCGCTTGTCGCACCGGAGCGCCAACTCCGTGCTGAGGATGGGCAATTGGCGCTACTTGATCCAGAATTGGGGCGGCGTTTTCAAGTCTCGCGGACGGCGTTGCGACGGTTTTGGCGGCGACAGGATTTATTTGCGCTGATGGGGTAATGTGTCACACACTGCGATTTCGCAGTGTATGATAATCAAGTATTCTTATTGAGAGCAGAACGGTTTTAGTTTCCTCATTCGTTTTAAGGAGAGAAAATGGCTACATTTATGTTCAATACGATCACCAACGGTCAGGTGATCACGTTTAATCCAGTGACCGACGTCTTTCAGTTTGATAATCCAGCAATTAACGCTGGTTTAGGTTCGATTACTGCGGTAGGGAATAACCTGAACTTCGTTTATCCTGGAAAATCTTTTTCTTTGATGAATGTCAGCTTAGGGCAACTGACTTCAAAGAATATTACCTTTACCAGTGGTAGTAAGTTGTTAGTTGGTGATGATACGACAAATACAATCAATGATAACTCATCCAACACATTATTTAGTGGTGGTACCCAACCTGATTTACTGTATGGCATGGGCGGTGACGATACCTTAGATGGGGGCAGTAATGCAGATGTGATGATTGGTGGTGACGGTGCTGATACCTATACTGCCAATGATGAAGGCGATCAAGTTAACGAAACAAATGATTCAAAAGATCAGACTGAGCGTGATATTGTCAATGCTTCCGTTAGCTATACATTGAATGCGAATGTTGAAGATTTAGTACTGACGGGAACGAGCAACATTAACGGCACTGGTAATGAGCTTGATAATATCCTCACTGGCAATTCTGGCAATAATCTATTAGATGGCGGTTCTGATTCTAATGGCGACACCATGCGTGGTGGCAATGGTGATGATATTTACCTTGTTAGTAGCAATGATGACCAAGTTGAAGAATCTTCTTTATCAACCGCCGGTGGTGGTATTGACACCGTGCGTTCTTTTGTAAGTTATACCCTGCCAGACAACGTCGAAAACTTAGAACTGCAAGATATTTTCGGAGATATCTACGCTATAAATGGAACAGGCAACGCGCTCAATAACAAACTGATTGGCAATAACGATCCGAATGTTTTAGATGGTCTTGGTGGTGCTGATACCATGGATGGCGGTGACACCAGTGACATTTACTATGTCGATAATATTGGTGATGTGGTCATTGAAACGAACACTGCGGTCACTACCAACCAGATCGATTTAGTAAAGTCATTTGTTAGTTACACGTTGACTCCGAACGTTGAAAACTTGCAGTTAATGAGTGGCAACGATATTAACGCAACTGGGAACACGCTTAACAACATCTTTTATGCCAACACCGGAGATAACGCTTTTGATGGATTATCTGGTATAGATACGGTTTCTTATGAGGCGCAGCTTAATGCAAAAGCAATCTATTCTGGCGCTGATGCAACCTATACTGGCGTAGTGATTTCGTTGGCAGTTCCCGGAGCACAAGCAACTCGCGGTTCTGGTAAAGATACCTTTGTTAACATTGAGAATCTTATCGGGAGTCAATATAACGATTCATTGACTGGTGATGGCAAAGATAACCGCTTAGATGGCTCGACTGGTGCTGATCTTTTGACAGGCGGTGAAGGTAACGATACCTACATTGTTGATAGCGCAGATATCGTGGTTGAAACTAGTACAGCAACGACTCAAATTGATACTGTAGAGTCGAGTGTCAGTTACATTTTGAGTAAAAATGTAGAGAATTTAGTTCTGACTGGTAAAGATGCTGTCAACGGTACCGGGAACGAATTACCCAATGTCATTACCGGCAACGGAAGTGCGAATGTCTTAGATGGTATGGCTGGCGCTGATCGATTAGAAGGTGGTGCGGGCAATGATCGTTATATCGTTGATAGTTTTGATACTGTAGTTGAAAAGGCGGGAATGGGAACAGATACCGTATTGGCAGATATTAGTTATCTGCTTCCAGCAAATGTTGAGAATTTGCAGTTGTTAGGATCGGAAAACCTGAATGGCACTGGTAATACGCTGGCAAACGTGATTTATCCCAACACGGGTGATAATATCCTGAAGGGTGGCGGTGGTATTGATACAGTCTCTTATCAGTTTGGTGTCATCGGCACCGGCGGCACCGGCGTTCGCGTTGATTTAGCAATCACCACGGCGCAGCTGACCGGTGGTTCAGGAACAGATACGTTAGTCGGTTTTAGCAATATAACAGGCAGCATTTATAGTGATTTTTTGAGTGTAACCGATACTGATAACGTGTTGGATGGTTTAGATGGTAGTGATACAGTTTCTTATGAAAGTGCAACGGCTGGCATTATTGTTGACTTGAGCAGCAAAAATCCTCAGAAAACAGGAGGGTCTGGTACGGATAAACTGCTGAATGTCGAAAATTTAGTTGGCAGTACTTTTAACGATGTGATTACTGCTAGTAATGCCAACAATGTCATCACTGGTGGCAGCGGTTTTGATACAGTCTCCTATGCTACTGCAGCGGCAGTTAAGGTCGATTTAACGTTGACAACCATGCAAGATACTCGCGGTTCTGGTAGCGATACGCTTATCAGCATTGAAAATCTGACTGGTAGTAAATTTAACGACATTTTGATTGGCAATACTGATGACAATGTTTTGAACGGCGGACCCGGCATTGATAGTATGAGTGGCGGTGATGGTAACGATACCTACCTGGTTGACAACGTTCTTGATGTGATTACTGAAACCAGCACTGCGGTAACACAGATTGATGTCGTGCAAGCAAATGTGAGTATTACGTTGGCGGATAATGTTGAGAATCTACAACTGTTGGATGTTAAAAAGGTTGTCATCAACGGAACTGGTAACGTACTCAATAATAGCCTGACTGGTAATGCCAGCAACAATATGTTGATTGGTAGTGCCGGCAACGACACGCTGAATGGCGGTGGCGGTCAAGATACATTGCAAGGTGATGCTGGCGCAGATTATTTTAGCTTTGGATTTTTAACCGATACTACGGTTTCTAATCCCGACATAATCAGCGATTTTTCTCAGACTCAAAAGGATAAGATTGATTTATCCTTGCCTACGTTTTACTCAGAAGAGTTTACTTTTATTGGCAACAAAGTGTTTAGCGGTACTGCCGGTGAACTGCGTTTTGACATCAACGCAGGAAATACCATGGTGACAGGTGATACCGATGGCAATGGCGTTGCAGATTTTAGTATTTTGTTAATGGGAGTGACGACAACAATATCGGCAACCGATTTTGTGCTTTAACTATCGTTAGAGTCAGTTGCATCAATCCAAACGCCAATAGATTAAACGATCTATTGGCGCTTTTTTTACACTATTTTTTAGGAAAAAGAATGTCTATTCCCTCTTGTCCGAATTGCAGTTCTGTGAACAGTTATTTAGATAGAACATTGTTGATTTGTCCCGATTGCGGGCATGAATGGTCAAGTACACAGGATGCCGATCTCACCGAGAATCTTGATGTTATTCGAGATGCAAACGGCACCGCTTTAGCAGATGGTGATTCCGTCGTTTTAATTAAAGACCTCAAAGTGAAGGGGTCTTCAACGACATTAAAAGTCGGTACGAAAATTAAAAAAATTCGCTTGGTGGGTGGCGATCATGAAGTTGATTGTAAAACAGATACGGGTAGTTTTATGTTGAAAGCCTGTTATTTGCGTAAAGCCTGAACGCACACATTCAAGTCAAAGCCCTTCCGGTCTATGATATAAGCATATTCTATATCGGTATTTTGCCTAGAGCGATCTCGCAATGGCTGATCGTAGACTTCAAGTTTTTCATACAGTTGCGCGGTTATTGAGTTTTACCAAGGCCGCGCAGACGCTCCACATGACGCAACCGGCGGTCACTTTTCAGGTGCGTCAGCTCGAAGAGCACTTTAATACGCGGCTGTTTGATCGGACGCATAACCGCATTAGCCTCACTGAAGCGGGGCGCAAGGTATGTGAAGCGGCCGATCATATCTTTGAAATTTATGCAGAAATGGAAAGTGCAGTGCGCGGCATCACTGGTCAAATTGGTGGCATTTTAACAATTGGTGCGAGCACCACAATTGCTGAATACCTATTGCCACCGTTATTAGGTGATTTTTGTGCGCATTACCCGGAAGTGTCGATTCATTTGAAGGTTTCAAACACAGAAGGGATTGTTTCAATGGTGGAAAACAACGTCATTGATCTTGGAGTTGTGGAAGCACCAGTCACGAATAAAAATTTAGTGGTTGAAGTTTGTAAACTGGATCGTTTAGTCGCAATTATGCACCCCAATCATCCACTTGCCAGCTTATCAGAAACCACGTTTGCGCATCTTTTGGAGTATCCATTTATTTGTCGTGAAGAAGGTTCTGGCACCCGCGAAGTGATTAACGATTATTTGCAACACCAACCAGATGGATACGCAACACTAAAAATTGCTATGGAACTGGGCAGTCCAGAAGCACTAAAAGGTGCCGTAGAAGCGGGAATGGGCGTGTCGGTGGTTTCTGGAACCACGATTCAAAAAGAATTAAAACTAGGCACCTTGGTTGCTATTCCAATGGTACCGCCATTAGAACGCCCCTTTTCATTCGTGCATCAAAAACAGAAATTTCGGCAGCGGGTGATGGAAGAATTACTTGAATTTGCCCGCAATTATTGTCGCAGCCAAGGCCAGCGTTCTTAAAATGATGACTTCCAAAACTCCCGAATTGAGTATTAAACGGCGCTTAATTAACTGCTTGGCGCAATTATCGGCAGCGGATCGTGACGCCTTATTAGCATTTGCGGAGTTTTTAGTACAACGGCGCACTATAGAGGCGCCGCCAATGGTGTCACCTGATGCTCCTGTACCGTTGCCGCGCCCTACCCAAGAAACCGTCATTGGTGCAATTAAACGATTGTCGCAGACTTATCCCATGTTAGACCGCACTGCGCTCTTAAATGAAACTTCAACACTCATGTCGGCGCATGTTATACAAGGACGCACGGCTGAATCAGTGATTGACGCATTAGAAACGCTCTTTGCCCAGCAGTATCAAACCTATTGCGCACGCTATACCGAGGCGACAGATCACTAAAAAAAGTCAATGGTACTGGTGTGTTGATTGACAGCTTGTGCTTCAATTAAGCCGCGTGATAACAAATCTTCATAAAAACAACTTTGATTACGTCCATGCCCTTTAACGTAATACAAAGCCTTGTCCGCCTGTCCAATTACAATAGATGAACCAGGTTGGCGGGTGATTTCAGTGACACCAATACTAATCGTGACCTGCCCCACGCCCGGAAACGCATATTGTGCGATTGTTTCTCGTGTTCGTTCGCACACAGATTGCGCATCTTCATAAGAAAAAGTACGGAATAAAGCAACGAATTCCTCGCCGCCATAGCGAAATAATAAATCCTCTTTACGAAAAATTAACTCTAATTGGCGAGCGAGTAAAATCAATACCTCATCGCCGTATAGATGTCCCCACTCATCGTTAATCCGCTTAAAATGATCGACATCAAGCAAACAGAGCCACGCATGACAGCCGTCCAGCGTGCGTCGATTGCGAGTGCATTTTTGCTGAAACTGCGCATTACTCACCAATATTTTGGTGATTTCACTATCTAAAATTTCACGATTCAATAGACTCGTTAGCGTATCACGATGACTTTCTTCTAAGAGCGCCAAATAATTAGAATAGATGCGTAATAATCCATAAATCAAGCGTTTTGATTCAAAGCTAGGTTGTTTACCGCTGTGTAACAAGATGCCATAAATATCTTCTTGTTTGCCGTACACCGGATAAATAATGTACGCCACATCAGCTTCTATATCATGGTGTTCTACTAGCTCGCGCTGTTCAATGGCGCGAGTGATTAAATTTAGCACCCAATCAGGCAATTCGTAGTCATTCACCTGTTGTTCAGAAATGACGATGCCTTGATTGGCATAGATGAGCAATGATAATTTTACGCGATTTTCGTTTTCAACTACCGTGTTGCTCACTCGATAAAAACGAAATTCTTCACTTAAAAACAATTCTGATAATGTAATAGCGAGGCTGCGTTCTAATAATTCACGATCTTTGTAGCGCGTGATCTCAGCGAGTGAGTCAACAATACGCAATGTTGAAATTTTATTAACCAGCCCGCAATTGCTTTTCCGATCCTGAAACATGGCTTTTTTCCACGGCAAATGAAAAGGAATCTATACTGCGGGAGATTAGGGCATCATCCAGCAGAACATCGCCACCACAAAGCGCAATGAATTGCGTGATGGCGATGTATTCAGTGGAGTTTTAAGCGGCAGTAACGGTTAATTCAAGCCACACATGCCGCCCGCACAACAGGAGCCGCTGGCGCAACTCGGCGCAGTCCCACTTCCCAAACGATGGCTGGAGATCACGTTACCACCAGTTGCCAGTCGTTGCACCGGCGTATCGGCAGGAGTGTCGCCCAGTTCTAAACCTGCGCAGGCGCACAATTCGCCCCAGTTAGTGAGCGTGTCGCTCATTCGATGTGAGACTTCAATCACACGTTTATTATTTTCGCAGCGGTAATCATAGGTTGGCATTTACTTCTCCACGACAGTATTGAGGAATGAGACGATCATTATAAACGAGCAGATGCTGTTCGCAAAGTGAACTACTGCACACAATGGGGTGTATTCTTAAAAATACACATTTCATTGCCATTATTGTTGCACGACAGCACTCATGTTTGCTGTCATTTGATACAGGATACCGTCACTGCGCATGAATCATCGGGCTGTAGTTGAATCATCACCACTTAACGGTTTAAGTGACCGTTTTGGACGGCGCATTACTTATGTGCGTTTATCAATCACTGATCGCTGTGATTTGCGCTGTGTGTATTGTATGTCGGAAGGAATGCGCTTTTTACCACGCAATCAGTTATTAACTTTAGAAGAATTAGCGCGTGTGGGGCGCTGTTTCAATGCGCTGGGAGTGACGCGCCTGCGCCTCACCGGTGGCGAGCCGTTGGTACGGCGCAACGCGCTGTGGTTATTTGAACAACTCGGCGCGTTGCCAACGTTGCAAGAATTGACGCTCACCACCAACGGCACGCAACTTGCCCGCGCTGCCGCCGCTCTCAAAGCTGCGGGCGTGGCGCGAGTCAACATCAGTTTGGATTCGCTGCGCCCCGAGCGGTTCCGTGCCATCACTCGCGGCGGCGTGTTGCAAAAAACCCTCGCCGGCATCGCGGCGGCGTGCGCCGTTGGGTTTGAGCGCGTCAAGCTCAACAGCGTCATCAGCGCCAGCCGCAATCAAGATGAAGTGCTTGATTTAGCACGGTTTGCCATCGCGCACGGCATCGACATCAGCTTTATTGAGGAAATGCCGCTCGGTGATAGCGCCCGCCGCGCTGAGGTGTATTCCAGCACGCAGATTCGCCGCACCTTGGAGCAAGCGTTGGCATTGTTGCCAACCGACGAACGCACTGGCGGCCCGGCGACCTACTTTCGCGTGGCGGGCACCGCGAGCCGCATTGGCTTGATTGCGCCGCACAGCCACAACTTTTGCGCCGACTGTAATCGGGTGCGCGTGACCGCAGCGGGTCAATTACTGTTGTGTCTTGGACACACGGTGGCAGTCGATTTACGGCGCGTGTTGCGGGCGCATCCAGGCGATGACGAGCGCGTCAAACAAGCGTTAGTGGCAGCAATGGCGTTAAAACCGTGGGGACATCAGTTCGGGCACACGGACGCAGTGGCGGTCACGCGACACATGAATATGACCGGCGGCTAACTTTGGCTCACGCCCGCTTCCGCAAAGGTTGCCGTGTGCTGGTGCAAAGCACATGCCAGCCGCAGCAACGGCACCACCGCCAGCGCCCCAGTCGCCTCGCCCAGCCGCAGCCCAAAATCTAAATACGGTTGCGCTGCGAGCGCCGCCATCATCCGCCGATGTCCCGGTTCAGCGGATGCCGTCGCAAACAGCATCCACTCTCGCGCTGCCGGTTGCAGCCGCACGGTCGCAATCGCAGCACTACTCATAATGAAGCCATCCACCACAATCGGCAGCCCGCGCTGCGCTGCCGTGAGAAATGCGCCGACGGTGGCGACGATGTCAAAACCCGCCAAACGTCGCATCAATTCCAACGGCGTCGCGTCTGGCGTGAGGTGCAGCGCCAGCGCCGCGCTCACCGTGCGGGTTTTGCGAGCGATTCCTGACGCATCCAAACCGGTGCCCGGCCCGACCAGCGCCGCCGGTTCTTCGCCTAATAACGCACACGCCAGCGCCGTCGCCGAGGTCGTGTTGCCGATGCCCATTTCGCCGCAAATCAACAGCTTGGCTCCGGCAGCCAGCGCCCGTTCTACCCCATCACGTCCGATATTTAAGCCATCAATGAGCTGGCGCTCCGTCATCGCCGCTTCCCGCGCAATGTTGCCGGTGCCAGCGCCGAGCCGCTCGCTGCGCACTCCGGCAATCTCACCCGGATCAGTGGCGGTGCCGAGATTCACAATCTCCAAACGCACACCGAGCGCCTGCGCCATCACCGACACGGGTGCGCCGCCGGTGGCCATATTGCGCAGCATTTGAATCGTCACGACCTGCGGAAAAGCGGAAATGCCTTCGGCGACTGCGCCGTGATCGGACAAAAATTGCAGCACCTGCACCGGATCGGGCGACGGCGTCGCGGTGTTTTGCATTCCGGCGAGCGCGATTGCCATTTCTTCCAAACGCCCCAGCGAGCCATACGGTTTAGTTAATTGATCTTGGCGCTGGCGGGCGGCATCCGCTGCGGCGTGATTGATTGGATGGCATGGTTCATTCAGCCAAGCAAGTTCAATTGTCATGCGTTCATTCCTGCGCGAATGTTAATGAAATCTGCAAAAGCCCCTCTTTGAAAAAGGGGGGTTGGGGGGATTTGAGATAAGGCTTTTTCTTTATTACGGCGTATAACGCAGCGTTAAATACGCTGCTCGCCCTAATTGATTAAACCAAGCTGACGTTTCATAGTCTTCATCAAACGCATTTTCTAATCGCGCCTGCACCCGCCACGTCGAATTGAGCGCGTATTCAGTGCGGAAATCAACGAGCGCATAACCATCTAAGCGCGTTGTATTGGCGGGATCATCAAATCGCCGTCCCGCAAAAAATATCGTGCTGCCAACTGACCAACGCTCGAATTGGCGATCAATTGCCACTTGCGCCGTCTGCTCCGGTCGCCGCGCCAGCACGTTGCCGCGAGTGCTGCCGGGTGAACGATCTTCTGGATTCATCACGGTGACATTGGCGTTCACATCCCAAGCGAACAGCCGCGCCGTCGCCGTCGCCTCAACGCCCACAATGCGAGCGCGATTGATGTTGGCTGCCGTCCACGTTGCGGGATTAAATTGAATTAAATCATCAATTTCCGTTTGATACAGATTCAGCCCCCAGCGCCCCGCCGCATCCAACGCCAGCGGCAATGCGCCACTCGCGCCCAGCTCCCAACTGCGCGACTGTTCGGGATCAAGCGCCGGATTGCCGTAATTCGGGTAATACAAGTTATTGAAACTTGGCGCTTTGAAGGCGGTGCCATGCGCCAGCGTGAGCTGCAAACCATTGTCAAACTGATAACCGAGCGCGGCAGAACCGGTGGCGTGAGTGCCGAATTGCTGATTGTCATCTTGGCGCAGTCCGAGCGTGACGCGAACCGCGCCGAATTGTCCCTGATATGCGCCAAAACTGCCGACATTATCGCGGGATGTGACGCGGTAAGTGGTGGAGCTGGCGATGGCGTCGCTGAGAGCATCGACGCCCAAACTGATGTGCTGCGTTGGCGTTAGCGCGAAGTTGTTTTGCACCGAGCCAGTGGTGCGGGTGGTCTCAAAGGTGCTCACGCGCTGCGGGTCGATGCCGTCTAAATAGGCTCGCGCTAAATCCCAACTCTGCCCACCAGCGAAAATGACCGTCCACGCCGTCAACGGTTTGAGCGTGGCGGACGCGCCCACGACCTGCTGATCGGCGCGTGCCGTGTCGCCGGCAAAGATGGAGCCGTCGTAATCGGCGCGATTTTCCGAGCGCAGCAGATGCGCGTCGAATTGCACGGCGTCGCTGAACGCATAACCACCGCGCAGACTCACGCCCAGATTGCGATAACGATCCCGATCCGGCTGGATCACGCCGCAGCCAGCAAACGGAGCGGGGCGACCGCTGCAGGCGTTGATGCCGTCGGTGCGATCCAGATTGGTGCCGAGATTGAACCAGCCGTGCTCGCCACCACCGGAAAGTCCCGCCGTGACGCTGCTGGTATTCAAACTGCCGCCGGTGATGCTGAACTGCGGCGTCAACGCGCCACCACCTTTTGTGGTGAAAATTTGAATCACGCCGCCAATCGCTTCTGAGCCGTACAAACTCGAACGCGGGCCGCGTACCACTTCAATCCGTTCGACCTGCGCCAGCGGCAGATTTTCCAACGCGGTTAAACCAGCGGTCGCCGATCCCACCGGCACGCCGTCAATCAACACCAGCACGTGATCGGAATTGGTACCGCGCAGAAACAAGGTGGTTAAATGACCAGCGCCGCCGTTCTGCGACACGCTGATGCCCGGAATGCCGCGCAACACTTCCGGCACCGAACGTGCTTGCTGGCGCTCAATGTCGGCGCGTTCAATCACGGTGACGGCAGCGAGCGTGTGGCTGCTCGGTTCGGATGTGCGCGTGGCGGTCACGATGACGGGATCAAGCGTGGTCACTGCGGCAGCGTGGGCGAGGTGAGGCAACAGCGGCATGGTCAGAGCGACCAGCAGCGAGGGATAGTTCATTTGCTAACTCCAAAGCAGACCCGGCGCACCCGCGCAGGTCTGGCGATTGAAATGGAGTTGGCGGGCGCACGAGCGCAGCAACCGCACCCGGTCAGTCGCCCCACGCAACTCCGGTGAGAGCGCCAACCACGCGCTCGGCTTGATCTTTTGGCCGGTCTCCGGGCTGACGAGTGGAGCTGTTGCCAATTCCGACCGCGCCGCCTTCCCATGAATATTCACAGTGGCATTTGGCGCGGTTTCACTCGTTTACCGTTGCGGGGGCAGCGTCGGCATTGCACCGACTTCCCGTTTCACTCCGCGAGCGAACCCGCCGAGCACCGAAAGATCACGCGCACTATTCTAGGACGATTCAACCGTTGTGACTCGCTGCACCAATCGGCGCTTAAAATTCTCGGAATGATGCGGTTATGGCTGAAAACGCCAGACAACTGATGACTCAATGACCAACCGCATATTTTTTAATTAAAATCATTGGGATAAGGCTATCGCCATGCGCACCAATTTGCCCGTCACCGCCAATGAACATCTGATGTATGACGATCAATTGATCGTTTCCAGCACTGATCTCAAAGGCATCATCACTTCTTTTAATCGGGATTTCGTCGAAATCAGCGGCTTCACGAGCGAGGAATTGCTGGGCGCACCACACAATTTAATTCGCCATCCCGACATGCCAGCGGCCGCCTTTGCTGACCTGTGGCGCACGGTAAAAGCCGGCAAACCCTGGACGGGAATTGTGAAAAATCGCTGTAAAAACGGCGATTTTTATTGGGTAGAAGCGAACATCTCGCCGCTGCGCAAAGATGGTCAGATCACCGGCTACATCTCGGTGCGACGCAAACCGTCACGGGAACAAATTGCTGCCGCTGAGGTGATTTATGCGCGGCTGCGGGCGGGGAAATCGGCGCAATCGCTGGCGACATGTCTGCTGGCGCGATTCAACAACACCTACATCACGCACGCCCTGCCCGGCGGTTTGATGGTGATTACCGTGCTGTTTCTGGTGGCTTTGGCGGTGTCGCTGCTCGGTTTACAGCAAGCCAATCAACACATGACCAAGATGACGGAAGAGACGCAGGTTTTAGAACGCGCTTATCACGACATGCTGGGCGATGGCTTACAAATGGCAGCCGCCATCCGCTACATCTTGCTTGATCCCACCGATCAACAAGCCAATCGCAATCTCACCCAAGCGCAACAAACCTTCACCGCCACGCTGGAACAGGTGCAGCGTTTGGTCGCACATGATCCGGTGGCGCTGGCTGAGTTAGAACACATTCGTCACGCCCGCAGTCTTCACGCCGATATTCAAACGCAGGTCGTCGAACGCGCAGTGCGCGGCGATCAAAGTGGTGCTTTGGCGCTGTATCGCAGCGAAGACAACCGCATCTGGCGGGCATACAAAGTCCGCATTCTTGATGCCGTGCAGGGAGTGAAAGCGCAGGCACAAGTGGAACGCGAGTCCTTTTTGCTCGCCAGTCGCGCCGCGAAACAGCAAGCCATTATCGCCTCGGCACTGGCGCTTCTCAGCGCCCTGCTGCTCGGCATCTGGCTGGTGCGCAAAATCACCCTTCCGCTGCGCGTCACGCACGGTCATTTAGAAAGCATTTCCAATGGCGACTACAGCGCCCGGATTGAGGCAATTCATCACGACGAATTGGGCGAAATTCTGCTGGCGGTCAAATCGGTGCAAGCGCGGCTGGATTACGACATTCAGGAAACGCGGCGGATTTCACGGGAAAATCTGCGCATCCGCTCCGGTCTCGACAGCGTGACCTTGCCGGTGACGGTCTCTGATGATCGCAATCTGTTGCTGTATATGAATCAAGCTGCCTGCGAGCTGTGGGAACGGATGGCCCCTCAGATCGCCGTCAATCACCCCGATTTTAGCGTTGACCGCATGATTGGCACCGCTATCAACACCTATTTTGAAGATGACGCCGCCCGCGAGCTGTTCCGCGTCAAGCTGTCTGCCTCCAGCCAGCTCGACATGGAACTGGGCGGGCGCAGTCTGCGCTTGATCGCCAATCCGGTGCGCGACGGTTCGGGGGCGTATTGCGGACGGGCGACGCAGTGGACTGATCGCACGGTGGAGCGCATCGCGGAACAGGAAATCGCCGCCATCATCACTGCCGCTGCCAACGGTGATTTCACCCAGCGGGTGCAGATTGCGGATAAAGAAGGGTTTTTTCTGCAATTGGCGCAAGGCTTCAATCAGCTCATGGACATCGTCGCCAGCGGCTTGACTGGTTTGGCAGCCATTCTTCATGCCATCGCGCAGGGTGATTTAACCAAAACTATCGACGCCGACTACACCGGCACCTTTGGTCAACTGAAAACCGACACCAATCGCACCGTTGCCCAGCTCCGCGAGATCATCGGCAACATTCTTGATGCTTCGGCGTCCATCGGCAGTGCTGCCAGCGAAATCGCGGCTGGCAACGCGGATTTATCAAATCGCACCGAAGAACAGGCGACGAGTTTGGAAGAAACCGCTAGTTCGATGGAGCAAATCAACGCGACCGTTAAGCTCAACGCGCAAAATGCGGAGCAAGCCAATCAGTTGGCGCAGGATGCCAACGCGCTGGCGACACGCGGCGGGACGTTGGTGCAGCAGGTGGTTGGTACGATGGGCAGCATTCAGCAGTCCAGCAATAAGATCGCTGACATCATCGGCGTGATTGATGGCATTGCGTTTCAAACCAACATCTTGGCGCTCAATGCGGCGGTCGAAGCGGCACGCGCCGGTGAGCAGGGACGCGGTTTTGCGGTGGTTGCCGCTGAGGTGCGCAATCTTGCCCAGCGCAGTGCGCAGGCTGCTAAAGAAATCAAGCACTTGATTAGCGATTCGGGGCGACAAGTGGGCAGCGGGGCGCAGTTGGCGGGACAAGCTGGCGCGACGATGGCGGAGGTGGTTACGAGTTTTCAGCAGGTGGCGCTGTTGATTGGCGAAATTACCCGCGCTTCCAATGAGCAAAGTATTGGCATTGAACAGGTCACGCACGCGGTCGCCAATATGGACGAGGTGACGCAGCAAAATGCGGCGCTGGTGGAACAGGCCGCTGCCGCTGCCGAAAGTTTGGAGGATCAAACGCGCTTGCTCGCGCAGGCGGTTGCGACTTTCAAACTCAAAGCGCCAGCGCAGCGGTCGTCTACTGGACAAATTTTGGAATCACACGCGGTTCACGAGGATTGCGAGCGTTTGGCGGGTTGTCCGTTTTTCAACGACAAAATGAGCGGCAGTGCGGCAACGGCGGCGATACTGAAGCAGAAATACTGTCATGGCGACAAAACCGCTTGTGCGCGTTATTCCGTGTTGATGGCGCTGGGAAAGGACAAGGTGCCTGCTGATCTGTATCCGCATCAAACCGAACGTCTTCACGCTTTGCTTGGCTGAGTGGCGGAATGCCCGCGCTGGTGCAATGCAGCGCGGACGCAAGCTCAATTCCAGTTCACCAGTCCGGTGTACGCCGTCACCAGCACGAACACGCCAAAGCCGATGCGATACCACGCAAAGACGGTGAAGCTGTGGGTGGCGACGTAGCGCAGCAGAATTTTAACGGTGAGGCTGGCGGCGATGAAGGCGGCGATAAAACCAACGATGAAGACGGGCAGATCAGCAACGGTGAGTAAATTCCGCGCGTGATAGAGGTCATACACGGTCGCTGCCAGCATGGTGGGAATGGCGAGAAAAAAGGACAGTTCCGTCGCTGCCGAGCGTGATAAGCCAAAGACGACGCCGCCCATGATGGTTGCGCCGGCGCGTGACACGCCCGGCACCATCGCCAGCGTTTGCGCCAGCCCGACTTTCAAGGCTTCGCGCCAGCCGATGTCGGTGATGGTGTTGAAGCGCGGCTGGCGCGGCTGCCGTTCGATGTACAGAATCAATAAACCGCCGCCGATCAATGCCGCAGCGACGGTGAAGGGATTGAAAAGATAGGTTTTTATGGTGTGATGAAATAACACGCCGAGCACCAGCGCCGGCGCAAAGGCGATCAAAATGTTGCCGACAAACTGCCGTTCGGCGCCAGCGTGTCCCAGCCCGCTGACAACTTGCACCAGTCGCTGCCGATAAAACCAACAGACGGCGAGAATGGCGGCAAACTGAATCACGATTTTGAACACCTTGCTGTGTTCATCGGTGTAGTCGAGCAGGCTGCCGACGATGATGAGATGTCCGGTGGAGGAAATCGGCAGGAATTCGGTCAGACCTTCGACCACGCCGAGCAGTAACGCCTTCAAAAGCAAAATCATGTCCATAACATTTGTGAGTGATTTAACTGAGTGGGGTGAGCTGTTGATTTTACGGGCACATCCAACCTGCGTGGACAGTCTGGCGTCGCTTCTTTAGAATTCGTTGCGATATGCGCCTCAGTCAAAGGCGACCGCGATTTTTCATCCTCTTCATCGCGGCTTTTGCACCCCCCGCTTGGATTCGGAGAAAACCCCTTGAGAAAACCCGCAGTTCTGGTTCTGGAAGACGGTTCAGTCTTTCGCGGAACGTCAATTGGTGCCAACGGCATGAGCGTTGGCGAGGTGGTGTTTAACACTGCCATGTCGGGCTATCAGGAGATTCTGACTGATCCCTCCTATCTCCGGCAGCTCGTCACTCTGACTTATCCGCACATCGGCAACGTTGGCGTTAATCCCGACGATGAGGAGTCGGAGCGGGTGCAGGCTGCCGGTCTGATCATCCGCGATCTGCCGCTGCTGCCGAGCAATTTTCGCTCCCGTGAGCGGCTCGATGCCTATCTCGAACGCCAAAATGTGGTGGGAATTGCGGACATCGACACCCGCCGCTTGACGCGGATTTTGCGCGAAAAAGGTGCGCAAAATGGCTGCATTTACGCCGGAGATGGCAGTGATGAAACGGCGGCGCTGACCGCAGCGCGGAGCTTTCCGGGCTTGGCGGGCATGGATTTGGCGCAGCACGCTTCGACCAAGGAAGCGTATGCGTGGACGCAGGGCGTGTGGTCACTGGATGCGGGTTTGCCGCCGCCGATTACGCCCACTGCCGGACGGCTGCCATATCACGTTGTGGCGTATGACTACGGCATTAAGCGCAACATTTTGCGGATGCTGGTGGCACGAGGCTGTCACGTCACGGTGGTTCCGGCGCACATGCCAGCGGCAACGGTGCTGGCGCTCAATCCCGACGGCGTTTTTTTATCCAACGGTCCCGGCGATCCTGCGCCGTGCGCTTACGCCATCAGCGCGATTCAGGAACTGCTGGAAACGGATACGCCGCTGTTTGGAATTTGCCTCGGTCATCAACTGCTCGGGCTGGCGTGTGGAGCGCAAACGCGCAAGATGAAATTCGGCCATCACGGCGCGAATCATCCGGTGCAGGATTTGCGCACGGGCGCGGTGATGATTAGCAGCCAAAATCATGGCTTTGCGGTGGATGAGGCGAGTTTGCCAGACACGCTGGAGGCGACGCATCGCTCACTGTTCGATGGCTCGTTGCAAGGCATTCAACATCGCAGCCGTCCGGCGTTGAGTTTTCAGGGGCATCCCGAAGCCAGCCCCGGTCCGCACGATGTCGCGCCAGTGTTTGACCATTTCATTGAATTGATGCGTGAGCGGCAATAAAAAATGTAATTACATTATCGCTATTTAAAGTCGCGCAATTTTGACGCGACCGAATGAAATCATCACTGATCGAATCTACTGGAACCACATGCCTAAGCGTACTGACATTCATAGCATCCTGATTATCGGCTCTGGCCCCATCGTTATCGGTCAGGCGTGCGAGTTCGATTATTCCGGGGCGCAGGCGTGTAAGGCGCTGCGCGAAGAGGGTTATCGCGTTGTGTTGGTGAATTCCAATCCAGCGACGATTATGACTGACCCCGATATGGCGGATGCCACTTATATTGAACCGGTAACGTGGCGAGCAGTTGCCGCCATTATTGAAACCGAGCGCCCGGATGCGCTGCTGCCGACAATGGGCGGGCAAACTGCGTTGAATTGCGCCCTTGATTTGGTGCGCGAAGGTGTTTTGGAAAAATATGGCGTGGAATTGATTGGCGCCTCCCGCGAAGCAATTGATAAAGCGGAAGACCGTGATTTGTTTCGTAAAGCAATGCGCAAAATTGGGCTGGATATGCCGCGTTCGGCGATTGCGCATAGTTTGGAAGAAGCCATTCAAGTTCAAGCCTCAATTGGTTTTCCAACCATTATTCGCCCTTCTTTTACGATGGGCGGCAGCGGCGGCGGCATTGCGTATAACCAAGAAGAATTTGCGGAAATCTGTCGGCGCGGTTTAGATTTATCGCCGACCCGTGAGTTGTTAATTGAAGAATCGGCGCTCGGTTGGAAAGAATTTGAAATGGAAGTTGTCCGCGACCGCGCTGACAACTGCATTATCATTTGCTCAATTGAAAACTTTGATCCGATGGGCGTTCACACCGGCGATTCAATCACGGTCGCGCCCGCGCAAACGCTCACCGACCGCGAATATCAAATCATGCGCAATGCCGCAATTGCGGTGCTGCGTGAGATCGGTGTGGATACCGGCGGCTCTAATGTGCAATTCGCCATCAATCCCGTTGATGGGCGGATGATTATTATTGAAATGAATCCGCGTGTATCGCGTTCTTCTGCGCTGGCTTCAAAAGCGACTGGTTTTCCAATTGCAAAAGTGGCAGCAAAACTTGCCGTTGGTTATACGCTGGATGAATTGCGCAATGAAATTACTGGCGGCGCGACGCCCGCTTCCTTTGAGCCCAGCATTGATTACGTCGTCACGAAAATTCCGCGTTTTGCCTTTGAAAAATTCCCGCAAGCCGACGCCCGTTTGACCACGCAAATGAAATCGGTCGGCGAAGTGATGGCAATTGGGCGCACGTTTCAAGAATCGCTGCAAAAGGCGCTGCGTGGTTTAGAAATTGATCGTTATGGTTTGGATGAACTTGTTGATCTGAATGATCCGGCGGCGCTCGAAAAAATTCGGCTGGAAGTGCGCCAAACTGGTGCCGAGCGTATTTTTTATGTTGCTGATGCGTTTCGCGCTGGCATTACATTGGAAGAAATCCACGAATTAAGTTGGATTGATCCTTGGTTTTTAGCGCAGATTGAAGATTTAGTGCGGGTTGAGGGCGAGCTGTGTTTAGTGGGCTGCGCGGGTTTAACGCGGGAACGGCTGCTGGCATTAAAACGGCAAGGCTTTTCTGATCGCCGCATTGCACGTTTGCTTGGGCGCAGTGAGGCGGATATTCGGGCGCAACGCCAGCAATTTGATTTACATCCGGTTTATAAACGGGTGGATACTTGCGCTGCGGAATTTGCTTCCAGCACGGCGTATTTATATTCAACCTATGAAGAAGAATGTGAAGCGGAGCCAACGGATCGTAAAAAAATTATGGTGTTAGGTGGCGGACCGAATCGTATTGGGCAAGGAATTGAATTCGATTATTGCTGCGTTCATGCCGCTTTTGCGCTGCGTGAAGATGGTTATGAAACCATTATGGTGAATTGCAATCCCGAAACGGTTTCCACGGATTACGATACTTCTGATCGCTTATATTTTGAGCCGTTGACGTTGGAAGACGTGTTGGAAATCGTCGCCAAAGAACAGCCGCTCGGCGTCATCGTGCAATACGGCGGACAAACGCCGCTCAAGCTGGCGCGGGCGCTGGAGGCGGCGGGAGTGCCGATCATCGGTACCAGCCCGGACAGCATTGATCTGGCGGAAGACCGCGAGCGGTTTCAGCAATTGATTCAACAGCTTGGACTGCGCCAGCCGCCGAATGCAACTGCCCGCAGTGAGGCGGAAGCGGTCGCCAATGCGGCTGCGATTGGCTATCCGTTGGTGGTGCGTCCGTCTTATGTGCTGGGCGGGCGGGCGATGGAAATCGTGTTTGATGAGTCGGAATTGAACCGTTACATGCGCGAGGCGGTGCGGGTATCCAACGAGTCGCCGGTATTGCTGGATCGCTTTTTGGACGATGCGATTGAGGTCGATGTGGACGCGATTTGCGATGGCACTGATGTGCTGATCGGCGGAATCATGGAGCACATTGAACAGGCGGGCGTGCATTCCGGTGATTCTGCCTGCTCGCTGCCGCCATATACGTTGTCGGCGTCGCTGCAAGATCGGATGCGCGAGCAGATGACGCAGATGGCGCGGGCGCTGAACGTGGTCGGGCTGATGAACGCGCAGTTTGCGATCAAGGGCGACGATATTTACATCTTGGAGGTCAATCCCCGCGCTTCGCGCACCGTGCCCTTTGTCTCGAAAGCGATTGGGCTGGCGCTGGCGAAGGTCGCTGCGCGGTGCATGGTGGGAACGACGTTGGCGGAACAAGGCTGCCGCCGTGAGCGCCAGCCGAAGCATTATTTTGTGAAAGAGGCGGTCTTTCCGTTTATCAAATTCCCCGGCGTGGACACCGTGCTCGGCCCAGAAATGAAATCGACCGGCGAGGTGATGGGCGTGGGCGAATCGTTCGGCGAGGCGTATGCCAAGGCGCAGGAAGGCGCGGGCAGCGTGTTGCCGCGTCGTGCCGGCAAAGCGATGTTGAGTGTGCGCGAAGCGGACAAGCTGCGGTTGATTCGCGTCGCCCGCGATTTGCTGGGCTTTGGCTTCACGCTGTACGGCACGCACGGCACGGCAGCGGCGGTGCGGGCAGCGGGGCTGCCGTGTATTGGCGTGAATAAAGTGGCCGAAGGTCGCCCGCATATCGTTGATATGATTAAAAATAACGAGATCGGTTTTATCGTCAATACCACCGAAGGGACGAAAGCGATTGCTGATTCTGCGGCAATTCGCCGCGCTGCGTTGCAACACAAGGTTTGTTATACGACGACCATTGCTGGCGCAGAAGCGACCTGTTTAGCACTCAAGCAGCTTGATATTGTGAGCGTGAATCGCTTGCAGGATTTGTATTGAGTGCTTGATTTGATTTTCATTGGTACAGGATATTGTGTGATGAATAAAATTCCATTGACCGCTAAAGGCGCGGAAAAATTACGGAATGAACTCGATCAACTCAAGCGAGTTGAACGCCCGCAAGTGATTGAAGCGATTGCGGAAGCGCGAGCGCACGGTGATTTGAAAGAAAACGCGGAATATCACGCAGCGCGTGAGCAACAGAGTTTTATTGAAGGGCGCATTAAAGACATCGAAGGGAAATTGTCGAATGCGCAAATCATTGATGTGACGACGCTGGCGGCGAATGGGCGGGTGATTTTCGGGGCGACGGTGCGGGTATTGGAATTAGAAAAAGATGAGGAATTGACTTATCAAATCGTCGGCGAAGATGAAGCGGATTTGAAGCTGGGGATGATTTCAGTGGGTTCGCCAATTGCGCGTTGTTTAATCGGCAAAAGCGAAGGTGATATTGCTTCGGTAGTCGCGCCGGGTGGTATTCGTGAATTCGAGATTTTAGACGTTCAATATATTTAATTTGATCGTTTAATGTGTTGAAAAAAGGGCAAGCGATTTATCTCGCTTGCCCTTTTTTTAGGTGGAAAGTTGTAAAAATCCCCTCGCTGGAAAAGCCCCCCTTTGGAAAAGGGGGGTTGGGGGGATTTATCAATCCGCAGTTGGTTTGCAAGCCCACCTACGGTGGGCAAAATCCCCCCCGACCCCCCTTTTTCAAAGGGGGGAGTGGCGCTGCAACCATAATTCCAATAAGGCGACATGCCACAATTTATTGCCTTGAATACGGGTGTGATGCAGGTCGGGCGCATCTAATAATTGCTTGAGATATGGCGCACGATATAGCCCGCGCTCGCGGCAGGCTTGTGAATTCAGCGTGTCGCGCATCAATTCTAAAAATGCGCCGCGCACATATTTTAAGGCCGGCAGCGGAAAATACCCTTTGGGGCGATCAATTACTGCATCTGGCAATAATCCCCGCGCCAGCATTTTTAATGGATATTTACCGCCGTTGCGCAGTTTTAATTCCGGTGGGCACCGCGCTGCTAATTCAACTAAGTGATGATCGAGAAATGGCACCCGCGCTTCCAAACCCCACGCCATCGTCATGTTATCCACCCGTTTGACCGGATCATCGACAAGCAACGTCGTCACATCAAAACGCAGCACGGCATCCATAAATTCATCAGCACCCGGTGCCGCCAACTGCGCGGCAACCAGCGCGGCAGTGTGATCGTCGCCCGCGTAAGCAGCCGTCACCAGCCGCTGATATTCGGCGTGATCGCGGTCGAAATAGTGCCGCTGAAACCGCTCCAGCCGACTGCCGCTGGACTCGGCTGCCATGCGCGGATACCAGAAATAACCGCCAAACACCTCATCTGCGCCCTGCCCGGATTGCACCACCTTGATCTCACGCGACACCTGTTCTGCCAGCAAATAAAAGGCGACGGCATCCTGTCCAAACATCGGCTCTGCCATCGCGTCAATCGCCTCCGGCAGGCGAGCGAGCACCTGATCGTTCGGAATTAACGACTTGCTGTGGCGGGTGGCGTAACGCGCAACCACTTGATCGGAATAGTGAAATTCGCTGCCGGCTTCCTCCGGCGTATCCTCAAAACCCACTGAGAAGGTGCGCAAATCGCTGACTCCGGCTTCCGCCAGCAGCGCGACCAGCAGGCTGGAATCCAAGCCGCCCGACAGCAACACGCCGACCGGCACATCCGCGACTTCGCTGCGAATTTTGACGGCGTGGCGCAGCGCCGCGTGGAGCAGCTCCAGCCATTCCGGTTCGCTCAACACGCATTCGGGACGCGTGGCGAGTAATTGCCAATACCGCCGCTCGGTGCGATTGCCGCTGGCGTCCAGTGTGAGCCAGTGCGCGGGAGCGAGTTTGCGCACGCCGTTAAAAATGGTGCGCGGCGCGGGGACGACGGCGTGAAGTGTGAAGAGATGATGCAGCGCCACCGGATCAATGCTGGTATCGACGCCGCCGGCTGCCAGCAGCGCCTGCGGGCTGGAGGCAAAGCGAAAAACATTGCCGTGCTGCGTCCAATATAACGGCTTGATTCCAAAGCGATCTCGCGCCAAAAACAGCGTTTTATGGTTGGCGTCCCACACCGCAAAAGCAAACATCCCGTGCAAACGAGCGACGCAATCGCTGCCCCACGCGTGCCACGCCTTCACAATCACTTCGCTATCGCCGTCGGAGAAAAAGCGATAACCGAGCGTTTCTAATTCACTGCGCAGCGCCCGGTAATTATAAATCATGCCATTAAAAACTAATGCCAATCCCAATTCCGCATCCACCAGCGGCTGATTGGAACGGACTGATAAATCAATAATTGCCAGCCGCCGATGCCCAAACGCCAACGCCCCGTCGCTATAACTGCCGCCATGATCGGGGCCGCGCCGCGTTAATTTGCTCAACATCGCGGCAATGGCGCTCAAATTCGCTGGTGCGCCGTTGAGATTAAATTCTCCGCAAATACCGCACATGGGATGATTCCAAAAATTGAATGAAAGTTGGTTATTTGCAGCGCATGAACGCTTTATCATGCAAAGACGCCAATCACTCTACAGCGCAATTCACCCGCTGCAACAGCGCCAATAATGCCATCGGTTCCAACGCTGGAGCGCAAAAATAACCTTGGAATTCATCGCAGCCAGCCGCTAATAAAAATTCCCGCTGCGTGTCGTTTTCCACGCCTTCCGCAATCACGCGCAAATTGAGCGAATGTGCCAAGTTAATCACTGCCGTCGCAATGGCGGTATCGCTTTCATCGTCAGGAATATCTTGCACAAAGGAGCGGTCGATTTTTAAGCGGTGAATTGGAAACCGTTTTAAGTATGCCAAACTAGAATACCCGGTGCCAAAATCATCAATCGCCAGCTTGACTCCTAAATCCACCAGCGCATCCAAACGCACCAAGGTTTCATCAACGTTTTGCACTAAAATAGATTCAGTGAGTTCTAATTCTAATTGCCCCGGAAAGAGTGAGCTTGCTGCTAATAACTGCGCCACCGTGTCTACAAAATTGGTCTGTTGAAATTGCACTGCGGACACATTCACCGACATCATTAAATCAACGCCAACTGCTTGCCAGCATTCTATTTGTCGAATGGCTTCGCGCAATACCCAATCACCCAACACCACAATAAATCCGGTCTCCTCCGCAATGGGAATGAATTGTCCCGGCGAGATGTCGCCCAATTCTTGATCGTGCCAGCGAATCAGCGCCTCTGTGCCAATGATGCGTCCCGTGCGTAAATCAACCTGCGGTTGATACGCCAGCCGAAAATGTTCTTGCGTTAATGCTTCGCGCATGGCGTGATCAATTTTCATGCGGGTGAGCAAATCAACATTCATTTGCCGCTGATAAAAACGGACATCACCGCGCCCACGTTCTTTCACGTGATACATGGCGCTATCTGCGTTTTTAATTAAATCATCTAGCGTGTCGCCGTCTTCAGGATACAGCGCAATACCAATGCTGCAAGTGAGTGAAAATTTCATATTATCAATCAGCAATGGCTGTGCCATCGCAGTCAATAAACGCCGTGCGGTTTGTTCTGCACCTAAGCGATCAATATCGTGTAATAAAATGACAAATTCATCTCCGCCAAGGCGGGCGATGGTGTCAACTTGGCGCAAACAATCAACCAAGCGTTGCGCAACTTCAATTAACACGCGATCACCAAACACATGACCGAGCGAATCGTTAATTTGTTTGAACCGATCTAAATCAATAAATAATACTGCAAACGTATTGCGCTCACGCTGCGCTAATCGCAAAGCAAATTCTAAACGTTCGGTTAAACGCACGCGATTGGGTAATCCAGTCAGCGCGTCGGTATATGCCAATTGTTCAATCCGTTGCTGCGCCGCCTGCGTTTCCGAAAGATCGCGGATAAAACCGATGTAATGAAATGGAGCGCCAGCCGCATCCAATACCCGCACCAGCGACATCAAACAGGGGCGGGTGAGACCTTCTTTGTGGCGCTGCACAATCTCGCCTTGCCACACGCCGTCGCGGGCTAAAATGTCAACGACGCTGCGTTGCGGTTTGGTGCTGTGCCAGAGCGGGAACGGTTGCGATAAGAGTTTGCCGGCGAGTTCTGCCGCAGCGCAGCCGGTCATTTGCTCGCAAAACGGGTTGACCGCCACGATGCGGAATTCCGGGTCGGTGACGACGATGGCATCCAAACTGGCTTCAAACACCCGCGCTGCCAGCGTGAGCCGTTTTTCATCGGCGAGCCGTTGCGTGATGTTGCGAAAAGAAAACACCCGCCCAATCGGGCTGCCCCGCGCATATTGCGGCAGCGTCACTCGTTCCAACACCTGTCCGTTGCGCAGCAGCAACACGTCGGAGGCTTCCAACAGCGGATCGTGCGTGATTGCCGTCATCCGCCCGCTGTAAGCCGTCGCATCCAGCACCGAACGCGCCATCCACCCGTACACCCCGACATCATCGCGCTCGGTGAGCAACTGCTCCGGCAGATGCCACATTTCCGCAAAGCCTTGATTAAAGCCGCGAATCGCGCCCTCCAAGTCAGTCACCAAGATGCCGTCAGCGGTGGATTCCAGCGTCGCCCGCAGCTCGGCGACCAATTTTTCCAGCTCATCCTCAACGGCGCGGCGCTCGCTCTGATTGGCAATGGCGACCACATAAAACGGCGTGCCATCCAGATGCTGTACGCGACTGACCCGCCGCAGCACCGTCACCAACGTTTGATCGACGCGGCGCACCAAGGTTTCTGACAGCAGATGCTCGGCGCATCCGCTCGCCACGTCTTCCCAAAAAAAGACATCTTCTGGCGTGAAAGCGGTTTCCAGCACCGAGCTGCCCAGCACCGCGCTGCGCTCCATGCCGAGGAGATCGAGCGCGATCTGGTTGACTGCCACCACTTGCAGCGTGACCGGATTCACGATCCAGACCGCTTCAAGCAAGCCTTCAATCAATATCTGCCACTGCGCCACTGCACTGAGGTGAGCGGTGCTTGATTCGGTTGCGCCAGCATGGTGGAACTGCGTCATCGCCGCTCCTGCACATCAGCCAAATCTCGCGCTCGTTCAAAGAAATAGCACAGGCGCTGCCGAGGCGAGAGCGCATCAAAAACTGCGCGGGGCAATTGCACGGGCTTGAGACTCAAGCGGATGCCCAACGCCGTTTCATCTTCCAAATCAACAATCAAGCCATCGGCGGGGTCAGTGTGCGGTTCGTGAATGAGGATGCGCGGCTTGAGTGGACGCGCTGAATTGACCGACACCACCAGCGCATAACGCCCATCGGTCAGCAGCACCAGCGAGCCGGGCGGATACACGCCCATCATGCGAATAAAAATACTGAGATCGCGGGCATCAAACCGCTGTTTGGAATGGGCAAACATCAGCGATAACGCCTTGTGCGGCGTGATTGCCGCTACCGGATTGGCGGGATTACAGAGATTGTCGTAGTGATTCACGAGGCTGAGAATCCGCGCTGCCGGCACCAGCGCCTCACCTTGCAACTGCTGCGGAAAACCGCTGCCGTCCATATATTCGTGATGCTGGGCAATGATCGTACAGACCGCATCATCCACGCCCATCCGCTGCGCCAGCGCCACGCCATACGCGACGTGCTCTTGAAACAGCCGCCGTTCGGCCACGTTCAAACCGTCATCGCGCCAGCGCAACCGCTCCGGCAACATGATTTTGCCGATGTCGTGCAGCAACGCGCCGAGACCGAGCGGGCGCAGTGCGACCGCATCCAACCCCAGCCGCTTGCCCAGCAACAGCGCAATCACGGTGACATTGATGGTATGCAGAGCGGAATGTTCGCCCGCCTTTTCCGATAACAGGCGAATAAACGACTCGTCTTGCTCAAACAGATTGCCGATCAAACCCTCGACCATGATCTCCGCCTGTTCGCGGGCAATGTCCGGCTCGGTTTGCACCCGTTTGAGCAGATCACGAAACCGATGCGTCGCGTGTGAAAACTCCCGCTCACAGCTTGCCAAGCTGGCGCGTTGTTCTTGCAAGCGGCGGCGATGCGTGAGTGCCGGATCGGTATCAACGATTGGCGGCGGCGGTGGCGGGACAACAGCGGAAGTGGCGGCAAGTTCGCTGCGTTCTGGCGACCAGCGCACGCGCTGCAAGCCCAGCCCGCGAATGGTCTCAAGTTGTGCAGTTGAAATAATGCGGAAGTTATTGAGCGCGAACGGATGATCCATCCAGCCGAGATCAAGATACACATACATGCCCACACACAGCTCATTGACATCAATAAATTGTGCTTGGGTTTCGCTTCTCTCAGATGAATCTTGGTTTGACATGCGGCTGGTTATTCCATCCTAGCGAGCGCCAAAGATCGCGGTACCGATGCGCACCAGCGTTGCCCCCTCAATAATTGCAGCGACGAGATCATCCGACATGCCCATCGACAACTCGGCGAGCGCACAGTCCGGCGTCGCCACCTGATTGCGGAGCTGGCGCAACGCCTGAAACGAGCGCCGCTGTTCGTGCTCATCAGCCGTTGGTGCCGGCAAAGTCATCAGCCCGCGCACCCGCAAACGTGGCAACTGCGCACACTGCGCCAGCAGCGGTGCCACCGCCTCCGGCATGACACCTTCTTTGGTCGCCTCGCCGCTCAAGTTGACCTGCACACACACATTTAACGGCGGCAGCTCCGGCGGGCGCTGCTCATGCAACCGCTGCGCATGAACCGCATCTGCCAGCCCATGTACCCACGCAAACTGCGTCGCCAACGCCCGCGTTTTATTCGCCTGCACCCGCCCGATAAAATGCCAAACAATCGCTAAATCAGCCAATTCCGCCTGTTTTGCCAACGCTTCCTGCACATAACTTTCCCCGAACGCCCGTTGCCCGCTGGCATATAGCGCCCGCACCGCCGCCGCAGGTTGTTTCTTGCTCACCGCCACCAAAGCCACCGCATCAGCCGGACGCTGCGCTTGCGCACATGCGCCAGCAATGCGCGTGCGCACCGTGTGCCAATTTCTGCTTAATTCTTCAGAGGTCACTCGCACGAATCGCTTTTTTATTGTGAATAAATAAAGACTGAGCGCCGCTCAATCTTCCGCCATGCGCCGCAGCCCGGGCAAATCCAATTGGAACAGATTCGGTGCCGTCTCGGTCAACAATCCTTGCCGTTTGAATTCAGCGATGGTGCGGCTGGTGGTTTCGGTGGTCACGCCCAGCATCGCGCCCATATCCTCGCGGCTGAACAATTGGCAAAACGTGTCATCTGGAGCCAGCACCAGCCGCAGCAGCAACCGCGCCACCCGCTGCCGCGCCGCACCAGTGGATAATTCCGTCAGCCACGCATCGGCCTCCATCAACGCCCGCTGCCAGCGCGTCATCAATTCGTGATGCAGCGCCGGGTTTTCGCGTCCCAGCTCCCGCACCACCCGCGCCGGGAATCGACACACCTCCGTCATGTGCAACGCAATGGCATCATGCTGATAGGGTCTATCCAAAATCGCCTCCAGCCCCAACACATCCGCCACCCGCGTGATGCGCACAATGCGCTGGCTGCCATCTGGCAGATACTGCACCAGTTTTAACGCCCCGCTGCGCACCGTAAACATGTGCTCACCGGTGTCGCCGGTGCGATACAAGCTCACCCCGGGCTTGAGCGTAAACTGGTCAATTGGATCATGGATTTGGTCAAAATCGGCTTGTTTCAGCCCCGCAAACAAGACCGAAGTGCGTAACAAACAATTCTGGCAGTGAGCTTCACCAGACCAGGCTTCTTTCAATGTCACACTTTTTGCCATTGGGATTAAATGATTCCTGAGCGCATGGTTTGCAATTACAGCAACCAGTGAAAAATAAAATGCAGCAGCGCGATTATCATCTGGATCATTGATAAATCGCAAACCACCACTTTTTGCTTTGTTTTAAGAGTGACGCAGCGGCACACAAGCGATTGATTTTGAAAAATAGTTGACGGTTGTCAGGTGGCAGTTGTCAGTAAAATCTCACAAAATCAAGCTGATCTGCGTTGCTCTTATTCTGTTTTGACTGAGGAACCTCGGAATGACCCTGCTGAGTCTTGATGCCATTACCCTCTCTTATGGTCTGCCGCCACTGCTGGATGACGTGCGCGTCACCATCGAGCGCGGCGAACGCATTTGTTTAATCGGACGCAACGGCACGGGCAAATCCACCCTGCTCAAAATCATCGCCGGTGAAGTGCAGCCGGACGCCGGTCAACTGCGGATCACGCAAGGCGTGAGCATCGCCAAGTTAGCGCAGGAGATTCCCGCCGCGCACGATGCCAGCGTGTTCGACCTCGTCGCCGCCGGTTTAGGCGACCTCAGCAGCTTGGTGCAGGAATACTTTCATCTTTCGCATCATCTGACTGCCGACGCCAGCGCCGCCGACCTCGCCCGCCTCGCGCAGGTGCAGCAGCAGTTGGATGACAGCAACGGCTGGGAAATTGAGCGCCGCACCGAGCGCGTTATCTCGCGGCTGGGCTTAGATGCCGAAGCGTATTTTCCCGCGCTCTCCGGTGGCTTGCAGCGGCGGGTTTTGCTGGCGCAAGCACTGGTCACAGAGCCAGATGTGCTGCTGCTGGACGAGCCAACGAACCATCTCGACATCGACTCCATCGCGTGGCTGGAAGAATTCCTGCGCGAGTTCTCCGGCGCACTGCTGTTTGTGACCCACGACCGCCGCTTTTTGCAGCGCGTCGCCACCCGCATTCTCGAACTGGATCGCGGACATCTCACCGACTGGCCCGGCGATTACGCCAATTATCTGCGCCGCCGTGAGGAGCGATTACACGCCGAACAATTGGCGGCAGAACAGTTTGATCGCAAGTTGGCAGAAGAAGAGGTCTGGATTCGGCAAGGGATCAAAGCGCGTCGCACCCGCAATGAAGGGCGCGTGCGGGCGCTTAAATCGCTGCGTGAGGAACGGCGCGAACGGCGTGAACAAATGGGCAACGTGCGGCTGCGTGTCAGCGAGACCGAGCGTTCTGGCAAGTTGGTGGTTGAAACTGACGACATCAGCTACGGCTGGGGCGCGGAGCCGGTGATTCGCCACTTCAGCACCTTGATTTTGCGCGGCGACAAAATCGGCATCATCGGCGCGAATGGCAGCGGCAAAAGCACCTTGCTCAAATTGCTCCTCGGCGAACTCGCGCCGCAGCAGGGCATCATTCGGCACGGCACCAATTTACAGATCGCCTATTTTGACCAGCTCCGCGCCCAGCTTGATGTGGAGCGCAGCGTGCAGGACAACGTCGCTGGCGGCAGCGATCACATCGACATCAATGGCGCGAGTCGGCACGTGCTGTCGTATCTCAAAGATTTCCTGTTCACCCCGGAGCGAGCGCGGCAGCCAGTCAAGGCGCTGTCGGGCGGTGAACGCAATCGGCTGTTGTTGGCAAAGCTGTTTACGCGCCCCGCCAACGTGTTGGTGCTGGATGAGCCGACCAACGATCTCGACACCGAAACGCTGGAATTGTTGGAAGAATTGCTGGTGGATTTCGCTGGCACCTTGCTGATCGTCAGCCACGACCGCGCTCTGCTCGACAACGTCGTCACCAGCACGCTGGTGTTTGAAGGCGAAGGCGTCGTCAACGATTACGTCGGCGGTTATGACGACTGGCTGCGGCAGCGTAAATCCCCCCAAACGCCCTTTTCCAACAAATCCCCCCAACCCCCCTTTTCCAAAGGGGGGCTTATGGAGAAAGGGGTGGCGGTGGTTGCTAAAGCGAAACCGGCAGCGGACAAACTCAGCTACAAAGAAACCCGTGAATTGGCGGCGCTGCCCGCACAGATTGAAGCGTTGGAATTGGAACAGGCGGCGCTGCATGAGCAATTGGCTGATCCGACGCTGTATCAGGCTGACGCCAGCGTTGCCGCCGATGTGCGGACGCGGCTGGCGACGGTGGCAGCAGAACTCGCCACTGCTTACGCCCGGTGGGAAGTATTGGAAGCGCGGCAATGAGCAGCACTCGCGCTGTCAAGTGGCAGCAATTCCGCGATTCTCGCGTCATCAGCATGATATTTCTGGGTTTTACCGCAGGGCTGCCGCTACTGCTGATTTTTTCCTCGCTGTCATTGTGGCTGCGGGAAGCGGGCGTCGCCCGCGATGCCGTCACCTTTTTTAGTTGGGCAGCACTCGGCTATTCCTTCAAATTTTTATGGGCACCGTTGATTGATCGTTTGCCGGTGCCGCTGTTGACGCGCCAGCTCGGACGGCGACGTGCTTGGCTGCTGGTGGCGCAGTTCGCCATCATCAGCGCGATTGTGTTGATGGCGTCGATTGATCCGGCGCGAGGTGCCGAAAGCCTGACGCAGATGGCGCTTGCTGCGGTGCTGCTGGGATTTTCAGCAGCAACGCAGGACATCGTGATTGATGCGTATCGGATTGAAATTGCGCCGCCGGAATTGCAGGCGTTGCTGTCAGCGGTCTACATCGCGGGTTATCGGGTGGGAATGGTGGTGGCGGGCGCGGGGGCGTTGACGTTGGCGGCGTGGTTTGGCTCCACGACGGAGATTTACAGCTACGCAGCTTGGCAGACGACCTATTTGATTATGGCGGCGTTGGTGCTGATCGGCGTGTTCACGACGTTGTTGATTCAAGCGCCCGATCTCAAATCCCCCCAACCCCCCTTTTCCAAAGGGGGGCTGCCAGATTATCCGCCAGCCGCGTATCTCCGCCTGCTCGCAGTGTTTGGCGTGACTGCCGCCGCGTTTGTGCTGATGTTTTTTTTGAGCAATCAAGCATTTATAGCGATGAAAGCTGGCGCTGGGGCGGGCGCACTGACTCACTTTTTATTGGAATTGCTGCACTTTGCGCTGGCGCTGATCGCTGCTGGCTGCACCGGCTGGGTGCTGGTCAAAGTGGGTGCCGTCAATCGCACGCTGGCGCAGGAGACGTGGATTGCACCAGCGCAGGATTTTTTCCGCCGTTACGGACTCAATACCGCGTTGCTGTTGCTGGCGCTCATCGGGCTGTATCGTATTTCCGACATCGTGTTAGGCGTGATTGCTAACGTGTTTTATCAAGACCTCGGCTTCACGAAACCGCAAATCGCAGCGGCGGTGCAAACCTTCGGCGTGGTGGTCAGCATCGGCGGCGGCTTGCTCGGTGGGCTGCTGGCAACACGACATGGCGTGATGCGTATTTTGCTGCTCGGCGCAGTGCTCTCAGCCGCTACCAATCTGATTTTTGTAGTACTGGCGCACACCGGAGCCAATGTGCCGCTGCTGTATCTCGCCGTTGGCGCTGACAATCTCGCCGCTGGTTTGGCGAGCGCCGCCTTTATCGCTTTTTTATCCAGCCTCACCAACATCTCATTTACCGCCGTGCAATATGCAATTTTCAGTTCCTTGATGACGCTGTTGCCCAAACTGCTCGGCGGCTATTCCGGCGCGATGGTCGCCAATCTGGGCTATCCGGGCTTTTTCCTGTTCACCACCTTGATCGGAGTGCCGGTAATCGGGCTGGTGTGGCTGGCGGGACGCCGTCTCGCTCTGAATGAACCGACGTTGAGGACAAATCCATGATGATTATTCGTGCCGAGCAATTGGCGGTCTTTCAACAGGTTGCGCGAATCAATTTAGAAAATGCGCTGGTTGCTGAATTTCAAGCCGCCGCACCCACTTTGAGCGCCGCGCTGGGTGAGCCACCGCTGCGGCTGGCGGTGCAATTGGCGCTGGCTGCGGCAGCGGAGTTTGGGTTGCAAGCGCGGACGACATTGCGCTTGGTGGTGGAATTACGCTGGTTGTTGGGCAGCGCCGTGCTCACTGATCCGCAATATCAGTGGCTTGCAGACAGTTTGCGGACGGACGCGCCGGAGCCGACTCGCGCTGCGTCCGTATATGAACAGGCGTTGGCGTATCACGCGACGGTGATTGGTGCAGGTGCGGAATTGCAACGGACGGCGCGGCAACATTTTATGGTGTGGCTGCGCCAGCCGTTTACGTTGACCGGACACGATTTCGGGCCAGCGATGATGCGGGTGCTCACTGAGATTGATCCGCTCAAAGCGGGTTTGAGCGGCGAGCCGGCGCTGCAAGCGGTGGTGCGCAGCGGTTATGCGCTGGCACGGGAGCGCAGTGTGCCGACGTTGCGCGGTTACAGTGTGCTGATTAGCTTGATGTTTTTGTGCGGACACGGCTGCATTGACGATCCGCTGTGGCTGTGGATTGGCGCGACGTTGAACGATGCGAGCAGTGACATTGGGCAACGGATGGAGCGCTTGGAGGCGCTGACGCTGGCGTGGTTAGAACAGGCGACGGCTACACCTGCGGAAGGCATCGCGGCGGTAGGATTTACGCCGCTAGTACTTGATTAACTTACGGAATCATCTCGGTGAACTGACCGGGCAAGAGGACTGAAATCACGCCGCCGTAGCTGCAAATCAATTTAGAAGTCTCGTTGAGCGCCGGCATATTCGCCAGCAATACCGTCGGTGAACCGGGCACCCAAGGCGTGGCAGTCGCTGGAATGCACGGCATTGGCGTCAACACGCCGAGTGCGGCTGCGGTTGCTGAGGCGACGGTTGGATTGGCGGGGCTGCTGCACATGCCGAACGGCAAGATATTCACCAGCGGCACATGATCCATGATGTTAGCGGCAGGCATATTGCTGGTCAGGGTGCGATTGACCGGCAACACCATGAAAGTGCTGGGCGCAACGCCGAATGAACATTGCAACATGGCACCCGAACAAACGTGCATTCCCATTAAATTTTCCTCTTCAAAAACACTAAATTACGCGAGTTGCAGCGTTTGTTGGATGAGTGCGCCATCGCTCACAAATAGGCGCTGCAACGCAGTTGGCGTGTCGCCTTCCGCATAAAACGCCGTCGCCGGGCCGAAAAAATCGCTCAATTCAGCGGCGGTGCAGGTCGGCAGATACACCCGCAGCACTCGCGGATCGTAATAGCGAAAATAGCGCGGTTGCCCAGAAAATTCCCACACAGTCAACAAGTTACGAAAATGAATCCGCAAGCTGCGGAAATGCGCGGCGGAGACGATGAGAATGCCCCAATGCTTGCCCAAACCTTCGCTGATGAATTGCGCCGCCAACGCGGAATCGGGCGCGAATTGCACCAAATAAGGTGCGACCTGCGCCAATTCGGTGTCGATCTCGCCGGGTAATAAACAGACGTGTGGCACGGCGGCAGCGGTCAAACGGGCGGGCAAATTGGGCACCGCTGCGCCATCCAGCACCGCGCACAGCGGCTGCTGGGGATCAGCCAAACTGCGTTGAAAAACCTGAACTTGTTCCTGTTTCATACGAGTGCATCACCGCTTGCTGCCGCTGCCACCAACGCCTTGACCATTGTTTTCGTTTCCGCAGTTGCAATCGTTTTTGCCTTTTGCGCGGTCACGGTTGAGACCTTGCCCGCAGTGGCGGTCGCCGCTTCTTTCGGCGCAGTCGGCGCGGTGGCGCTGGCGGGTGAACAACCGGAACCCGCACCAGCCGCCCCGCCGCTGTTAATCATCACCATCGGCCCCGAAATCATCACGCCACTTGGGCCGATCACAATGAAGCTGCTAGAGTTTTTTAACGTCACGCTGGCAGTTCCTTCAATCACCACATTCATGCCCGATTTCAGATGGATTTCTGTGCCGGCATCAATTGCATATTTCACGCTAGTTTTGTGCTGGATATTGGTATTGGCTTTTAACGACACGCCGCCCGTGATGGCTTGATTATAATCACCAGTCACCGTCAAATGTTTATCGCCGCCAACTTTTTCCAATTGATTGCTGGTGACGGTTAAATGCTGTTTCCCTTTCACCTGTTCTAACTGATCTTTAACGACCAACGTATGCTGCTCATTACCAATCCAAGTCACTGCGTCATTTTTCACTCGCGTTTCATAATCTTTCTGCGCGTGAATAAAAAGCTGCTCCGAATCTTTTTTATCTTCTAACCGGATTTCATTAAAACCAGCGCCACCAGTACTGCTGCTGCTTTTAATCGTGCTTTTTGTCGCGTCGGCTGGCAATGTATAAGGCGGCGTGCAATCACCGTTATAGACCCGTCCGGTAATAATGGGCTGATCGGGATCGCCTTCTAAAAAATCAACAATCACTTCTTGCCCAACACGCGGCAGCATCATACCGCCCCAACCTTTACCCGCCCAAATTTGCGCCACGCGAATCCAGCACGAACTTTCTTCATTAGAAGTGCCGTAACGATCCCAATGAAATTGGACTTTCACGCGCCCGTGTGCATCTGTAAAAATTTCTTTACCCGATTCGCCCACCACAATTGCAGTTTGCGCTCCTTTAACCACTGGTTTTGGTGTCACTCGCGGAGGACGAAATGCTGTTTTTGCGTCAATTGCGGTGAAGGTGGTACGGAAAGGTTCACGCGATTCTAGCGTGGCAGTGGATTCAAAATCATCGGATTGCAATACTTCCTGCGTGGCAATAATTAAACACTTGCGATTTTGATCGCTCCGCAGATGACCTTCTAAAGTAAACCACGCGCCACAATATAAACCACGCACGGTGCCAGTTGCCTGCACAAGCTCATGCTCTGCCTGCTCTGCTTCCAAACGCACCTTGGCATAATCAGTGCCTTCTGTTGCCGTAGTATAATCATTTTGAAATTCAAATAATTCCATTTTTGCTAAAGCATGATCTTTAGGGGAATTGCTCGTGGCTAATAAATTTGTTTTTGGTGCTGTGAAATTAAAGGCGCGATGAACAAAAATCCCGGAGCGCACACTCTTATTCACGATCCAGCCGTCGATATGATCAATGGTTTTTAACCACGCTGACCGCTCATTGTGAAAAGGAACTGTCGCATAATCGGTGACTGTAGAATGCGCAGTGCTGTTATCCGTTAACACTAAAGTATGTTTACCATCTTCGTGCTTAAAGAAATAATAAATCCCTTCATGTTCCAATAACCGGCTGACAAAGTTTAAATCAGTTTCTTGATATTGAACGCAGTACTCCCAAGTCCGAAAGGTTGCCGTATAATGTTCTTCAATATCGGTTAAGCCATATTTAGAGAAAATCTCTTTGACAATCACGGGTACAGTTTTGCTTTGAAAAATCCGGCAATCGCTCGAACGGGATAAAAACCATAATAACGGCACCAGCGTTGCTTGATAACGGGCATAATTACCATGAAAACCAGTGAAGGCAAATTTTTGTACATAGCCATGATAAAAACGGCGCGTATTATTCAACACTTTTAACGCCACCGTCATTGCCGTGCCCAATAAATCATCCGGTGCCAATGTCGCGTCAGTGCTGAGTAACGTGAGTTCATATTCAAACGGTGCGCTTAAACGTTCCTGCGTCACCATGCTGTATAACAGCAACGTTTCCTCGCCCAGAATGGTATTGACCGATAAAAAACGATTTTTTTGCGTGGCAGTCATTCACTCATTCCTCAAATAAACTTGCCGCTTTAATGAAAAGCGGCAAAGATGTTTTAACGGCGCTCCGCACCACGAAACCGTGCAATCAATTCGTGCAGTTTATGCGAGAGCGTTGCAATATCTTGAACGCGCTCCTGCGCAATTAAAATGTTTTGATCGTTATATTGCGCCAGCCCGCCGACGCGCTCAACGTGATTTGCCAACGCCTGACTGCTGCCAGTTTGTTGTTTGGTTTGATGATTTACCTCCGATACCCGACTCAAAATATCGTCGGCGTGGTGGCGGATCGTTTCAATCGCGTCCGCCGCTTCCCGTGACAGCGCCACGCCACGATTGACCTGTTCGGAAGTCATGCCAACTGCGGTCACAGCCGCCGCACTTTCCTGCTGAATCGTCTTGATTGTATTGGTGATTTCACCCGTCGCCTGCGCCGTGCGATTCGCCAATTTGCGCACCTCATCAGCCACCACCGCAAATCCGCGTCCTTGCTCACCAGCGCGTGCCGCTTCAATCGCCGCGTTGAGCGCCAGCAAATTGGTTTGATCGGCAATTTCGCGGATCACGTTAATGATGGTGCTGATGTCACGCGACCGCTCATCTAATCGCTGCACGCCGCTGGCAACCGTCTGCATCGTGTGGTCAATCTGCCCGATCTCCTGCGCCGTCTGCTGCACAATCGTTGAGGCGCTGGCGGTGATGGTGCCGGTGTCCTGCGCCAGCTCCTGCAATTGCAGCGCCTGCCGCGCCACGCCACCGATTGAGCCAGTGATTTGCCCCATTTCGTCGGTCATCTGGTGCGCAGCATCAAGCTGTTGCCGCGAGTTTTGCACCACCGACTCGGTCGCCGCGCTCAATTCTTGGCTGCTCACATCAAGGCGACGGCTTTCTTCAGCAATCGCCACCACCAGCTCACGCAGCCGCTGCATAAAGGCGTTAAACGCCGCGCCGATGATGCCAATCTCATCTTGGCGCACGACCGCCACCTGCTGCGTCACATCGCCATCCCAACTGACCAGCGTGTGCGCGAG
The DNA here is from genome assembly GCF_016583745.1 of Chromatium okenii. Classification (GTDB taxonomy): domain Bacteria; phylum Pseudomonadota; class Gammaproteobacteria; order Chromatiales; family Chromatiaceae; genus Chromatium; species Chromatium okenii. Next base: position 107,357 of record NZ_NRRQ01000013.1, read on the forward strand.
TTGCTGCAACGGGCGCATCAAATGCGCGAGCAGCGGCCACAAAATCGCCGCCAAAATCAGCAAACCCACGCTACCAATCAGCGCCGTCATCAGCATCATCTGCCGCGCCTCCGCCAGCGCATCGGCGAGCGGAAAGGTCAGCACCAGCGCCCAAGTATTCATCGCCTTGCCGGGTTGAATCGGGCGCACCAGCGACATCAAACCCGCGTCAGTGATGAATTCATACGCTTTACCGTCTTTGATCGCCGCCAGTGCTGCCGGCGGTAAATCATGCGCCGCTTGACTCAGGAGCGTGCTGTCGGGATGGCTCGCATAAATACCGGCATTGGACAGCAAGCTGGCGCGTCCTGATCCGAACGGGCGCACCTCGGTGAGAATGTCCTGCAAACCGACCAGCGGATAATCTGCGCCGACCGAGCCAAGAAATTTACCGCCGTCGAGAATCGGCACCATCAGCGACACCATCAACACTGGCTTGCCGCTAATTGGGAAAGAATAGGGTTCACTCGCCCATGGCTGCTTGGTGCGCTTGGGGATGTTGTACCAATCTGCCGTGTCGTATTCCGTCACCGGCTCCACCGCCACCACCCCGCTGGCGCGATTCCAATATGGAATATAACGCCCGGTGGCGTCATTCTCTGGCGCGACGCGGACAAATTCCGTATCGCGGCCATCAAACGCATTCGGCTCCCAATACGACCCCAAACCAACGAGCTGCGGATTGGCTTCTAACACTGCCGCGTTCACGGCTGAGGCCACCGCCCGCTGCGGATCGCGGTCATGGATCGCCCGCAACGCAAGCGCCAGCGATTCAGCGACGGCATACGAATGATCAAACTCGGATTTAATCCGACCGGCGTAGGTGTCCGCCATCCCGCGCACCAGCGTCAAGGCTTGCTCCCGCGCACCGTTCTGGGTGAGCACCGCCATCGTGCCAAATGCCAATAAAAACAGCAGCCCACTTCCGCCCAACATCCACAAAAACAATCGCGCTCGCAGAGATGTCATTCGCATTGCTCAACCCCAAGTAATGATCCGTGTCTCGTTATGTTGTCATCATATTTTAACAACATTGTCACAGTTGCCGGCGGGCTTGCGGTGTTGACAATGTTCAAAACCAAGAGAATTTCATCATGTTACTCAACTGGATACGCTGGGGAATACTCATCATGGCTGTGACTACAACCACATCAATTTGCGCCAAAACAACGGAATCAATTGTGCTGGGCATGGGCTGTTTTTGGGGCGCAGAAAAACGGATGGCGGCGTTGCCCGGCGTGATCGACGTCGAAGCCGGTTATGCCGGAGGTGACGCGCCGCAGGTCGGTTATCGGGACGTGCTGGCGCTGGAACAGCAACTCCAGCGCGGCGCCGCCACCGCCCCGCGCAATCACGCCGAGGTGATTCAGGTCAGCTTTGATCCGACCCAAATCAGTTTGCGGCAGGTGTTGATTGCGTTTTGGCAACACCACGATCCCACGCAGGGCGACCGCCAAGGCAATGATCGTGGTAGCAATTATCGCAGCGCGATTTACACCACCAGCGCGGCACAATTGGCGACGGCGCTGGCGACGCGAGATGACTATCAAACGGCGTTGACCGCTGCCGGACGCGGGCAAATCACAACGGAAATCAAGCAATTGCGGCATTACAACCGCGCCGAGGAGTCGCATCAGGATTATTTGCAGAAACATCCACAGGGCTACTGCGGACTCGGCGGCACTGGCGTGATGTTTCCTGACGCAGCGGCACCGCCCGTCGCTGCTGCGCCCGCGCCGTTGGCGGCAGCAACGCTCAATTTTGCGCGGCAATTGCTCGTATTTGAGGCGGCGGATTGCGCGTTTTGCCAGTTATTTCGCGCCGAAATTCTCGACGGCTGGACGGCAGCAACGCCGATTCGCGCCACGCTGGCGACGTTGCCACCGGATGGCTGGACGCTGAAGCAGCCGCTGCTGGCAACGCCGACCATCGTATTGTTTGAAAAAGGTCAAGAAGTGTCGCGTTTTACCGGCTACAGCGGCGAACAGGCGCGGTTTTGGCAATGGTTGGGCGGGCAGGTGCTGACGCCGGAACAGCGGAAAATCGCTTTTGAACAGGGCACGGAGCGCCCGTTTACTGGCTCGCATCTGGATGAAAAACGCCCCGGCACCTTTGTCGATCCAATTACGGGCGCGGCGTTATTTCGCACCGACGCGAAATTTGAAAGCGGCAGCGGTTGGCCGAGCTTTTTTAATCCGATAGAAGGTGCGCTGACTTTACATGCCGACAGCAATCACGGAATGCACCGCGTTGAAGTGCGCAGCGCCAGTTCTGGAATTCATTTGGGGCATGTCTTTGATGACGGGCCACCGCCGTCTGGCAAACGATATTGCATTAACGGTAAAGTATTGCGCTTTGTTCCAGATTGAATGCTGATCATTAACGCCAGATGAAACAATCTGGCGTTAATGCTTAAACATCAGGGTTAAAAAAACACTCATGCACGAGCGAGATTTGATCAACATAAACGCTGCCGAGCGCATGAGTTTATTGCATGATCAATTAAAAATCAGCGGTTATGTTGGTCATGCGCTGGAAGTGTATCTGGTGCGGCTGGTGTTTTGTTTCTTTGCCGAACACACCGGCATTTTTGCAGCAAATCAGTTTCAAGCGTTGATTGAACAACGCACCGCTGAAGATGGGCAAGATTTAGCACACTGGCTGGCGCAGTGTTTTGAAGTGTTAAATACACCGCACGAAAAACGTTTCACCCGTCTTGATCCGCAGCTCGCCGCTTTTCGTTATATTAACGGTCAATTGTTTGCCGAGCATTTACCCACCGCTGCCTTTAATCGGGAAATGCGCGAGCTTTTATTGGAAGGTTGCGCTTTGGATTGGGGGCGGATTTCACCTGCGATCTTTGGCGCTTTATTTCAATCAGTGATGGACGCTAAAAACCGCCGTCATCTGGGCGCACATTACACATCAGAAACCAATATCTTAAAGCTGATTAAACCGTTATTTTTAGATGAACTGCGGGCTGAATTTGAGCGCGTCAAACGGCAGAGCAAAAGCAATTTATTTGCGTTTCAAGAACAGCTCGCCAGCTTAAAATTCTTTGATCCCGCTTGCGGCTGCGGCAATTTTCTGGTCATCGTCTATCGGGAATTGCGGTTGCTTGAATTGGAAGTGTTGCGGGCGTTGTTTGGCGCGTCTAAAGCGTTATCAATTGGCGCGGGTGAGTTTAACATTCTGTGCAATGTGAATCAGTTTTATGGGATTGAAATTGAGGAATTTCCAGCGCAGATTGCGCAAACAGCATTGTGGCTCACCGATCATCAGATGAATCAAATGGCTTCTCAGGAATTCGGGCAATACTATTTACGGATTCCGCTCACGCATTCCGCGACAATTCGTCATGGTAATGCGCTACAACTGGATTGGCGCGAGCTGGTGCCGCCAGCAAAACTCAATTACATTTTAGGGAATCCGCCGTTTATTGGCAAAGCCTATCAAACGCCCGCGCAAAAAAAGGATTTAGCGCAAGTTTTCCATGATGTCAAAGGCGCGGGCGTTTTAGATTTTGTTGCCGCGTGGTTTCGCAAAGCGGCTGATTATATGGCGGACAACACTGCTGTAAAAACTGCATTTGTTGCAACCAACTCAATCACGCAAGGCGAACAAGTTGGGGTGCTATGGTCAGATTTATTAAAACGCGGGATACACATTCATTTTGCGCATCGCACCTTTCAATGGTCAAATGAAGCAAAAGGCAATGCTGCTGTGCATTGCGTGATTATCGGTTTTGCTTTACACGATGCAATGAAAAAACAGCTTTTTGTTTATGAAACACCGCAGTCTGAACCCAGCGAAATGAAGCCTAGCAATATCAATCCTTATTTGTTGGCAGCACCCAATGTCGTTTTAGAAAAGCGCCGCGTTGCACCGGTCGGTGCATTGCCAATGGTGTTTGGTTCAATGCCGAATGACGGCGGGCATTTATTGCTGTCTGCTCCAGAAAGAGCGGCGTTAATCAGCAAGGAACCGGCGGCGGCAGCGTGGATTAAACCCTTTGCGATGGGATATGAATTAATCAACAATAGCCCGCGTTATTGTTTATGGTTGGTTGATATTTCTCCCGATGAATTACAGCAACTGCCGCACGTTTTAGCGCGAGTGCAGCAATGCCGCCAACATCGTTTACAGAGTTTGCGTCCAGCAACCACTCTTTTAGCAGCGCGTCCCGGGTTATTCGGTGAAATTCGCCAGCCTGCGAGCACTTATTTAGCGATTCCTTGCGTTTCTTCAGAACGGCGACAATATATTCCACTTGCTTTTTTACCCAGCACGCATATTGCTGGCGATAAGTTGCTCATTATTCCCAACGCGCAACGGTATCAATTTGGCGTTTTAACTTCGGCAATGCACATGGCGTGGATGCGCACGGTATGCGGACGACTTGAAAATCGTTACCAATACTCCATTACAATTGTTTATAATAATTTCCCGTGGCCGGAAAACATCACGGATCAACAACGCAATACAATAGAACAGGCGGCGCAAGCAGTATTAGATGCGCGTGCGCAAACGCTGAATGCGTCACTTGCTGCGCTTTATGATCCATTCACAATGCCAGTGAAATTAGTCAACGCGCATCGCCAATTAGATCGTGCGGTTGATGCGGCTTATTCTAAACAGAAGTTTAGTGGCGACGCCGAGCGCGTGGCTTTTTTATTCGAGCGGTACCAACAACGCACCGCGTCGCTTGCGCCGCAAAAACCACAACGCCGGAAACGGGTTTAATCGGTTTTTTGTTGATTGCAGTTGACAGCTTTTAATGAATGTGGTCTTCTATGTCTCAGGTGCTTCAGACACACCGACTAGCGTTATCCGCACACGAAAGTTAGCGGTTTTATTGACACTAACTTAATTGCGTAACACGACACCACGATTAAAGCATATCGTGGGGGTGCGGTGAAATAAGGAGAGCAATCTCACGAATAAACCCGCCGTCTAGTCGCGGTCTGAAGCCCCTACGGGATGCCCAATTTTTGGGTGATGTATCACTTCAGAAAATCGACTAGGAGAGCCTTTTTATGGCCTCGCAAAATCATTCCCTTCCGTCATCTGTCACGATGACATCCCGCGAGATTGCGGAATTGACAGGCAAGCAGCACGGGCACGTCATGCGCGATATTCGCAACATGATGGCACAACTTCACGGCGGCAAATCAGAAGACTTCTTGCCGGAAAAATATCTTAAAAATCAAGGCGATCCTGCTTTGGATGCTGGATTTTCGGCGGCTTTGTTTGGTGTAAATAACGCTGGACAACCCATATACGAATACCTGCTCAACAAGGATCATACCCTGACTTTATTGACTGGTTATGATGTCAAGGCGCGATTCAAAGTAATACAACGCTGGCAGGAACTCGAAGCCGCATTATCAACTCCATCGCAAGCACCTTCTCAATACGTCACTTCTGCATTGCCGTATGCACCGGCATTTGAGATTCAAATTGCAGAATCTGCCGCAAGAATTCTGCGCATGTCAGATACCAGCAAGATTCGGATGCTCACTACTTTATGTGATGCTAAAGGCATCAATCCGAATTTCCTGCCCGCTTATGTCGATGAACCATTGGTGAAAGCCATTACTACGCTATTGAAAGAAATGGATCATCCGCTCGGTCATCATGTCGCCAGAGTTGTGAATCCAACACTTGAAAAATTGGGCATTCTGGAGCATCTTTCACGCAAAGGGCGCGGCAATGAGATTAAGCGATTTTGGAATCTCACCGCTGAGGGTTTGCAATACGGGCGCAATGAAACCAGCCCGAATAATCCCCGCGAGACACAACCGCTGTTTTTTGTGGATCGTTTCCCAGAATTATTGCAGCGGCTGGAGACATTTATTACTGACCACGCGCTGCTGAGTACCAACCTGCAATAACGCACTGGCGCTATAAAAAATCCGCTCCCAATTCACTTGGTGAGCGGGTTTTTTATTTGCTTCGTTGCACCGTTTGCGCCACAATTATCAGAATGATGCCAGTATCTGTTGTGTTAAGAGTCTCTCATGCCCCTATCTTGGAATGAAATTAAAGATCGCGCTCTGCACTTCTCGCGGGAATGGGCAGATGACTGCTCGGAAGATGCAGAAGCCAAATCCTTTTGGGATGGTTTTTTTAATATCTTTGGCGTGAGTCGGCGGCGCTTGGCAAGTTTTGAACAGCGGGTTAAACAGATTGATGGACGCGCCGGTTATATTGATTTGCTGTGGAAAGGAAAGTTATTGGTTGAGCATAAATCACGCGGTAAAAATTTAGATCGCGCTCATGCGCAAGCAACGGATTATTTTCACGGTTTGAAAGACCGTGAATTGCCGCATTATGTGTTGGTTTGTGATTTTGCTCGGTTTCGTTTATATGATTTAGATGCCGACACGCAACACGAGTTCCAATTAGCTGAATTGGTGAATCACGTTCATTTATTCGGCTTTATGGCGGGTTATCAAACCACCGCTATTCAAGAGCAAGACCCGATCAATGTGAAAGCTGCCGAGCGCATGGGTTTGTTGCATGACCAATTAAAAACCAGCGGTTATGTCGGTCATGCGCTAGAAGTGTATCTGGTGCGGCTGGTGTTTTGTTTGTTTGCTGAACACACCGGCATTTTTGAAGTGAATCAGTTTCAAGAGTTAATTGAACAACGCACCGCTGAAGATGGGCAAGATTTGGCGCACTGGCTGGCACATTGCTTTGAAGTGTTGAATACGCCAGAGGGTAAACGTTTAACCCGGCTTGATCCGCAGCTTGCTGCGTTCCCTTATATCAATGGTCATTTATTTACTGAACTGTTACCGATAGCCGCTTTTGATCGAGAAATGCGCGATCTGTTGTTGGAATGTTGCGCCTTAAACTGGGAGCGCATTTCTCCAGCAATTTTTGGTGCATTGTTTCAATCAGTGATGAACCCTGATGAACGCCGTCAACTCGGCGCACATTATACTTCGGAAACGAATATCTTAAAACTGATTCAGCCTTTATTTTTAGATGATTTACGCGCTGAGTTTGAACGTATCAAAAGCAACAAGAAAAAACTATTTGTCTTTCAACAAAAACTCGCCAGCTTAAAATTCCTTGATCCAGCTTGTGGCTGCGGCAATTTTCTGGTGATTGCTTATCGGGAATTGCGGTTATTAGAATTAGAAGTGCTGCGCGCATTATTTAGTGATGCCCGCGATCTTTCTATTGGTGTGGGTGAGTTTAACATTCTGTGCAATGTCAATCAGTTTTATGGCATTGAAATTGAGGAATTTCCAGCGCAGATTGCGCAAACGGCGCTGTGGCTCACCGATCATCAGATGAATCGAGTGGCTTCTCAGGAATTCGGCATAAACTATTTGCGGATTCCGCTCACCCATTCTGCAACAATCCGTCATGGCAACGCGCTGCAAATTGATTGGCGTGATCTGGTGCCGCCAGCAGCATTAAATTATATTTTAGGGAATCCGCCGTTTGTTGGCTCAAAATATATGAGTGATTCCCAACGTGCAGAGGTTGCCAGTATTTTCTACGCGGTAAAAGGTGCGGGCATTCTCGATTTTGTTTCCGCTTGGTATCGTAAAGCAACGGATTACATGACAGATAATCCAACAATTAAAACCGCATTTGTTGCAACCAACTCAATCACACAAGGTGAACAAGTTGGCGTGTTATGGTCAGATTTATTAAAACGCGGCGTTAAAATTCATTTTGCACATCGCACGTTTCAATGGTCAAGTGAGGCAAAAGGTAAAGCAGCGGTGCATTGTGTGATTATTGGCTTTTCTTTATTTGAACCCACTAATAAACAGTTATTTGATTATGAAACGGTGCAATCCAAAGAGGTAGATATTAAAGCAAAAAATATCAATCCATATCTGGTTGATGCGTCTGACGCAGTAATTTCAAAACGAAATAAACCAATTTGCAACGTTCCAGAAATCGGCATTGGCAATAAACCAATTGATGGTGGCAATTACTTATTTACGACGGAGGAACGCGACGAATTTATTAAACGAGAACCTGCTGCCGCTACTTATTTTCGGCGTTGGTTAGGCAGTGATGAATTCATTAACGGATATGAACGCTGGTGTTTATGGCTTGGAAAATGTCCGCCAACTCAGTTGCAAAAAATGCCAGAAGCGATGAAGCGAGTTCATGCAGTGCAACGCTTTCGACTTGCAAGCAAAAGCAAACCAACTATTAAATTAGCAGACACGCCAACGCGATTTCATGTTGAAAACATGCCCAATAACTCGTTTCTACTCATCCCAAGAGTCTCATCAGAACGAAGGAAGTATATCCCGTTAGGTTTTATAGATTCAAAAACGTTAGTGAGCGATGCAGTGCTTCTTATTTCTGATGCAACGCTTTATCATTTTGGCGTTTTAACTTCAGCGATGCACATGGCGTGGATGCGCACTGTATGCGGTCGCCTAAAAAGTGATTATCGCTACTCCGCGAGCATCGTTTATAACAATTTCCCTTGGCCGGAAAAAATCACTGATAAACAGCGCAATAAAATAGAACAGGCGGCGCAAGCAGTATTAGATGCGCGTGCGAATGCGTCACTTGCTGCGCTTTATGATCCATTAACAATGCCGGTTGAATTAGTCAAAGCGCATCGTCAATTAGATCGTGCGGTTGATGCGGCTTATTCTAAACAGAAGTTTAGTGGCGACGCCGAGCGCGTGGCTTTTCTATTCGAGCGGTATCAACAACTCACCGCGCCGCTTGCGCCGCAAAAACCACAACGCCGGAAAAAGCTCACGCCTTCCAGTTAATTTCACTTTCGGTATTTAATGATGAAACTCAATGTTTTTATTCACACGGCTGAAGAAGGCGGATACTGGGTGGAAATACCAGTTTTGCCGGGGTGTATCTCTGAAGGAGAGACTTATGAGGAAGCAATGGCAAATATCATTGAAGCAGCAAAAGGTTGGTTAGCTGTTGCAATTGAGCACATGCCCGATCAAGAGCAAGTGCAAATTGCAGAAATCGAATTATGAAAGCGATTTCTGGTAAACAGTTTTGTAAATTGTTAGAAAGGCAAGGGTGGGAGTTGAAACGCATTCAAGGAAGTTATCATATTTATACCCATCCAGCATATTCAAGCATTTTAACTGTTCCCGTTCATGGAAATCAGGACTTAAAAAAAGGTACGCTCGGTCAATTACTGAAAAATGCTGGCTTATCCGAACTTGACTACTAGGTCTTTGACTACACCGCGCAGCTTTTCTATTCGAGCGGTATCAACAACGCACCGCGCCACTTGCGCCGCAAAAACCACAACGCCGGAAACGGGTTTAATCGGTTTTTTGTTGATTGCAGTTGACAGCTTTTAATGAGTGTGGTCTTCTATAGTTGTCCGCAAAACTAACCATACAGCACCCAAGGCACGAACTGTTCTATCCAGCCCTTGGCATAGCTTGATGATTTGCTGAATACAGCCCAAGAATCAGAGATGACTGACTTTAAGTACTCAT
>NZ_NRRQ01000014.1 GCF_016583745.1 Chromatium okenii
CGGAGTAGCGATTAAAAACTGAATGTAATCTTGTTCGGTACATTTTGCAGCGTTCATCTTTGTATAGCCAAGCCAGAATAAATTGATTGCGGCACAACAGTAGGATTGAAGGTGCTGCGCCGATTTTAACAATCATTTTGTGGTGGATCGACTATATTCTAAAGCTATTTTTGGTCAACTGCGTAACTCCTATTTTAGCATAACCCGCCATAAAACGCTGTGGTGCCCTTGACAGGAATTGAACCTGTGACCTACCGCTTAGGAGGCGATCGCTCTATCCAACTGAGCTACAAGGGCAAAACTAAATGCGGCAGATTCAAGAACGCGGTGACACAATCCCTAATAAATGCGCCATATCTTTAAAGAAAATGCGCAAATGTGCGCCGGGACGCGCTTTTACCAGCCGTTTATTCATATACGCTTCCCACGTCAGATATTGAATATCGGGATCGGCGCATAAACTGACAAATCGCTCGCGCCGTTTGTCATTCGCATACCAAAACCGCTGCATAATGCCCAATACCCAAAACACTTTACCGTGCGCTTTCATAAACTTTTTTCGCGCCGATTGCAGCGCTGCCGCTTTGCCGGTGGTTAAAAATTCTGCCACCGCTTCACCCGCCAACCGTCCGCCCGCCAGCGCGTAATAAATGCCTTCACCCGACGCTGGCGCGACCACGCCAGCCGCGTCGCCAGCCAACACGATGTCGCGCCCGTTATCCCAGCACCGCAGCGGCTCCAACGGAATCGGCGCACCTTCGCGGCGCAGCGTTTCCGCGTCTGCCAGCCCAGCGCGACGGCGCAATTCAGTGCAAGCCGAGCGTAGCGAAAATCCCTCAACCGCCGTGCCAACGCCAACGCTGACGGTCGCGCCGTGCGGAAACACCCAGCCGTAAAAGTCTGGCGAAATGTCGCCCTGATAATAAACGTCGCAGCGGGTGCCATCGAAACCCGCCGGCGTGCGCACGATTTCGTGATACGCGGAGACAAATTTCATGCCTTCCGAGCCGGGAATGCACTGCTTGGCGACCGCAGAATGCGCACCATCTGCGCCAATCACCGCTCGCGCCCGCACCCGCTCGGAATCGCTGCCGCTGCGACCTTGACCGGGGCGATAACACACCAGCGCCGTGCCGTCCGTATCGCGTTCAATCTGCTCGAAGGTGCCGGTGCGCCGCGTCGCGCCAGCAGTCGCTGCCCGCTCGCGCAGCCACTCATCAAAATGCTCCCGATCCACCATTCCGACGTAACCGCCGTTGATGGGCATGTCCACCGTGCGATCCGTCGGCGACACCATCCGCGCCGAATTGACCTGACTCGCCAGCATGGATTCGGGAATCTCAAATTCGCGCATCGCTTGCGGCGGAATCGCGCCACCACAGGGTTTGATCCGCCCAGCGCGATCCAGCAACAGCACCGAGCGTCCCAGTTTGGCGAGATCGGTCGCCGCCGTCGCGCCAGCGGGACCGCCGCCAATCACGACTACATCAAAGGTTTCAACATTTGCCATGACAGATTCCATTGCTAGAAATCAATAAAAATCAAACTGTTTGCGCCATGCCGCGCACCGCAAAGGCGCTGATCATCATGCCGATGACGTACACGCTCACGCCCAAGCCGCTAAACCACGTCGCCCGCTCACGCGGACTGCCGAGAAAACGCACCATCAGCGCCACCTGAATCAGCAGAATGATGCCAACGGCGAGCGCGTGAACCGGTTTGTCCCATGAATACAACAGCGCGATGACCACCACCTGCGGCAGTCCCATCACCAGACAAGCGACTCGCGCTGCGCCGTCCACGCCGAGCTGCACCGGCAGCGAGCGCACGCCCATTTGAATATCGCCCTCAATCGCTTTGAAATCGTTGAGCGTCATAATGCCGTGAGCGCCGAGGCTGTAGAGCAGCGCCAGCGCCAGAATCGGCCACTCCGGCATCGCGCCGCCGATCATCAACGTCGCGCCGGTGAACCACGCCAGCCCTTCATACGAAATGCCCGCCGCGAGATTGCCCCACCAGCCATTGGCTTTCAGACGCAGCGGCGGGGCGCTGTAAATCCACGCAATCGTCATGCCGATCAGCGCCGCACCAAATACCCAAGTGCCGAGAAAATAAGCCAAAGTCAGCGACACTGCCGTCCAAATCAGCGACAAATAAAAACCCCATTTGCCGGGAATGCGTCCCGACGGAATCGGGCGATATGGCTCGTTAATCGCGTCCACGTCGCGGTCATACCAATCGTTGACGACCTGACTGGTGGCGCACATCAGCGGCCCGGCAAAGACGATGCCGATCAACACCAGCAGCCACTGCGCGGCAATCGGCTGACCGGAGGAGACGACGCCGCAGGTAAATGCCCACATCGGCGGAAACCATGTAATCGGATGCAACACTTCGAGAATCGCCGCTGGCGCGGGATAGCGCCGCAGCGGTAGCTGGGTGACGTGATTCATGCAGAAAACCTATCAAGGGAGATGTTTGTGCTCAGGTGCGGGCGCATCGGGCGTGTGGTCAGCAACAATGCCGTAACGGTCGATTTTGACGTACAGACTTTGGCGGCTCAAGCCAAGCAATTCGGCGGCAGATGCGCGATTGTCGCCGGTCAATTTCAGCGCCGCTTCAATGCACAGCCGCTCAATCGTATCGGTCGATTCGCGCACCAATTCCTTCAGCGGCACGCGTCCCACCCGCTCCGTCAATTGATCCAGCCAGCGCGTTTGTTCGGGGCTGATGGGCTGCTCGCTACTTAACCGCCGCCCGACATCGCGGATAAAAAAGCCAAAATAAGGACGCTCGCCGCTGTGGACGGCGGCAGCGGAAATCTCCACTTCCGTCGTCGAGCCGTATTCGCCGCGCAACATGGTGGCAAATAAACGGACGGTGACGTGCTGGCGCAGGTTCGCCATCAACACGTTGAGATCAACGCCGGGACGACCGAGCCAGCGATCCAGCGATTCACCGCGTGCCTGCTGTTCGGTGGCGATTTCCGCCAAACTCAAAAAGGTGCTGTTAGCGGTGAGAATCCGCCCGTCGGCGTCGGTGATGACCACGCCATCCGGTGCATTTTCGAGCACCCGCAAATAACGCGCTTTCGTTTCCGGCAAGACGGCGCTGCTCGCATCCGCCAGCAACGGCGATAGCCGCACCAATAAAAAGGTCACGTTTTCTTGGCGCAGCAGCGACGCAGACACGAGGAATTCCTGCAAGCCGTCAATCAGCCGCGCTCGCACGTCATCAGCGCGACCGGCTGCCCGCACGCCAGCGAGTAAACCGTTGATTGCTTGGGTACTTTCGGGATCAAAGCCTTCGGGAAATGGTCGCCCGATGACGCGAGTTGGCGTCTCACCGAGCAGTTGACCGGCAGCGGGATTGACTTCCACCACGCGCTGCGTGGGCGCATCAATGATGAGGATGGCTTCGGAAACCATCCGAAACAGCAGCCGATAACGGGTTTCGACCTGCCGGAAGCGCCAATAATCGCGCTCCAACGCTTGCTGCGCATCGACGAGCTGCTGTTGCAACGCCGCCATGCCCTGCAAATTGCGTCCGACAGCAATCACCACTCCGGCGTCACTCAGCCGCAGCGCCCGATATTGAATGGGAATGTCGCTGCCGCGCAGCGAGGGGTGATTGATCTGGCGCCAGCGCGTCATTCCGTGCATGTGCGATTCGGCCAGCAGAGCTTCGAGATTGAGACGACTTTCTGGTGACACGGTTGCCAGCCATGGCTGCCCAATCCAGTCGGCGCTGAAATCCGCCTGCAGATCGGCGCTGCCAAAGATAATATCGCTGACCACGCCGTGAGAATCGACGACAACGGCGATGTCAGCCATGCCTTCAATAAGGGCGGCTGCTGTCTTGGCGTCAAGGCTGCAAGTCAACCCTTGTTGTATTGGATTTAGCAACCAGACCACCTCCCTTTCTTGCTTGCTTTTTTTCAATCCTTCGTTGTGATGAGCAACCGAAAAGTGGAAAAATCCAGTGGCAAGTGTTCACAACCACACTGCCGCTCATGCCAACTCACCCTATTGTGGTAGCTTGTGTACAGTTGTCAAGTTAGCTTTACGTTAAGCACTGTTGACAACTTGCTGAAAAGCAGACTAGATTTACGGTTGCATGTGCGCGTTGATTCAACCCCCAATTTTCCGCGTACAGCACGATTGGTACGCGACTCGCAGGCGGGTCGTTTGACTCACTCCCAAGAAAAAATACCCCGAGTCCAGCTCACCAATGACCGATCAACACACTCAGCCAACTCCGCGTCCGCTGCTGTACACCGCAGAAGAACGGCAGCGGCGCGATGCAACGCCCTGGACTCTGGTGCAGGGTATTCTTGCGCCAATTCAATTTTTAGTTTTTCTCGTTAGCTTATATCTGGTTATCAATTATTTAGTGACTGGCGAAGGCGCAAGCGCCGCCACTGCATCTGTCGTGATTAAAACGCTGGTGCTTTATATCATTATGATTACCGGCTCAATTTGGGAAAAGGTCGTCTTTGGGCGTTATCTATTCGCGCCAGCATTCTTTTGGGAAGATGTCTTTAGCATGTTAGTGCTCGCCTTGCACACTGCTTATCTCATTGCTGTATTCACCCAAACACTTGATATTCATGGGCAAATGTTATTAGCACTCGCCGCCTATACCACTTATCTCATTAACGCTGCGCAATATATTGTTAAATTACGCGCCGCTCGTTTAGATGCTGCCAGTCGCGCTCCGGTGGCACTCGCCGAGGTCGCAGAATGACAACGCCCGTATTCGGCTGTGATGTCGCCAACATCGTCTATGAACGCGGGCAGCGCCAAGCGTTCTGTGGTTTGGCGGGCATCGTCTGGCTGCACCGCAAAATTCAAGATGCCTTCTTTTTAGTCGTTGGTTCGCGCACCTGCGCCCATCTGCTGCAATCCGCTGCCGGCGTGATGATTTTCGCCGAGCCGCGTTTTGCCACTGCGATTCTGCAAGAGCGCGATCTCGCGGGCATGGCGGACTGCAATCAGGAATTGGATCGCGTGGTCGCTGAGGTGCTGGGACGGCGTCCTGATATTAAGAGCCTGTTTTTAGTCGGTTCTTGCCCGTCCGAAGTCATCAAGCTCGATCTCAATAAAGCGGCCGAACGGCTGTCAGCGCAGTATCAAGGACGGGTACAGGTGTTTGATTATTCAGGCAGCGGTCTCGATACCACGTTCACTCAAGGCGAAGATACCTGTTTGCTGGCGCTGGTTCCGCATCTGCCCGCTTTGCCAGCGACTGAACGCAACTTGCTGATTTTGGGCACTTTGCCCGATGTCGTTGAGGATCAATTCACCCGCTTGTTCACCGAGCTGGGCATCACTACCGTGCATTTTTTGCCACCGCGTCGCATCGATGCGCTGCCGCCGGTGGGAGCGGGAACGACGCTGCTGTTGGCGCAGCCGTTTCTCGGCGAAACCGCCCGCGCTTTGCAAAAACGTGGCGCAACGCTGCTGACTGCGCCCTATCCGTTTGGCGTTGAAGGGACGCTCGGCTGGCTACGAGCAGCGACGGAAGCGTGGGGCATTGCGGCGGAGCGTTTGGACACAGTGACGGCAGCGCCGATTGCGCGAGCACAACAGGCGTTATCTCGGCAGCGAGCATTGTTGAGCGGCAAACGCATCACCTTTTTGCCCGATTCACAGTTAGAAATTCCGCTGGCGCGGTTTTTAGCGCGGGAATGCGGCATGGAATTGGTGGAAGTCGCCACGCCCTTTTTAGAACGGCAATTGATGGCACCCGAGCTGGCGCTGTTGCCGGCGGGAGTGCGCTTGACCGAAGGACAAGACCTCGAAGCGCAATTGGAACGGCTGCGCACAGATCGCCCAGATTTGACGGTGTGCGGATTGGGCTTGGCGAATCCGTTGGAAGCGGAGGGTTTGCGCACGAAATGGTCAATTGAGTTGGTGTTTAGTCCGGTACACGGTTTCGATCAAGCTGCCGATTTAGCAGAACTTTTTGCGCGACCCTTGGTACGCGGCGCGTTGTTGCAGGTGTGATGTTATGCAGTTGACGCTTTGGAGCTACGAAGGCCCGCCACACATCGGCGCGATGCGCATTGTCACCTCGATGACCGGGGTGCATTTGGTGTTACACGCGCCGCAGGGCGACACCTACGCCGATTTGCTGTTCACCATGATCGAGCGGCGCAGCCAGCGGCCGCCGGTCAGTTACACCAGTTTTCAAGCGCGGGAGCTGGGCGGTGACACGGCCGAATTGGTGAAGCGCACGATTCAAGAAACGTTTGATCGCTTTCGTCCGCAGTTGATTTTGATTGGTGAATCCTGCACGGCGGAGTTGATTCAGGATCAGCCGGGCGCGTTGGCGCAAGGCATGGAGCTGCCGATTCCGGTGCTGGCGCTGGAACTGCCGGCTTACACCCGCAAAGAAAACTGGGGCGCGAGCGAAACCTTTTATCAATTGGTACGCGGGCTGCTGAAAAGTCGCGTCCCTGCGCCGGGCACAGAACGGGAATTGCGCCACTCGAGAGCGCGTCCGCTGGCAAATCTGCTCGGCCCGACGGCGCTGGGTTTTCGCTGCCGCGATGATGTGGTGGAAATCACACGGTTGTTGGATTCGATTGGCGTGGGCGTGAACGTGGTCGCGCCGCTCGGTGCCAGCCCGCAAGACGTGCTGCGCTTACCAGAAGCGGATTTCAACGTTTGCCTGTATCCTGAAATCGCCGATCAAACGTGCGACTGGCTGCGGCGCAGTTTTGGACAACCAACGATCAAAACGGTGCCAATTGGCATCGGTGCGATCCATGATTTTATTGCTGAAATTGGGCGCGTTGCGGGCATTGATGTCGGCACAACCGTTGCTCCGTCATCCGCCAGAATGGCGTGGTATTCGCGCTCGGTGGATTCAACTTATCTCACCGGCAAGCGCGTATTTATCTTTGGTGATGCGACTCATGCCGTTGCCGCAGCGCGGATGGCGACCGAAGAATTGGGATTGATGGTTGTCGGTTTAGGCACTTACGCCCGCGAGTTTGCGCGGGAAGTGCGGGAAGCCGCCAAGCGGTACGGCGTGGAGCCGTTGATTACTGATGATTATTTGGAAGTCGAGGCGCGAGTTGCCGAAGCGCATCCTGAGCTGGTGTTGGGAACGCAGATGGAGCGCCATATTGCCAAGCGGCTCGGTGTGCCCTGCGCGGTGATTTCAGCGCCAGCGCACATTCAAGATTTTCCCGCCCGCTATGCGCCGCAGATGGGTTTTGAAGGCGCAAATGTGATCTTTGATACTTGGGTGCATCCGTTGATGATGGGACTTGAGGAACATTTGATTACGATGTTTCGGGAAGATTTCGAGTTTCACGAAGGCGCAGCGCCATCGCATTTGGGCGGCATGGCAACGCGCCCGGCGCTGACTGCGGCAGTTGTGCCAGAAGAGGCGGCAGCGGAAGAGACTCCCGCGACAACATGGGCAATGGAAGCCGAACAAGAACTCAAGAAGATTCCGTTTTTCGTTCGCGGCAAGGCTCGGCGCAATACCGAACGCTTCGCTCAAGAACGCGGGATTACCACCATTACCGTGGAGACGCTCTACGATGCCAAAGCGCACTTCGGTCGCTGATATTCGTTCTAAAACTGAGGCGACGCCCGTGCGCGTGGTCATCATCAATCTTGATGGTCACTTGTCGGGGACGACCCAGCGGGCACTGCCAACAGTACGGCGCGAGCTGCCGGGGTTGGAACTCAGTCTCCATGCCGCGACCGAATGGGCTGATTCACCTGATGCGCTGAATCGCTGCCTCGCCGACATCGCCGCTGGCGACATCATCATGGCGACCATGTTGGTGATGGAGGAGCACTTCAAACCGATCCTGCCGGCGTTGGCTGCTCGCCGTGAGCAATGCGACGCGATGATCGTGTGCATGTCCGCTGGCGAGTTGATGAAGCTGACGCGGATGGGCGGCTTTGCGATGGATGGCACGCCGGGCGGCCCAATGGCGCTGCTCAAACGGCTGCGCGGTAATAAAGAGAAAACCCAGAGCACTGGGGCGCAGCAGATGTCCACGCTGCGGCGGATTCCCAAACTGCTGCGGTTCATTCCCGGCACCGCGCAGGATGTCCGCGCTTATTTCCTCACGCTGCAATACTGGCTGGCGGGCACTGACGACAATCTCGGCAACATGGTGCGCTTTTTGGTGGATCGCTACGCCGATGGTCCGCGTCGCCATCTGCGCGGGACGCTGAAAGTTGCAGCGCCAGCGGAATATCCCGAAGTCGGCATTTATCACCCCAAAATGAAGGGGCACATTTCCGAGAAGATCGCGCATCTGCCGGTCATCAACGGCAAACCGAAAGGGCGTGTCGGGCTGTTGCTGATGCGGTCGTATGTGTTGGCGGGGAATGCCAGCCATTACAACGGCGTGATTGAGGCGCTCGAAGCGCGGGGGCTGCATGTCGTGCCCGCGTTTGCCAGCGGTTTAGATGCGCGTCCGGCGATTGAAAAGTTTTTCATGCAAGACGGTCAGGCGACCGTCGATGCCGTTGTGTCATTAACCGGTTTCTCGCTCGTGGGCGGCCCGGCTTATAACGATTCCAAAGCTGCCGAGGAAATACTGGCGCGGCTGGATGTGCCCTATCTCTCCACGTTGGCGGTGGAATTCCAAACGCTCGATCAATGGCAAGACTCCAATCAGGGGCTGCTGCCGGTTGAAGCGACGATGATGGTGGCGATTCCTGAACTTGACGGCGCGACCGGTTCGATGGTTTACGGCGGGCGCAATGGCGGCGGTTCCAACGATGCCCGCGATATGCAATCGCATCGGGAACGGGCGGAATCATTAGCTTCGCGGGTGGAAAAGCTGGTGCGGCTGCGGCGCAGTCAACGCGCCGAGCGCAAGGTCGCCATCGTGTTATTCAATTTCCCGCCGAATGCGGGCAACACCGGCACGGCGGCGTATTTGTCGGTATTCGCGTCGCTGCATCGCACCTTGTTGGCGATGGACGCTGCCGGTTATCGCGTTGATTTACCCGAAGATTTAGACGATCTGCGCGAGCGCATCGTCAACGGCAACGCCGCAAAGTTTGGCGCTCATGCCAATGTTCACATCCGCATTCCGGCTGATGACCACGTCCGCCGCGAGCCGTATTTAGCCGATATTGAAAAGCAGTGGGGTTCAGCGCCCGGCAAACAGCAGAGCGATGGCGCGTCGATTTTTGTGCTCGGTGCGCAGTTCGGCAACGTGTTTGTTGGTATTCAACCAGCGTTCGGTTACGAAGGCGATCCGATGCGCTTGCTGTTTGAAAAAGGCTTTACGCCGACTCACGCTTTCAGCGCCTTTTATCGCTACCTCCGCGACGATTTCGGCGCTCACGCGGTGCTGCATTTTGGGACGCACGGCGCGTTGGAATTTATGCCCGGCAAACAGGCTGGCTTGGCGAGCACCTGCTGGCCAGATCGTTTGATCGGCGATTTGCCGAATATCTACCTGTACGCCTCCAACAATCCGTCCGAAGGCACGATTGCCAAGCGTCGCGCTGCCGCCACGCTCATCAGCTACATGACGCCGCCGATTGCTCATGCCGGGTTGTATAAAGGTTTGATTGATCTGAAAGGGTCGATGGAACGCTGGCGCGGTTTGCCGCCCGAAGATGCCGAGGAACGCAGTCAGCTTGCCGAGTTGATTCAGGCGCAAGCCGCAGAATTGGAGCTGGCGCAACTTGAACCGGCGTGGGGCGCGACGGCGGAATCTGAAGTCGTGACGCTGCACGAGAAGATGCTGGAGCTGGAATACACGTTGATTCCGCACGGGTTGCACGTCGTTGGTGAAGCGCCGACCGAAGAGGAACGGATTGATTTGCTGGACGCAGTTGCTGAGTCAACGAAAAACATCCGCCCTGCGCGTAAAGCAATTGAGGCGTTGGTTGCCGGTAAATCGCCCGAAAAGGCGCTGAAAGCTGGTGGCATGGCGACTTCTGAAGAAAACGTGACGCTGTTCCGCGAGCTGGCGGAAACCGACCGGCTGTTGATTCAAGACAGCGAATTGCCAGCGATTTTGCGGGCGCTGGATGGGCATTTCATCCGCCCCGCGCCCGGCGGCGATTTGCTGCGCACCCCGGCGATTTTGCCGACCGGACGCAATTTGCACGGCTTTGATCCGTTCCGGCTGCCCAGCATTTACGCGGTGAAAGATGGAGCGCAGCAAGCGGCTCGCGTGATTGAGCGGCACATGGCGGAGGGCAATCCCTTCCCAGAAACCATCGCCATCGTGTTGTGGGGCACCGACAATCTCAAAACCGAAGGTGCGCCGATTGGACAGGCGCTGGCGCTGATTGGGGCGCGACCGCGTTTTGATAATTACGGGCGGCTGGCTGGCGCGACCTTGATTCCATTGGAAGAATTGGGGCGACCGCGAGTGGATGTGGTGATGACGCTGTCGGGCATTTTCCGCGATCTGCTGCCGCTGCAAACGCGCTTGCTGGCAGAAGCGGCGTTTCAAGCGGCATCTGCTGACGAGCCGCTGGAGCAGAATTTCATTCGTAAACATGCGCTTGACTATCAAGCTGCGCAGAATTGCGATCTGGAAACTGCGTCGCTGCGCGTGTTCAGCAACGCCGACGGTGCTTACGGCGCGAACGTCAATTATCTGGTGGACAGCAGCAGTTGGGACGAAGGCGACGAGCTGGCGGAGACTTACACCCGCCGCAAGAGCTTTGCTTACGGGCGCTCCGGGCAGCCGGTGCAACAAGCTGCGCTGCTGAAAAGCGTTCTGAGCACGGTGCAGTTGGCGTATCAAAATCTGGATTCCGTTGAGCTGGGCGTCACGACCGTTGACCATTATTTCGACACGCTCGGCGGCATTACTCGCGCCGTCGGTCAATACAAAGGTGACGAGGTGCCGGTTTATATCGGCGATCAAACTCGCGGCGATGGCGTGGTTCGCACGTTGGCCGAACAGGTGGCGCTCGAAACGCGGACGCGGATGCTCAATCCCAAGTGGTACGAGGGTATGTTGAAGCACGGTTATGAGGGCGTGCGCCAGATTGAGGTGCATGTCACCAACACGATGGGCTGGTCGGCAACGACGGGTCAGGTCGCGCCTTGGGTGTATCAGCAGCTCACGGAAACCTTTGTTTTGGATCAAGAAATGCGCGACCGGCTGGCGCAGTTGAATCCGACGGCTTCGGCAAAAGTCGCCAACCGTTTGATTGAAGCCCACGAGCGCAATTATTGGTCGCCCGATGCGGCGACGCTGGAGGCGCTGCGCCGTGCGGGTGAGGAATTGGAAGATCGGCTTGAAGGCGTTACGGAGGCAGCAGCCTGATGAGTGCTTTTTCTAAGGACGATAACCATCTGGACGGCGAAGGCAGCGTACAGGTGCAGCTTGACCCCGATTTGCGCATTGATGGCGCGAAAGTCTTTGCGGTGTACGGCAAGGGCGGGATCGGCAAAAGCACGACTTCGTCGAATCTGTCGGTGGCGTTCTCGAAACTCGGCAAGCGGGTGCTGCAAATTGGCTGCGATCCGAAGCACGATTCGACGTTCACGTTGACCAAATGCCTCGTGCCGACCGTCATCGACATTCTGGAATCGGTCAATTTTCACGCCGAGGAATTGCGCCCCAGCGATTACGTTTACGAAGGCTATAACGGCGTGATGTGCGTGGAAGCTGGCGGGCCGCCAGCGGGCACGGGCTGCGGCGGTTATGTCGTCGGGCAAACGGTGAAGCTGTTGAAACAGCATCATTTGTTGGAAGATACCGACGTGGTGATTTTCGACGTACTCGGCGACGTGGTGTGCGGTGGTTTTGCCGCGCCGCTGCAACACGCAGAGCGGGCGCTGATCGTCACGGCCAACGATTTTGATTCAATCTTTGCCATGAACCGGATCGCTGCGGCGATTGTGGCAAAAGCGAAACATTACAAGGTGCGCATCGGCGGCGTGATCGCCAATCGCAGCGTCAATACCGATGAAATTGATCGTTTTAATGCGGCTATCGGTTTGAAACGGCTGGCGCATTTGCCGGATTTGGACATCATTCGCCGCTCGCGCTTGAAAAAATCGACGCTGTTTGAAATGGTGGAATCAGATGATCCGGGTTTGGAGTTGGCTAAACAGCAATATCTCCAGCTTGCTGAACGGCTCTGGGAAGGCGTCGAGCCGTTGTCGGCGCAGCCAATGCGCGACCGCGACATCTTTGATTTCTTGGGGTTTGATTGAATTGGAATCCAATACAACAAGGATTGAAATATGCAAAATCCAACTCAACAAGGATTGAAACCTTATCAAGAGCGGCAAGCAAAGATCAAAACCTATTTTGATCGCACCGCTGCCGATGCGTGGTCAAAACTGACCTCGGACGCCAAAGTTAGTCGCATTCGGGAAACGGTTCGCGCCGGGCGCGATGACATGCGCGGCACGTTGTTGAGCTGGCTGCCGGCTGATTTGACGGGCAAACGGCTGTTGGATGCGGGCTGCGGCACGGGATTGCTGGCAATTGAAGCGGCGCGACGCGGTGCGGAAGTGATCGCCATTGATGTTGCGCCGACGCTGATTGACATTGCCCGCGAGCGGATGCCGAGCGATTTGGGCGCGGGTTCAATCAATTTTCAAGCTGGCGATATGCTTGATCCGGCGCACGGGCAATTTGATTATGTGGTGGCGATGGATTCGTTGATTCATTATCGCCCGGAGGATGCAGTGAAGGTGCTCGCTGGGCTGGCGCAGCGCACCAATTCCTCAATTGTGTTTACTTTTGCGCCGCGCACCGTGCCCTTGACGCTGATGCTGGCGATTGGGCGATTGTTTCCGCGCAGCGACCGCTCACCAGCGATTGAGCCGGTGAGTGAGAAGGCGATGCGCAAACGGATCGTAGCGGATGATGAGTTGCAGGGGTGGGATGCCCGGCGCACGCGGCGCATTATTTTGGGTTTTTACATGTCTCAGGCTTTGGAGCTGGTGCGCCAAGGTTGAGATGTTTGTTCGGCCTAGCCATTTGCGGCTAGTTATTCTCAATCCTACGGAGGTTATATCGTGTCTGCTGCCCTCACTGACTATCTTGATGTTGCCCAAATTTCGATTTGGGCGTTTTGGTTCTTTTTCGCTGGGCTGGTCTACTATTTACACCGCGAAGACAAGCGCGAAGGGTATCCGCTGGAATCCAGTCGCACTGATCGGTCTGGTGGGCGCGTGAAGGTGGTTGGTTTCCCTGCAATGCCCACGCCAAAAACGTTTGTTCTGCCTCACAACGCTGGCACCGTTTCTGTGCCACGTCAGGAAGCAGTGGCAGCCGTTAATGCGACGCCAGCCGCACCATTTTCTGGCGCACCGCTGATTCCAAACGGTGATCCGATGCTGTCAGCATTCGGACCGGGCGCATCACCTGATCGGGAAAAACATCCTGATTTGACCCACGAGGGCGCACCGAAAATCGTGCCGCTGCGTGTTGCCACTGATTTCTCCATTGCAACCCGTGATCCTGATCCACGCGGCATGACCGTGATCGGATTGGATGGCGAAGTGGGCGGCACCGTGACTGATGTGTGGGTGGATCGTTCTGAGCCGCAAATTCGTTATTTAGAAATGAAAGTTGCACAAGGCGGTAAACAAGCATTGTTGCCGATTAACTTCTGCAAATTCAATAAAAAAGCGCGGACAATCAAAGTATTAGCCATCAAAGCAGCGCATTTTGCTAATGTGCCGGCTTTGACTAATCCTGATCAAGTTACGCTTTTTGAAGAAGATAAAGTTTGCGCTTACTACGGTGGCGGCAAACTGTATGCCACTCCAGAACGTGCCGAGCCGCTGCTGTGAAGGAATACGACTTCGAGCCAGTTCGAGGCTTGCCGGAACAACTTCCAGCGGGTGAGGAAGTGCTCTGGCAAGGTGCGCCCAGTTGGACCGCATTGGCACAGCGTGCCTTTCATGTCCGCACCGTTGGGTTGTACTTCGCGCTGCTCGTGGTCTGGCGCCTCGCCGTCGATTGGTCTAGCGACTCATCGGTGGCGAGTGCGTTATTAGGGGTGCTTTGGATCATCATTTTGGGCGCAGTCGCGGTTGGCGCACTCGCCTTGCTGGGTTGGGCGATGAGTCGCGCCACGATTTACACCATTACAAATCAACGGGTTGTAATGCGCGTTGGCGTAGCAATTCAGATGATTATGAATTTACCCTTCAAACAGATTCGCGCTGCAGATTTGAAACGTTATGCCGATGGCACTGGTGATATTCCGCTGCTATTAGCAGAAACAGCGCATCCGTCATACATTATCTTTTGGCCGCATGTGCGTCCTTGGCATTTTTCGCCACCGCAACCCATGTTGCGCACCATTCCTGATGCTGAAAACGTTGCGGCACTTCTTGCTGATGCGCTCAAAGCGTATGCAGCAGAACAAGTAACGAATACGGCTGCCGATACTGCTGAATAACATTCAGAACTTTTTAATCAATGAGGTTTTCCAGTGAGTGAAGCATTTGGTCAGCGTCCATTCCCCCGGGGCGTATTGATCGCAGTCGCGTCTTTATTGGCTTTTATCATTGTGATGATTAGCATTGCGCGATTGACGGGAATGAAAATGGATCAAGCGGAAGTCACTCCTGAAGTGCAAGCGCGTGAGATTCGTTTCCAAGATGTTCCTGATGGTGGGCTTGCTGTGTATGATGTGAATACCAGTGAATTAATTACCACCTTGCCACCCGGTGAAGGTGGTTTCATTCGCGGCGTATTGCGCACGATGGAAAGACAACGTAAAGGTTATCATGCAACGCTTGCCGAACCTTTTCACTTAGCGCGGCGCGAAGGTGGTGATATTACATTGCGCGATCCCATCACTAGCATTCAACTTGAATTAAAAGCCTTTGGTGCCACCAATGCAGCCGCTTTTGCAACCTTACTACCACCGCCATTAGCCCCAGCGCCGCCGCAACAACAATAGTATTGTTATGCGCGAATACAAATTCAATCAATAAATTTGTCAATTCTCGCCTCGTGTGATGCGGTGCCTTCATTCAATAATACGCATTGACTTGCGTTAATCCTCGGCTGACACCAACTCGGTTCTGAAGCAGCACGATAGTTGGGTTTTATTCATGTCTGACTTCGGTATTCCGATTTTATTTGCCTTAGGACTATGGTGGTTTAGCACCGGCGTGGTTCTCTATGTCGATAATTTACCTGGACGAACTTTCCACTGGACCATGCTCGGCGGTGCGGCGGTGCTGGCTATTGCAACTTTTGGCTTTGTTGTGAGCAGCGCCACCATGACTGTCGTGATGAATTATGCCGCCTTTACTTGCGGCATTATCATTTGGGGAGTGTTAGAAATGAGTTATTTCACTGGGTATGCAATTGGCCCGCGCAAAATTCCTTGTCCCGAACACTGTTCGCATTGGCAACGGTTTGGTCTGGCTATTATGACGAGCCTGTACCACGAATTAGCCATTATGGTCACTGGTCTATTTCTCATTATTATTTCGTGGGATGAACCCAATCAAGTGGGCACTTGGACTTTTATGGTGCTGTGGTTGATGCGCTGGAGCGCCAAGTTAAATTTATTCTTTGGTGTCCCTAATCTCAATGAAAATTGGTTGCCAGAACCGCTCCGCTATTTGAAAACCTATATGATAAAACGCAGCATGAACCTGTTATTTCCACTTTCAGTAACTGTTGCAACGGTCGTTGTCGTATTGATTATTTTGAAAGCGATGGCATTACAAGTGACTGATGCGGAAGTAGTGGGATTTACGCTGGTTGCAACCTTATTAGCATTAGCCATTTTAGAACACTGGTTTTTAGTGTTACCGATTCCTGATGAAGCACTTTGGCGGTGGGCACTGCCAGCAAAACAGAGCAACCCGCGCCGCTAGAGTGTCAATTGATCACCTATTTAACTTTGGTAATGAGAAGACGCGATGACGATTAAATCTGATCGGTGGATTCGACGGATGGCTGAACAAGGAATGATTGAGCCATTTGAACCTTTTCAGGTGCGGGAAGGCGCTCACGGGCGCGTGATTTCTTATGGCACATCGAGCTATGGTTACGACGTGCGCTGCGCTGATGAATTCAAAATTTTTACCAATATCAATTCGACTATTATTGATCCAAAAAACTTTGATTCAAATAGCTTTGTTGATTTCAAAGCTGATGTTTGCATTATTCCACCCAATTCATTTGTATTGGCGCGTACAGTCGAATACTTTCGTATTCCGCGTAATGTATTGACCATTTGTTTAGGAAAATGTTTAACGGCAGAAACCCGAGTTGTTGATGCTGAATCTGGCGCGTATCTTCCAATTGTTGATTTTGCTTTTGGCCGCATGACCATTGGAATGCAAGATTGGCATTTGAAACCAGTTAAAGTTGGAGGATTTCTGCCGCAAGGTATTAAACCCGTTTATGAATTGACGACTAAAACTGGCTTAAAAATACAAGCGACGGCAAATCATCCTTTTCGCCAATTACATGGTTGGACAGCATTAAATCAGTTGAAACGAGGTGATCGGATTGCTGTTGCGCGTGAGATTCCTATTTTTGGTAAAACTCCATTGCCTGATTGGGAAGCAATTTTACTGGGTTTAATGATTCCCGAAGGGCAATGTAAAACACCTGGTTATAGTCCGACCTTTAGCACTGGTGACGCAGTATTGGCTGATTTAGTGAAGCAGTGCGTAAAAAATGGTGGTCTGGGTGAAGTGACGTTTAATGGTCAATATGGCTATCGTTTAGTGAATAAAGCTGGGCGGGGAGGAAAACCAGAACGCAATCGTGCTTACCAATGGCTTATTCAGCATCAATTAAATGTGACTGCTGAGAGTAAATTTGTTCCACAGGCGATCTTTATGTCGCCTAAAGAAACGACGCGCTTGTTTCTAAGGGCGCTTTTTTCTGGTGATGGAGGTGTTTACCGTAGTGGCGAGGTTTTTTATATTGAGTATTACTCAAAATCACGTCGTTTAATTGAAGATGTTCATCACCTGTTGTTACGGTTTGGCATTTTATCGCTGATTCGTCACAAAATAACAGCGATTAACACAGATGCCTATCGTGTTCAAATCACAGACCGAGAACAAATACAGCGGTTTGCAAAAGAGATCGGTTTTTGGGCAGAGTCGATTAAACAGGTGCGCTTAGAACAAGAGATATTACCAGCATTCAAAGATGCGCCTCATCGGTTGCGCAGCAACTTTGATACGTTACCGCAAGCAGCTTGGGAATTGATGAAGAATGCTGTTTTATACGCAGGGACAAGCCTAAATCAGTTGGTGGTTAGCACTCGTCCGACACAATCGCTGCCATATACTTTAGCTAATCAAGTTGCTGTGGCTACTCAATATGATGAGCTTTCTCTTTTAGTTGATGGACCTGTTTGGGATGTCGTCACTGATATTCAGTTTATTGGTGAAAAAGAAGTGTTTGATTTAAACATTCCTAATGTTCACAATTTTCTAGCGAATGACATTATTGTTCATAATTCGACGTATGCACGTTGTTTTAGAGGAGATACTCGCGTTGCATTAGTAGATGGTTCTGCGCCAACATTAGAAGAAATGGCTATTCGTGCTGAACAAGGAGAGTTGTTTTGGGGCTATAGCATTGGTGCAAATGGTCGCTTGATTGTAACGCAACTCGATGCCCCTCGCTATATTGGACGCGATAGTTTAATTGAAATGAAATTAGATAATGAGAAAAGTATCTTTGCGACACCCGATCACTTATTTATGTTGCGCGATGGACACTGGATGACTGCTGGTGAGCTGAAACCTGGGGCTTCGTTAATGCCATTATATCGGCAACTCGCACGAGGTTATGAAATGGTTTATCAGCCGTTAAATGGTCATTTATATCCTACGCATCGTTTAGCAGATGAATGGAATTTGCGTCATGGTTTGCCTAAAAATCATCGTCATATAGAACATGCACGACAAGGTGAACGCATGAAAGCGGTTCGGGAACGTAGTCCAGATAGACATCTGCGTCAGGCTGAACTTGCCAGTCTATTAAACTGTGATCGCGCTGTGTTTGGACGTTTTCCGCATATCATTGATTCATTTCGTGGACACAAAACCGCAGAAAAACAAAACCATAAAGTGGTTTCTGTACGACCGATTGCAGGTGATCATGATGTTTTTTGTTTAACTGTTCCTGAAGCAGGTAATTTCGCACTAGATAACGGTGTTTTTGTTCACAATTGCGGCATTATTGTGAATGTAACGCCTTTAGAACCGGAATGGGAAGGACATGTCACTTTAGAGTTTTCTAATACCACGCCATTACCTGCTAAAATTTATGCAAATGAAGGTATCGCACAAATTTTATTTTTTGAATCTGATGAAATTTGCGCAACATCTTATAAAGACCGTAATGGTAAATATCAAGGACAACGCGGCGTCACCTTACCAAAGTCGTGAACACAACCGTAGTATTGGGAGCATTTGATCGTCCCACCCGTTTGTTTATCATTCTTGGTGGCTTTTTCATTTGTAATGCCCTCATTGCTGAATTCGTTGGCGTCAAAATTTTTGCGCTTGAAGCAACGCTCGGCTTGCCGCCCGTTCATTGGCATCTATTGCAACACACGGGTTCTTTGAATTTTACGGCAGGCGTGTTGTTATGGCCGGTCGTTTTTGTGATGACCGATGTCATTAACGAATACTACGGACAACGCGGAGTACGCTTTCTTTCTTATTTAACTGTGGGCTTGATTGTATATGCGTTTGTATTCGCTTATCTTGCCATTGAATTAGTGCCAGCCGATTGGTGGGTGACAACGCAAACTGATAGTGGGGTGCCAGATATGCAGGCAGCATTTCGGGCAATTTTTGGGCAAGGGTTGTGGATTATTATTGGTTCAGTCGTTGCATTTTTAGTGGGGCAATTATTAGACGTTGCGTTATTTCAGGCTATTCGTCGCGTTACTGGACAACGTTATTTGTGGCTGCGGGCAACCGGATCAACCTTTGTTTCGCAACTCGTCGATAGTTTTGTCGTTTTATATATTGCTTTTGTGTTAGGTCCGCAGCAATGGTCTATTGATTTATTTTTGGCAGTTGCCGTAGTCAATTATGCTTATAAAGTTGTGATCGCATTGTTATTAACACCTGTTATTTATATGGTTCATGCTGTAATTGATCGTTATTTAGGTGCGAGTTTTGCGGCAGCGCAACAGGAAAATTGCACCAAAGTGGTCTAAACTCAATAACAAGTGAAATTAGAGTTGAGGAGCACGCTCATGTTACTTTCTGGGGTCAATCAGGTGGGAATGCGCGGGTTGCAATACGGCATGGAAGGCTTGCGCCAAGATGCGACTGAACTTGCGGATGCACGTCAATTAGAGGGCAATGCGGATAACATTGCTCCGCCATTACTGGATGAAAATTTGCAGTTACAACAGTTGCAATCCGCAGCAAAAGTGATTGATGTGGGCACTGAAGTATTTAGAACCACGATTGATATTACTGCTTAATCCATAACAATACAGAGTGAAAAGAAAAATGATGCTGCGACTGTTTTATTTACTCTGTTTATTGATCCCGCTCGCGGCACACGCGGCGCCGTTGCACGTTTTTGTCAGCGTACTCCCGCAGCAAATGCTGGTTGAACGTGTCGGCGGGGCGCATGTCGTCGTGGAAACGTTGGTCAAACCCGGCTCTAGTCCGCACACCTACGAGCCAACGCCCAGTCAAATTGCGCGGTTGGCGCGAGCGGATTTGTACGTTCACATCGGGATGCCGTTTGAAGCCGCGTGGCTGCCGCGCATTCAGGCGACCAATCCGACGTTGCATCTGATTGATGCCCGTTTGGGTATCGCGCTGCGTCCGCTTGCCGCGCATTCGCACGACGAGGACGCAGCGGCGGCGCACGACCACGCCGCGCTTGATCCGCACATTTGGACGAGTCCGTTGCTGGTCAAGCAGATGGCAGCGACGCTTGAAACCACGCTCGCCGCGCTCGACCCCGCTCATGCTGCCGACTATCGCGCCAATCTCACCAATTTTATCAACGAGTTAGATGCACTTGACCGCGACATCCGCGCCGAATTAGCTAGCGTCACTGCCCGCCGGTTCATGGTCTTTCATCCGGCGTGGGGCTATTTCGCTGCCGCGTATGGGCTGGAGCAGGTTCCGATTGAATTGAGCGGCAAAGAACCCAGCGCCCAACGGTTGGCGGCGTTGATCGAACAGGCGCAACGCGAAGGCGTGCGCGTGATCATCGTCCAGCCGCAATTTCCGCGCAAAGCTGCCGCGCAAGTCGCGCAAGCGATTGATGGCACAGTAGAAAGTGTTGATCCGCTGTCCGCAGAATACTTCGCCACCCTGCGCCAGCTCGCCCATCTCATCGCCCACTCGGCACCGCAACCATGAACGACCGCACCTTTCTCCCGCTCAATCTCGCCGTGCTCACCGTCTCCGACAGTCGCGGCGAAGAACAAGACACCTCCGGACACTTTCTCAAACACGCCGCTGAAACCGCCGGTCATCGCGTGGTCGCCAAAAACATCATCCGCGATGACATTTACCAACTGCGGGCGGTGTATTCGCGCTGGATCGCGGATGCCGCCGTCCACGTCATCATCAGCTCCGGTGGCACCGGCATCACCGGCCGTGACTGCACCCCGGAAGCGGTGAAACCGTTGCTGGATAAAGAGATCGCAGGTTTTGGTGAGCTCTTTCGGCAGGTGTCATTGACCGAAATCGGCACCTCCACCGTGCAATCCCGCGCCTTCGGCGGCGTCGCAAACGGCACCTTTATTTTCTGTTTACCCGGCTCGCCCGGCGCGTGTCGCACTGCGTGGGAGCAGATTTTGCTGCCGCAATTGGACAACCGCACGCGCCCCTGTAACTTTGCGCAATTGATCCCGCGCCTGCTTGAGCACTGAAAAATGACGACATCGAATGCCCCACGCCGCCAGATTTTGAGCAAACAGGAAGCGGTGGATTTTGTGCTGGCGCAGGTCGCGCCGCTGACTGAGATGGAAATCGTCCTGCTGGACGCCGCGCTGGGACGTGTGCTCGCGCAGCCGCTGGTGAGCGCCATCAACGTGCCGAGTTGGGATAACAGCGCGATGGATGGTTACGCCATTCGTCACGCCGATCTTGCCGCGCACAATGGGCAATTGCCCGTCGCCCAACGCATTCCCGCTGGCAGCATTGGCGTGGCGTTGGAGCCGGGGACGGCAGCGCGGATTTTCACCGGCGCACCGATTCCCGCTGGCGCAGATACGGTCGTGGTGCAGGAAAATTGCGAGCGTGATGGCGAGTGGGTGCGCATTCCGCTGGACTGCAAAGCCGGCACCAATATCCGCTGCATCGGTGAAGATGTCCGTGCTGGCGCGGAAATCTGCGCTGCGGGAACGCGCCTCGCTCCGCAACACCTGGGTTTGGCAGCGACGATTGGCGCAGCGCAGGTGACGGTGTATCGACGGTTGCGCGTGGCGGTGTTGACCACCGGCGATGAGCTGGCGCAGCCGGGTGAAGCGTTGCAGCCCGGGCAAATCTACAATTCCAATCAATTCATGCTGCACGGAATGCTGCGGGCGTGGGGCTGCGAAGTGGTGGAGATCGGCATCGTCGCTGACAGCCGTGAGGCGACAGTGGCGGCGCTGCAACGCGGGGCGCACACCGCCGATTTAATCATTGCCAGCGGCGGCGTCTCGGTTGGTGAGGAAGATCATTTGAAACCGGCGCTGGAGGAACTCGGCAGTTTGGCGCTGTGGAATATCAACATCCGTCCTGGCAAGCCGGTCGCGTTTGGCACCATCGCCGGTACGCCGGTGCTCGGAACGCCGGGCAATCCCGTGTCGCTGTTTGTGACTTGCTGTTTATTTGCGCGACCGCTGGTGTTACGGCGGCAAGGCATCAGCGGCGATCTCGCGCCGCGAGTGTTGAAAATCCGCGCTGGTTTCGCGTGGACAAAACCGGATAAACGCGCCGAATTTCATCGCGCTCGCCTCCAAACTGGCGCTGATGGCGAATTGGAAGTGGCGGTATTTCCCACCCGTTCCTCGGCGGTGGTGTCGTCGCTGACGTGGGCAGATGGATTGATTGAACTTGCGCCGAGGCGGGTGATTGCGCCCGGCGAAATGGTTGATTTTCTGCCGTTTGCCGATTTACTGCACTGAGATAACCACTTGATCCAACTGCTTTATTTTGCACAATTGCGCGAACAACTCGCCTGCGCCAGCGAGACGTTGCACCTGCCGCCTGAAATCAACACGGTGGCGGCGCTGCGCGAGCAGTTGCGGCAGCGCGACGGTGCGTGGGCGAGCGCATTTGCGCCGACTGCGCTGGTATTAAGTGCGGTCAATCAAGAGCTTGCAGCAGCCGCTACGCCGATTTGTGACGGCGACGAAGTGGCATTTTTTCCGCCAGTGACGGGCGGCTAACTGTTTCACAGCTTGAATATCAATATGAATCACTTAAAACCGCGTCCCGTCTTTTTAACGCTTTGGCAGATTCAACTGCCGCTGCCGGGTGTCGTCTCGATTCTGCACCGTCTCAGCGGAGTGGTGATGGTGCTGGCGCTGCCGGTCGCCGCAATTGTGGTTGAGCGGGCGCTGGCCTCGCCGGACGGATTCGCAGCGACTGCGGCATTTCTGACCAGTTGGACGGGCAAGCTGGCGCTGCTGCTGATGCTGTGGAGCCTGAGCCATCATCTGCTCGCGGGGCTGCGTCATATTCTGCTGGATGTGGACATCGGGCTGGAGCGGGACGTCGCCCGTCGCAGCGCCCAAATCGTGCTCATCGCTGCGCCAATTCTCACCGTCGCGCTGGTCGCGGCTGGACTCAGCGCATGAGCCGCCACGCTTCCGGTCTCATGGCGTGGCTGATCCAACGCGCCAGCGCCGTTTATCTCGCGCTGTTGATGACTTACTTGTTGATTCATTTCACTTTTTACGCGCCAGCCGATCACGCGGCGCTGGTGACGTGGATCACGCAACCGCTGGTCAACAGCGGGCTGTTGTTGGGAATTCCACTGCTGCTGATCCACGCTTGGGTCGGCATCCGCGACGTGTTGATTGATTACGTCCACCAGCTTGCCCTGCGTCTCAGCTTATTGATGTTATTCGCTTTTCTATTCATCGCTACCGGACTTTGGTTGTTCAAAGCGATCATCACCGCCGGAATCCAG
Organism: Chromatium okenii; assembly: GCF_016583745.1. GTDB lineage: Bacteria > Pseudomonadota > Gammaproteobacteria > Chromatiales > Chromatiaceae > Chromatium > Chromatium okenii. The sequence goes on from NZ_NRRQ01000014.1 coordinate 23,090, forward strand.
CCATGACTGTTCCCACTCGTCATTTTGATGCGCTCATCATCGGCGCAGGCGGCGCGGGGCTGAATGCCGCGCTGCAATTAGCCAGCGCCGAGCTGCGCGTTGCCGTTGTCTCCAAAGTGTTCCCGACGCGCTCGCACACCGTCGCTGCGCAGGGTGGCGTCAATGCGGCGCTCGCCAATGTGATGCCCGATTCGTGGCATTGGCACATGTTCGATACCGTGAAAGGTTCGGATTATCTCGGCGATCAGGACGCGATTGAGTTTATGTGCCGCGAGGCGATTCCGACTGTGTACGAGTTGGAACATGCTGGAGTGCCGTTTTCGCGGCTGGCGGACGGCAAAATTTATCAACGTCCGTTTGGTGGGCAAAGTCAGCATTTTGGCGGTGAGCAGGCGGCGCGGACGTGCGCGGCAGCGGATCGCACGGGACACGCGATTTTGCACACGCTGTATCAGCAAAACATCCGCGCTCGCACCCATTTTTTTGATGAGTTTTTCGCGCTCGATCTGGTGCGCGATGCTGACGATGTGATCTGCGGGGCGCTGGCGCTGGAAATTGAAAGCGGGCAGCCGCTGTTGATTGAAGCCAAAGCGATTTTGCTGGCGACTGGCGGCTGGGGGCAGGTCTTCCGCACCACGTCAAATGCGCACATCAACACCGGCGATGGTGCGGCAATGGCGTTGCGAGCGGGCATCCCTTTGATGGATATGGAGTTTTTCCAATTTCATCCGACCGGAATTGCTGGCAAAGGAATGTTAATCAGCGAAGGCACTCGCGGCGAAGGCGGCTACCTCATCAATAAAGACGGCGAGCGATTTATGGAACGCTACGCGCCGCGAGCCAAAGATTTAGCCAGCCGCGACGTGGTGGCTCGCGCCATCGTCACCGAGGTCAAAGCGGGGCGCGGCTGCGGAGCACACGGCGATCATGTGTTGCTCAAATTGGATCATTTGGACGAGGCGCTGATTGCCAAACGGCTGCCGGGAATTCGGGAATCGAGCAAAATTTTCGCCGGCGTTGATCCGGCAGTCGCACCGATTCCGGTGTTCCCCACTGCGCATTACGCGATGGGCGGCATTCCGACCGACCGCTTTGGGCGGGTGATTGTGCCTGCCGGACGCGGTGAGGAAGTGGTGGCGGGGCTATATGCGGCGGGCGAATGCGCTTGCGCCTCGGTACACGGCGCGAATCGGCTGGGCGGCAATTCGCTGCTCGACATTCTCGTGTTTGGGCGGCTGGCTGGGAAAGACATCATTGATTTTGTAAAAGAAAATCCATATCAGCGCCCGACTGCGGCAGCGAGTTTGGAAACGGCACTGGCGCGATTGACGCGCTGGGATCAGCACGGCGCGGGAATTGCGGTGGCGACGTTGCGGGCAGAATTCCGCAAATGTATGGAAGATCACGCGGGCGTATTTCGCACCGAAGACGTGATGACAGAAGGCTATAACAAGCTGTGCGCGTTGCGCGAGCAATTAGCAGATGTGCGATTAAGCGATCATTCCAAAGTATTCAATACGGCGCGAATTGAAGCGTTGGAATTAGTGAATATGATGGATGTAGGAATGGCAATTGCGGTATCGGCATTGCAACGTCGTGAAAGTCGCGGGGCGCATTCCCGACCGGATTATCCAGCGCGTGACGATCAGAATTGGTTAAAACACAGTTTATATTATCAAGATGGCGACCGGATGGATTATAAACCTGTGCGCACCAAGCCATTAACTGTTGATTCTTTTCCGCCGCAAGCGCGGGTGTATTAAGTAAAACTTTATCTAAACCTGCGCCCGCTTTGTGACATCAAGCGGGCGTTTTTGATGTGTTTAAATCCGCATAATGCCGCGTTCCATCTCACCTTTAATGATTTCACCAGCTTGTTCAGGAGTGGCATCTTCAACTGCCAGCCAATGAATATAAACCGCTTCCGGTTCCATTTCTAAGGTGATGGTGCCGGGCGTTAAAGTAATGCTATTAGCGAGAATTAAACGCTGATACGGCGTGGTTAATTGCGTGGGAACCCGCACGATGCCGGGGTTAATTGGCAACTTAGGATTAAGAACCCGCATTGCCACATCAACGTTAGCCAACACCAACGCTTTCAAAAAGATCGGAAAATACGCCAACAAACCCAATACACTCCATTGCCGCGTGGTGGTTTCTGCCGGAATAGTCAACCACACGATGACAGTAGTAATGACGATGCCAGCGAGGATTTCTTGGTAGTGAAAAGAATTGGTTAATCCCAACCACACCACGAATAAAACCGCGCCCCACTGCATTTGATTAACGCTAATACGCTGCATAATTAACAATCCTTGGGCATGTATAAAAAGCTATTGGCATCCGCACTAGCATAGCTGTATTCACTGTCAAGCCGCAAGGAATCTGGACCGCAAACATCGGTACATAAACCACACCAACAACAGCGCCCATAATCAATACGAGGCACCAAACCGCTGGCGTTTTTAGGATTGATTTTTCCCACTGCTTCGACCATATCAATGGCTTCATTCATACAGATGTCTTGGCAGTTTCCACACCCAACACACAGGCTCAAACTATTCAAATGAAACCCACGATAACCAATCACATCTTGGCGTTTTTCTAATGGATAATTTAAAGTATGCGGTTGTTTTACCGTGAATTTAAGCGCACCAAAGGGCTGAATGAGCCCCTTAATATCAAGAGTCCAAGCCATGAGAATCACCTTGCAATTGCGGTGGAAATCGGTTGTCCAGCAGCGCGTCAATTGGGTTTAAGCAATGCTTGTTTGCGAGCGGTTGCTGAACGTCGCGATGAAATTAAGTGCGGGGAGGTGGCGACTGATGGTTATCAGTCGCCGTTGGATAGCAGATTAAATGAAAGCGGATTGGCAGAGGGATAACAATGCGGTTGGAAATAGCCCCAGCATTAAAAGAATTAAACCGTTAAATGTCATTGCAAACCGCACGCCACCAGTGGTGACAAGTGGCGGTGCATTCAATACGGCACGATCAAAGTAAATGAACTTAATCACGCGCAAATAATAAAATGCGCCAATGACCGAGAAGAATACTGCCACTAATGCTAACCACAAAAGATCAATACGAATGACCGCTTCTAAGACTAATAACTTCGCCATAAAACCAACAGTTGGCGGCACTCCAGCCATAGAGAACATGATGATCGTCATCATTGCCGCATACCAAGCATCACGATCATTTAATCCTTTTAGGTCTTCAAGCGTTTCGGCATCAAAACCTTTACGGCTTAAAATCAACAAAATACCAAAGGCACCAGCCGCCATGAGCGCATAGACAATCGCGTAAAACATTGCCGACGCATATCCTTGCGTTGATCCCGCCAGCAGACCGAGAAAAATAAAACCAACATGTGAAATCGTCGAATACGCCAACATTCGTTTGATATTCGATTGCGCAATTGCCACTAAATTGCCAAGTCCCATAGAGAGAACGGCTAAAATCAGCAGCATTCCTTGCCAATCCGCGTGTAATTCCTGCAATCCATCAACCAGCATCCGCGTCGCCAAAGCAAAAGCCGCTATTTTTGGTGCGCTACCTAGAATTAAAACTGCGGGTGTTGGTGCGCCTTCATAAATATCGGGTACCCACATGTGAAATGGCACCGCGCCAAACTTAAAGCCAATACCAATCACTAAAAAGACGATACCAAATACCAATACTTCATTCGCCATACCCTGTTCAGAAACCGCTTGCGCGACCGCGCCAAACTCAACACTGCCGGTAGCTCCATACAGCATGGAAATTCCATACAGCAACATGCCAGAACCAAGCGCACCCAGCACAAAGTATTTCATTGCCGCTTCCGCGCCTTTTTTCGACTCACGATCAAAAGCAACTAACGCATACAAAGACAGGGCTTGCAGTTCAAGACCAAGATAAACCGTCAAGAAACTATTTGCCGATGCCATAACCAACATGCCAAGAACTGCAAATAGTCCTAGAACGTAAAATTCACCCACCAACATATCCCGATCTTTTAGCCAAGGACGGGCGTAAATAAATCCCAGCACGCTAACAACGAGAATGGCACCTTTTAATAAATCACTGATGCCATCTTGAATCAGATTGCCATCAAAGAAAATCTGACGATCACCGCCACCAACAACGCCAGTGAGCGCAATTGCGATGATTAGACCAATCAAAGTCAGCGTGTGATTCACATCTTTGTTTTTATCTTGCAAATAAAGATCAACCACAAGCACTAAACAAGCTGTGATTAAAACAGCGATCTCCGGCAAAATGGCGATCAGATTAGCGACATCAAATTGCATGTGGTTTATCCAAAGTTCTGAGACATCGGGTGATTCTGAGAAACCAATACTGAACTTATCTCAGTGATGCGGTGTGTATGGTAGTGAAGAATGATGGAGATTAATTAGCAGCTTACCATTGCCATCTTTCACATAACCAAAAGTAAACTCAACTTTTGTTTCTTTACCAGTCTTGGCGTCAGTGAAATAATAATTCCCCATCGCCGTCGCTGAATGCGTGTTGACATCGATTCCTGCATTTTCAAACCTTACCTTACTCCAAGGTTGAATCGCAAAACCATGATCTTCATGTATGTTTCCGGTTACAAAATACGAAATTGCATCCGTTTTATTCAAGCGAAACTGCCGTTCAGCAGCCTTTGTAGGCTTAAACAAAACAGTGCCTTCATCGTAAGCGTAAAGGTTATCGACAACTTGTGCAGCCAACGCTTTATAATTTTTTCTTTTTGTATATGCGTTGCCAATTGCGACGATAGCATCCGCCCATTCTTTTTGGGCGCGGACAACATCATCTTCAGAAATGCCAGTGATAACGCACTGCGCACTCTGATATGTTTTCAGTGGCGACGCCGAGCAACCAAGTATTGCTGGGAACACTAACAATAAAAGAAGTAACTTCTTTGTCATTATATTACTTCCTTTGCCAAGATGGATTCAAATTAACCGTTAGGTACACGCCATTTCGGTTAATTAACAACTCGCTAAATGCAACCTTAGTTGTTCGGAACGGCTACGATTGGCTCAGGATGTGTCAACACACAATCGGAACGTTCAGAACTAGGCAACTTACAAGTGGTGACTTGAACTACTAAGTTTTCAACTGTCGTGTGCATAACGTTGACCAAAGGTGCTGGCCAAATACCGAGCGCAAGCACTGCAATTGCTAAAACTGCAAGATTAAATGTCTCGCGTTGGTCGATGTCTTTTAATGCTGCAACCTTGTCATTTTTTACTTCACCGAAAATAACACGCTTAACCATCCATAAGGTAAAAGCGGCTGCCAAAATTAATGTCATTGCTGCAAGCACTGCCCACCAAAAATCGGCGCGAAATGTTGCCAAAATGACCATGAATTCACCAACAAATCCTGATGTGCCCGGCAGTCCGGCATTTGCCATTGCAAAAAAAACGACAAAAGCGCCATACCAAGGCATGGTATTGATTACCCCGCCGTAGTCTGCAATTTCCCGTGAATGAACTCGGTCGTAAAGCACACCAACACAAAGGAAGAGCGCTCCAGAAATAAATCCGTGTGAAATCATCTGTACCATGCCGCCTTCAATGCCCATGATAGAACCAGAAGACAACGCTGGATTTTGCGCAATGGTGAATACAATGAAGAAGCCGAGCGTTACAAATCCCATGTGCGCAATAGAAGAATAGGCAATCAGCTTTTTCATATCCTGCTGCACGAGCGCAACAAACCCGATGTAGAGAATAGCAATCAGTGATAATGCAACAATTAGCCAAGTGAGTGAAGCACTTGCATCTGGTGTAATTGGCATGGAAAAGCGTAAAAATCCGTAGCCACCAATTTTAAGCATGATTGCCGCTAAAATAACTGAGCCACCGGTTGGCGCTTCCACATGCGCATCTGGTAACCAAGTGTGCACCGGAAACATGGGCACCTTTACCGCGAAAGCGAGCAAAAAAGCTAAAAAGATAAGTGTTTGGGCAGTGATGCCTAGCTGCATTTCTTGAAAATCTAAAATACTAAAACTGCCAGATTGAAAATACATATAAATCAGTGCGACCAGCATGAACACCGAGCCGAGAAAGGTGTATAGGAAAAATTTAATAGTCGCATAAACGCGATTGGGTCCGCCCCAAACGCCGATGATAATAAACATCGGAATCAACATCGCTTCCCAAAACACATAAAACAAAATGCCATCCAAAGCTGAAAAAACACCAACCATGATGCCATTCATAATCAGGAACGCAGTCATGTATTGTGCAGGTTTATATGTAATGACTTCCCAACCAGCAACAATCACAAAAATTGTGATAAACGTTGTTAACACAATCAGCGGCATTGAAATCCCGTCAACGCCTAAATAATATTCAACGTTAAATGTTGGTATCCACGCTGATCGTTCAACAAATTGCATCTGTGCCGTATTGGAATCAAAACCAATCCACAACCCAATACTTAATAAAAACGTGAGCACTGCAAAGAAAAGCGCGGTCCATTTGGAAATACTAGGAGACTTTTCGCCACTCGCCAAAACGACGATACCACCAACAATAGGCAGCCAAATAACTAACGTCAGCAAGGGAAATTCATTCATTGCATGTGTCTCAGCGCGTCAAAACATCACGAAGAATGTCAAAAGGCCGATTAGCCCGACGATCATCGCAATAGCATAATCATAGAGATAGCCAGTTTGCAGGCGACGTGCCCATTGCGCCATGTGCGCTACACGCCACGCCGAACCATTGACGATCATCCCGTCAATAAGCGTTCGATCACCTGTCAACCACAGCATCCGTCCTAGGTCACGGCTACCACCAGCAAGAACGCGCTGGTTAAAATCATCAAAGCCATATTTATCTTGCAGAAGCTGAGTAACTGGACCACCAGCCGCCTGAATTTGAGCGTCAATCTTTGGATTCCAGCGGAATACTGCCCACCAAATAATGATTGCTAAACCTAAACCAGTCATTGCTAAAAAGAATGGTAAAGCGGTGATTCCATGTTGAACAAATGCGGCTTGACCATGCCAATGCTCACGCAAGTGATGCAAAGTGTCGTGTTCATGTGCAACAACAATTGGATTCCAATTTCCAGAGGCAAACCAATTATCTATTAGCAAAGGCTCCACTGCATACCATCCAATAAAAATGGATGGAATCGCTAACAGTACTAGCGGTAAAGTTACAACCCAAGATGTTTCGTGCAAGTGATGTTTCGTATGTTCATCCATACGTTCCTTGCCGTGAAAAACTAGGAAGTACATCCTAAAGCTGTAAAGCGCCGTAATTAAAACGCCTACGGTCAGTAATAGCGTGGCGTAGCCTGAACCAAAAATTTGGGAAGAACCAACGGCTTCAATAATCGCGTCTTTAGAGAAAAAACCAGAAAATCCGGGAAATCCAATCAACGCTAACGAGCCAAAAAGAGCAGTCAACCAAGTAATTGGCATGTATTTACGCAGACCACCCATCTGACTAATGTCTTGCTTATGATGCAACGCAATGATTACAGAACCTGCCGCTAAAAACAGTAAAGCCTTGAAAAAAGCATGAGTCATCAAATGAAAGATGCCTGCGGCATAAGCGGAAGCACCAAGTGCAGTAACCATATACCCTAATTGTGACAGGGTTGAATACGCGACAACACGCTTAATATCGTTTTGAACAAGACCAATTAGCCCCATGAAAAAGGCTGTACTTGAACCGATAATTAAGATGAAACTCAAAGCCGTTTCAGAAAGTTCATAAAGCGGCGACATCCGCGCTACCATGAATACACCAGCAGTAACCATAGTTGCCGCGTGAATCAATGCTGAAATTGGTGTAGGACCTTCCATTGAATCCGGTAGCCAAACGTGCAACGGGACTTGCGCTGATTTTCCCATTGCACCAACGAATAACAGAATACAGATTAAGGTCATTAACGATGTGCCACCAAAGAGCGCAACTTCAGTGTTTGCTAATTCAGGTGCTCGCGCAAACACCTCTACATAATCCATTGAGTTAAAGTACATGCCAACGGCGGCAATGCCAAGAATAAATCCAAAGTCGCCAACGCGGTTGACTAAAAATGCTTTGAAGTTAGCAAAGATCGCAGTTTCACGAGTTGACCAGAAACCAATCAATAAGTAGGACACTAAACCAACAGCTTCCCAACCGAAAAACAACTGCATGAAGTTATTGGACATTACCAACATCAACATGGAAAAGGTAAACAGGGAAATGTAACTGAAAAACCGTTGATAGCTGTTGCGCCCTGTAAGCGCACCATGTGGCCAGTTATGTTCGTCGTCAGCCATATATCCGATGGTATAAATATGTACCATCAATGAAACAAAACTGACTGTAGCCATCATTAATACAGTCAATTTATCGACTAAAAAGCCAACTTCAAAGTGTATTCCATCTGACACCATCCAAGTGTAAATGGTGTCGTTAAAAACTGGTTGGTCATGCCAGATGAACTGCGACAACACCCATAATGAAAGCGCAGCAGAAACGCCAACGCCAACAATCGTTACCGAATGCGCACCGCGACGCCCAATTTTACCGCCAAAGAAACCGGCGATAATGGCACCGATTAGCGGTGCGAGCACAATAGTCAGGTAGACGTTTTCCATCTCTTCGTTGGCTCTTTACGCTGATCTTGTGAGGGGGATGAACAACATTTCTAAATTAACCTTTTAATGCGTCGAGGTCTTCAACGTTGATTGTTCTCCGCTTGCGGAACAGTACAACTAATATCGCTAATCCAATTGCAGCTTCTGCCGCTGCTACGGTGAGAATGAAAAAGACAAATACCTGCCCCGCCATATCATCAAGGAAGTGCGAGAAGGCTATGAAATTGACGTTCACTGCCAAAAGCATCAGTTCAATGCACATCAAAAGCAAAATAACATTTTTACGGTTTAAGAAGATTCCAGCAACAGCAATGGAAAACAGCAAACCGCTGAAAACTAAGTAGTCGGAAAGTGCAATCATGCCGAATCTTCCTTTTCAAAAGGTTCTGAAGCCATTTTAACAATCCGAATCCGATCAATCCCTTTTTTGACAAGCACTTGACGCGCCGGATCAATATACTTGTTTTCAGGACGTCGCCGCAGTGTTAAACGAATTGCTGCAACAATTGCAACTAATAAAATGACCGCCGCAATCTCAACAGGATAGAGATAAACCGTATACAGCAAAAGTCCCAATTCTCGAGTATTATTGAGACTGGAATCTGCCGCATCAGGTGCCGGAAACGCTGACAGGTTAAAGGTTTCTGAACCAACAACCAAAAATATCTCAATAGCCATTACTAGGGTAACAATCGCCCCTAAAGGCAAATAACGGATAAATCCGGCACGCAAAGCAGCAAGATCAATATCGAGCATCATTACAACAAACAAAAATAGCACCATTACGGCGCCGACATAAACAAGGACTAAAACAATCCCTAAAAATTCAGCTTCTAACAAAATCCATAGTGCTGCGCTTGTTACAAATGCTAATACTAAAAAAAGCACAGAATGAACAGGGTTTCGCCGCGTAATCACCATGCCTGAAGCCCAGAGAGTGATGAGCGCAAAGACGTAAAAAAGAAATTTTTCAAAGCCCATGATTCATCTCGCTCAACGGTAGACTGCATCAGCTGTACGCGCTGCCGCAATCTCAGTTTCATATTGATCACCGATAGCGAGTAACTTTTCTTTAGTCATTATGTTCTCACCACGATTCTCAAAGTGATATTCATAAACATTTGTTTCAACAATAGAATCAACTGGACAGGATTCTTCGCAAAACCCACAGTAAATACATTTGAATAAGTCAATTTCATAACGGGTCGTACGCCGCGAACCATCTGCACGTTCTTCACATTCAATGGTAATTGCTAATGCTGGACACACCGCTTCACAGAGTTTGCAAGCAATACACCGCTCTTCACCATTTGGATAACGACGCAACGCATGTAACCCACGAAAACGCGGCGATAATGGCGCTTTTTCTTCTGGGTATTGAACTGTAAATTTACGCTCGAATAAATAGCTACCGGTCAAAGATAATCCTTTGAACAGTTCCACCATGAACAAGCTATGGAGATAGTTGCGCGCAGTTTTCAGCATGGGTTGTCTCTGGTTCAAGCGGACCACCATGGCGGTAGCTTATAAATGACCGCGAGTGCCACAATCAAAATCCAAACAATCGTGATCGGAATGAAAACTTTCCAGCCTAAACGCATAATCTGGTCATAGCGATAGCGTGGAAATGTTGCCCGAAACCACAAGAATAAAAACATAAAGAAAAACGTTTTTAACAATAACCAGTGAAAGCCATCATCAAGCAAAAAGACGCCATCTACCAAGGTTTGTGGCAATGGCGATAACCAGCCACCTGCAAAAAGTAACGCCGTCAATGCTGACACAAGGATCATGTTGGCGTATTCGGCTAAGAAGAAAATTGCGAAGGTCATGCCGGAATACTCGACATGAAAACCAGCAACAATTTCCGATTCACCTTCTGCGACGTCAAAGGGCGCACGATTCGTTTCAGCGACGCCCGAAATTAAGTAAACGCCAAACAGTGGCAACAATGGCAACCAATACCAAGTGAATACATGACCTGCTTGGGCATTTACAATATCACCTAAATTCAAACTTCCGGCAGCAACTAATACACCAACAAGCGCAAATCCCATAGCAATTTCATAGGAAACGATTTGCGCAGCTGAACGCATTGCTCCGAGTAAAGCGTACTTTGAATTAGAAGACCAACCAGCAATAATAATTCCATATACACCCAGCGACGTCAGCGCCAAAATGTATAGCAGACCCGCATTAATATCAGCCAGCACTAGTTCTTCATCAAAAGGAAATACTGCCCAAGCGGCTAATGCTGGCGCAAGTGCAATAACAGGTGCCATTAAAAATAGCGTTTTATCAGCCTTAGTTGGAATGATGATTTCTTTCATCATTAACTTGACTGCGTCAGCAATTGGCTGCAACCAACCGCGCCAACCCACGCGATTAGGACCAATGCGTACTTGGATATAACCAATTACCTTACGTTCAGCATAAGTGTAATAGGCAACTAATCCCAATAAAGGCAAAACAATCGCTGCAATTTTAAGTAAAATTTGCAAAACCAGTGGCAGCGCGTTCCAAAGTTCAATCATCTTTGCCTCGTCACCTTGTGCCAGTGCGTGTTGGTGCAGCGACCTTGACTAGGAGGTCAATAGCGCCAATTTGATTGCCAAGGAGCGCACTTGCTTCAATTCCTGCGGCAATATAAGCGCATCCCATTGCAATGTGCTCATCAAAGAAGCATGGCGCAGTGATTTCACCATTCGCTTGATGAATACGCACCCAATCAGTTGCAATTAACCCTAATGCAGTTGCTTGATTTGGATGTAAATAAACACCAAAAACTGAGCGCGTCATTGGTAATTGCTGCAATGGAAGCGCCCGTCGTATTAAAGGATCGGTCGCATAAATCGGCACTCCACCAATGCGCATCATGTCCGCTTGCATCAATTCGGTATGTGCCACCAATTCGGCGCTAGGAGCGTTATCAAACTGACTGTCCGCACATAATGCCGCCAATTCATCACGAACCTGCGCCCCGTCTTGATAGTTAAACCCTTGAATATCCAATAAATTGCCAAGCACGCGTAACACTTTCCAGCCAGGACGCGCTTCACCCGGCGGCGGAATCGCACCTTGAAACCGCTGCCAAGTACCACTGGCATTGACATAAGTTCCTGAAGTTTCAGCAAAAATACCAATAGGCAGCAACACATCAGCGGCATTTTCAAGCGCAGGCGAGCGGAAAGCAGAACAGGCAATCACAAAGTCGGCTTTTGCACAGGCATTCAAAGCACTCGCAGGGTTTTCCAGATCAAGCTCTGGCTCTATTCCCCATAAAACCAAAGTTTTCAGTGCGTTATTGAGTATCTCCGCAGTCGTCAACCCGGCTGCAATTGGCTTGGCTCCTGGCAGGCGGCGCGGATGCGCTCCCGCTAAATACGCACCTACGCTATTGGCAGCGGCAGGCAAATATCCAACACGGCATTGGGTCGCTGCGGCAAGCGCATACGCCAACATCTTGAGCAAGGCGAAATTGGGATGTGCCGTTGCCAAAGAACCCAATAGAATCAAACCACTTGCGCTCTGTCCGGCATCACGCAACGCCGTTGCAGCAGCGACATGCGCCGGAGTTGGCGTGGCAGTTGCGAGCAATTCGCCCACTGTGCCAGAACCAGAGGCGCCGGCAGCCTGCGCGATTGCTGCCAAATCAGTGATCATGGTCGCGGGCGCACCCACGAACTGCTGGGCGGGATGATTGAGATCAATCTGTAATGGATTCAGGCACATGACTTGAGCGCCAGCAACCGCCGCCTTGCGCACGCGATGCGCCAACAACGGCTGCTCTTGACGCAAATCCGTACCGATCAGGAACAAACTGCGCTGTGATTCCAATTCAGCAATGCTGACTCCAAGCCAAGGCAGCAGCGGGTCTGACGCATCGCCGCTGAAATCTTGTTGACGCAGGCGGTGATCGATATTGGCGCAACCCAGTTCACGCGCAAGTCGTTGTGCTAAATAGAGTTCTTCCAACGTCGCAGTTGGGGACAACAGCCAACCCATTTCCGCTGGCGGAGCAGATTTCAGCCGCTCGGCGACTTGCGTCAGCGCAGTTGACCAATCAACTTCACGCCACACGCCCTGCTGTTTTAGCAGCGGCACCGTCAAGCGGTCGGCGCTGTTGAGACCGAGATAACTGTAGCGGTCGCGGTCGGAAATCCATGTTTCGTTGACCGCGTCATTCTCACGCGGATGAACGCGCATAACCTGCCCACGGCGAATATGCAAGCTGAGATTGGAACCAACGCCATCATGCGGGGCGATGCCATCCACTCCCGTCAATTCCCACGCCCGCGCCGTAAAGCGTGACGGTTTAGCGGTCAAGGCACCAACTGGACATAAATCAATGATATTACTAGACAATTCATGGTTGACGGCATGAGCAACAAAGGTGCCGACGCGCATATCTTCACCGCGTCCAGTCGCGCCCAACTCGCGTACTCCAGCAATCTCAGCGCAAAACCGCACGCAACGTGTGCATTGAATGCAGCGCGTCATATCAGTGGCAATCAGCGGACCAAAATCTTCGTCTTCAACAACGCGCTTGCCTTCCGCAAAACGAGACACATCGCCGCCATAACCGACGGCAACATCTTGCAATTCGCATTCACCGCCTTGATCACAAATTGGACAATCAAGCGGATGATTAATTAATAAAAACTCCATTGTGCCCTGTTGGGCTTCAATCGCTTTTGGTGATCGCGTCCACACTTTCATTCCGGCAGCAATCGGAGTCGCACAAGCGGGAACCGGTTTAGGAAATGGACGACCACCTTGCTCCGCTTCTACCAGACACATGCGACAATTTGCGGCAATAGATAACTTTTTGTGATAGCAAAACCGAGGAATTGAAATGCCCATCCGATCAGCGACCGTGATAATCATTTCTCCCGGTGCCGCTTCACAAGCGCGACCATCGATCTCAATAGTGATCTTATCCGTCATGATGTGTCTGTTTCAGTCAGTCCGAAGCGCAGATCATTCAATACGCTATTGGTAAAATAATTACTGAATCAATTAAGCAGCAAGGCTGCGCCCGTGTTCAATCAAGTGAGTAAATTCATGTCGATAATGCTTCAAAAAACTTTGCACCGGCATCGCAGCCGCATCGCCCAAAGCACAAATTGTGCGTCCACCAATGCGCCCAGCAACACTGTCCAATAAATCCAAATCTTCAGGACGCCCGTTGCCATCTAAAATACGCTTTAGTATTCGCGCCAACCATCCCGTACCTTCACGACATGGGGTGCATTGACCACAGGATTCGTGCATATAAAAATGCGCCAAATTGTGTAACAACTTAACCATACACGTCCCTTCAGCAATGACAATGACTGCGCCAGAACCCAGCATAGAACCGGCTTTAGCGATGCAATCATAATCCATATCAACATTCATCATCATTTCACCTGGTACCACCGGGACAGATGAACCACCTGGAATAACTGCTTTCAAAGGACGTCCATCTAAAACTCCACCTGCAAGCTCTAATAGACTGCGAAATGGCGTTCCTAATGGAACTTCAAAATTACCGGGCTGATTGACATGACCGCTAATAGCAAACAACTTAGGTCCGCCATTATTCGGACGCCCTTGCTCTAAAAACCACTGCCCACCTTTTTCTAAAATAACCGGAATAGAAGCGAGCGTTTCAGTGTTGTTAATCGTTGTTGGACGACCATAGAGACCATATTGCGCTGGAAATGGCGGCTTAAACCGAGGCTGCCCTTTTTTACCTTCAATAGATTCTAATAACGCCGTTTCCTCACCGCACACATAAGCACCAGCGCCAAGATGCGTGTAAAGATCAAAATCAACGCCAGAATCTAAGATATTTTTGCCCAACAATCCAGCAGCATAGGCTTCTTTAATTGCTTCTTCAAACCGCGCAATTGGCTGATGAAATTCGCCGCGAATGTAATTATATCCTACTGTCGCGCCGATACAGTAACCAGCAATTGCCATACCTTCAATCAATTGATGCGGATTGTAACGAAGAATATCACGGTCTTTACAGGTGCCAGGTTCACCTTCATCAGAATTACAGACAATGTATTTTTGTCCCGGCGCTGTGCGAGGCATGAAGCTCCACTTCAATCCCGTAGGAAATCCAGCTCCACCGCGTCCGCGTAAATTAGACTTTTTTACTTCATCAATTAAATGATTTGGGTCAATCTTTTCGCTCAGAATCCGTTCCCATTGCGCGTAGCCACCAAGACTGCGATATGTAGCTAACGTATGCCGCACAACATCATCCAGATGGGCATTACGAAAACAAACTGTATTTTGATTTTGGACCATAATGTTTATTCCAGCCCATCAATCAGTTTATCAAGTGATCCCGGTGACAAATTTTCATAATATTGTTTATCAATCATCACCGCCGGAGCACCGCAGCAAGCTCCTAAACATTCAACTTCTTTCAAGGTAAAACGACCATCAGCAGTAATTTCATTCGGATGAACGTTGTATTTAGATTCAACGTGATGCAATAACGTATCAGAACCCCGCAACAAGCAAGAGACGCTATTACAGATGCAAACCTTGTGTTTACCCTGAGGTTCTAGGTCATACATACCGTAAAAGGTTGCGACTTCATAAACCGACACTTCTGGCATATCGAGATAAGCAGCAACCGCATTCATTAATTCCGTAGTCAGCCACCCGTCATTCGCATCTTGTACTAACGTCAAAGTCGGCATCACTGCCGATTGCTTCCAGTCAGTCGGGTATTTCGCAATTAACGCATCAATTGCAGCCCGAATCTCAGACGTAAAGATCGCCGACTTATCACAACTGTGCGTCACTGCGAGCGGTGCGTTGCGGAAGCTCATCAGCGGTCAATCTCCCCAAATACGATATCGAGTGTTCCAATAATTGCCACGACATCAGCCAACATATGCCCTTTAGACATTTCATTTAATGCCGCAAGATGTGGAAATCCAGGTGCGCGCACTTTTAGACGATAAGGTTTATTAGCGCCATCCGAAATAATATAGCAGCCAAACTCTCCCTTAGGTGCTTCGACAGCGGCATATACTTCACCGCAGGGTGGACAATACCCTTCGCTAAATAACTTGAAATGATGAATGAGACTTTCCATATCGCTTTTTACTGCTGCGCGTTGCGGCGGTGCAACTTTGTTGTCACCAACCATAACCGAACCTGGATTTTTTCTTAACCAAGCAACGCATTGTTTAACAATACGATTAGACTGGCGCATTTCTTCCATGCGCACCAAATAACGGTCATAGCAATCGCCATTGACGCCAACCGGAATGTCAAAATCGACTTGGCTATAAGCGGCATACGGTTGCTTTTTGCGCAAGTCCCATTCAATTCCAGAGCCACGCAACATAGGACCAGTGAAGCCTAACTGCAATGCACGTTCAGGAGAGACAACACCAATGCCAACAGTGCGCTGTTTCCAAATACGGTTATCCGTTAATAACGTTTCATATTCATCAACATACTTGGGGAAACGGTATGCAAAATCATCAATGAAATCTAGCAAAGAACCTTGTCGAGCGCCATTACGTTGCGCAATGGTTTTGGCGCTGTGCCATTTAGAACTGCCTTGGTATTGCGGCATTTGATCGGGCAAATCACGATAAACACCACCGGGACGATAATATGTTGCATGTAACCGCGCACCTGACACAGCTTCATAGCAATCAAGCAAATCTTCTCGTTCTCGAAAACAGTACAAAAAAATACTCATTGCCCCAATATCTAATCCATGCGCACCGAGCCACATCAGATGATTAAGAATGCGGGTGATTTCATCGAACAAAGTACGAATATATTGAGCACGCTCTGGAATTGTGATGCCGAGTAATTTTTCAATTGCACGAACATAGCCATGCTCATTACACATCATTGACACGTAATCAAGCCGATCCATATAACCAATGCTTTGGTTGTATGGTTTATATTCCGCAAGTTTTTCAGTCCCACGATGTAATAACCCAATATGAGGGTCAGCACGTTCAATAATTTCACCATCCAACTCTAATACCAAACGCAAAACCCCGTGCGCCGATGGATGCTGTGGACCAAAATTTAAAGTGTAATTACGAATTTCAGGCATTGGTCAGCCCCTTGACATAACGGCTGTCTTCGCGGATGACGCGAGGAACTAATACGCGAGGCTCAATAGATACTGGTTGATAGACCACTCGACTTTGCTCAGGATCATAACGCATTTCGACCTGACCACTTAATGGGAAATCTTTACGGAAAGGATGACCAATAAAACCATAATCAGTCAAAATGCGCCGCAAATCAGGATGACCTTGAAACAGAATTCCGTAGAGATCAAATGCTTCCCGCTCAAACCAATCAGCCGATTTCCAAATGGGAACAATAGAATCCACAATGGGGTCGTCATTATCGGCGTAAACGCGCACGCGCAAACGCTGGTTTTGTGTCAATGACAACAAATGATAAACCACCGCAAAGCGATTTGAATCCGCTACGTTAAAAGCGGAGTCACGATCAACACTTCTTCCGAAACCAGTATTTGATGCAACTTCCGTTTCCCATTCCGATTGCCCCAGTGCGGCGTAATCAACGCCACATAAATCAATGAGCTGTTCAAAATGAAAGCACGGGAGATCGCGCAAAATTTGAGCAACTTCAAGTAAATGATGATTTGGAACAGTGAGCGTCAATTCAGAAAATTCAGTGTGCAGCGCACAATCAAGCGTTATAAAATGCTCATGAATTGCAGCAGCAAGTTTAGAATGACGAGTGAAGGAAGATGTAGTCATGTGCTATTACGATGCTGAACGGGCAATAGTATTTGTGCGCCGAATTTTATTCTGGAGCTGCAAAATACCGTAAAGCAACGCTTCCGCAGTTGGTGGGCAGCCCGGCACATAAATATCAACAGGAACGATGCGATCGCAGCCACGAACAACAGCATAAGAATAGTGATAATAACCACCACCATTTGCGCAAGAACCCATTGAAATAACCCAACGTGGTTCCGCCATTTGGTCATACACTTTGCGTAAAGCTGGTGCCATTTTATTCACTAAGGTTCCAGCAACAATCATAACATCTGATTGGCGTGGACTAGGGCGAAAGACAATACCAAAGCGATCTAAATCATAGCGAGCTGCGCCGGCGTGCATCATTTCAACTGCACAACATGCTAATCCAAAAGTCATTGGCCACAGTGAACCTGTCCGTGCCCAATTAATCAGTTTGTCGGCTGTCGTTGTGACAATGCCTTCTTCAAGGAGACCTTCTATTCCCATTCCAGTGCTCCTTTTTTCCACTCGTAGAGGAAGCCAACAACTAAAATACCGAGGAATATAAACATGCTCCAAAACGCAACCATCCCGAGGTCTTTAATTACAACTGCCCAAGGGAATAAAAAAGCGATTTCTAAATCAAAAACAATGAAAAGGATTGCGACCAAATAGAAACGCACATCGAATTTTAGGCGTGCGGTCTCAAATGCTTCAAAGCCGCATTCATAGGGAGCATCTTTGTCTTTGTTTGGATGACGTGGACCGAGCAGATAACCAAGTACTAGCGGACCAACGCCCACCAGAATTCCGACGAGAATGAATATCAGAATCGGAAGATAGTTGTTAAGCACGGTCTCCTCACTATTTTTTTTATAATGTATCTAGCGATGAGACAGTCTAGTGCAGCACTCGCCAATATGTCAACCGCTGGAAAAGCTGATTACAGATGAATGCGTTCGGGACTTAGAGTTGGAATTGTTATCGCACAAAAAACGGCATACCGGATTTGCACGGTATGCCGTTGTCAATTGGTGCCGACGACCAGACTCGAACTGGTACAGCTTGCGCCACTACCCCCTCAAGATAGCGTGTCTACCAATTTCACCACGTCGGCAATTTTATTTAATCATCTGAATTCGTTGGAGGCGATTGTAGCTGAGTATCAGCACCTGCGTCTAGTACCGCTGGCACATCCGTTTGCGAACTGGTTGATGAATCATTGATAACGACCGGCACATCATTCGTATTCATCTCAGGTTTAGCATCTGGACGAGCGAAATCTTTGATTGTTTCCTCGCTCAATCGCCCCATTAAATCACTAGATACCTCATTGCTTTGCGTCGCGTAATACGCAAGTGCCATGCTGGTTAGAAAAAACAGCGTGGCCACAATAGCAGTGATGCGTGTCAAAAATGAACCGGTTCCTTGAGCACCAAAAACTGTTTGCGATGCACCGCTTCCGAAAGCAGCACCGGCATCTGCGCCTTTACCATGCTGAATCAACACCAAGCCAATGAGACCAAGCGATAAAAAAACCTGAGCGACAGTTAAAATAGTTTGCATGAATGAACAGCCTGTGTAAGGTCTCAAATTAGAGAACTACAGCATCTCCTGCCTGACAAATTGCTAAAAAGTCTTCAACAATTAAAGACGCACCACCAACCAAGCCACCATCAATATCTGGTTGCGATAACAGGTCTTGTGCATTAGAGGCTTTCATGCTGCCGCCATATAAAATTCTGACTTTTTCGGCAATGATTTGATCGTGTTTAGCGAGTTGTTGACGAATGAAATAATGGACGCTCTGTGCTTGCTCTGGCGTAGCAGTTTTACCGGTACCAATTGCCCAAACCGGCTCATAAGCGATCTCAATTTTTTGAAATGTGTCAATACCAATTTGAGCAATGACATTGCCGAGCTGCGTACCAATAACTGCTTCAGTTTGTTCTTGTTCACGCTGTTGCAGAGTTTCACCAACGCATAGTATAGGAGTGAGCTGCTGTTTTATACAAGCAAGCAATTTTTCTGCAATGATTGAATCGGTTTCGCCATAATACTCACGCCGTTCTGAATGCCCACAAATAACATAATGACACCCAAATTCTGCCAGCATTAGCGCCGACACCTCACCGGTATACGCGCCAACATCTTGCGTACACACATTTTGCGCCCCAAGTCGAACTGAGGAACCAATCAAGAGCCGCTCACCGAGAGCAAGGTACGGAAATGGTGGACAAACGGCGATTTCCGCCTTAGAAATTCCCACTGAACCGGCAACTAATCCAGACAACAGCGCCTCGGCGCTCGTCTTGGTGCCGTTCATTTTCCAGTTTCCCGCGATCAATGGCTGACGCATAACGCAAACTCCGTGAAGTGAGGCGGCGATCATAGCTATTTTTCCGTAGAATTCAAGCCAAACCCTGACATACCCGCGCCATCTCACCAACTTTTGAGTGCGTGAGTAGTCGTTTTTTGAGTAAAAAACCGAATTAAGCGCATCGTTGTGATTTATAAAAGTGGAATTTTTAATTCAGTTTTTTCTGTTGCGGATCAATCAACACATGGTAAAAAGTAATTTTTTAGTGCCCCACTGCTCGCGCTTTTTGAAGCTATTAAGAGCAGCACTTGCATTGTCAATCATAGTCGTTATTGAAGGTTGCGCGGTAGTTCCGCCAATAGTCGCAGCGCACTCCGCCGTGAAAACAACACAAATGATGGCGATGCCGTCAATTCAACCCTCTGAGCCAACCGCCACTGCGTATTCGGAAACGAAACCAGATAATAACAGCTCACCTTGGGAAGACCCAACTAATCCATTACATCAACGCATCGTTTATTTCGACGCAGATAGCATTGAAGTGAAACCTGAGTATCTCCCAACAATTAGTCTTCATGCGCATTATCTCGGCAATCATCCCACTCAGCGTATCACCCTCGAAGGATACACGGATACGCAAGGAACACGTCATTATAATCTTTCACTTGGCGATCAACGCACGAATGCTGTGCGCCAATTGATGCTTGCTGAAGGCGTATTGCCCGCGCAAATGGCAACGCTCAGTTATGGTGAAGAACGCCAGGTCGATGCAGCGTTTCGTGCTCCGTCAGGACACACCAATCACTGCGTTATTATCAACTATTGAGGTACGGTTATGAGCATTATTTTAATCAGAAATGTGTTGTTGATTAGCGGATTATTGTTCGCATTTCAATTGAATGTGTATGCTGCTGAAGCTGGCTTTGGTTCCAACCTTGAAGAACGTATGGGACGATTAGAACGCATTCTTAATAATCAAAGCGGATCAGATTTGGTTTTGCAAATACAACAATTGCAAACTGAAATTCAGGAGTTGCGCGGATTATTGGAAGCGCAACAACTTGTTATTGCCAAACTTGAACGGTTACAACGCGATCAATACCTTGATATTGACTCCCGTTTAAGTGCCACTCCAGCGGTTGCTGCTGCCGTTACTGAAGCCAGTTCTGCGAATGAACCCACCGCAGCACCGGTACCTGCGAATAAAAGCGGAGTTCCGTCCTTGCCATTACCGGAAACATTGAATGGTAATGAACGAGAGGCATATAGCGCCGCTTTCTCGCTATTAAAAGAACGTCAATATGAACAAGCGAAAACTGCGTTTAGTGCATTACTGCAAAGCTATCCACAAGGCGAATTTACTGACAGCGCCCGTTATTGGTTGGGCGAGACCTATTATGTGCAACGCAATTATCCCGCTGCGCTCGAAGCCTTTCATCAGTTAATTCAAAATCATCCCAACAGTGCAAAAGTAGCAAGCGCCATGCTGCGTATTGGCTACATTCAATTTGATCAAAAGGCTTTTGATCAAGCAAAAGCCTCTTTAGAACAAGTGATTGCGAGTTTTCCAAATAGCACCGAAGCACGATTGGCGCGTAGTCGTTTAGAGCGAATTAGCAACTAATTTTTATAACGCAGTTGTTTTTTCTCGCCGCCAAATCAACCACCACGCTGGCAAAATAAGCATCAATAACAGCAGACTACCAATCATCAGCGGCCACACTATTGGCTGATTCCAAGCGTGGCGCAGGTGCTGGCGTTGCGCCGGATCAAGGCGGCGATATTTCAGCGTATTATTGGCCATTTGATTCGGAACAACATTCGCTAACCATTGATGATGCAGGCTGAATGATTTAGGAAAAAATCCCCAAATCCATGGCGCATCAACTCGCGCAATATCGAGCAGTTGGTCAATAATCGCTTGTCGTTCTGCGCCGTCATTCATAAACTTCATCGCTTCAAATAAACGATCAAATTCTGGATTGGCGTAATTCGCAACGTTTTCGCCTTGATGTATCACTTTACTATTGCCGCCGTATAGCAAAAATAGAAAGTTTTCTGGATCGGGATAATCTGCATTCCAGCCCACCATGAATAATTGACCAGCGCCAGTGCGCAGTTTATCTTGAAAGCGATTGTAATCAGTAGAACGAACGACCAATTCAATGCCTAATTTCGCAAATTGTTTCCGTATCCAATTCAACCGTGCGCGATCATCTGGTCCAGTCGCTACTGCTTCATAATTCAGCGTCAATGTCTGTCCGCTCTCACGATCAATTCCATGGGGATAACCCGCTTGTGCCATCAATTCCTGCGCCGCTGCCAACGGTCGCCGCACCGCACGTCCGTCGCGCCACTCGTACACCACCGGATTGATTCCCGCTGCGCCGTCCCGATACCCAAAAATCCCCGGCGGCAGCGGTCCGTGCGCGACCACGCCGCGCCCGTTGGCAAAAATCGCAATAAATTCTTCGTAATCAACCGCAATTGAAATCGCTTGGCGCAGCCACCGCGCTCGCTGCGAACTGCCGCCGACGATTGGATCCAACATGTTGAATCCTAAATAATAATTTGACGGCTCCACCGAAGTGAGCAACGTGATTCCCTGCTCGCGCATCGCGTCGGTGAGCAACGGCGTTCCATCAGTATCAAGCTGCACCGCTTGATCGAAGGCGTCGGAGGCGATGCCGGAGCTGTCGTAATAGCCCTGCAAAAATTTGTTCCAGCGCGGAATGTCTTCTTTTTCAAGGCTATAAATGGCGCGATCCAGCAGCGGTAACGGTTTACCGGCATCGGCAAGAATGCCGCTTGCTGCGTCGCCCGGCATTCCGTCGGTCGGATAGCGTTCGAGATGAACATTGGGATTACGCGACAACACCATCCGCAGATTCGGATTGTTTTCGCTCAACAAAAATGCGCCCGTGCCAATTGGATACCAATCCAAACTGAGATTGCGTTCACTCATTCCCGGCTGGGCATAAAACGCCTCCGCTTCCCAAGGCATGGGCGCAAAAAATGGCATCGCCAGCCAATACACGAATTGCGGATATTTGCCATTGAGTTGAATGCGAAAGCTGTAACGATCAATAGCAGTCACGCCCGCGAGCGCGGTTTGACGCAGCGCTGCGACCTGCGCTGACGGCGTGGCTTGCGCCAGCGGCGTCAATTGCGTGGTCAAGTCCGCAAATCCAACCAGATGTTGCGCCATCACGCCCGCAATCGGTGATTGCAACCAAGGTGCGGCGAGACGTTTGATTTGATAGATAAAATCATCAGCCGTCAGCTCGCGGGTGCCGGTTTCCGCAAAATCTGCCAATTGCTTGATGTCGGTCAAATCAGCTTCCGTCAGCGCGTGATAGCGCAACTGACCGTCGCTTGTCTGCGCCAGCGCCGGATGGGGTTGAAACTGAATGCCGGGCTGAATCCGTATCACATAATCGGCACGCGCAATGGTCGCGGCGGGCGCGTCATCTGGCAGCGGTTGGCCGGCAGCATCAAAATAGTGCGGCGTTGGCACCTCGGCAGCGGATAACGGAATCAGGCGATAAGGTCGCCATAAAAAATGATATTGCAGCGGCGGCTCATAAATCTGCGCTAAAAAGGCATATTCATTGGCGCTATACGACCGCACCGGGTCCAGATGTTGGGGGCGCTCATCAAAGGCGCTGTACAGCGTGTGCTGCGCACTGTCAGCCGCCGGATAGGGATCATTCCACAGCGTCTTCTCGCAACCACCCAGCGCCAGCGCCAACAGCCCTACCGTCAACCGCCATCTCGCATTCATTGCCTTTCGCCTGTCCACAAGTTTCGTTACTGTTACCGCCCGCTCGCGGCGCGACTCGCAGCGAATTCTATTCTTAACCACACGAAAGAGACGATCATCATGGGTTTTTTAGACGGCAAGAAAATTCTGGTCACCGGCGTTGCCAGCAATCGTTCGATTGCGTGGGGTTGCGCGGAGGCGATGCACCACGCTGGCGCACAGATCGCGCTGACTTACCAGAATGACAAATTGAAATCTCGCGTGGAGGAAATGGCGAACAAATGCGGCTCGGACGTGGTGTTGCCGCTTGATGTCGGCAGCGATCAGGATATTGAAACTTTATTCACAACGCTGGGCGAGCGTTGGGACGGCTTAGATGCAATCGTTCACTCCATCGCCTTTGCACCGCGTGAGCAGTTGGAAGGCGATTATGTGGACGCGGTGACGCGAGAAGGGTTTGCTGCCGCGCACGACATCAGTGCTTACAGCTTTGCGGCGTTGGCGAAAGCCGGGCGAGCGTTAATGGCGGGACGCAACGGCGCATTGGTGACGATGACGTATTTGGGCGCAGTGCGGGCAGTGCCGAATTACAACGTGATGGGTGTCGCCAAGGCGAGTTTGGAAGCCAATGTGCGCTATCTCGCTGCCTCGCTGGGACCGCACGGGACGCGGGTCAACGCCGTTTCCGCCGGCCCGATCCGCACCTTAGCGGCAGCCGGAATTGCAGATTTTCGTGACATGTTGAAAAAAGTGGAAGACCGCACCCCGCTACGGCGGAACGTGACGATTCAAGAAGTGGGCAATGCAGCAGCATTTCTGTGTTCTGACTTGGCGTCTGGAATCACCGGCGACGTGCTCTACGTCGATACTGGCTACCACATTTTAGGTTTGGGTTGAGCAGAAAAGTTACCAAACCGCAACGCGCTTGCGGTTTGGTCAGCGCGACGTTACAGCTCGTCAACAACGCGCAGCGGCGTCCGGTCGATGTCAGCGCGTCGTTCCATATCCCGCACCATCTGCGCATACGTTTGTCGCGCCAGCCCCGGCAGCAATTGCGCCGCTTCCGGTGCGGTTTTCAGATCAACGTCAGCGGCAATCGCGCCATCTTCCACCCGCAGCACCCGCACCAGCGCCACATCACCGGCTTCCAATTGCGCCGTGTCAGCACTCACTTTATTGGCAAGCGGCGCGGGCAACGTAAACGCCGTATCCAGCACTGCCGCCGGGACATTGTCCGCCTGCCGTGCCACCAACCCCGGCTCTTCCAATTTGACCGTGCCGAGCACCGTCGCCCAGTCCGCGCCTTCGCGTAACTTGGTCAGCGCCGCCGTTGCCGCCGCCGCAGTTGCAACTCCAGCAGCCTCGGCGTTGAGGTCAGCAATGATCGCCTCACGCACTTCCGCCAACGGTTTGAGCGCCGCCGGACGATGTTCAACCACGCGCACCACGATGGCTTGCAGCGCATCGCGCTCCGGCTCAATCAGCTCGCTGTTGCGCCCTTCGGTCAGCACTTCCTCACTAAACGCGGCAGCCAGCACCTTCGGCTGATTCAAGATGCCGCTGCCATCGCTGCGACTGATCCAATCGCTGTGCTGCACCGTCAAACCCAGCGTTGCTGCCGCCGGTTCGAGACTGTCTGGCGTTTCATACGCGAGATTGGCGAGGCGCTCGCCGAGGTCATAAAACTGCGCTTCCGCCCGCTGCTTGGTGACTTCCGCCTGCAATTGCTCGCGCACGGCTTCAAATGGTTTGGTCACGGCGGGCGTGATTTCCGTGACGACGATCAGGTGATAACCAAATTCAGTGCGCACCGGCTCGCTCACGGTATTGAGCGGCAGCGCAAACGCAGCTTGTTCAAACGCAGGCACCATCATGCCTTTCTCGACGCTGCCAAGTGCGCCACCAGCGGACGCGCTGCCGGGATCAGCCGACAATTGTTGTGCCAAGGCTGCGAAGGCTTCACCGGCTTGAATGCGAGCGCGGATGTCATTGATTTTACTCAACACCTGCGCGGCGGTAGCGTCGTCGGCATCTTTGGGCAGCGTGAGCAACAAGTGGCTGATGTGACGGCGTTCTGGTTCGGTGAACTGCGCTGACGCAGCGGCATAACGCTGACGCAGTTCCTCGTCAGTGCTGACGCTATTTGCTGCCAAAGTGCTGGCATCAAGCAATAAATAGTCGAGTTTGACCTGTTCTGGAATCTGAAACCGGGCGCTGTTGACGTCATAAAACGCGGCGATTGCGGCATCCGTCGGTGGGGTGGTGGCGGGGAAATCCGCAGCGCGAAAACGGGCATAAACCAGTTCGCGTTGTTGCTGGGCGAGGCGTTGATAGTGCGCGAGTTCGGCACGAGTGATGAATTCGCTGCCGGCGATGGCGCGAATCAATTGGGAGCTGGTGAGCTGCTGGCGCAACTGCGCTTCAAACAGCGCGGGCGTCAGACCTTGGAGCTGCAAAATGCGTTCGTAAGTGTCGTGGTCGAAACGTCCGTCTTTATGAAAAGCGGTCTCAGCGAGCACTTGCATTTGCAGGTCTTGATCGGACACACGCAGCCCGAGGTCTTGCGTGACATTGAGCAACAACACTTCTTGAATCAGCGCATCAAGGACTTCGGCGCGGAGGTGTTGATCGTTGAGAGTGCTGTCGGAACCAAGGCGGTCGCGGAGTTCAAATTGGACGTTTTGCACGCGGCGATCAAGGTCGCGGGTGGCGATTTCAACGCCGTTGACAGTAGCGGCGACGGGTTCGCCACTCTCGCCGAGATAGGACTGAATGCCCCACAAAGCGAAGGGCACGCTGATGAGGATGACAATAACCCAAGCAATCCAACCTTGAGCGCGTTCACGGATGGTCTGAAGCATAGTGGTGAGGAGCGGTGAGTGAGTGGAATTCAGAAAAAAAAACGGGATACCCAACTGGGTACCCCGTTTTTTACTTGATTTGGCGGAGCGGACGGGGCTCGAACCCGCGACCCCCGGCGTGACAGGCCGGTATTCTAACCAACTGAACTACCGCTCCAAAACTTTCCCTAACGATCTAAATGGTGGGTGTTGTAGGGATCGAACCTACGACCCTCGCCTTGTAAGGGCGATGCTCTCCCAGCTGAGCTAAACACCCTCGAAATCAAAACAGGAGACTATTGTACTGCATCTTTTAGGGCTTTACCAGCCTTAAATGCAGGTGTCTTGGAAGCCTTGATACTGATGGATTCTCCAGTCTGGGGGTTACGTCCCATCCGCGCTGCCCGTTCCTTGACGGAAAAGGTTCCAAACCCAATCAACGACACCGTGTCACCAGCTTTCAAGCAGGTGGTGATCTCATCAATCATCACATCCAAGGCACGCCCCGCCGCTGCCTTAGAGATGTCCGCAGCATCTGCCATTTTTTCGATGAGCTCCGATTTATTCATAAATTGCCTTTCCCCTAAAGTTTAACGGCTGGCTAACTGTATCTGTTTTACTCAACATTGACTTCCAATCGCTTGCGTTGGACGCGCTGGAGTGAAAGTGGAAGGTCAGCGCCATCGCCACACATGTGATCAACAGCATCCTTCAACAAAACGAGTCAAGATGCGCATCATCGTGCATCCTGCAATTGACGGCGCATCCTAAGGCGGAGACCGCATTAGAGCAAGCAGCGTCTGCTTTGAACCAGCGACCCCGTGCGGACGCAGCAAGCGCCCTGTCGCACCAAAATCATCTTACCGACCGCCACTAAAAAACAACCGATCTAATGTTTCAATCAATTGGCGCGGTGGTTTATCAAAAAATAAGCCCTGACTCGGCGCTTCAATTCCGCGCAAAAATACATAAATTGCGCCACCAAGATCGCGGTCATAATTGTAATTCGGCAATCGCGCTGTTAATAATCGATGCAGCGCCAGCACATATAATACATATTGTAAATCATAACGCGAATGTAATATCTCATCGCGCATCGCCTTCTCCGTGTACGCAGCCGCCGTCGCGCCGAGATAATTTGATTTCCAATCAACGATATAGTAGCGCCCGTCGTATTCGCAAATCAAATCAATAAACCCTTTTAACATGCCGTTGAGCACATTATATTCTAATGCTGGACGCGCATAACCCGCTAAACAATGCTGCTGCACCAATTGATCTAATTGCGTCGTTGTGACGTGATGAATTTCTAACCAAAACTCCATTTCAATTTGACACTGCGCCAGCGTTAAATCCCGCAACGCAAAGCCCGTGATGTTCCAACGTTGCGTTAAAAACCGCGCCAGCCACGCATCCAACACCGGCACCCAATCCGTCAAACCGTGTAACCGGCAGCGCGTCGTCACCAGCGCCAGCCGCTCACTATCTGCCGTTGCCGCCGCCGCAAATCCCGTCAAATGTTCACCAGTAGCCGTCACCACCTGACATTGCCCCGCCCACTCCAGCAGCGCGTGTAAAAAGGTGCCTTGCCGACTCCCACGCGGCAGCCCGTGCAGGCTGAACTGTTCAACAATGTGCTCATCAACCGCCGTTGCAGCGGTCGCCTCTTCCAGCATCGTTTCCTCTCGCGCCGTCTCCTGCGCTGGCAACGAATGCCGCTGCCCACCGCCGTGCCGTTTGAGTGAGGAATAGCTCGCAATCCACCACGACGGCAATCGCGCTTTTTGTGCCATTCGCGCTGATTCCAGCGTCAGAGCGGCTGCGGTCGTGACGGCAGCGTCCGCCAACTCCGGCAGCGGTGTTAGCACAATGTCCGCACATCGCGCCGGCAGCGCCGCTAACGCCGTTCGCACTGCCGCCACATCAGCAAACGTTTCTCCGCCGTTGAGGAGATAGCCAAATGCTGATTTTTCCAACTGCGGCGTTTTGCCGTTGCGACCTTTTAACGGCGCGATGCCCAGCCACAGCGCATGACGCGCCCGGGTGACGGCAACGTAAAGCAGGCGCACGTCCTCACTTAAACGGGCGTCATCGGCCGCTTCCCACGCCGGTTCAAACAGCTTTTTATCAGCCAGCTCCAGCCGCGTGCTCGCGCCGTCGTGATAGAACACTTGACGGGTGTTGCCATCAACTTCACGCCACGAGCAAATAAACGGCAGCAGCACCAGCGGATATTCCAAACCTTTGGCTTTATGAATCGTGATGATTTGCACCAATTCTGCATCACTTTCAAGGCGTTGAATGAACGCATCGGGCACCGTATCTGCCGCAGTGGCGGTCAATTGTTCGGCTAAATGCCGAATCAACGCCTGCTCACCATCCAGCGCCAGCGCCGCCTGTTGCAGCCATTCGGCGAGATGCAGCAAGTTAGTCAACACGCGCTCGCCGCCCGCTTCAGCGAGTAAACGGGTCGGTAATTCAAAGTCTTGCAACAACTGCCGCAGCATGGCGAGCACGCCGTGCTGCTGCCAGCGCAGTTGATAACTGCGAAAGCGTTCGATCTGCGCTTCCCACGCCAATTCGTCCTGCTGCAACTGCGCCAGCCATGTCAGCGGTAGTTGCAGCGTGTTGGTGCCCAACGCTGCCCGCACCAAGCTGTCATCGGTCGGGGCGGCGACGGCTCGCAACCAATGGCGCAGATCGCTGGCTTCTTCGGTAGCAAACACCGATTCCCGATCTGACAAATAAACGCTGTGTATCTGCTGCGCGGCCAACGCTCGCTGCATGGCGATGGCTTCGGTGCCGGTGCGCACCAAGATGGCGATGTCTTTGGGACGCAACGGCGTCCACGCGCTGTCGTGCTGGAATCCCGCCAAACCCTGCTGCGCCTGCGCCAGCCACGCGACGATTTGCCGCGCTGCTGCTGCCGCCATTTGCTCCCGATAAGCGCCGACCTGCACGGGCGCATCGTCATCACCATCCAGCCACCACAGCGTGAGTGCTGGCGCGGGTTGTCCGTTGAGTTGCAACTGCTGCGGCTGACCATGCGCCTGCACCGGATGCAGCGGAATCGGATTGCCGGCGTTGGTTTTGCAGCGAAACGCGCCGCGTTGGCACGTTTCTGCGGGAGCAAACAGCGCGGCGCAGGCAGCAACGACGGCGCTGGTGGAGCGGTAATTGACGGCGAGGGTGTGATGACGTCCGGCGGTGGCGGCGCGAGCGCAGAGATAAGTTTGGATGTCGGCACCGCGAAAGCTGTAAATCGCTTGTTTGGGATCGCCGATCAAAATCAGGGCGGTGTCGGGATGCGGTTGGGCGACCTGATAAATGCGATCAAAAATGCGGTATTGAATCGGATCGGTGTCTTGAAATTCATCAATCAGCGCCACCGGAAACTGAGCGCGAATGGTGGCGGCGAGCTGCGTATTTTCAGTTGGCAGTGAAACGGCAGCGTTGGTTGGCGCGACTCCGCCAGACAACTGACAACTGTTCAGCGCCGCATCAAGCTGGCGCAGCAAATCATCAAATCCCATTTCTGCTCGCGCCACCAACCGCCGTTCCAACTCCGCCCCAACCCACTGCGCGGCATGAGCGGTAACGGTTGCCGCCAACGGCACGGTCGAGAGCGCCGTCCGCCAAGCGGCAAGTGCTTGAAACGCGGGATGCACCACTTCCGTTTGTACTTTGGCGGTTTTTTTGAATTGAAATGCGCCAGCAGCAAAATGTTTTAACGCTGTTGGTTCCGCGCCACCCGCAGCCCAAAGCGCAATTGCGGCTAATAAATCCTCAAATTTATCGACTTGGGCGCTGTTGTGCGTCTTGCCATTGAGATGCTCGCGCAGCTCGCGCAACACCGCCTCCACCGTCAGCCGCTGCTCGTGCCAAATATCCCGCGCCGTGCGTTCTAACTCCGCCTGCCGCTGCGCTGCCGCCAACGGCGCAGTCAATGACGCACAGCGCAGCGGTTGGCCGCAATACGTCAGCACCGCCTCGCGCCGATGCAGCCAGAGCCGCAGTTTTTTTTGCAGCTCCGCCGGTGAACCAACTGCTTTGACCACTAACGCTGCCTGCGTGGGCGACAGCGGATAAAAATGAATCCGCCAATAATCGCGCACCACCTCCGCCAACACCTCGCTCTGATCGGTGACTAACTCGCGCTGAAACAAGCCGCGAGTGGCAAACGCATGTTCCTGCAACATGCGATAGCACCAGCTATGAATGGTCAGAATTACCGCCTCATCCATCCACTGCGCGGCCAGTCGCAGCCGCGCCGCGCAGGTCAACCACTCGGCGGACGCATAGCTGGCGCGGAGTTGCAGCAAGAGCGTTGTTGCCGCGTGAGTTGGCGCGGGTTCTTCATCAAAACAGTTGGCAGCCGCCACCAACAAGCCGCGAATCCGCTCGCGCAGTTCCTTGGTCGCCGCGTCAGTGAACGTCACCACCAAAATCTCCGGCGGCGTCAGCGGACGCACAAATCCTGTCGCAGCACCGCCGTGTCCGAGCACCAGCCGCACATACAGCAGCGCCAGCGTGAAAGTTTTACCGGTGCCGGCGCTGGCTTCGATCAAGCGCGAGTGTTGCAACGGAAATGTCAACGGTTCCAACGGGTTAATCATCATCGCTCTCCCGCGTCACTGGCTGAGAACCGGGTCGAGCGTGATCAAACAGCGGTTGATAGAGCTGCGCCAACAGCGGCTGAAATCGCTCATCAGCCTCCAGCTCTGCGTAAGTCGGCCAGAAGCGGCGATAACCGGGATGCTCAAACATCTCGCCCGGATTGGAATCACGTTTGAATTCTTCGCCTTCGTAGGCGGTTTCTGGATTGACCGGGGTTCCAGCTTGAGCGGCGAGCCATGCAAAGCCGGTTTTACACGCCAACGGCAGCGGCGCAGTCAACGCGGCGCGATAACCGGCGAGCAGCGCCAGCAAATGCGTCTGCGCGGTGGCGGCAGGCAGCGGCGCAATTTGGAAATCGGTATCTGGCCCAAGCACATGCGTCGTCGTCGGGGCGGTCAGTTGCGCTGCCAGATGTTCCGGCCAGACAGGCGCCAGCAGCGTCCATTTCAAATCCGTGCCGACGTGGAGACGGCTGGCTTGCAACTGCAAACGGACGCGATTGCCAGCGTCATCAGTCCGCACCGCAGCGAGCGTGTCTTCTAAAAAAATCCCCGCCATTCCCGCTTGATCTCCACCCTTTGCAAAAGGGGGGCTGGGGGGGATTTCTAACGCCACCGCCTCACCCGGCAGCGCCAGCGCAAACTGCTTCAGCAACGCTTGATAACGGGCGACCGGCGTTTGCAGCGTGGTCAACAGCGCCTCGCTCCACTGCTGCGCAAACGGCGGCAGCGGCAATTCACCC
The DNA here is from genome assembly GCF_016583745.1 of Chromatium okenii. Lineage (GTDB taxonomy): Bacteria > Pseudomonadota > Gammaproteobacteria > Chromatiales > Chromatiaceae > Chromatium > Chromatium okenii. Next base: position 54,741 of record NZ_NRRQ01000014.1, read on the forward strand.
GTGCGCACCAGCCGCTGCGTTGCCATCGTCACCAGCATTTCCGCATCCGCATCCGGCTGTTGCGCCAGCGCAGTACGCACCTGCGCCAGCACCGCGTTGGATAACTGCCATTTCTCCAGCCCATCGACCGTAAACGTTTCATCATCCGCCAGCGCGGTGTCGTCGGCGGTGAAATAGAGCGCCAGCCGGTCGGTATAAAACGTCTTGAGCGGCCAGCGCAGAAAACGTCCCAACGCAGCGAGCGTCAGTGCTGGCGCGGCATTGACAATTCCCAGCCACCCTTTTGCAAAGTGGGGAACTGTTGCCAGCGGCGTGATGATCGGCGCGTGAGCAGCTCGCCATTCGCTGGCATAAGTGAACAACTGCTGCGGTCGGTCAGGCTGGAAATAACGGACGCTGAACGGCTGCAACGGATGTTCAGTGGTCAGCGCCGCCAGCAATTGCTCACCGCTGGCGCTCGCGCTCGCAGTGGCCAAGCGCCAGCCCGCCGCGAGGTGATCGCGCAGTTGTCCGACCAACACCGACGGCGGTCGCGGCGAATCGTCGCGGATGCTGCGCCCCACCCAACTGATCGCTAAATGCTCGCGTGCCGACAGCAGCGCCTCCAAAAACAGATACCGATCATCTTCACGGCGGGAGCGGTCGCCGGGGCGGTAATCCTTCGCCATCAAATCAAAATCGGCGCGTTGATAGTGGCGCGGATAATCACCGTCGTTCATGCCCAGCAGCCAAATGTGCCGAAACGGAATCGCCCGCATCGGCATCAAAGTCGCCACATTCACCGCGCCAGCAAAAAACCGTTGCGTCAAAGTCGGCGCATCGACTGCCGCCAACACCGCCTCGCGCACCACTTCCAATGGCACCGTGACCTCCGCCCCAGCGGTGAGCGGCTCGGCTTGTTGACACTCGGTTGTCCACTGTTCCAGCGCCGTCGTCACCCGCGTCACCGCCAACACATCCGCCTCGGTGGTGGCGAGAAAAACTGCGTCCATCAACTGCGTCAGCGTGTGCATCCACTCCGTCGGCGGGCGCGGCGTTTGTAACTGCTGCCATGCCCACTCCAAAGTGGTGAGCAATTCGACCAGCGGCCCGATCAATGCTGCGTCCAAGCCGCCAATTTCGTCATACGGTTCAATGCCTTGCCATGCCGCGCTGGTGCCGGTCGCAAAACCGAGCACCATTCGCCGCAGCCCAAAACGCCAAGTGTTCTGTTCCAAACCGACGGGAAAATTGAGGCTGGCGCGGTGTTCGGCAGATAACCCCCAGCGAATGTTGGCACCGCCAATCCAGCGCCGCAGTGGTGGTAAATCGGTCTCGGCGATGCGAAACCGTCCGCGCACGGCGGCGATGTCAAGCAAATCCAGCAGCTCGGTGACGGTGAAACGCGCTTGCGGCAAATTGAGCAGCGTGGCCAAGCCCAGCAGCACCGGATTGCGCTGGCGCTGCCCTTGATCGGAGAGATGAAACGGGATGTAGCGCGGATCGCTCGCTTCCAAGCGCCCAAACACGGCGCTGACGTGCGGCGCGTACAGGTTCACATCCGGCACCATCACCAACACCTCGCGGGGTGCCAGCGGAGTGCCGGCTTGGGCTGCGGCTGCGAAGGCGTCAAGTAATTGATCGTGCAGAATTTCCACCTCGCGCAGCGGGCTGTGCGCGACTAAAAATTCGATGCTGCGATCCGTCGCCGGATCAATCGCCACCGCCAGCGCCTGCCGCTCACTCAGGGGGCGCAACTGGAGGATGTCATCTTGCAATTGGTGCAGCAGCGTGGCGGTACCCGGCGAGGTGAACAGATCAATTTTTAACTCGGCGCGTTCAAAATGCGCGGCGTAGTGCGTCCGCTCGTCGTATTCGTCCAGCATCCGCAAATAATCGCGCCCCTGTTTGCCCCACGCGGCGAGCAGCGGATGACCGTGTAAATGCAGCAGCGTTGGGTCTAAAGCGGGCGGAATTTTGCGGGCGGCGGTGCGGCGGTAGTGCGAGCGAAACAGCTCGCGCCCTTCAATCAAATCGCCCCAGTAATGCTGGCTGGGATTGTGAACAAACAGCAGCACCTGCGTGTGGGCGGCGATGGCGGCGAGCACTTCGAGCCATTGGCGCGGCAGCGCCGAGATGCCAAACACGATCACGCGTCGCGGCAGGGCGGCGGGGCGGGAGGTGAAAGCCTTGATTTGCGTTAAAAATTCGCGGTGAACGTCGGCGCGACTGGCGGTGGCAAATGGAAATTCCCCTTTTTCTAAGGTGGGCGCGTTGATGTCAGCCACCAGCCAGCGCCACAGCGCCGGTTGCCAGCGTTGGGCGGTCGGAATCGGTTCGCGCTCGCCCTGCGGACGGATGAGCACGTCATCGTGCTGCTGCCACGCGGTCAGCCAGTCGGCGCGATAGACCTGATATTGATCGTATAAATCGGCGAGGCGGGCGGCGAGTTGGTGGCGACGGCGGAGATGATCTTCACCGCTGAGGAAGTGCGTGAGCGGGGCGAAGCAATCGACATCTGCGCTGGTGAGTGCTGGCGCGGTATCCAGTACCCCCAGCAGCCGATACAGCCGCCAAGTCAGCGGTGCTTTGTCAAATGGAGAACTGTCGGGCAAGTCACCGAGCACTTGCCGATAGGCTTGCCAGATGAATCGCGCCGGCAAGGTGACTTTTAATGCTGCCGCGATGCCGCAGCCGCCGCTCAAACCGTCGCTGCCAACATCAGCGGCGATGGCGAGTTTCAGCCACTGCGCGATGCCGTTGCTCTGCACCAACACCACATCATTTTCCAGCGGCTGCAACGGGTGTCGCTTTAACCACGCCACCAGCAGATTACATAATTCTTCGAGCCGATTGCCTTGAATCAGCATGAAGCCGGTTGGGAAATGGTTAGTTGACATGGGCGCGACCGCTGCTGACGTGGTGAAAAATTGGCGGTTTTAGGTGCGCGTTTCCAAATACTTTTCAGCATCAAGCGCCGCCATGCAGCCAGAACCCGCCGAAGTGATGGCTTGCCGATAGACCGCGTCCATCACGTCGCCAGCAGCGAACACGCCGGGCACCGAGGTCGCAGTCGCGTTGCCCTGACTGCCGCCTTGCACGCTGAGATAGCCGTTGACCATCGCCAATTGCCCGGTAAACAGATCGGTATTCGGCCGATGCCCGATGGCGATAAACACGCCTTGCAGATCAATATCTTGCGTCGAACCGTCCACCGTACTTTGGAGACGAATGCCGGTGACGCCTGTCGCATCGCCGAGCACTTCATCCAGCGTTTGATTCCACGCCAGCCGGATGTTGCCGGTTGCTGCTTTATCAAAGAGTTGTTGCTGGAGAATTTTCTCCGCCCGCAGCGCGTCGCGCCGATGCACCAAGATCACTTCGGAGGCGATGTTGGACAAATACAGCGCCTCTTCGACTGCCGTATTGCCGCCGCCAATCACCGCAACCTTTTGATTGCGATAAAAGAATCCGTCGCAGGTCGCGCAGGCAGACACGCCGCGCCCACGAAATTCCTGCTCAGATGGCAAGCCGAGATATTGCGCACTGGCACCGGTGGCGATGATCAGCGCGTCGCAGGTGTACACCGCTGCATCGCCGGTCAAACGGAAGGGACGATGTGCGAGATCGGCAGCGTTGATGTGGTCAAAAATGATTTCAGTGGCGAAGCGTTCGGCGTGGCGGCGCATCCGCTCCATCAATTCCGCGCCGTTGACGCCGTCGGAATCGCCGGGCCAATTATCGACCTCGGTGGTGGTCATCAATTGCCCGCCCTGCTCCAAGCCCGTGACCAGCACTGGCTTGAGATTGGCGCGAGCGGCGTAGACCGCAGCCGTATATCCGGCCGGCCCCGATCCCAGAATCAACAGTTGGCAATGTTTGGTATCAGTCATGCGGTTATGCGTCCTAAAAATAGGTGAATGTTTTTAAGTTTTCAATAATACAAATCGGCATTGATAAGCGCATTTTTTGAATAACAGCGAATAAAAAGAGTTGACAACACAAGCAACGTGTTTCATGTTGTCAACTGACAACTGAATTCACAACACCGGCGCTCCCGCAATTAACTCCGTCGCCCGATTCAGCCAGATCACCAGAAAATCAGGAATCGACAACCCCAGCCACAGCACCAGCCCTAAATGAATCACCACCGGCAGCATGTTGGCGGACACCGGCTGCTGACCTTCTGGCGCTGCGCCGTACACCATCGGATGCAAATGTCGGAACAAGCCAGCAAACGCAATCGCCAACCCGCTCACCAGCGCCAGCGTGAACCAAGGTTGCGTCTGCATCGTCGCCGTTAAGAGCAAGAATTCGCTGGTAAACACGCCAAACGGCGGAAATCCTGCAATGGCGACTACGCCAAACAGCAGCGCCCACCCGACTGCTGGCTGGGTGCGGATTAAACCGCGAATCCGCTCAATTGCCTGCGTGCCAGCAATGTGGGTCGCGTGACCAACGGTGACAAAAATTGCCGATTTCGTCAGCGAATGCACCAGCATGTGCAGCAACGCGCCGAACGTCGCCAGCGGTCCGCCTAAACCAAATGCAAAGGTCATTAAACCCATGTGTTCAATTGACGAATAACTAAACATCCGTTTGATGTCGCGCTGGCGATGGAGAAATAACCCCGCCACCATGAATGACACCAGTCCAAATCCCATTAAAAGCGCACCCGCTAAATGCGGCGTCGTCGTGCCCGCCAGCGAGCCGTCCACCAACATTTTGAGCCGCACCACCGCGTACAGCGCGACGTTTAGCAGCAAGCCCGATAACACCGCCGACATCGGCGTTGGGCCTTCAGAATGCGCATCCGGCAGCCATTGGTGCATCGGCACCAGCCCGACTTTGGTGCCGTAACCGACCAGCAAAAAGACAAACGCAATGCGCATCACCGTCGGATTCAGCTCATAGGCGCGTTCATACAACACGCTCCACGTCAGCCCCGCGCTTGGATCGGCGATGACGTGCTGCGCCGCAAAGTAGGTCAACACGGTGCCAAACAGCGCCAGCGCGATCCCCACGCCGCATAAAATAAAGTATTTCCACGCTGCTTCGACCGCTTCCGGGGTGCGATACAGCGACACCAGCAGCACCGTTGCCAGCGTTGCGCCCTCAATCGCCACCCACAACACGCCCAGATTGTCAGTCGTCAACGCCACCAACATCGTCAGCATGAACGCCTGATACATGCTGTGATAAATCCGCATACTCATCGCGCTGATCTTGCCGCTGGCGCAGACATGGCGCATGTACGGGCGCGAGAAAATCGAAGTCGTCACCCCGACAAAGGCGGTGAGCACGACGAGATAGACGTTAAACGCATCGACGCGAAAATAAGTGCTGGCAATCACTCCCGCCGCTGCCACTTCCCACGCCAGCCACGCCGCACTGCCCAGCGTGATCAGCGACACTGCCAGATTGAACCAACCCGCCAGCGCCAGCGGTCGCAATAGCGCCAGCACCAATCCGCCCAGCAACGGCGTCAGCACCATCACCAACAACGCAGTCATTTGCTTGCTCCTGTCGCCGTCGGCGTGTCCGCTCCCCTCCTTGAAAAAGGGGGGCTGGGAGGGATTTCCACTTCCGTCAAGCGGTTGAGCCGATCCACATTGAGCGAGTCGATGCTGGCGCGAATCTGAAAAAAGAACACGCCAAACAGCACCATCGCCACTAACACGTCAAAGGCCACGCCCAATTCCACCACCAGCGGCATTCCCGCCGTTGCTGACACTGCCGCCAAAAAAAGCCCATTTTCCATTGACATAAAGCCCAGCACCTGCGCAACCGCCTGCTGTCGAAAGACCATCATCAATAATCCAATCAACACCACCGCCAAACTCACCGCCACGATGTTGCGCGTAAACGCCAAGCCCTGCGCCACCATCGGCTCCACCAGCCAGTAGCTGAAAATCACCAGCAGCACTGCCGCCATGATGACCAGTGCCGGATGGCGCAGCAGTTCCGTGTGCCGCGATAACTCCAGCCGTCGCACCAGCCGATGCAGCATCCAAGGAATCAGCAGCCCTTTGAGCACCAGCGTTAATCCCGCTGAAAAATAGAGATGGTGGGCGTTGCCAGCCAGTGCGACCACGCCAGTGACTGCCGCCACGAGGACGCCTTGCCACGCAAAGGCATGAATTGCCGCCACTAATCGCGCTTGCGCCAGCAGCACGAAAGATAAAAACAGCGCCAGCGCCGCCAGCAATAAAACGAATTGTTGCAACAGCGGTAATTGCGTCACGCGCCGATCTCCAAAATGACGTGACTGAGTAAGCCGAGCAGCGCCAGCAGCAGAGCTAAATTCAAAAATGCCGGCACCCGGAATAACCGCATCTTGGCCAACGTCGTTTCTGCCAGCGCCAGCGCCGCGCCCAAAATCATCAATTTGCCCAGCACCGCCATGAACCCCACGCCCAGCGCCGTCACGCTGAATTCCTGCGCCACGCCCCAAGGAAAAAAGACGTTCGTAATCAACACGCCGTACAGCAGCAACTTCACCTGCGCCGCCCATTCCATCAGCGCCAGATGTCGCCCTGAGTATTCCAGCAGCATCGCCTCATGCACCATCGTCAGCTCCAAATGGGTCGCCGGATTATCCACCGGAATGCGCCCACATTCCGCCAACGCCACCAGCAGCAACGCGCCCAGTGCGAATAAATACGACGGGCGCAGCAAAAATCCGTCGGCAAGATGATGTGCCATCACGCTCACCAAACTGGTGCTGTGCGCGGTCATCGCCAGCGTGAACACCGCCATCAGCATCGCCGGCTCTGCCAGCGCCGAAATCAACATTTCCCGCGATGCGCCCATCCCGCCGAATGCCGTTCCCACGTCCATGCCTGCAAGCGCCAGAAAGAATCGCGCCAGCGCCAATAATCCAACTAAAACAATAATATCGGCGATCTGCGCAATCGGCAGATCAAGCGCCAACAGCGGCACGGTCGCGGCAGCCAGCCACGTCGCCACAAACACGATATAGGGCGCAGCACGAAACAGCAGCGAGGCGGTGTGCGGCACCCGAATCTCTTTCATCAGCAGCTTGTGCAGGTCGAAATATGGTTGCAGCAATGGAGCGCCGCGCCGGTTTTGCAGCCGCGCCTTCACCTTGCGCACCCAGCCCATGAGCAGCGGTGCGAGTGCCACAATCAGCAGTGCTTGCAGCAGCGCCAGCAGCCAAGTGATTACGGTCATGCCGCGTGGTCTCCGTTTTGATTGGAAATCCCCCCCGACCCCCCTTTTTCAAAGGGGGGAGTTGCAGAGGTGCTTTTTTCAAAGGGGGAAGACCCTGCGAAATATGCCGCCAAAAAATCATCAAAATTCAGCGTGTCGGCAGCTTCAATCTCGCGCTGGCGCTGGTGCGAATCGGCAACCAGTTGCGTCAACCACGCCAGTCGCTCCGGCGCTAACGGCTCGCGTTGCAACTGCTGGCGCTGGTGAGCGGAGAGTTGGCGGGTGAATTCCGCAAATGACAGATTTTGCTCCCGCAACTGCGCCAGCACCTGCGCGGAAGGCGTCAAGTCTGGATCGGCAACTTTGGCCAATTGCTGGCGTACCACTTGGGAACGCGCTCCATCTGCCGCGCCGTCCAGCAATTCTGCGGTGCCCACCAGCGCCGTGAGATGATCGTGCGCCCACTGGCGGAGCGTGATCTGCGTCCGCGCTCGCGCCAGTTGCAAACCCGGTTCGCGCCCGCGCTGCGCGGTCAACACCTGATTGTCATCAATCTCTTGACGCTCGCGGGTGCCGATGCGCGGACTGTCGCGCAGCAGGCAATCCAGCATCAACGTCTCAACCAACAGCAATTGCTCGTGACCGACGCCAACCGGTTCAAACGGATTGACATCCAGCGAGCGCAGTTCGACATAACGGATGCCGCGTCGCCGCAGCGCCACGCTCGGTTTTTCCAACCACTGCGGCGGTTGCTTCGGGCGCACGGTGCTGTAGTACTCGTTTTCGATTTGGAGCACGTTGGCGTTGAGTTGCTCATAACGCCCGCCGACTTTGATGCCGATGGTTTCATAGCGCGGACACGGCGTTTCAATCGCCCACGTCAAGCTGCGCACATACGCATCCAAGCTGTCGTAATTGGCTTTGATGCCCGCGCCTTCTTCCTGTTTATTTTGATAACCGATGTCGCCCATCCGCAGCGAAGTGGCGTGAGGTAAGCACAGCGTGTTGGCGGTGAGCGGCTGCAAGCCGGTGGTTTGATCGGCGACGAAACTGGCATCAATTGCCGGCGAGGCACCAAACAGATACGGCACCAGCCAGCCGATGCGCTGGAGATTGCGGATCATCCCCATCTGCGCGGCGCTGCGAAATGCCACCGCAGACGGCGCGGCTGGCACCGTTTGCGCTTGATACAACTCCCAAAAAGCATCGCTGAGAGAAAAGTTGACGTGTACCCCGGCGATGAGCTGCATCGTCCGTCCGTAGCGGTTGCCCAAGCCGCGCCGATACGCAGTTTTCATGGTGGCGGCATTCGAGCTGCCGTAACGCGCCAGCGGAATCGCCGCCGCAGCCGGCAGCGGGCACGGCATACTGTTTCCCCACAAGGCTTCATCGCCAAGCTGTTGATACACAAAGCGATGAATATCAGCGAGCTCGGCGAGGACGGCATCTGCGCCGGGCAGCGGGGCGGTGATGAGTTCGAGCAATGCCTCGGAAAAATCGGTGGTGATATGCGGATGCGTGAGCGCAGCGCCGAGCGCGACCGGATGCGGCGTAGCAGCCAGTTGTGCCGCTGCCGTCACGCGCAACGCCTCTTTTTCTAAACCAATCCGATTGCCGCGCAAGGCGACGCTGGCATCAGCAGCACCGAGCTGCGCCAGCCGCTGTTCCTGCGACCTGTTCACTGGGTTGCCACCGCTGGCGCAGGTACAACAACTGGTGCGGGCACGACGGGCGCAGGTCGCAATAACACTTCGTCAAGCAACACCCGCGCTGCTTCTTCCACTTCAATGCGGGCGATAGCTTGGCGTTGCGCTTCCAGCGCCTCTTCATTGACCGCTTCCGCATCTTCATCCACCGGCGTGATGCCGCGAGTGTGCAAATAACGGTCGCGTTCGGCTTTGAATCGCTGCTCACGCTGCTGATCCTCAGCGCGGCGGTCGGTCTCTCGCAGCGAGACTTCTTTTTGCGCGTCCAGATCACGCAGCATCTTGCTGCGCTCCGTCAGCATGTTGAAGCCGATGTCAGTGGCGATGCGAGCGGCGGATTGCCGCGCTAATTGCTCGACATTGGTGAGGATGCTGGCGCGATAAGTGGCGGGTTTGATGCGCGTCCACGGCAGGGCGTTATCCAGTGAGCGTTCGCCGTGTTGGTTGAGATAGCTGGCGCTGGGAAAGCGAATGTCGGGAGTGACGCCGTTGAGTTGGGTGCTGCCGCCGTCGATGCGGAAAAATTGCGCCATCGTCAAGCGCAGGCGGCCGAGATCGTTGTGTTCACCCGGCACGAAGCGGTTGATGTCAATCAGGGTTTGCACGGTGCCCTTGCCAAAAGTCGGCTCGCCGATAATCAAGCCGCGTCCGTAATCTTGAATGGCGGCGGCGAAAATCTCGGAGGCGCTGGCGCTGTCACGATCCACCAGCACGGCGAGCGGGCCGGCGTAGGCGACGCCAGCATCGGTGTCGGCTTCGACTTCAATTTTGCCGAAGGCGTCTTTGACCTGCACCACCGGGCCGGTGTCGATAAACAGTCCGGTCAGCGAGGTGGCTTCTGCCAGCGAGCCGCCGCCGTTGCCGCGCAGATCAATCAAAATGCCTTCAACGCCCTGCGCGGTGAGGTCGGCAAGCAAGCGGCGCACGTCGCGGGTGGTGCTGCGAAAATCGCGGGTGCCGGCGTTTTCGGCGTCGAAATCACGATAAAAAGTGGGAATTTCCAAAACGCCGATTTTGCGGGTGACATCGTTGACGCGCTGCTCGATGACTGAACTTTTGGCGGCCTGATCTTCGAGTTTGATCTGGTTGCGTACCAAGGTGACTTCACGCGCCCGGCTGGTGGTGCCGGGCGTTTTGGAGAGCAGTTGCAAGCGCACGACGGAACCTTTGGGGCCGCGAATTTTGTCCACGACATCCTCCAAGCGCCAGCCCACGACGTCCTCCATCGCGCCATCCAATCCTTGTGCGACGCCGACGACCTGATCGCCGGTGTGGATTTGCCCAGATTCACGCGCCGGGCCACCGGGGACGGTGCTTTGCACGATGGTGTATTCATTGTCGCCGCGCAGCACTGCGCCGATGCCTTCGAGTGACAATTTCATGCTGATGTCGAAATTTTCCGAGGTGTCGGGCGACATGAAACTGGTATGCGGTTCAATGGCTTGGGTGTAGGCGTTCATAAACGTTTGAAATACATCATCACCGTTGAATTGGTGAATACGCCGCGCCAGTCCTTCGTAGCGTTTTTGCAGCCGCTCGCGGATTTCAGCATCGGGTTTGTCCGCCAGCCGTAAAGTCAAAAAATCATTCATCACGCGCTTGCGCCACAGCGCGTCAAGTTCGGCGCTGGAGGTACACCATTGTTTCGTTTCTGGTTCAAACACATAGGTTTGCGGGCGGCTGAAATCAAAACGTTCTTGCAGCAGTTTTAACGCCAGCGCGACGCGCTCATCGACGCGCATCCGATACACGCGGAACACGTCAAAAGCGATGGCGAGATTGCCTTGGCGCAGATCATCAGCCAGTCGCCGCGCTCCGGTGTTGAAACGGTCGATGTCGTGGACTTGAAAAAACGCTCGCCCCGGATCAAGTGCTTCCAGATATTTTTCAAACACTTGCGCAGCAAAGATTTCGTCAAGATTGACTTTCCGATAGTGATACCGCTCCAACACCTTATTGATGACGATGGCCGATTTCGTTTGACCAGCAGCGGGGAATAGTTGCGCTAACGGCACCGGCTGAGGAGTGGCGAGGGCGGCAGCGGTGGTTAGCGCCGCGAGTGGAATGAGCAGGAAACGAAACAGGTTTAGAATCATTTTTGAGGGTTCACTTTTAGTGTTTTGAGTTGATTTTTTGAGTTATCGGTTTTGAGTTGTCAGTGAGGCGCGTTAAATATGAACGGTTATTTTTTAACTGACAACTGACAACAATTCAAAAAATCACTTTTGATACGTTTTGCGGCGATATAAATCGGTGCGCCGACTCACCACCCGATCAACAAATAACAGCCCATCAAGATGATCCATTTCATGCTGGACGGCGCGTGCTTCATAGCCCTCCATATTAAATTCCAATACTTGTCCCGTCGCATCCTGCGCCCGTAATTGAATCGCAGTGGCGCGAATCACATTGCCCGTATAATCCGGCACCGATAGGCAGCCTTCACGCCCAATCGCATAACCTTCCCAATGCACGATTTCAGGATTGACCAGCACTAAATAACCATGATTTGGCGTTTTAGGGCGCTGCGACACATCCACAATCACAATCCGCTGCTGGCGTCCGACCTGCGGTGCCGCAATCCCCACCGCTGCCGGCCCGGCTTGGCGCGTCGCCTCCAAATCCGCAATAAACGCCTGCAATTCAGCATCAAACTGCGTCACGGGCACCGACATTTGTTTTAAGCGCAGGTCGGGGAGCTGCAAAATATCCAAAATCGCCATCGTTCAACCAATCATCACGTCAACGGGAGCGACCGACACCGACACGCCCTGCGCAATGAGCGGCGCCAGCGCCAGCTCCAATTGTGCCAACGTCGCCTCACAAAAGCCTTGAATATCCATCATATACAGCGGCTGCGCCGTTTCTCCAACCACGTCAGATTCCAGCGCCAAAATGTTAAACCCCTGCGCCGCCAAAATCGTCGTCACCTCCGCCACAATGCCCGCCCGATCCGCGCCGCTCACGCACACCTGAAAATTCGGCACCGGATGCTGCCGCACCCCAGCCGCCACCGGATGACAATGCACCTGCAAACCCAATTTCACCGTGATCGGAGCCAGCGCCGCCAACACCGACTCGCCCGGCTCCTCACTGCTCACCATCAACATAATGGTGAAATTCTTCCCCAGCCGCAGCATCGACGCCTCGCCGAGATTGCAGCCAATTTGATACAGCGTGCGCGTCACCTGCGCCACAATCCCCGGTCGGTCATCGCCAACCAACGTCAACAGATTCCAGTGCGACATACATCAATTTCCTCAATATAATCAAATCGAAGTGAGCGCAAATGACCCAGCGTTGTGCGCCGGCGCTCGGTTTGACAATCTAACGCTTACGTCATATAAAGATCACGTCCAGTGTAACGTGAATGATGGAGAAAGCAGATGCACCTCAGCGATGTGTTGATTCATATTAACGACTCTTTGAATAAACCACAGCAAGCAGCACTTGAAGAAGCAATGCGTGATATTGATGGCGTAATTGCTCCGCGTTTCAATCCGGGCACCAACCATCTGTTATTGGTGGCATTTAATCCTGATGTCACCAGCAGCGCCGCGTTATTCGCTCGCGTCACTGCTTTGGGTTATAACGCACAATTGATCGGCGTGTAAGCGCACATGAATGAACCATTAAAAAAAATTGGCGATGCGGCAGAATTTCTGGGCACTACTACGCGCACGTTGCGCTTTTATGAAGAAGAAGGGTTGATTACCGCTCGCCGTACCATTGGCGGTACCCGTTATTATTCCACCGCCGATCTCGCCCGCTTGTCCGCAATTTTACACTTGGTGCAAGCGGGAATTCCTTTGCAATTGGTTAAAACATTGGCAACCACTCGCGCTCAATGTCAAACCGGTGCGGATAGCAGCCAACGTCTTCACGCGGTGCTCAATTCATTGCAAACGCAATTGGATACGCAAATCACGGCATTAACGCAATTAAAAGCGGATGTCGCTTTTGCTGCCACCACGTTGCAATCCTGTTTTGATTGCGCCAATCCGCCCACGCGCAGCGGCTGTCCACAGTGTGCGATCAATCAGTTATTAACCGTGTCCCAATTATTGAATTTAATTTGGGAACAAGAACCAGACTGCGATTAAAGGAACCGCTGATCTATTTAATGTTCTCTGCGTTGCCCTTTTAAGGGCATATTTTTATAAATGTGATATTAAATAAATTGTTTCCGTTTTAATGATTCAATATAATCAACCCTTTTGTTAGGTAAAATTAAGGTACTTTTATGCGCTAGACTCTATTTTTCAGGTGTTTAATAGTGACTTTTTGCTATTAATAGATTAGCCAGAGCAAACAAAGTTTTTAGTTGTGCGGTATTTTTTGCAAGCCCTTTATAACGTACCTTACGGTGCATAAACAGATTTTTAATGATGTGAAATGGGTGTTCAACACGCGCTCGTATTTGCCCCTTTACTTTCTCAAGTTGTTGCGTGAGATTTTTTAT
>NZ_NRRQ01000015.1 GCF_016583745.1 Chromatium okenii
GTGTTAGGCATACCGCCAGCGTTCAATCTGAGCCAGGATCAAACTCTTCAGTTTAATTCCTTCATACCATTTAATTGGTATTATTCGTGCTCAACGAATTCTTCATAATGAAGATACTCGTTAATATCTCTTCATTCACCCGAAGCGATACTCGAAGCATCCACACAAATTATCTGAACAAATTGTTAAAGAACTGGGTCAAACTTCACTTTCTTATTCGGTCATTAACGACAAAACAATTGTTCGTTAAGAGCGGCGCATTCTACAGCCTTTCATTCTGCTGTCAACGTTTTATTTCGTGGCGTTGACGACTTTCTGACTGCTTCACTGCCTTAAGGTTACTGTTGTGCGCTATTCGCGTTGCAGCAGTAGTGTTATTCCCTAAGTGAGCCGCGCATTCTAGCAGCGGCTGCCGAAATGTCAAAAAAAATTATCGTTACAGCAACACTTCAACTCAGCATTTTCAGCTTTTCTACATGTAACACGCTGAAAACCAAGCGACATCTCAAGTAATAATGGGGTGGACGATGGGAGTTGAACCCACTACACCTGGAATCACAATCCAGTGCCTAACCGTTCGGCCTCGCCCACCAGCGAAAATCATCTAATTACAAGCGTTCAATACTCAAAACGCAGTTTAGTTCAGTAATCAATTGGCGCGCCCGGCAGGACTCGAACCTGCGACCCACGGCTTAGAAGGCCGTTGCTCTATCCGGGCTGAGCTACGGGCGCTTTACTAAGCGTAATGCGCGAAAAACTAAATTGTTTAACAAAAAATGGTCGGGGTAGAGGGATTCGAACCCCCGACATCCTGCTCCCAAAGCAGGCGCGCTACCAGACTGCGCTATACCCCGAAATCAAGCATTAAATTGTCTGCAACAAGGGACGTCAATGTACGCGTATGACTACTTTTTAGTCAACTAAAATTTCTATCTTCCACACATCTCATTCTCAAACTGCGCCAGCCGAGCGGGGAACGCGCCGTCCCGCGCTCGGCTGCTTTGCTTACAATGGCACCGCCACAAATAGCGCCTGACCGCCTTGTTCAACCAATAAAATCAAGGTTTGACGCTGTTCCGTCACGGCTTTGCGCACCGCCGCCGCAAAACTTGCTGGCGAATCGACCGGCTCCGCGCCAACCATCGCAATCACCGCGCCCGCTTCAATGCCCGCTCGCGCCGCCGTGCTCCCCGGCTGCACTCGTGCTACAAAAACGCCTTGTAAATCAGGATCAAGACCCTGTTGGCGACACAACGCCGGCGTCAACGCCACCACCGCCATTCCCAACACCGCTTGATTTGCATCTGGCTGCGTCGGATCGGACGCTGTCGCCGCCTGCGCCTGATCCGGCAGCACTCCCACCGTCACCGCTACCTGCCAAGGTTTGCCATGCCGCCAGACCTCCAAATTGATCCGCGTCCCGGCTGCCGTCGCTGCGACCCGTTTCGGCAAATCTTTTGGAGATTCAATCGCTTCGCCGTTAATGCTGACAATCACATCGCCCACGCGCAGATTGCTCTGGCTGGCGGGACCATTCGGAATGACTTCTGCCACCAGCACCCCGCCTGGTTTATTCAGCCCCAATCCCGCCGCCAATTCTGGCGTCAGTGCTTGAATTTGAATGCCAAGCCAGCCGCGCTCGACATGCCCGTTTTTGCGCAACTGACCGACCACCTGCTTGACCGTTTCCGCCGGAATCGCAAAGCCAATGCCGACATTGCCGCCGGTTGGCGAAAAAATCGCCGTGTTGACGCCGATCACGCGCCCGCTCGTATCAAACAGCGGACCGCCCGAATTGCCGCGATTGATCGCCGCGTCGATTTGCAAATAGTCGTCATACGGTCCGGCGTGAATGTCGCGTCCCCGCGCCGAAATAATTCCCGCGTTGACCGAGCCGCCCAGCCCAAACGGATTGCCGACCGCCAACACCCAATCACCGACTCGCGCCCGTGTGGAATCGCCAAACTCTACCGCTGCCAGCGGTTTGCCCGCAGTAATTTTCAACAACGCCAGATCGCTTTTTTCATCATAACCAACGATTTGCGCGACATGACTTGAACCATCGTTGAGCACCACCGTGATTTCAGTTGCGCCCTCAATCACATGATGATTCGTCACCACCAAACCATCGGCGTCGATGATAAAACCCGATCCCTGACCCTGCATTTGATGCGGGGTGGGACTGCTGCGCTCTTCAAAAAAGCGCCGGAAAAACTCCGGCACCGGCAAATTATCCGGCATCCCCGGCTGCCCGCGCAGTGCCAACGGCTGATCGGCAGTCGCCCGCACCTGCACATTGACCACCGCTGGCGACACCCGCTCGGCAACATCCGCAAAACTCGGCAGTGCCGCCTGCGCCAACACTGGCATGGCGGGACTCACGAGCACCAGCGCCAGCACTCCAATCAACCCGCTGCGCCGGAACTGGTTTGGAATTGATGCAGTTGCTTGCTTCACTTTGTTTCAACCCTCCACGTTAAATGCCCAAAAACAGGCGTTTAGTATTGGCAACGCCGCTCAAAATCAACTGGCAATTGCGCACCGCTGGCAGGTTTCCGCTCCGCGAGGCAAAAAAAACAGCGATCATCTGGATCGCTGTTTTCTCAAATTTGGAGCGGGAAACGAGGTTCGAACTCGCGACCCCAACCTTGGCAAGGTTGTGCTCTACCACTGAGCTATTCCCGCTTTGAAGCCGGCAATTTTAATGGGTTTCGGCGGGCTGTCAAGTCACAAGTGACAATTTGTCGTCACCGATACATTTTTCTTGAACATTGCTGAGTAATGCTCAACTGCCAATCTGAAGATTGGGGTGTATCTACCAAAGCTGCACAAGCGAATGCTTTTGCAGCGCGAACTCTTTGATGCGTTTCAAGTTTTACACCAGCAACTCGTGCTGGCAACCGCATACTCGAACTTGTTAAAGAGCGTGATTTAGCAACACGGGCTTGGTTATCGCCATTAGGTACATGCTGCTCGGTTTAGGATAACGACGGATTTTTGCACTGTCAAAGTCGTTATCTGTAGAGATATGCTGGACTTAGCATTCCTAAATCATACTAAGCAAAACACAGTTTATTGAATACTATGTGGCAACCGCCACCGCAGCGGGCGCAGCCGTCAATCCATAAATTCCAGATTGCGCCCGAGGTTGCGTCCATAAAAAATCTCGGTCAACTCACGCCGCAGCAATTTCTGGATGCGTTGATGTTCCTGCGGCGACAAATCTTTTGCTTCAACGCAGAACAAATAGTGATCGAGACTGAATTGTTTAATCACCATCTTGGTATGAAACAGGTTCTCTTGGTAAACATTCACATCCACCATCTGATAACGATTTTTCGTTTTTTTTGACAGATAGTTTTGAATAGAACTGATGTTGTGATCAATGAAATGCTTACGCCCGGTCACGTCCCGCGTAAAACCGCGCACCCGATAATCCATAATCACAATGTCGGATTCCAACGCATGAATCAAATAATTCAAAGCGCGTAATGGTGAAATCCGTCCACAAGTGGACACATCAATATCTGCCCGAAAAGTACTAATGCCCGTCTGCGGATTGGTTTCAGGGTAAGTGTGGACAGTGATGTGACTTTTATCTAAATGCGCCACCACCGCATCCGGTAATGGTCCCGGCGTTGCCGTATTAGAAAGGTTCTCTGCAACAATGCCCTCCTCCGAAATCAACATCGTGACTGATGCGCCTTGCGGCTCATAATCTTGATGCGCGATGTTGAGGATATTTGCCCCAATGATCTCTGCCACATCAGTCAAAATAGCCGTCAAACGAGCGGCGTTGTAAGCCTCATCAATATACGCAATGTAGGCTTCTCGCTGCTCCGCAGAATCGGCATAGCAGACATCGTATATGTTGAAGCTGAGGGTTTTGGTGAGATTATTAAAACCATGTAACCGCAGCTTCTTAAGCGTCATAGGCATTGTTGGAAAAACCTCCTCAGGTTTTTGATGTGCAATGAATAAGAATCGCGCAAACTACCGATTAGATTCAGTCTGCGCAAGTGAATTTTGAGTGACTTTTTATCGCCAATGATGCCGCGCTCAGACCCAGCCCAGTCGCGCCACATTGCGCATCACCTCAGCATGATCGCTGTAGTCCTCTTTCCGCCCGTTGCGGTCGAGATACCGCTCGTGCCCCTTGCCAGCCAGCAGCGCCACCCACTGTTCTGCCGCTGAACAATGTTCTAACCAATCAAACAGATACGCCACCGCATCCGCCCGTTCGACCACCACCGCATGAGGCGCATCTGCCATGCCCGCCACAATTTCAGCGATGATCTGCGCCGGCGCTTCGGTGCGCGAATTGTCCGACGTGACCACGCAAAAATCCGAATGTCGCGCCACTGCCGCACCCATCAACGGGCGTTTGCTGTGATCCCGGTCGCCGCCGCAGCCAAACAGCGTCACAATTTTTGCGGTCGGAAAATCAGCGCGAATCGCCGTCAACATCGTCTCCAGCGCATCTGGCGTGTGCGCAAAATCAATCACGACGGTGCGGGTGCCGAATTGCTGACATTCAAACCGCCCCGCCACCGCCTGCAAATGTTGCCAATCCTCCCGCACATCCGTGCCGAGAATGCAGTCCGCCAGCGTCCGCGCCAGCGCGTAATTGTGGCGATTATGTGCCAAGGTGAGAAATGGTTTTGCCACCAGCGCCGCTGCATCCAGCGCCAGCTCCGGCACCGTCAACACCGGCACCCGCGTCCTCCCGCTCGCCATCAGCCGCGCCGTCACCGCCGGGCGGCTACACCACAAACGTCCATTGTCCACAAGCAAATTCAGAATTTGCGCTTTGGCAGCAAAATATGCCGCCTCATCGTGGTGATAATCGAGATGATCTTGAGTGAAATTCGTCCAGCCCGCCGCACACAGCGGAATCCCAAACGCCCGCCCCTGATCGAGCGCATGACTGCTCAGTTCCATCACCACGACATCGCATTGATTTTGATAACAATGTAGCAACTGTTGCAATGCGATTTGTGGTGGTGACGTGAAGCCAGTTTCCAGCAGCAACATCCCGTTAAGAAATACCCCCAACGTGCCAATCGACAACACCCGCCGCCCGTGTGCCGCCAAAATCGCCTCCAGATATTTCACCGTCGTCGTCTTGCCGTTGGTGCCCGTGACGCCGATAAAACGCAGGCGAGCGGTCGCCAGCGGATAACAAAAATCACAAAACACGCCAACCACTTGCGCCCAATCGCTCGGCTGCACCACCAACACATGCCGATCAGCGAGGCGATCAACGCAGTCCAGATGTCGATTTGTGACGATCACCGCCGCCGCGCAGTCGGCAAGATAACGGGTGTAGATTTCCGTATCGCTGCGCCCATCGTCAAAGCGTTGAAAAAACAAAATGGAACCGGCATCGCACGCATCGGCACGCCATTGAATGTTAGTCGGCTGCGCGGGCGCGGGTGGCTGTTGTTCCCACACCACAGGCAGCGTGGTGAGTAATTGAGACAGTGGATTAAATGGCATGGATGTGATGTCAATCGTGAATGAATGCAGCGACATTGTTACCGAGGAGCGCAGCGCCGTCGATATGGGTTATGGATTGATGCGCAGCGAGACTGGAGTATTTCAATAGCCATTTTTATACAAAACAACTGGAGTATTATGATGACCACCATTAGCGATATTAGCGCCATTCCTGTATCTGGTGATGCGCTGGTTGATGCGTTAATTGCCGAAGGACCATCGTGGAATTATTTATTGCCCGACGTGGGCAATGTTTTATCTTATACCTTCACCAATGACGGCACGCACTCCAGCGGCATTTCCAGCATCAACACCTTTAATAAGGAACAAAAAAGTGCGGTGCGGGATGCGCTGGCGTATGTCGCAAGCGTCACTGGCATTGATTTTGTTGAAACTAGCTCTGCGTCACAAGCGCAATTTGCTTTTTTTAACGCCAATTTATCTGGTGCCAATGTATCGGGCTTGACTAGTTGGGAATCCAGTTATTCTTACACCAGCGGCGAAGTGCTGCTGTCTTATGCGATCAGTGCAGATATTTTTCTGGACAGCGTTGATTTTAAGGATAATTTGAATCCAGAACAGGGCAGCGAAGGCTATCAAGTATTGTTGCATGAAATCGGTCACGCGCTCGGCTTGAAACATCCATTTGAAGGCAATATAAAATTGCCAACCGCAATTGATAATACCGATCACACGTTAATGTCATATACCTGGACTGGTGAAGCAAAAGCGGTTTATCAAGAATATGATTTAGCGGCATTATGGTGGATTTATGGCGGCGACGGTTTGGGTGGCGAATATGGCGTTAATTCCGTCAATGGCTCCACTTTAACGCCAGCCAGTGCGCCACTTTTACCCGTCAATCAATCGCTCACTGGCACCGCTCTCTCTGATTTTTTAACTGGCGCAGCGGGCAATGATTCACTCGCGGGCTTAAATGGCAATGATACATTTAATGGCGGCTTGGGCAATGATTCTATTAACGGCGGTGCGGGCATTGATACTGCCATTTATAGCGGCGCAGCAGCGGAATATCAGCTCACCCGCAGCGGTCTGAATTGGACGCTGACGACCGGCGCGAGCGGTGAAGGCACCGATCTGCTGACTGGCATCGAATGGCTGCAATTCGGCGACGGGACGATGCGGCGCTTGACGCTCGCGCCTGCTGATTTCAACGGCGACGGCGTGAGCGATATTTTGTGGCGCAATTCTGCCACAAGTGCTAACGCAGTGTGGAAAAGCGGCAACAGTGCGACAAAACAAACTGTGACGACGCAGGCGGATAAAAATTCGCAAGTCGCCGGCGTTGGCGATTTCAACGGTGACGGCGTGAGCGATATTCTGTGGCGCAATGGCAACACTGGCGCAAATGTAATTTGGAAAAGTGGCAACAGTGCGACGCAGCAAACTGTGACGACGTTGGCAGATAAAAACGCGCAAGTCGTCGGCGTCGGCGATTTCAACGGTGACGGCATAAGCGATGTTCTGTGGCGTAATTCTACCACAGGCGCAAATACAGTGTGGAAAAGTGGCAACAGTGCGACGCAGCAAACTGTGATGGCGCAGGCGGATCAAAATTGGCAAGTCGTCGGCGTTGGCGATTTCAACGGCGATGGCGTGAGCGATGTTTTGTGGCGCAATTTTGCCACAGGCGCTAACGCAGTGTGGAAAAGTGGCAACGGTGCGACGCAGCAGCCTGTGACGACGCAGGCGGATCAAAATTGGCAGGTTGCAGGTGTCGGCGATTTCAACGGCGACGGCGTGAGCGATATTCTGTGGCGCAATGCCAACACTGGTGCAAATGTAATTTGGAAAAGCGGCAACAGTGCGACAAAACAAACTGTGGCGGCGCAGGCGGATCAAAATTGGCAAGTCGTCGGCGTTGGCGATTTCAACGGCGATGGCGTGAGTGATATTCTGTGGCGCAATGCCAACACTGGTGCCGATGCGATCTGGAAAAGTGGTAATAGTGCGACGAAACAGGCGGTTGCGACGATCAGCAGTCAAGATTGGCAAATCGTGGACGCGCTCGCCAGCGGCGATCTGCTGCGCGGCGGCAGCGGTCATAACGTGCTCATTGGTACGCTGACCGCTGATGTGCTGCGCGGTGGCGCGGGCAATGATGTGCTGACGGGCGGCGCGGGGCGCGATCTGTTTCGTTTTGAGACTGCGCCGAATGCGATAACAAATTCCGATCAAATCAAGGACTTCACGGTCGCCGTTGATCAATTGCAATTGGAAAATGCGGTTTTTCGGGCGTTGACGGCGACCGGCACTTTGGCGGCGGGGCTGTTGCGCAGCGGGGCAAAAGTGACCACCGCTGCGGATGCCAACGATTTTCTGCTGTATGACCAGAGCACGGGGGCGCTGTATTACGACGCGGATGGTTCCGGCAGCGCGGCTGCGCCAATCCAGATCGTGACGCTGCTCGGACAGCCGGCGTTGACCGCTGCCGAGGTGGTGGTGATTTGAGCAGGCGTCGCCGCGAGTGGTGAGACATCGCGCTAACATAACGGCGCTTGCTCTGGTGCCGGTGGGGTTGAATGCTTGTCTCGTCCCGACCGGATTGGTTTCTTTTTTAGGACGTCATCTCGTTTATGAAGACGCTTCATTCACTCAATGTCGCTGCGATGGCGCAGTCGGCAGTTGCCGCATCTGCCCAAGGGCTGCGTAATCTCGATTGGTCGTGGACTACGCCATATAAACAGTGGCTGCCGCACGTTAAACCGACTGATGTGCGTGCCGATCTGGTCGCAGCATTAACGGGCGCGGTCGTCGTACTGCCACAAGGCGTCGCGTTTGCCACCATCGCCGGAATGCCGCCGGAATATGGTTTATACGCTGGCATGGTGCCCGCCATCATCGCAGCGTGGTTTGGTTCTTCACGTCATCTGGTCTCAGGGCCGACGACGGCAGCATCAGTGGTGCTGTTTTCGGCGCTATCGGCGCTCGCTCTGCCCGGTTCGCCGGACTACGTCATGCTGGCGCTGACGCTGACGTTCATGGTGGGGATGATGGAGCTGCTGCTGGGATTTGCGCGAATGGGGGCGCTGGTCAATTTCATCTCACATTCTGTTGTGGTCGGTTTCACGGCTGGCGCGGCGGTGTTGATTGCAGCCAAACAGCTCAAGCATTTTTTTGGCATCAGCATGGACAGCAACGGCAATCTGCACGACATCCTGTGGCAGTTTTTGCGTCATCTGCTGGAGATCAATCCCGGCGCGACAACGGTAGCGGCCGTGACCTTGGCGGTGGGGATTGCGTGTCGGCATTGGTTTCCCAAAATTCCCTACATGATCGTGGCGATGTTGGTGGGCAGCGTGCTGGCGCTGGGATTGAGCGAATGGCTGGGCGCAGGAATTGCGACGGTGGGCGCATTGCCGGCCGCGTTGCCGCCGTTATCAGCGCCATCATTGACGCTGGAACACATTCGCCAGCTCGCACCATCGGCGTTGGCGGTGACGCTGTTTGCGTTGACCGAAGCGGTTTCCATCGGGCGGGCGCTGGCGGCACGCGGTGGCTATCGCATTGATGGGAATCAGGAATTTATCGGCCAAGGATTATCCAATATCGCCGGTTCCTTCTTTTCTGGTTACGTCGCCACCGGGTCTTTCAATCGCAGCGCGGTGAATTACGACGCGGGAGCGCGGACGCCGCTGGCGTCGATTTTCGCGGCATTCTTATTGATGGCGATTGTGTTGTTGGTCGCGCCGTATGCCAGCTATTTACCGAAGGCGGCGATGGCGGGAATTTTGTTTTTAGTGGCATGGAATCTCATTGATTTCAAAGAGATTAAGCACATTTTGCACTCCTCAAAACGTGAAACTGGCGTATTGGCAGTGACCTTTTTCTCGGCGATCTTTTTAGAGCTGGAATTTGCCATTTTTGCGGGCGTCTTGCTGTCGCTGGTGCTGTATCTGGATCGCACCTCCAAACCGCGGATTGTCAGCCTCGCGCCCGACCCGCGGTTGCCGAATCATGCGTTTTCGAGTTCGCCCGATGTGGCGCAATGCCCACAACTGCGATTTGTGCGGATTGATGGCTCGCTGTTTTTCGGTTCAGTCGCGCATGTGGAGCAATTTTTTGATCGCCTGCGGGTTGAACATCCGCTGCAAAAACATCTCGCGCTGATTGCCAACGGGATCAATTTTGTTGATTTGCAGGGCGGACAGACGCTGGTGCAGGAGACGGTGCGGCGCTTTGCCAATGGCGGTGGGATGTATTTAATCAATGTGAAACAAGGGCTTTGGGAAGAGATGGAACGCTGCGGCTGTTGGGAAGCAACCGACGGGCGCAACGTGTTTCAGGCGAAAACGGCAGCGATTCGCGGGATTTATCAAAAGCTGGATAAGTCGATCTGCGCGACCTGCGACAAGCGCATTTTCAAAGAATGTAAGGGCGGTTGAAGCGGTCAGTGTAAATAAGCCTTGACACAGCACAGTGTCAGGCTAAACTAACACTCAAGGCATCGCACGGCAGGCAGTCACCTTTCTCTTATGCGGTGATTCGTGCCACGTAAGTTAGAAATTGAAATTAGCGTGCCGATAGTCGCCATATTCAATGGCATCATTTTTCACTGGAGACATTTCCGATGGCTGACGTAAAAGCAGTAAATTTGTCCGGTTTGACCGATGAACAAGCAAAAGAATTCCATGAGCATTGGAAGCATGGTACTTGGAGCTGGGTGATGATCGCGTGTGCCGTTCACGCTGTCACTTGGGTTTATCAACCCTGGTTCTAAGAACCGCCGGTTTTTTTATTCACTATTTAAGGAGAATCTCCAATGCAAGTACCTGTCATGTTCGCTGATCCATCCGTTGCCGCTCCTAATCATCCTGAAGAAGATTGGAAAATCTGGACTGTTATCAATCCAGCCACTTGGATGGTTCCTTTCTTCGGCATTCTGTTCGTACAAATGTGGATGATTCACAGCTATGCACTGGCTCTGCCAGGCTACGGCTTCAAAGATTCCGTCCGCGCTGCTCCTGCTGCTATCGTTGCACCAGCCAGCACGACCGTTGCGCAGTAAGTTTTACCTCGCCAATGCTGGGCATGAGGTGATGATTTAAACCTTGTCATTTCTTCTGGTATTTGTGCGATCAACCACCTCGGTACGCTTTTATTAAAGCGTTGGTTCTTTGGAATCAAACCGAGGTGGTTTTTTTATGTGAGATTCTTTGTTACTCCTATCCCATTGGTATCTGCGACCGTCAACCGCTTGTTATTGGAACGCTTGCCTGAAGCCGATGGATTTTCTTTAGCCATCATTTAGGTGAGATATTTTCAGTGCAGTTTTCAATTCTCGAACGCTGGCGCATTTGGCGCGACCGCAAACTGGCTAGTCCAGAATTTCAACGTTGGGCAGCAGATTTCCCGCTAACGCGTTGGGAAGCTTCACGCCGAGCGCGGGGGTTATTCGACATCACTGCCGGTTTTGTTTATTCGCAAATTCTCTACGCTTGCGTTGAGCTTGATGTGTTTAATCGCCTTGCTGCTGGCTCGCAAACTGCGGCTGAATTAGCCGAACACATGGGCATGTCAATCACTGCGGCGGATCGTTTATTGCGGGCGGCAGTCGCAATTGATTTATTAGAACGCCGTGGTGAACACGGCTATGGTTTAGGGCGGTTGGGAATTGCGCTGCCAGGCAATCCCGGCATTGCGGCGATGGTCAAACATCATCGGATGCTCTATCACGATTTATATGATCCATTGGCATTATTTCGCGGCGAATTGGGCGAAACGGAATTGAGCCGTTATTGGTCGTATGCCTGTTCACCTAATCCGGCAGCGGATGACGATCAACGGGTGGCGGAATACAGCACGTTAATGTCAGCTTCAAGTGGTTTTGTTGCAGAAGATGCGTTGGATGCGTATTCACTGCGAGAACATCGCTGTTTAATGGATGTTGGCGGCGGCGAAGGGCGTTTTTTAATGCAGGTCGCGCAACGTTATTCCGATCTCAAATTGATGTTATTTGATTTGCCGGCGGTCGTGGAACGGGCAGCAACCCATTTCGGCGACGTGGGGCTGGCGCAGCGCATTCAGGTACACGGCGGCAATTTGAAAACGGACGCTTTGCCCAAAGGTGCTGATGTCATCTCGCTGGTGCGGGTGATCCTCGATCACAATGACGACGGGGCGCTGCACATTCTGCGGGCGGTGCGCATGGCATTGCCGCCCGGCGGCACCTTGTTGGTGATTGAGCCGATGTCGGAAACGCCCGGCGCAGAACCGGTTGGTGATGCGTATTTTGGGCTGTATCTGCTGGCGATGGGCAGCGGGCGCACCCGTCCGCCGCGTGAACTCAACGCGATGTTGACGGCAGCGGGTTTTGATGAAATGCACATGGTGCGGACGCGCCGCCCGCTGCAAACGCGCCTGATTGTGGCGCGAGTAGCCAAGCATTAAGCGGATCTGGTGGTGTTGATCGGCACTGTAAATTTAGATTGACATCTATGTCCGTTAAGCTAGACTGACACTATGCTACCGATTGATAAGAGCGCGTCGCGTATCGTTTAGAATCAAATGAACGTGCTGATCGGAATGCTAGTGCAGCAGAATGACGCAGTGATTGTGTTGTTTTCTGACTCGAATAAGTGAGTCATTAACAGCAGTCACTCAGTCTAAACCGAGTATTTCATTGTCCGGTGCGTGAAAGACTCGACAACGACACTTAAAAGAGGCAACGCCAAATGGCTAACGAGAAGAGCATGACTGGATTGACTGACGCAGAAGCAAAAGAATTCAATGACTTTTTCACGCAGGGCATGTCAACGTTTATTGGCGTTGCAGTATTTGCCCATCTGTTGGCTTGGATGTGGCGTCCCTGGCTGTAAATTATTAGCAATTGAGGCGCAATTGTTGAGCTGATGCGCACTGCTCAGTTTGACAATTGTTCGCATTGCTTCTTTACAGCATTAGTGAGTTGCTGGCGTTTCAACACTGAAGCAACTCACTGATCGCTGCTTTATCGTTATAAAGTATTTTCATCTGCTGACATTTGCTGAGGATGAGCAGGTATGAACACTGCCATAAAGCGGTCAGTAGACTCCGGCGCAACTGAGCGTCAGGGGCTTGAGTTGGGCGGTTTGCCGCAGCAACCAAGTGCGGATCAATCCTCCTAGTCAATTTTGATTAGGTTTTGCAGCAGATTTCTTTCATGCACAAAATCTGGCAACTATTTAGTCCAGCTCTCGTATTAACCGGGTTGACTGGCTTTCTGTTTATTTTAGGACTCACGATTCACTTCATTCTTTTAAGTACCGCTGAATTTAATTGGTTAAGCGGTTTGTAGTAGTAAGTGACGTGAAACACGCCAATAACAAATAAAGGCAGCTTCGGCTGCCTTTATTTGTTTTGGTGGTGTCGTTAATGCGGTCGAGAAGATTAGAGCGTCACCCGCGCTGCTAAATTCTTGGGCATGATGTGATGGGCTTCAGCAATTAACACCTGCGCCAATTGCGCCGAACCCGGACAGGGTGGAATTGCCTCAATCGCGCCTTTTAGCAGTTGTTGCAGCCGCTCAACCGCGCCTTCAACGCCCAACTCTCCCGCCGCGCTCGGACGATTCAACACCGCATCGCGCCCCACCGGTTTGCCCACTTCCTGCGCCGTGGCTGCCACGTCACGCAAATCATCGGCGACTTGATAAGCCTCGCCAATGCGATCACCAACGATGCGCCACAATTCCGCATCTGCGCCCGCGACTTGCGCCCCCGCTGCCGTCGCTGCCGCAAACAGTGAACCGGTTTTCGTGCGGTGATATTCCTCTACCGTCACGCGTGGCTCGCATTCCCACGCCTGCCCTGCCGTGATGCCGTGCGGCAATCCCACCGAGCGACTCACCGTCAACAGTAACGGTGCCAACCGCTCTGGTGTCGCTGCCAAACAGCGGGCTAAATTCTCAAATGCCAGAATAATCAAGGCATCACCCGCTAAAACTGCCAGCGGTTCACCGAAAGCGCGATGCACCGACGGAATGCCGCGCCGCAGCGGAGAATCGTCAAAACAGGGCAAATCGTCATGCACCAGCGAGGCGCAGTGCAACAATTCAATGGATGCTGCCACCGCGTCAGCAGCGGGATCATCTTGGTAACCACAAGCAGCGGCAACAGCGAGACACAGCTTCGGACGTACCCGTGCTCCTGCTGGAAAAACGGCGTGGCGCACCGCCGCTACTAAGCGCGGTGGACAGCCGGGAATTGCCACATGATCTATGGCAGCGGCCAAAGCCTGCTCGATTCGTGTTGTGGCACCCATGCGTGTCCCTCAATAACTACTAAATAATGAATCAACTGATATGACAATTGTCAGTGTACAACAAGCCAGTGAATGCTTACAAAGTCAGGGTTTGCTGACGCTCAATGCACGTCACTGCAGCGCATATTCAGCGCCTGCTCCCGTTCTTCCAACACTGCTAACAATTCCAACACCCGTAACATGCCGCTGCTGCGCCCGGGTGTGACCAGTGTTGGCGTTGCCTCCACCACCGCATCCACCAAAAACCGCGTCTCCTGCAACGCAGGTGCCGACAACGGCGCTGCCGTCACCAGTGCTTTACTCAAAATCGGCGCTAATAAACGCAGCTTGCGTGGCACCGGCACCACCGCCCGCCGTGAAATCGAATCCAATCCTTGCCGTTCCACCTGCCGCCCGATTTCGGAATACAGATACCGCGCTGCGTTAATGCCAGCGCGACAACCGATTGATAAGCCAGCAATTCCAGCATCCGAACGTTGATACAGCGCATCAGCGGCATCTAACAAACGTTGCACCACCGCCGCCAGCGCCGGACTGAACACCGGTTGCGCCAGCCACGCTTCGGGATCAATCCCCGCTTCCCGCAGCCATTGACGCGGCAAATACAGCCGTCCATTCCGCGCATCTTCGCCGACATCGCGGCAAATGTTGGTGAGCTGCATCGCCACGCCGAGATCGCACGCTCGCGCAATCATTTCTGCGGAACGCGCTCCCATCAACACCGCCATCATCGCGCCGACCGTGCCCGCCACCCGCGCTGAATAATCGTAAACGCCAGACAAATCTTCATAAGTGCGCCCTTGCGCATCCCACTCAAATCCTTCTAACAGCGCTTCGAGCAGGCGTTTGGGCAGCGCAACATCCACCACCACTTCAGCCAGCAAGCGATCAGCCGGATCATCAATTGGGCAACCGGCATAAATACGGTCGAGCCGCTCGTGCAGTTGCGCGAGTGCTGCGGTTTGCGCGACGAGATCGCCCTCGACGCAATCGACGGCGTCATCGGCGATGCGACAAAACGCATACAGTGCAATGGCAGGATCGCGGAATTTCTGTGGCAACAGGAAAGATGCCGCATAAAACGACCGCGAACCTTCGCGCAGTCGTTCCCGACACGCAGTCAGGTCAGCCACTGTCGCGTAGGAAAAGGAAACTGGAGTGCATTTAGAGATAAGTTGAGGCATCAGGTACCACCGTATCGAGGACACGCGCCGACGATAGGACGCCGGGGACGCCCGCCCCCGGATGCGTTCCCGCACCGACCAAATAAAGACCATCCACCTCTTCGCTCTTGTTGTGTGGCCGGAACCACGCACTTTGCAAAAGGATGGGTTCTAGACTGAAACCAGCTCCCTGATAAGATGACAGCCGGTCTTGAAAATCCTGCGGCGTCGTCACCAGCGAGGTCACGATGTTGTCTTCCAAATCAGGCAACACGGTCGCGCTGAGATAGCGAGCAATTTTGGCGCGATAACTCTCCGCTACCGTCGCCCAATCAGTGCCGCTGCCCAGATGCGGCACCGGCGCGAGCACATAAAACGTGTCGCAGCCGTCGGGAGCCAGACTCGGATCAGTGGCGGTGGGGCGATGCAGATAGAGGCTGAAATCTTCCGCCAGCACTTTGTTGGTGAAGATGTCCGTAATCAGTTCTTGATAACGCGGGCCGAGCAAAATGGTGTGATGTTTAACATCGGGATATTGGCGTTTGGTGCCGAAATACCACACAAACAGCCCGCACGAATACCGCGACCGCTCCAGCCGTTTGTCCGTCCACCGCTTGCGTTTGGTGGTCGCCAGCAGCTTGTTGTATGTCGTCGCAGCATCGACGTTGGAAACGATCACCGGCGCAGTCAAGGTTTCGCCGGAGGTCAAACGCACTCCCGTCGCCGTGCCGTTATTGACCACAATCTCCGCCACTTCCGCTTGATAACGCAGCGTGCCGCCCTGCCCTTCAATCAAACTCACCAAACCCTTGACCAGTGCGCCGGTGCCGCCCATCGCCGAATGCACGCCCCATTTCCGCTCCAAGAACGAAATCAGCACATAAATCGCAGTCACGGTAAACGGATTGCCGCCGATCAGCAGCGGATGAAACGACAACACTTGGCGGATATACGGGTCTTTGATGTATTTCGAGACCATTCCATACACGGTGCGGTAGCTCTCCAGCCACACCATATTTGGCACGATCTTCGCCATATCCGTCCAAAAGGTGAACGGAATATGCCCGAGTTGCTCGAAACCAACTTTGCACACCGCCTCGCTCATCTTCATAAAACGGTCGTAGCCGTCCACATCAGCGGGAGCAAACTGCGCGATCTGCGCCTTCACCGCGTCAGGATCACCGTTGTAATCAAAGACTTTGCCGTCATCAAAACGAATCCGATAAAACGGATTCATCAATTTCAGTTCGATCTCATCCGCAAACACCCGCCCACACAGCGCCCACAACTCATCGAGCAAAAAGGGCGCAGTGATAATGGTGGGGCCAGCATCGAAGGTGAAACCATCGCGGTGATGAACGTAAGCCCGCCCACCGGGCGCATCGAGGCGTTCGAGAACCGTGACTTGATAGCCGCGAGCACCGAGGCGAACTGCTGCTGCCAAACCGCCAAAACCACTACCGATCACAATGGCGGCGGGTTTGGACTGACGAGATAAGGGTTCCATGAGAGTGGGAGCCGCGAGTGTCAAGTTTGCATTACCTAATTCACTGTCATTATAGGTTGACAGTATAACAGGAACCGCACCGCATTATTGCTCAACGACGCGGATACAACGGCGGCAACGGCGTACTCGTCTCCGGCGCTGCCGTTGTTTTGACTGTCAAATGTGGTGCCAACACCTGCCACGCCGCCGCGCCATTCCACGCCATTTCAATCGGCGCATAAATCGCCCGATCCAGCGCCAGCAGCACCGTCGCCAGCTCCACTTGATTGAAATGCTGGCTCAACTCCCGCAACCCGCTGGGTGGTTGCTCCGGCCATCGCGCCAGCCCCCACGCCAATAATGCTGCTCGTGCCGCCCGCGCATCTGCTGCCACACAAGCCTGCTCAACCTGCTGCCGCGCCGTGCGCAATGCCGCTTGTTGCTGCGGTGCGGGCGATGATGCGGGAGTGACCGCCAGCGGGAGCGCAGTTGACCGGCGGCGCTCGCGCCACCACCAGCCCAGCGTCAGCAGCCATAACCCGCCGAATAACAGCGCCAGCGCCGTTTCCCAACGCATTTGATAACCCGCAATTTCAACAGGTGCCGCAGCGGGAGCTTGCGCGGCAATGGCTGGTGGCGAGCTGGGCGCAGGCAACGGCGCTGGTATTGGCGCTGCGGCGACTGGCGCGGGTTCAGGCACCGGCGCGGCGGCTGGCGCATTCGGCGCAGCGAGTACTTCAAGCTGACGCGCTGGAATCACTGCCACCTGCGCCACATCGCGCTCGGTATTCCACCACCGCAGCCGCAGCTCCGGCACCGTCAAGGTTCCAGCGCGAGTCGGCACCAGCGCCACTTTGCGACTTTTGATCGCAGTTGGCGCACTGGTGCCGCGCAGCTCCTCAGCCTGCGGCTGCTCGGCATATAACTGCGCCCCGTCCACCGCACCCAGCTCCAGCGTCGGCAACTGCGCGGCAGTCGTGCCCAGCGCGGTAATTGTCACCGTCCGCGTCACCGGCTCGCCCACGCGCAACACCGGCGGGCTGGGTGTCCACTCATCGCTCAATTGCACCGAAGTCGCCGGCAGCCAACTGGTGCCAGTGCCAGCCGGTTGCGGGCGCACCGTCAGCGTGATCGCAGGCGCTCGCTCCAGCACACGTCGTCCGCTGCGACCGGCAAACTGTTGTAATAAATTGCTGCCAAAGGCTTGATCTAATTCAGTAAACGGATCACGAGCGCGAGGACGACCCGCGCTGCGATCTGCAAACACCGCCTCCAAACGCGGACTCTCCAGCGTCAACGCGCCGCTGCGGTGCGGAATCACGCGATAACGCCGCTCAATCACGCGATACAACTGACCGTTGATTTCAGTTTCCGACTGGCGATCTTCGCCAACTTGCTCAATGGTCGCGCCGTCTACCACCGGCTCCGATAATTGCAGCGGCTGCAACGGCTGCTCCCGCAACAGCATCCGCAGCCGGTATTCCAGCGGTTGCTCAACGTAAGGCGTGGCCAGATCGGTTGTCGCCTCCATAAATAGCGGTTTACTGGCATCGGTCGCGTCATCTGCCGTCGCCGTGACGGTGATGTCGATGGGCTGACTGCGGGCTGCGTCCAGCGCCAGCGCCGGAATCGTCAACTGACCGGCACGTTTTGGTGCCAGCTCCAGCGTCCACTGCCGCGTGTGCGCGATTGCGCCGTTGAACACGTTAATCATCGTGCTCTCGCCGCGACTGAGGATTTCAAAATCAGCGGCGAGCGGTGACACATCTGGCTCGCCGCTGGCATCGCTGTCAGCGATCAAATTAAGCGTCAACGTTTCATTGACGCTCAAGCGATTGCGATCCGTCTGAGCCTGAAATGTCGTCGTCGCCAGCGCGGTGACGGCGCAGCTCAGGGCGAACCCAGCGGCAGCGATTTTCAGCAGAAATGGCAAATGAGCTTTCACGGCAAACGTCCTTCACGGCGCAAATGTTGTAATAAAAACCGCTGGCGCAGCAGTCCGGCGGGATCATCGGGCACTCGGCGCAATTGGGCATCAAGTGCTTGTTGTTGTTCCTGTTGTTCGGGATTCAATTCTGCAAATTCCCCTTTTTCAACGGGCGATTTTTGCTCTCCATTTGACGGCGGAGGTGGAGAAGACGGTTCAGAGGTTTTTGAAGCTGGCGCTGGTTGCGGCGCGGCGGCGGGCTGCAAATCCTCAGCCGCAGGTGAATTGTTCGCGGCAGATGCTGCGTCTGGTTGAGCGCCAGCATCTTGTTGATTAGCGGAATTGGCGGCGTCCGGCGCAGCGTCTGATGACTGCTTTTGCGCACCAGCAGCCGGCGCTGAATGTGGATCAGACTGCTGATTTTTATCGTGATTTTGATCTTTATTTTGCGATTGATTCTGCTGATTCGGCGCGGATGACGACGGCGGTTGTTGTTTTAACGCCTGCTCCACCTGCGCCAAATTGTGCTGCGCATCGGCGTGATCTGGTGCCTGCTGCAACGCTCGCCGATATGCCGCTGCCGCTTCCTCCAAACGCCCCAATCGCGCCAAAGCATTGCCACGATTGTAATCCGCCTCCGCGCCAGTCATTCCCTCTAACGCCGTCAACGCCTCTTGAAAAGCGCCCGCCCGATAATGCGCAGCGGCTTGCCATGCCGGATCATCAAATTGACTGGCGGCGGCAGTCGCGCCCGTTGCCAATTGTGCCGCTGCCTGTTGCGCCGGGCGTTGCCATAAATCCGCCCAATTCGCAGCTTGGGTCGGCGGCGGCATGATGAATGCCAGCGCCAGCACCGGCAGCAGCCAACCCCGGCGAAAAGCAACTGCCGCCAAGGGCAACAGCGGCAGCAATAACCACACGCCGTCTTCGCGCCATTGATCGGAGGTGAATGCCGTCGCAGTGACGGCAGCGGTCAACTGCGGTGCGCCCAGCGCCAGCAGCATTTGCGTATCGGCATCGCCCACCACTGCCGGCACATAACGCCCGCCACCTGCGGCAGCGAGCTGTTGCAAACCAGCCGCGTCCACTCGCGCCATCTCAATCTCACCGCTGGCATTGTGGCGAAAGCTGCCGCTGCCGGTTGGAATCGGCGCACCTTTGGCGGTGCCAATTGCCAACACTGACAGCCGATGCCCGGCGGCGACGAGCTGCTGCGCGGCAGTCTGGGCGCGGGCGAGATCGCCAACGCCATCAGTCACCACAATCACCTCGCCATGTCCGGCGCGGGTTTGCGTCAACAACTCACCTGCCAATTGCAGCGCCAAATCAAGCCGGCGCTCACCGGGCACTGGCAGCAGCGCGTCCGTCAGCAGCGGCACCTGCGCGGCGATGGTTTGTGCGTCGCCGGTCAGCGGCGCGACGACGAATGGCTCGGCACCAAAAGCAATCAGCGCGATTTGCCCCTCAGTTGCGCCGCGCAGCAGGTCGAGAATTTCAAACCGCGCTCGCGCCAGCCGCGACGGCGCGACATCGGCGGCATTCAAGCTGGGTGATAAATCGAGCAGGAGCACGCGCTGCCCGCCGGTGGTGAACACTGGCTGCGGCAGGCGCTGTGACACCGGTCCGGCGAGGGCAAGCACCAGCAGCGTCCAGCCAATACTTAATAAAATCAACGGCAATCGCTGCGATGGCGTGCTGGCGCTGGTCAACAGATGCGGCAGCAGATGCGGGGCAATCAGGCTGCGCCAGCGATTGGCGTCGCGCTGCGGGTGCCGCCACAGCGCCAGCACGAGCAGGGCGAGCGGCAGCAATGCCAACAACCAAAACGGGCGTAAAAGCTGAATATCAAGCGTCATAATGAAATCCTAAACAAATCGCGTAAAATTTACGCTTATGTTTATTAAAACAGTACGTTAGTTGCAAATTTTGGAAGAGTTTTGCGCTGCAACCGGCGCTGATTTTGGAACTTTTTGGCAGTTGCAACAATTTTAGGGTTTATCCGCATAGGGTTTTCCCGTAGACTGTGTTTTCCTTAGTAAATCAAACCGCCGTCCCAATTTGCCTTGACCTGCGGGATGGTCGTTTCTTGAAAGAGGTTGGCACCAATGAATAAGACACTCGCAACTGCCGCGCTGTTGGTAAGCACATTTTTTCCCGTCATCAGCGACGCTCAGGCTGGCTCCGGTCACACTCAGAAAGGCATGGCCTCCTACTATCACGACCGTTTTCATGGTCGCAAAACTGCCAGCGGGCAGCGTTACAACCGCAATCAATTCACCGCTGCGCACAAAACTCTGCCCTTGGGCACCAAATTAGAAGTCACGAATACGCGCACTGGGCGCTCAATTATCGTCAAAGTGAATGATCGCGGTCCCTACGCCAAAGGGCGCTCGCTTGATCTGTCGCGGGAAGCAGCGCGGAGCTTGGGAATTATTCATCAGGGCGTTGCCCCCATTAAATTCCGCGTGTTGTGATCGATCAGCAGTTCTGCTCTTGAGGAGCGGTGTTTGATCGTGGTTTTAGCGTTATAAAGTGACGTCAGTTGTGCTTTCAACCTACGTCACTTTTCACGTCGAGAACCGAAACATGCACTCGTTCACTTCCTCGCTGCATTTTTTACCACTGACGCTGGCAACCGGCGTCTTTCCCGCTTCTGCTTCCACGCTATTACCCGATCACGCATCAGGCGCACCATCGAGTGCCGCTGAGATTTTCAATAGCAGCTTTTTTCTCACCGTCGGCTTTTCATTCATGGTCGGCTTGGCGATGGGTTTTGCGCTCAAGATCGCGTTCAAAATCGCCTTGCTGGTGATGGGCGTGATTTTATTGGGCGTTTTTGGGCTGCAATACGCCGGCGTGGTGGAAGTGAACTGGACTGGTTTGGAAGGCCATTACGATGGTTGGGCGGCGTGGTTCAGTGCCGCCGGTAGCAATTTTCTTGATTTTGCGGCCAGTCATCTCAGCGGCGGCGTGTCATTTCTCGCGGGGCTGGCGCTGGGCTTGAAATTTTAACTGCTGCTCTCTGGTTCAGTGAGCAACACCGCTGCCGCTGCCGCAATTCCTTCTCCGCGTCCGGTAAATCCCATGTGTTCCATCGTCGTGGCCTTGACGTTGACCCGCGTCACCGGACAACCGAGATCAGCCGCCAACAGCTCGCGCATCGCCGGAATGTGCGGCGCGAGCTTGGGTTGCTGGGCAATGATGGTCAGATCGGCGTTGTGTACCGCCAACCCGCGCTCGTGCAGGCTCGTCATGACCTGACGCAGCAAAATCCGGCTATCAATGCCGGCATAAGCGGCGTCGGTATCGGGGAAATGGTGGCCGATGTCGCCCAAACCAGCGGCACCGAGTAGCGCATCGCACAGCGCATGAATGACGACATCGCCATCAGAATGCGCAATTAAACCGAGCGAATGCGGAATCTCTAAACCGCCGAGAATTAAACGCCGCTCTGGGGCGAAACGGTGCGCATCAAACCCTTGTCCAATCAACATCTTATAATTACCTCGCTGTTTATTTTTAAGAATAACGCAGTTGACAAATGAAGCATTTTCCAATTGACAACTGCGCCATTCCCCGCTTATTTCACCGGATACGCCACCGCATCCTTGCCATTGCGTTTTAATAAATCCCGCGTTTGTTCCGCTTCTTTGCGGGTGGCATACACGCCAGACCGCACCCGATACACCGTTTGTCCATCCGGCAAGGTCGCTTTTTGAACACTGCTGGAAACACCCAACCGCGCCAATTCTCCGCGCCGCCGTTCCGCATCCGTCGTGTTTTTGAACGAGCCAGCTTGCACCACAAAACCCGCGCCAGTGCGTGACGGCGGTGGTGGCGGTTCAATCGGCTCGTCAGCACCGGCATCCGCCATCGGTTCATCTTCCGGTGGCGGTGGCAACTGCGGACGCGGCGCAGGCGGCGGCGGGGGCGGCGCACGATCAGCCGCTTCAACCCGCGTGTCATTGAGCAATTGCGGAAAATGAAAGGTCGGCGACACCGGCGCGGGCGTTGATTCCCGCGCTCCCGCCGTTGGAGTTGGTGGCGTGGCAGCAGGCTCATCGCGGCGGGTGGAAATAATGTTGCCACCGACTGCGCCGAGCGTGATCCCCATCAAAAACCACCACACGCACGAGCGCGGTTGGCGATTGCGTTTCAACGGCGGCGGCGCAGGTTTTGGCGCTGCGCTTCTTACGGGTTTTGCCATTTACATCGACTCCGGCGCGGAAACGCCCAATAAACTCAAGCCGTTACGCAGCACTTGCCGCGTCGCCAAAATCAATTTCAGCCGCGCATCGCGCAGCGCCGCGTCGGGTACCAAAAACTGCTGGGCGTTGTAATAGGTGTGAAATTCGTTGGCCAGCTCGCGCAGATATTGCGTCAACTGGTGCGGTTCGGCTCGCAGCGCAGCGGTTTCCACCAGTTCGGGATAACGGCTCAACGTCCGCACCAGCGCCAGCTCGTGCGCGGTCGTCAGCAATTCCAAGTTGGTCACTCCCGCGCTCGGCTCCAGCGCCAGCCCTTTTTCAACCGCTTGCCGCAACACGCTGCTGACTCGCGCATGAGCATATTGGACGTAATACACCGGATTATCCGCCGACTGCGATTTGGCTAAATCCAGATCAAAATCAAGATGCTGCTCGCAGCGCCGCATCACATAAAAGAACCGCGCTGCATCACAACCGACGTCGTTGCGCAATTGCCGCAGCGTCACGAATTCGCCAGAGCGCGTGGACATCTGCGCCTTTTCGCCGCCGCGATACAAAATCGCAAACTGCACCAGCAATACTTCCAGCCGCGTCACGTCATCGCCGAGCGCCGTCAATGCCGCTTTCACTCGCGGAATGTAGCCGTGATGATCTGCGCCCCAGATGTCAATCACGCGCTCAAAACCGCGCTCCAGCTTGTCCATGTGATAGGCGATGTCGGAGGCAAAATAGGTCATCTGCCCGTTCTCGCGCACGACGACGCGATCTTTTTCATCGCCGAACGCGGTGGAGCGAAACCACAGCGCCCCGTCTTGCTCATATAAATGACCGCCGCTGCGCAGCCGCTCAATCGCCCGATTGACCGCGCCGCGCTCGGTGAGCGACCGCTCGGAAAACCATTCCTGATATTCGACGCCGAAGCTGGCGAGATCGGCGCGGATGTCATCCAAAATGACATTCAAACCTAATTCAAAGACATAGCGATAACGGTTGTCGCCGAGCAGCCGTTTCGCTGCCGCAATCAAGCCGTCAATGTGCGCTTCCTTATCGCCATCCTCACGCGCTGGCTCGTCAGCATTTGCTGCATCCAGCGGCACTCCGGCGAGCACTTCCGCTGCATCGACGCGATACACGTCGCCATGTTCGCGGTGGAGCGTGGCGGCGATGTCCCAAACGTAGTCGCCTTTGTAGCCGTTGCTGGGAAAGCGCACATCTTCGCCGCACAGCTCCAAATAGCGCAGCCACACCGAGGTGCCGAGAATGTCCATCTGGCGACCGGCGTCGTTGACGTAGTACTCGCGGTGGACATCAAAGCCGATGGCGGCCAGCAAATCGGCGACCACTGCGCCATACGCCGCGCCGCGTCCGTGTCCGACATGCAGCGGGCCGGTTGGATTGGCGGAGACAAATTCGACTTGCACCCGTTTTCCTGCGCCGTGCTGACTGCGCCCGAAGTTGCAGCCGGTGTCTAAAATCTGTGGAATAACAGCATGATAAGCGGTGTCGGTCAGAAAAAAGTTGATAAAACCGGGACCGGCGATCTCCACCCGCGCCAGCACCGGCGAGGCGGGTAGCGCGTTGACCAATTGCTGCGCGAGCTCACGCGGTTTGGTGCCAAATTGTTTGGCGAGTACCAGCGCGAGATTGGTGGCAAGGTCGCCGTGCGCGGGGTCGCGGGTGCGGTCAAGCTGCGGCAGCGGTAAAGTGGAGGCGTCAAATTGACCGTCAGCAACGAGCGTGGCGACGGCGGCACGGAGTAAGTCGTGAATCGCTGATTTCATGCGCGGGGGCTTCGTGTAGCGGCGCTGGCGCGGGGAGCGGGCGTCCGCAAGGGATTGAAAAAATAGGGGTTTTGTGTGTTGCTGCGGCGGGTAATTCAAAGCGCAGCTTGCCAATTAGGATAACTGAAATTCATGACTTCTCAAAAGCGTTTACAAACTGGTCTGGCGCAGGGATTGATTCAATTCGATGCCGAGCACAAGAATATCAATTATCGCAGTTGCAATAAAAATTATCGCTATTCTGATCCAGAGGAAAAAGTCCGCGCTCAAGTGTATCTCAAATTGATTCTGCATTATGGCTATGCGCCAGAAAGAATTGATTTGGAAGTGAAGGTGCCACATCGCACGCCGAATAATATCGCAGATATTGTCGTTTTTAGCGATGACGGTTTGAAAACGCCGCATATCGTGGTTGAATGCAAACAGCCCGATATTTCTGAGGCGGAATTTAAGCAGGCGATTGAGCAGGGTTTTGGGAATGCCAACTCGATCAAAGCGCCATTTTTATGGGTGACTTCAGAATTAAAAGAAGATTTCTTTGATGTGGCTAATTCTCCTTCAATGGAGCGAGAAGCTAATCGGATTGCAGATATTCCGCATTTTGGAAAGGATAAAGCGAACAGTTGGAAATTCACACGCGGCGGTGTGGATGGCATTGAGTTAGAAGTTGTCGAGCAGAACACATTAACGCAGATTTTCCGCAAAGCGCATGACGCATTATGGGCGGGCGGTAAACGCAATCCAGCAGAAGCGTTTGATGAATTAAGCAAGCTGATTTTTTGCAAAATTAGCGACGAGCGGGAATTACGCAAAATTGGTGAACCGTATCAGTTCCAAATCTGTGCCGGTGAACCGAAAGAAGCGTTATTGGCGCGAGTTAAAAACCTGTATGAAAAAGGGCGCTTGAAAGATGCCGAAGTGTTTAAGGATGACATTCGGTTGACGGCGGCTGAGTTGCAAACTGTGGTGGGCTATCTTGCACAGATTCATCTCAATAAAACCGATTTAGACAGTAAAGGTCGGGCGCTTGAAACCTTTATGGGTGATTTCTTTCGGGGTGAATTCGGGCAGTATTTTACGCCGCGCCCTATTGTGCAGTTTATTGTCAACAGTTTGCCATTAAATCATAACCAATTGGTGCTTGATCCGGCTTGCGGCAGCGGTGGTTTTTTATTGCATTTTCTCGATGCTGTGCGCCGTGAAGCTGATGCGCATTATTCGCAAGACTCACAAGATCATTATAAACATTGGCATAATTTCGCAGAGCGTAACCTATTCGGGATTGAAATCTCGGAGGCAATTGCTCGCACCGCCAAGATGAATATGATTATTCACGATGACGGGCATACGAATGTCGTGGCGTTTGATGGTTTGGCGTTGCCGCCGGTGATTGAGGCGGGCACGAAAAATCATGGTTTTCAAGCCGAGCGTTTTGATTTGATTGCGACGAATCCGCCGTTTGGTGCGGATGTCAAAAACGCTGAAAAGGCGTATATGGCGGAATATGAACTCGGCTGTAAAGGTGTTGATTGGATTGAGGCGAAATTAAAAAACATCAATTTGAATCGCACGACGCCGCGTGATCGGCAAAGTACGGAAATCTTGTTTTTAGAACAATGTCATCGCTGGCTAAAACCCAATGGGATTTTAGC
Organism: Chromatium okenii; assembly: GCF_016583745.1. Lineage (GTDB taxonomy): Bacteria > Pseudomonadota > Gammaproteobacteria > Chromatiales > Chromatiaceae > Chromatium > Chromatium okenii. Next base: position 25,979 of record NZ_NRRQ01000015.1, read on the forward strand.
AATGGTGGTTCCTGATGGCATTTTGACCAATTCAAGTTTGCAATATGTGCGCGATTGGATTGAAGAACAGTGGCGGATTTTGGCGGTGGTGTCGATGCCGCAAACCGCTTTTGCGGCAACCGGTGCGGGAGTAAAAAGTTCGGTGCTGTTTTTGCGTAAATATCCAGCAGCAACGACGGCACAAATTCGCACGCTGAAAGCGCAGGTGCAGAATCGGTTATTTGAGCTGCCCGAATACAGCGCGGAAATCAGTCGTTTGGAACAGGAAAAGCTGCGGGTCTTAAAATGCGGCGATGCGGAATGCCAACGCATTGAACAGGATTTAATTGCGCATTTGGACGCTGCGCAAGCTCAGGATATGTTTTTACGTCCTGAGACGCAGAAAAAAGTCGCGCCAATGAATAAATCGCGGCGCAAAGATTTGGAGCAGTTGACGAAAGCAGCGCGGAAGGAATACGAGAATAGTGAGGCTTTTAAGACTTGGAAGAAAGACATCAGCGATGAATTCAACGAGCAGATTAAGGCGGTGAAGGAAGCGTTACAGGAGACGATGCTGGAGCAGGTAAAAACGCAGTTGCTGGATTATCCAATTTTTATGGCGATTGCCGAAGAGATTGGTTATGACGCGACGGGACGCGCAACGGCTCAGAATGAATTAACCACCATCGCGCCAGAGTTGAAGCGTTTTATTGAGGCAGTGATCGCGGAGAAAGACGGTTTTTTTCAATTACGCCCTGATTTAGATGAAAACAAAGTTTTTCTTCTGAATTGGGGCAAATTGGATGGGCGGCTAGACCCTCAGATGATTTTGTATGCTAAAAAAACTTTAGTGTTTAAGTATGAAGTAAAAAAACTTAAAACCTTTTTACTTGGGTTTCCGCAGTATGGAGCCAACGAACAGGGAATAGATAGAACATCTGAAAGTGAGCCGCGCTATATTAGGATAACAGATATTGATGATTATGGATTGCTAAAACAAGATTTAGGGGCAACTGCGGAAAAAATAGAAGAAAGATATATTATGAATGATAACGACCTGTTGATAGCAAGAAGTGGCAATACGGTAGGGAAAGCATATTTACATAAATCAAATAGTGTTAGCTATAAATGCTTTTTTGCAGGATACATGATTAGATTTGTTTTTGATCCCACTTTGATCAATCCAGAATATGTATTTTGCTATATGCAACTTTCTATGTATTCAGCTTGGAAAAATGCAATTCAAAGAACTTCTGGACAGCCAAATATCAATGCAGAAGAATACAAAAATCTTCAAATTCCATACCCACCTTTTGACATACAAAACAAAATTGTAAGCATATTCAAGCAGGTTTACGAATCAAAACAACAGAAAGAAGCCCGCGCCCAAGCCTTATTAGAAAGCATTGACGATTATTTGCTGGGTGAGTTGGGAATTCATTTGCCGCCTGCGACGGAAAATGATTTGAAAGAGCGGATGTTTCTTTGTTCTTCAAGTCAACTTTTTGGCAATAGATTTGATGTTTTTTATCATAAAATACACTTTCTAGCCTTGGAAAACTGTTTACATCAAAATTCGTACAACGTAGTAAAATTAGGAGATTTAATTAAAGAGATTTCCTATGGCGCATCGGTTAGCAATACATACGTTGAAGCTGGCATACCATTGTTGAGAATAAAAGATTTGAAACGCAATGAAATTAGCACAGAAGATGTTGTATATCTTCCTGATTCCATGCGTAAAGAATTAGGTCGCTGTTTTGTTTCACAAGGTGATTTTTTGATTACCAGAAGCGGCACAATAGGCATTGTTGCACAAGTAGATAAACGGTTTAACGACTTTGCATTTGGTTCGTTTATGATTAGATTTAGACTTAAAGATGATTTTAGTGTCAATAGTCTTTATCTTTCGTACTATCTTAATTCAAAACCAATGACTGATTTATTTCAGAGGAATAAAATTGGTGCTATTCAAGGAAATATCACAATTCCTACTATAAAAAATGTAGATGTTATTTTACCACCACTAGAAAAACAACAAGAGATCGCCGCTAAAATCAAAGCCATTCGCGCCGAAGCGAAACACTTAAAAACCGAAGCTGCTGCCGAATTAACTGCTGCCAAACAACTGATAGAACAAATGATTTTAGGCGACAACCCTTCTATTCAATAACACGCTTGTATCAAAAAAACCCGCAATTGCGGGCTTTAACAAAACAAGTATTTTTTAATAGAGTTTTTTTGATTCCATTCTTGATTTTGCATCATTGCGTGAGCGCCTTAAAATTAATTTCTTTCTCCCACGCCCTGATTCAAACCCCGTTCACATAAACCACGCTCCACCGCAATCACTGCCGCTTCAACCCGCGAATGAATATCGAGTTTGCGCAGAATTGCTTTTACATGCAGTTTGACCGTGCCATCGGTAATTCCTAAACAGCGGGCAATCGTTTTATTGCTTTGACCTTCAGCAAGATGACATAGAATTTCTTGCTCGCGGGGCGTGAGATCAGCAATTCCGCTCGTGGTTTGCGCACTTCGCGCTTTTGCCTGCACCGCCCGCGCCAGCACGCTGGCCAATTCCGGTGCCACCACCGTTTGACCGCGCACAATTTGACCCAACGCTGCAATTAACGCCTCCGGTTCCATATCTTTGAGCAAATATCCCTGCGCCCCGCTGCGCAGCGATTCAATAACATCGCGCTCCTCGGCGCTCGTCGTCAACATTGCAATCGGCATCTGTTGCGCTGCGGCGCGGAGCTGGCGCAGCAATTCCAAACCGGTCACTTGCGGCATTCGCATATCTAATAAAATCACATCCGGGCTGGTATCCAGCACCCGTTGTAAACCGGTGCTCGCATCTCCCACCGCAATCACTTCTAAACCGCGCCGTTCCAGTAATTCTTGCAGACCACAACGGAATAAAGCGTGATCATCAATTAGCAACACGCGCATTAACTTAACTCCAGCGACCGGCGCGAACGACGCCGACAAATCGCAAATATGATTTCAATTCGAGTGCCATCACCCGGTTCACTTTCAATTGTGACTGTCGCACCAATGCGGCGGGCGCGTTCATTCATAATCGTTAATCCAAGATGTTCACCAGCTTGCGTGGGTACGGGCGAAGCACTAAATCCCACGCCATCATCTTCAATCAACAATAAACAACGCGGTTCTGAAGCAGTTAAATCTCCTTTTTGCAAAATCCCCCCAGCCCCCTTTTCCAAAGGGGGGAGATGCGGAAAATCCACCCTTTGAAAAAGATCACCGCTTAACTCCCCACTTTGAAAAAGATCACTATTTAACTCCCCCCTTTGAAAAAGGGGGGCTGGGGGGGAGGATTGGGATTTTTCCATCGTCAATAAAACCCGCACCGTTTGCGCTTGTGCATGTTTGCGGATATTAGTCAGCGCCTCCTGCACAATACGCAGCAGTTGTAATTCCACACTCGCCGCCAATTCAAACGGACGGCAATCATTTTGAAATAACACATGCGCCCCGGTATCGCGCCCCAATTGCTCCACCAATTTCGCCAGCGCCGGCACCAAACCGCGTCGATCTAACGGCGCTCGAAAACTCGCCAACAATTCCCGCAGCTCGGTGTGCGCCTCATCCAGCCCGGTGCGGATGCGCGCAAGATCGGTGTGCGCCGCCGCCGCCAACGGCGTATCGCCCAGCGAATCGCTCAACATCCGACACTGAAACCGCAAACTCGCCAACGTCTGCGCCAGCGAATCGTGCAGCTCATGCGCCAGCGACGTGCGCTCTTCAATAATCGACAGCCGCCGCGTTTCCACATCCGCCCGTTGTTTCGCAATTGCAACGCCGAGATGATGGCCAACGGTAAACAGCAAATCCATGATGTCCTCTCGCGCCGTCACGCCCGCCCGATCCACAAAAATGGTGTACACGCCGAGCTGCTCGCCGCGATGTTCCAGCGGCACCGTCACCACTTCAATTTCTCGACTGCTCAACATCCGTCGCCCATCAAGCTCGGCGCAATAACGCGGCTCGCGGTCGCACAAAATATCGCCCGGCGTCAGCACCATCCCGCACAAACACAGCGTCACCGGCGTCATCTCGTGCTCACGCACCAGCACGTTATCCAGCCCAATTGAACCCAACAGCCGCCGTGATCCATTCGGTGCCAGCAAGCGCACCGTCGCCGCCCGCCCGTTAATCATTTCCTTCAACACCCGCAAAAAGCGCAGCAGCAATTCCTCCACACTTTCCGCCTGCTGAATGCCGGCCGCCACGTCGTACAGAATTTTCAGCGAAGCCGTTTTCTGCGCCAGCCGCATCGTCTGCCGCGCCACGCGATTATCCATATCTTCATATAAATCAGTGAGTTCTTCGTTCAGCGCCCGAATATCCTCAGCAATGCCCGCCAATACGCCGTGATCGCACAGCGCCGCACTCGCGCCCGGCTCACCCTGACAGACTCGCGTCAACGACGTTTCCAGCCGCACCAGCGGAATCAACAACCGTCGCCGCAATTGCCACCACAGCACTGCGAAGCCGCTCGCGCCCAGCCCCAGCGTCACTGTCAACGGCGCATCGCCCGCCCGCAGCGCCAACGCCAGCGCGATGGTGAATGCGCCGCTGATGGTCAACAGCGGCAGCCATAATCGCGCCGCCCGGAGCAGCGCCGTGACGCTGGCGTTGAGATGCAAAGGTTCAGAAGTGCTGTCAGTCACCGGCGTGATTCCCGTGTAGCAGCGGCAGAGTTGACGTTGCGCTGTAGAGCTTTACCGCGCCCGGCGGCCGCCGGCGGAAGCGTTTATATGGCCACAGAAACTGCGTCGGGCAGGTACGCACACATTGCTCAATGCCGTAATTGAGCGCAGTGGCGGCTTCGACATCATCGGCGCTATCAATTCCGGCGGGCGCAGGCTGGCAGTGCAGGCGAAAACCGCCGTCATCTAACCGCTCGGCAAACATAAAAATCACCGGGGCTCCGCTGCGACGGGCAAGGCGATTGACCAGCAACATCGTGAAAGCGGGAACGCCAAAAAAGGGCGCAAATACTGCACCTTTATCCGCTTTGGGTTCCTGATCGGGCAGGATGCCGACGGCAGCGCCGCGCTCCAGCGCCTGCGTCAGCACCCGAATGCCTTTGATGGTGATCGGCGCAAGTTCTGCGCCGCTGCGACTGCGGGCGGTGCGGATCAAGGTGTCAAGATACCGCTGCGGTTTATAAAAGATCGCAGTCGGCCCTTGCGCCGCCAAATACAGCCCCGCCAATTCCCATGCGCCCAGATGCGGCGAGAGCACGATCAATCCTTGTCCGGCGGGACGTTGGAGCAGTTCACCGCCGCGCACCTCGCGGATGTGCGCTAACACCTCGGTGAGCGGGCGCTGCCAGAGATAGGCGATCTCAAAATAGGTGGTGCCGAACGCACACAGATTGCGCCGACACAGCGCCAATTGTTGCTTGCGGCTCAATTCTGGCAGACATAACGTGATGTTAATCAAGGCATTGCGGCGTTGCCGATTCGGCCAGTGCGCCAGCACCCAGCCGCAGCTCGCGCCGAGGCGTTGACTCAGCACCAGCGGGAGGCGGGCGATGAGGTGGATAAATTGTTGTGCCAGCCAATCCTTGATACGGATGGTCAGGGGGCGAGCTGAATGCGCCACGAGTTGGCTCCTGATTGCGACAGCGACGACGCAATCTCTAAGATAGAACGGTCTTATCACCTTAAAACGATGATTAAAAAATGACTACTGATGCGCTGCCACACAGCCTGACGCCACAAGCGGCGTGGGCGTTACTCAAAACGAATCCGCAGGCTATTTTGGTGGATATTCGCTCGGCGATGGAATTTCTCTTTGTCGGACATCCGCAGGGCGCGGTGCATGTGGCGTGGATTGACGAGCCAGATTGGGACATCAATCCCAATTTTGTGACTGAAATCCGCCAGTTGCTCCTCGGCGGCGCTGCGACCAACGCGGAGGTGCCGGTGATTTTAATTTGTCGCAGCGGCAAGCGGTCACTGGATGCGGGGGCGGCGTTGCGACGCGCTGGGCTGACGGCGGTGTATCACGTTGATGAGGGTTTTGAGGGCGAGCGCGATGAATATCATCATCGCAGTACGGTGGGCGGCTGGCGCTTTCACGGGTTGCCGTGGGAACAATGTTGATTGATTTTGCGTGATATGTTATGGCAACAGCGATCAAGTTTTAGGCTTCCACGCCGCTATTGACGCTAGGTTGCAAGCGGCAAAAAAGGTTCCAACATGCTCACTCCCATCTCGGTTCATCGCCTCTCATCCCTGCTCCCCACGCCCGCAGTGCGTCCCGTGTTGGTAGCTGTCGCACCACCTGCCGCCGCGCCAGTATCTGCTATCCGCACCGCTGACGACATTCTTGACGATCTCGCCAACCGCTTGGAGCAGGATTTGGATTATCAGATTTTGCGCCAAACGCTCAATTTGGAAACAGACACGGCGTTGCGCCGTCGCCGCGTGGCAGATACGCCGCCGCCTGCGCCCACGCTCAACACTGAAGAGATCGCCGCCGCATCCGCCCAGCGCCAAGAACGCACCGCCAGTTTGACCGTGACCTTTACCAGTGGGCAGCAGCGCGTGACGGAGGTCAGTGTTGAAACTGCCGATCCGCTGGTGCTTGATTTGTCAGGAGCGGGCATCACGACCAGCGGCGTTGACGCTGGGGTGCAATTTGATTTGAACGGCGATGGCCAGCAAGAACGCGTCAGCACCGCCGTTGGTGATACTTGGTTGCTGGCGCTGGATCGCAACGGCAATGCGCAGATTGATGATGGGCGCGAGCTGTTTGGTGACCAACACGGTGCCGCGCACGGGTTTGCGGAGTTGGCGCGTTATGACGCCGATGCGAGCGGACGCGCCGATGGCGTGATTGATGCCAATGATGCGGTGTTTTCCCAGTTGCGGCTGTTGCAACTCAGCCAAGACGGAACGCAGCGCACCCAGACTTTGGCGGAGGCGGGAGTGACCGCGCTGGAACTCGATTATCACCACACGCGCAAAGCGTTGAATGTCTATGACACGGTGGCGCAAAGCGGTCAGTTTCAGCGCACTGACGGCAGTCACGGTGAAGCGGCGGATGTGTTGCTGGGCTACCACAGCTTGAGTTAAGTCCTACTGCGTCCGCCGTTAGTTTCTGAAGCGATGCTGCTAGACTAGACACAACTTGACTTCATCCATCTGGGAATCCAGCTATGCAGCAGACTTCAGAGATTCTGTCACTGTTGACGGAAATCGACCTGATTCGAGACCTGACGCGCCCGCAGCGCGAGGAGTTGTCGAAACACTGCGCAGTCAGCGAGTTGGCACCCAAAAAGCGGATTCGGCTCACTGACATCGAGGGACATCGCCTCTTTTTGGTGGATGGGCACGCAGTGCGCTTGACGAACGGCAGCACCGAGCGGCTGGAGAGTTATCAGGGCTTGAGTGATCCGATCAGCCTGTTCGATCACAGCAGAGATGCCGACGATTGCATCATCACCGAAACGCCTTGCATCGTGCTCCGCATTCCCATTCAGGCGCTGGAGTCCGCGCTGAGTGCCAGCCTTGATGTCAGCGACATTGAACTTGATCCCGCCGAGGGCGAATTTCTCGCCGAGCTGTACGCGTTAATCACCAGCAATCGCTTGGAATTGCCCACCCGCCCCGAAGTCGCGCTCAAAATTCAAGAATTAACCAACGATCCTGATGCCGGCGTCGCCGAACTCACCGAGATCATTCAGCGCGATGGCACCATTGCTGGCGCACTGCTTCACGCCACCAACAGCCCGCTGTTTCGTGGCTCCAAAGAAATTCAATCGGTGCGCGATGCGGTATTGCGCTTTGGGTTTCGTAACACGCGGATGCTGACCACCAATCTGGCGCTGCGCCAAGCGTTCAAAACCAAACACACCGTCACCCGCGAGGCGATGGCGCAGGTGTGGACTGAAGGCGTGTTGTGCTCGGCGTACAGCTATTTATTGTCCGACATTCTCGGCATTCTCAATCACGAGCGGGCGCTATTAGCGGGGCTGGTGGCCGGCATTGGCGCAGTGCCGATTATTCAATTTATTGAAATGCGCGATCCGCATCCGCAGCCAGAACAAATTGCATCGCTGATTTCCAAATTACGCAGCATCACCGGCGTCTTGGTTATCAATTATTGGGGGCTGGGTGAGGATTTGGTGGCGGTGGCAGAATACTCGAATCAGTGGAACTATCGCGCCACGACGCCGGATTACGCCAGCATCACCACCGTAGCGCGGTGGGCAATGCTGCAAAGCCAAGGCTTGCCGCATCCCGCCGCGGCCGATGTGCCCGCTTTTGCGACCTTGGGCTTGTTGCCGCCACCGTTGCCGGGCGAACCCATCGCGCAATTGCTCGGTAGCGAAAAGGCGCTTGAAACCTTGAAATCAATGTTTTCTGCGTAAGATTAGCGCCTACGCGCTGAATTAACGGGAGATTTGTTGCGTGTCATCATCACTCACCATCGATGCTTTGATTAAAAAAACCGGGCGCTTGCTGGCGATTCCGCGAGTGGTGGGCGAGGTGCTCAAGCTGCTTGATGATCCCGGCAGTCGGCAAGCGACGATTGCAGGCTTGCTGACGCAGGACCCGGCGCTCGCCGCCATCGTGCTGCGACTGGCAAATAGCCCCGCCTTTGCGCCCTCGCGCACCGTCGATTCGATGGAACACGCCATCACCTTGCTGGGGCGCAACAATCTGCGGCGCTTGGTGATTGCTGGCGCGGTGACGCAGGCATCAGATCGGTTGCCGACCCAAGCGTTATTGCCGCTGGAGGTGTTTTGGCACCACTCCGCCTATTGCGCCGTGATTGGGCGGTTGCTGGCAGAGGTGGAAGCGCCGTCGTTAGCAGGCACGGTATTTTTGGCGGGATTGCTGCACGATCTGGGGCAATTGGTGTTGTTTTCGCAGGAACCGGAAGCGGCACACCGCGCCTTTTTGCGCAGCCTGAGCGATCCCAACGTGCTGACGCCGCAAGATGCAGAACGCGCAGAATTGGGCTTTGACCATGCCGAATTGGGCGGCGCGTTGGCGGAAGAATGGGGCTTGCCAGACAGTTTATGTGCCTGTCTGCGCTATCATCATGCGCCCATGTTGGCACCAGAAGCGGTGCGATTGCCGGTGATTTTGGTGCATTTAGCGAACACTGGCGCCCATTTAGCGGAATTAGATTCACGCGATTGGCGCGATGCGCCGCCGGTAGAGCCAGCGATTTGGACGCAGATACGGCTCCAACCCGCGACGCTGCTGGAGCTTCTCGATCAAGCGCAATATCAGGTATTGGCAGTGGAGGCGCTGCACGATCCGAATTTGCGTTAAATCACTGGTATCACGTTTCTGCTTCAACTTGCGGCCTGATTGTCAACAATCAGGCCGCAATTATTTAATAAAACCCGCTACACTTTTTTATAAATCTCCGCGCCTTTTTCTACAAACTCCCGCGCTTTTTCTTGCATTCCCGTATCCACCGCTGCTGCCAAATCAATCTGCTGCGCTTGTGCATACTCGCGCACATCCTGCGTGATTTTCATTGAGCAGAAATGCGGCCCGCACATTGAACAGAAATGGGCGACTTTATGCGCCGCCTGCGGCATGGTTTGATCGTGGAATTCCCGCGCCCGTTCGGGATCAAGTGATAAATTGAATTGATCGTCCCAGCGAAATTCAAACCGCGCTTTTGATAGCGCATTATCACGCAATTGTGCGCCGGGTAACCCCTTCGCTAAATCCGCAGCGTGAGCTGCGATCTTATACGTCACAATGCCATCGCGGACATCTTCTTTCGTCGGTAAACCGAGATGTTCTTTCGGCGTGACATAACACAACATCGCAGTGCCATACCAACCGATATTCGCCGCACCAATTCCCGAAGTAATGTGATCGTATGCTGGCGCAATATCAGTAATCAATGGCCCTAACGTATAAAACGGCGCTTCACCACAATCCGCCAATTCTTTAGTCATGTTCTCTTGAATCATTTGCAGCGGCACATGACCGGGGCCTTCAATCATTACCTGCACATCGCGTTCCCACGCAAATTGGGTTAATTCGCCCAGCGTTTCTAATTCTGCAAACTGCGCCCGATCATTCGCATCAGCAATTGAACCCGGACGCAACCCGTCGCCTAAACTAAATGCGACATCATACGCCTGCATAATCTCGCAAATCTCAGCGAAATGGGTGTACAAAAAGTTCTCTTGATGATGCGCTAAACACCATTTAGCGAGAATAGAGCCACCGCGAGAAACAATACCCGTTAAGCGATCAGCTGTCAGCGGCACATAACGCAATAACACGCCAGCGTGAATCGTAAAATAGTCCACACCCTGCTCGGCTTGTTCAATTAACGTATCGCGCATGATCTCCCACGTTAATTCTTCTGGACGTCCCTCAACCTTTTCAAGTGCTTGATAAATCGGTACGGTGCCAATTGGCATCGGCGCATTGCGCAAAATCCATTCTCGCGTTTCGTGAATGTGTTTGCCGGTAGACAAATCCATTAACGTATCGCCGCCCCACCGCGCTGACCAGACCATCTTTTCGACTTCTTCCGTAATGGATGAACTGACCGCTGAATTGCCGATATTGGTATTGATTTTCACCCGAAAATTGCGCCCGATAATCATCGGTTCCAATTCAGGATGATTGATATTGGCGGGAATGATGGCGCGACCGCGTGCAATTTCACTGCGCACAAATTCGGGCGTAATCAATTCCGGCAGTGCTGCGCCAAAACTATTACCGCGCTGTTGGCGCAGCAGCTTGGCGTAACGCGGATCGGCGCGTAATTCATTCAATCGCAGGTTTTCGCGCAGCGCGACATATTCCATTTCTGGAGTCACGATGCCGCGCCGGGCGTAGTGCATTTGCGTCACAATTTGCCCAGTTTTAGCGCGGCGCGGAATGCGCAAATGTTCAAAACGCAACTGCGCGAGCGTCGGATCGCTCTGGCGAATGTGACCGAAAGCGGAGCTGGGGCCGGTCAATAATTCGGTATCGCCGCGCTCGGCAATCCACGCCGAGCGCACGTCCGTCAAGCCCGCCATTAAGTCGATGTGGGCGTTGGGATCGGTGTACGGGCCGGAAGTGTCGTAAATAAACACCGGCGGATTGTCTTCAAGTCCTTGATTTGTTTGCGTTGGCGTCAGCGTCACCTCGCGCATCGGCACCTGTAAATCGGGGCGTGAGCCGGTGACATAAATTTTGCGCGAGTTGGGAAACGGCTGGGTGACGGCGGCAGACAAACGGGCGGTAGTGCGAACAAAATCAAGCGGGATGGCGCTCATCGGGGTTCCTTTGAAAGCTGAAACGGAGCGCACGCGGCGCTAAACAAGCAGATAATGAGAGGACAATGAGGTGATGCGGTGGCTTGCGATTCAATTCAAATGTCCTTAATCCTTGAGCTTCAGATTATGCCTAATTCGGCTGCGCTGCGCACAACCAATCACACCGGTCGCCTTATTCTCACTCCGTGTGATGCGACTGCTGCACCAGATAGCGCGGCGTTAATTGCGGCATTAACGCATTGTCAATGTATTGGTGCGCCATTATCAAATTCAATGATACCGGAACCGCGTAAATTTACAATTGGGGCGCAGTTTTTTACACTAGTATCATTTACTGGCTGCGCGGTAAACATTGCCACAGCGGGCAGCAGTTCATTCTGTCATGTGTATTTGCCACCACTCACGGCGACGCCTATTTTATACAGTGGCCGCAATACGCGCCCGCCGCGTTGTCCGTATTGTCGCTGCCGCGTCGTGGATTGGCGAGAGCGGTTTCATTCCGCAGTGAATAGTCCATTATTAACGGTGCAATGTCCACAGTGCGCAATGCTCGCGCCATTGCTGCAATGGGAATGGAAACAGCACGGCGGTTGTGGACGCCGCTTGATTGTCATTGAAGAAGTATTTCCACATGAAGCAACGCCCAGCGATGAATTATTAGCGCAATTGCGGGCAGTTAGCGGGGAACCATGGCGATATTTTTATATGCAGGAGTGATGTGGGTTTAATTTGAGTGGTTTAGGTACTATCTCGTCTCACTCCGCTGTGGAGTCGCTGTGCCGGTAGCGTCATTCCCCCTCAGGTGAGGCGGGGCGGCGCGGTTGTGAATGAACAAGCTGTTGTGCAATCCAATTGCAAGCAGAATATAATTGCATGGCTTTTTTTATTGAACCAAGATCGAACCAAGAAGGTAACTCACAAGATGACTGTTGAAGCGCATAAGGAAACATTGGAATTCAAAGCCGAAGTCAGCCAGGTGCTGGATTTGGTGATTCGCTCGCTGTACTCAAACAAGGAAATCTTTCTGCGCGAGTTGATCTCGAATGCGTCGGACGCCGCCGAGAAGCTGCGCTTTGAAGCCTTGAGCGACGGCGGGTTATATGAGGGTGACGCCGAGCTGCGCATCCGCGTGGAGGCCGATAAGGACGCCGGCACCTTGACCATTTCCGATAACGGCATCGGGCTGGGACGGCAGGAAATGATGGACACCATCGGCAGCATCGCCAGCTCCGGTACGCGCCGTTTTGTTGAGGCGCTGTCTGGCGAGCAGGCCAAAGACAGCACGCTGATTGGGCAGTTTGGCGTCGGTTTTTATTCCGCTTATATCGTCGCCGACAAGGTGACGCTGCGCTCGCGCCGCGCTGGTGTGGGCGCGGAACATGGCGTGTGTTGGGAATCGGATGGACGCGGCAGCTATACGCTTGAAACCGTTGAGAAAACCACTCGCGGCACTGATGTCATTCTGCATCTGAAAGACGATGAGAAGGAATTTCTCGACAGTTGGCGGCTGCGTTCGATCATCGGCAAATTCTCCGATCACATCGCGCTGCCGGTGGAGATGCGCAAGGAGTTGTATGGCGAGGAGGCGGAAGCGAAAAAGGATGAGCCGCCAGAATATGAGCAGGTGAATCGCGGCACGGCGCTGTGGATGCGGCCGAAATCGGAGCTGACGGAAACGGATTATCACGACTTTTATAAGCACGTTTCCCACGATTTCGCGCCACCGCTGGCGTATGCCCACAATCGCGTTGAGGGTACCAACGAATACACGACGCTGCTGTATGTGCCCAAAAAAGCGCCGTGGGATTTGTTTGATCGTGAGCAAAAACATGGCGTTAAGCTCTATGTCAAGCGCGTGTTCATCATGGATGAAGCCGACAAGTTGATGCCGCACTACCTGCGTTTTGTGAAAGGCGTGGTCGATTCCGATGATTTGCCGCTCAACGTGTCGCGGGAATTGCTCCAGCACAATCGCAAGATCGACACCATCCGCCAAGCCAACACCAAGCGCGTGCTCGGCGTGTTGGAAACGCTGGCGACTGAGGATGCGGAAAACTACGGCGCGTTTTGGGATGAATTCGGGCGCGTCATCAAAGAAGGTCCCGCTGAAGATTTCGCCAACAAGGAACGGCTCGCTGGGCTGATGCGGTTTGCCACCACCCACAGCGAGAGCAATATCCAACGTGAAACGCTGGATGGTTATTTGGAGCGGATGCAGGAGGGGCAGGAGAAAATTTATTACATCACCGCCGATACGGCGGTCGCCGCTCGCCACAGCCCGCATCTGGAGGTGTTCCGCAAAAAGGGCATCGAAGTGCTGCTGCTGTCGGATCGGGTGGACGAGTGGTTGATGAGCCATCTCACTGAATATAAAGGCAAACAGTTTCAATCGGTGGCGAAGGGCGATCTCGATCTTGGCGAGCTGGCTGCTGCCGAAGAACAGGAAGCCAAGGACAAGGCTGCCGCCGAGCATGGCGCGTTGTTGGAGCGGTTGAAAACCGCGCTCGGCGAGCGGGTAGAGGCAGTGCGCCCGAGCACGCGGCTGGTGGAATCGCCCGCCTGTTTGGTGGTCGGCGAGTACGACATGAGCGCGAATTTGGCGCGAGTGCTCAAAGCGGTCGGGCAAAACACGCCCGAAAATAAACCCACGCTGGAGGTCAATCTGGAACATCCGTTGCTAAAACGGCTGGAGCTGGAAAACGACGCGGAGCGGTTTAACGATCTGGGCTTGATTTTGTTTGACCAAGCGCAACTGGCAGAAGGCGGCCAGCTTGATGATCCGGCTGGTTTTGTCGGACGCCTCAACGCGCTGATGTTGAAAATGATGGCGGACTAAATCCGTCTACTGCCCCCCGTATCGCGGGGGGCGCAGTGCCAAGTGATTGACAATGCAAGCCGAATTCAAGAAGATGCGCGGTCTTGAACTGTATTAAACGCGCAGTTAAACAGCCAGATTTTTAGGAGCATCCATTGGCTAATTCACCGCAAGCCCGTAAACGCGCCCGTCAGTCCGAAGTTCGTCGTCAACGTAATGCCGCACAACGCAGCACTTTGCGCACTTTCATTAAAAAAGTGATTAAAGCGATTCGTGCTCAAGATAAAGATGCCGCTACCAACGCCTATAAAGAAGCAGTGCCGCGTATTGATCGCGCTGCCCGCAAAGGCTTAATTCACATGAATAAGGCAGCTCGGCACAAGAGCCGACTCAACGCGCATATCAAAGCGATGGCTTGAATTCAAAAAAACCGGCAACCGCCGGTTTTTTTATGTCTGCAAGTTTGTGGTTCCGGCGCTAACTTTTAATTCCCACTCCGCGCCGCAATAGCGATAAACTCGTCGCCGTTAAAATCACAATAAAGAGCGCCACAATTCCAAATGCCACACTCAACGGAATATCGCTCACGCCCAACAAGCCATAGCGAAACGCATTGACCATATAAAGCACCGGGTTAATGAGTGACAACGCCTGCCAAAACGGGGCTAATAAATCAATTGAATAAAACACGCCACCTAAATACGTCAATGGCGTGAGCACAAAAATCGGCACAATGGAAATATCATCAAAACTGTTGGCATACACAGCGTTAATCAAGCCGCCCAAAGAAAACAAAATCGCCGTCATTAAACAAATCAACAGCATCACCAGCGGGTGCGCAATGTGAATATCGGTAAACAGCATTGCCACAATTAACACTGACCCGCCCACCACTAAACCTCGCGCCACTCCGCCAGAAACATAACCCGCCACAATAATCCAATTCGGCGTTGGTGAGACCAATAATTCTTCAATATAGCGCGAAAACTTGCTGCTATAAAAAGAAGACACCACGTTGGAATACGCATTGGTGATTAAGCTCATCAGCACCAAGCCCGGCACAATAAAATCAAGATACGCAAAGCCATTCATGGGGCCAATGCGTTCGCCAATTAAATGACCAAAGATGACGAAATATAAGGTCGTCGTGACAACCGATGGCAGAATTGTTTGTACCCAAATGCGCGTAAACCGCAGAATTTCTTTGGTTAAAATCGTTGAAAATGTCACCCAATAGCGCGGCCAGTGATTCGTCATAGATAATGTCGTTTCTTTAGTCATTGCAGCATTAAAAACTATTTAATCATATTCCCGATCTTTCCACTGCCGCAATGCAGTGAATACTTCAATCGCAGAATGTAATGTTTGCCCCGCCGCCCGTTCCGCAGCGGCAATCACTGCGGGTTCATGGGTGCGTAAAAAGGGATTGGTTGCTAATTCCAATTCCAGCAATGAAGGCACCGTTGGTTGTTTCAATTCTCGTTGCGCTTGATCGGCATTCAACCGCGCCGCCAGCGCCGCATTGTGCGGTTCAACCCACTGCGCAAAACCCAGATTTGCCAGCGTGTATTCATGGGCGCAATAACACTGCGTTGCCGGCGGTAAGCTCGCAATGTGCGTTAATGAAGTCGCCAATTGCGCAAAGGTGCCATCAAATACCCGCCCACAACCCGCTGCAAATAGCGTATCACCGCAAAATAAATGCCCTGCGCTGAAATAAGCGACATGCGTTGCGGTATGACCGGGCACAGCGAGTACTTCAAAATCCGTATTCAAACCGGCGAGTTGAAAATGCTCACCGCCATGCACTCGCGTTGTGCATTGTGGAATACGCGGCTCATCGGGCGCGTAGATGTGTACCGATGGAAATGCTGCCTGCAATTGCGCCACGCCACCAATATGATCGTGATGATGATGCGTTAATAGAATCGCCGTTAAAGTCAATTGTTCGGCAGCAAGCGCAGCGAATACTGGTTGCGCCGCACCCGGATCAACAACTGCTGCGTTGCCGTTGTCAGTTGTGAGTAGCCAAATGTAATTATCAGCAAATGCTGGCAGTGGGCGACTATGCAACATGGTGAATTGTACTCTGCAATGACATTGATTTAATGCTTGTCTGCGATGCCGCGCCGATCAACCAATTCTAAAAACAGCCGTTCTAAACGGTTTTGTTTATTGCGTAAACTAATCACTTCAATGCCGTTGCGCGATAACGCATCAAATAAACCGTTAATGGTATGCTCGCGGTTCATTTCGACTTCTAACGTGCAATCATCTAATTGTTGCAACACAAAGCCGCCCAATTCTGGCAATTCCGATACCCGCCCGCGCAAATTTAATACAAACGTTTCGGTGTGCAGCGTGTTGAGTAAATCAGCCACGCTGCGGCGTTCGGCGATTTGACCTTGATTGATAATGGCGACATTGCGACACAAACTTTCTGCTTCTTCTAAATAATGCGTCGTCAAAATAATCGTGGTGCCTTCTGCATTTAATTTGCGTAAGAATTCCCACATGGAACGCCGAATTTCAATATCCACGCCCGCCGTCGGTTCATCAAGAATCAATAAACGCGGCTGATGCACCAGCGCCCGTGCAATCATTAAACGGCGTTTTAAGCCGCCCGACAAGGTGCGCATTTCGCTATCACGGCGATCCCACAAATCCAATTGACGCAATGACCGCTCGGCGCGGATTTTAGCCTCACGGCGCGGGATGCCGTAATAGCCAGCTTGATTGAGCACTACCTCGAAAACCGGTAAAAAGAGATTGAAATTGAATTCTTGCGGCACCAAACCAATACACGATTTGACGCTTTCAGGATCACGGTCAAGATCGTGTCCGAAAACGCGCACCGATCCTGATGTTTTATTCACTAATGAGGCAATAATGCCAATTACCGTTGATTTACCTGCGCCATTCGGGCCGAGCAGTGCAAAGAAATCTCCTTCTTCAACGCTCAGGTCAATTCCTTTTAGCGCCTGAAAGCCGGTTTTATATGTTTTGGTGAGTTGAGTAACAGCGAGTGCGGGCATTTTTTAGTAGCCACTTGGCAATTGATGAGGCGGAATTGAATTAGGCGCGTTCAATTGGAAAAGCAAGCACGGCGTCAATATCTGTTGCGCTCGTCGCAAGCATCAGCAGTCGATCCAAACCGAGCGCGACGCCCGCGCAATTGGGCAAACCAGCCGCGAGTGCGGCTAAAAAATGCGCATCAACTGGCGGCAGCGGTAATTGCTGCGCGTGGCGCTCGGCTAAATCCGCTTCAAACCGAGCGCGTTGCTCCCCGGCGTCGCCGAGTTCGGTAAAACCATTTGCTAATTCAATGCCTTGCAGATACAGCTCGAACCGCTCGGCAACCGGCACGGCGTCGGGGCGAATCCGCGCCAGCGCCGCCTGACTCGGCGGATAATCACAAATAAAGGTCATGCCGTTGCGACCTAAATCAGTTTCTAAACAATGCGTTAGCAGCAAATCTAGCCAGCCATCGTGATCTAATTCCAACTGCGCCGTCGCCACGCCCGCCGTTTGCGCGATTGCCCGCATCTGGTCAACGCTCGCCGTCCACGGATCGAGCGCCAGCCGCTCCCAAAACAGCTCGCGGTAACTGATTTTTTCGACCGTCAGCGCCGGTTGCTCCAGCGCCAGCCGCACCACCGCTGCGACCTCATCCATCAATTGCCGGTAATCCCAGCCGGGGCGATACCATTCCAGCAAGCTGAATTCGGGGTGATGCCGCCGTCCGCGCTCGTCATCCCGAAACACTTTGCAAATCTGATAAATCGCGCCGCTGCCGGCTGCCAGCAGGCGTTTCATCGGGAATTCCGGCGAGGTGTGCAAATAGCCGCAATGCCCGCCGCTGGCGCGGTGAACGGTAAAACTTGCCAGCGCCGGATCGGTGACGGCTGCGGCTGACAGCAGCGGCGTTTCCACTTCCCACACGTCGCGCTCCGCAAAAAACTGCCGCAGCCGAGCGAGCAGCGCGGCGCGAGCGCGAAGTCGCACCAGCGTGGCGCTGGGTTGCCAGTCAGTTGCAGCGGAGATGGTCATCAGCGGGCGTCACTCTTTGATGCGAGAAACATATTCGCCAATGCGGGTATCAACTTTAATCAGCTCATCGGTCTGCACGAACAGCGGCACCCGCACCACTGCGCCGGTTTCCAAGGTCGCCGGTTTGCCGCCACCGCCAGAAGTGTCGCCCTTCAAACCGGGATCGGTTTCAACGATGCGCAGCACCACGAAATTGGGCGGATCAACCGCGAGCGGCACGCCATTCCACAGCGTGACCCGGCACATATCGTTATCTTTAATCCACTTCGCCGCCTCACCGACTGCTGGCGCGTTGGCGGTCATCTGCTCAAAGCTCTCCGGGTCCATGAAGTGCCATTCTTCGCCATCGTTGTAGAGATATTGCATGTCCGTATCATGCACATCCGCTGCTTCAACGGTATCGCCGGATTTGAAGGTCTTTTCGACGGTGCGCCCGGTTTTCAGATTGCGCACCCGCACCCGATTAAACGCCTGACCTTTGCCGGGTTTAACAAACTCGTTCTCAACGATGTTGTATGGATCGCCGTCCAACATGATCTTGAGACCGCCCTTGAATTCACTGGTACTGTAAAAAGCCATGCCTTCCTCATTGTCTATGCCGCGAAATCGTCCAATGGTAACGCGAAGCCTGCTTGAAATCCCGCCCGCCCCGCCTTTGGTAAAGGGAAATGGGGGAGATTCGGCCATCACCGCAGTCACTGAACTGCTCGCTGCGTTGGAACTCAAACCCGCCGATATTCCCGATCTTGATCCCGATCCCAGCCCGTTTTGCCTGTTGGTACCGCGTGAGTTTGTCGCCCTGATGCAGCCGGGCAACCCGCACGATCCGCTGCTGCGCCAAATCCTGCCGCTGCGCAGTGAAGAACGGCGCGTCGCCGGTTACGTCACCGATCCGGTCAACGACACCGCCGCGCTTCACGCGCCGGGGCTGTTGCACAAATACAACGGACGCGCCCTGCTGCTGACGACGGCGGCCTGTGCGCTGCATTGCCGCTACTGTTTTCGCCGGCATTTGCAGCCCGCCACGCTCGGCATGTCCACCCGCCACCACGCGCTGGCCATCGCGCAGATCGCGCAAGATTCATCGTTGACCGAAGTCATTTTGAGCGGCGGCGAGCCGTTGCTGCTCGACGATGCGCAATTGGAAATACTGCTGGCGCAACTCGCCGCCATTCCGCATCTGCGCCGGGTGCGGATTCACACCCGCCTGCCGACGCTGCTGCCGACGCGGATCACGCCGCAACTGTGCGCAATGTTGAGCAATTCGCGCCTGACACCGGCGCTTGTGCTGCACGTCAATCACGCGCAGGAATTGGGCAGCGCCGCCGCCGCCGCGCTCCAAAAGTTGCGGCACGCAGGAATCGCCGTCTTCAATCAAAGCGTCTTGCTGCGCGGAGTGAATGATGATTGCGCAGTGCTGGCACAATTGAGTGAACGATTATTTGAATGCGGCGCGGTGCCGTATTACCTGCACCAACTTGATCCGGTTGCTGGCGCAGCGCATTTTCAAGTCAGCGACGTGACCGCCCGACAATTATTAGAACGACTCCGCGCCCAATTGCCGGGGTATTTAGTACCGCGATTGGTGCGCGAAATTCCTGGCGCTGCCGCAAAATATCCGCTGTAAATTAGCAGCGCACAACAAAAACAACGCAGTAAAATAATCCGTTTTTTAAGTGTTACGCTCATCCCATTCACAACAGTATCAATCGTTTTGGAGGTGAATTATGGCTGTTGCTTTGAAAAAAGGTGCAAATCTATCCCTGTCAAAAACAGACCCCAGTCTGCGGCAGATTTTAGTTGGTTTGGGCTGGTCAGCGCGAGCAACGGATGGCGATGATTTTGATCTTGATGCCAGCGCCTTTTTATTGACAAATACCGGTAAAGTTCGCGGCGATGGAGATTTTGTGTTTTATAACCAACTCACTTCATCTTGTGGCGCAGTCGAACACACCGGCGATAATCGCACGGGTGCGGGAGAAGGTGATGATGAAGCAATTAAAATTGATCTCGAACGCATCGCCGACGATATTGCTCGCATCGTGATTTGCGTCACTATTTATGATGCTGAACAGCGTTACCAGAGTTTTGGTCAAGTCTCGGATGCGTTTATTCGCATCGTCAATCTCAACTTACTTGACGCGCAAGGGCAGCCACGCCCAGAGGCTGAAGTTGCACGCTTTGATTTATCTGAAGATTACGGCACTGAAACCGCCATGATTTTTGGTGAAGTCTATCGGCATCGCGGTGATTGGAAATTCAAAGCAGTTGGTCAGGGATTTAAAGATGGTTTAGAAGCGTTATGCCGTCAATTTGGCGTGGCAGTTGTTTGACGTGCGCAACAGCGAGATCAATAACCAGTTGAGGAGTAAATAATGCGCAGATTGCCCGTGTATTTAGTGCTCGACACCTCTGGCTCCATGAGTGGTGAACCGATTGAAGCCGTCAAAAATGGTGTTCAGCTTTTAGTATCAACCTTGCGTCAAGACCCTTACGCACTCGAAACCGCGTTTTTATCCGTGATTACTTTTGATAGCAACGCTCGCCAAGTGATGCCACTGAGTGAATTGGCCACTTTTCAAACGCCCAATTTAGTCGCTACCGGGGTCACTGCATTTGGCGCGGCGCTGGCATTATTAGCGGAACGGATTGAAGCGGAAGTTGCAAAAACTACCGCTGATGCCAAAGGCGACTGGAAACCGTTGATATTTATGATGACTGACGGTTCACCAACGGATGATTGGCGGCGTGGTTTAGACGCATTAAAAAAAGTACGCACCGGGATGATGATTGCCTGCGCCGCTGGGCAAAGTGCGGAAACCACGATCTTAAAACAGATCACCGAAATTGTGGTCGCACTCGACACCGCTGATGCCAATACAATTAAGGCGTTTTTCAAATGGGTGTCTGCGTCAGTATCGACCGGCAGCCAAAAAGTCGATCAGGCGCGTAAAGAAGTCACCGGTTTGGATGATTTACCGCCGCCACCACCGGAAGTGAATTTAGTTCTTTGAGGTTTTCATCATGGGAATTTCACTGCAAAAAGGTCAAGGCATAAGCCTTAAAAAGAGCGAGCATGATCTTTCAAAAGTCACCATTGGTTTAGGTTGGGATATTCATTCAGCCAAACCCGGTTTATTTGCGGGATTGCTGGGTAAACCACCACCAGATTATGATTTAGATGTTGCGGCTTTTCTCTGTGAAGCCGATGGCAAGGTGCATAATCTGGGTCACGACACCAACGGCAAAGCCACCTTGATTGATAGCGATGTGATCTTTTTTAATAATTTATCTCATCGCTCTGGCTGTTTATGGCTGACCGGCGATAACCGTACCGGCTCAGGCACTGGTGACGATGAACAAATCATCGTGAAACTCAACGATTTACCGGTGCAATATACGAAAGTGGTTTTTGTCGTGCAGATTTATCAAGGCATTAAAAACAATCAAAGTTTTGCCAACGTGAATAATGCGTTTATTCGCGCAGTGGATGCACGCGGACAAGAAATGGTGCGCTTTGATTTGTCGGGCGGTGCCTATAACGACACCTGTCGTTCCTTGCTCTTTGCTGAATTGATACGCGAATCTAGCGGCTGGATATTTAAGGCAATTGGCACTGCTTCGGCATCAGATAACTTCGTGGATTGGCTGAAACAATACGTTTAAGCTGTCATCATTTTCACTTTCGGGGCATTCACATGAGCTTGCGCCGCCTTCCGGTTTACATTTTGCTTGACACTTCTGGCTCAATGCGGGGTGAGCCAATTTATTCCGTTAATGTTGGTTTGCAAGCCATGTTGAGTGCCTTGCGGCAAGACCCCTATGCGTTAGAAAGCGTCCATTTATCAATCATCACCTTTGATATTGCAGCGCGTGAATATCTACCACTCACGCCGTTAGCCGATGTGCAAATTGATGAGATTCAGGTTCCCGATGCTGGTGCAACTTTTTTAGGTGCCGCGCTGGAATTGTTAATTGCGTGTTTAGATCGAGATGTGAAAAAAAGCACAGCAGACACCAAAGGTGATTGGCGTCCGTTGTTATTTATAATGACCGATGGCAGCCCGTCTGATTTACATGCGTTTCGCCAAGCGATTCCTGCATTAAAACGGCGCAATTTAGCATCAATTGTCGCTTGTGCGGCTGGCCCTAAAGCCAAGGAAGAAGCGTTGCGCGAATTAACGGATCGCGTGGTTATGCTTGATACAATGGATGCCGCTACCTTTTCCGGGTTTTTCAAATGGGTATCGGCAAGCGTGGCGGCGGGATCAAGCAGCGCCGGAATCAATGATGCAGTGACGTTACCGCCGCCACCGCCCGAAGTGCAGTTAGTCCTTTAGACGTAGCTGCAATAGCATTGCATCTATTGATCAATGCGTGATGTGAAGTAAACAATTGATCTTGTTTTTTATTCGGAGCAACCAATGCGTAGACTTCCCGTGTTTTTTGTTTTGGACTGTTCAGAATCAATGGTTGGTGATTCATTAAAACAAATGGAAGAAGGAATGCAGGCGATTGTGCGCACGCTGCGCACTGATCCTCATGCGCTGGAAACGGTTTATCTTGCCGTGATTGCTTTTGCGGGATTGGCTAAAACGATTGTACCGCTCATTGAAGTGTTTTCGTTTTATCCACCGAAATTACCGCTGGGCAGCGGCACCAGTTTGGGTGCGGCGTTGATGGTGTTAATGAATGAAATGGATCGCGCTGTTGTGAAAACCACGCCAGAGCAAAAAGGCGATTGGAAACCATTGGTATATTTATTTACTGATGGTCATCCAACTGATGATCCCGGTCCGATGATTGCGCGATGGAATGCGCACTATTCCCGCCGCGCCACACTGATTGCAGTTGGTTTAGGGCGTGATGTTGATTTTTCGATATTGCGGCAATTGACCGAGCATGTGATTCAATTTAAGCCCAATCAAACTGGTGATTTTACGCACTTTATCAATTGGATTAGCGCCTCAGTTGTCGCGCAAAGTAAAAGCGTTGGCGAGGGAGTGGAAAAGGATTCATTGCCAGCACTTGATTTGTCATTTATGCAGTTGATTAAAACGCCGCCGCCCAATCTTGCCGATAGCAGTTGCGTGACGTTAGTCGGGCGTTGTCAGAACACGCGCAAACCGTATTTGATTAAATATGAAAGCGAGTTACACAATCTCGCTAATCTGGATTTTAAGATCGCCGTGCCGATGTATCGTTTAACCGGCTGTTATCCGCTCAGTGAGGATTATTTTGAGTGGTCAGATGGCTGTGCGGTTGAATTGAAAGTGAATACCGCCAATTTATTAGGTGCGCCGGGCTGTCCCTATTGTGGCAATAGCATTGCTTTTGCAGTATGCGGCTGCGGCAAGCTCTTATGTATCAACGAACCGGGTGAGGCGATTTGTCCTTGGTGCAACGAAACAGTGAATTTTCAACCGCATTCTGGCAATGAACAACATGGCTTTGATGTTGGGCGGAGTCGGGGTTAATCACCATGAGTGCGCAGCGTTCGGAATTTAACCAAAAACAACGCCTTCAAATGATAGCAATGCTGCGAGGATTATTTGAAAATAATCCGCGTCCATTTTTTGATCGGCGCGGCTTTTCACCGGAAGCACTTGATGATTTTGTGAAACGCGAGGAAGTGCTGAATCAAACGTTTCAGTTTGTAACACAGTTAATGAACATTTGGAAAGCGCAATATCCCAATGATATTCCGCTTAAACCTCTGCCGCTTTCATCCAATTTGAATAAAACTATGCCGCAACCAATGACACCACCTATTCAGGAATCGGCAACCAGTGTTCAAGAAATTATTCCACCTGAGCCGGTAAAACTATCAAAACCGATTCCGCCGCGCTCGCCAACTGCGCCTGCGCCAACTGTGCGTTTTACGCTGCCCAATGCCAAGGTCGGCGTGGCGTATCGCGCTCGCGTGGAGGGGCACACGGCTGAAGGCGCGGCGCAGGTTGTGGAGCTGCGGCTGCCGGACGATCTCGGCCTCCACTTTGATGCCGAACGTGTTGAATTACATGGTATTCCGACGTTGGCGGGTGAGCATGTGTTGCGTGTGTTGTGGACGCTGGATCGCCGCGAACGCTATTCGAGCGACTGTATTTTGATCGTCAATCCCGATCCCAAAACGCTGTGGCAGGTGAAAGAACCCGCCGCCGATGCGCCTTATCCAAAAAATCACGCTGTATATCAATTACTTACTGGCTTTGGCTTTCGTCTCGCTGCTGCGAGTCGGCGCGGGCGCTCGCACGAACACGCCGGAACCTTTCGTGATGATGATTTTGTCATTGAATTGATTGATAAAACTGACTGGGCGCTGCTGCTCGTTGCTGACGGTGCGGGCAGCGCCAACTTTTCGCGGGAAGGCTCGCGGTTAGCGGTAATGACAGCGCGTGAGCAATTAACGCGAGAATTATCTGCAACTACCGGCGCAAAACTGATTGAAGCATTAAAGCATTGGGATCACGATTCTGATGCGAAACAAATGATTGGCAGCGAATGTCATTATTTATTTCATCGGGTCGCAACGCAAGTGGTGGAAGCAATTGAAAAAGAAGCGCAGCAACGGAATAGTGAAAGCCGCAATTATGCAACCACATTATTGGCAGCAATTGTAAATCGGCAGGGCAATGATACCTTTTTGGCGACCTTTTGGATGGGCGATGGCGCAATTGCTGCGTATGGGCCACGCGGCAAAGTGCGTTTAATGGGAACACCAGATGGCGGTGAATTTGCCGGACAAACGCGCTTTTTAGATCGCGCTGCATTAAATGATCACGGTTTTGCAAAACGCATCGGCATCGGACGTTTTGCAGATTTAACTGCAATTTTTTTAATGACTGATGGCGTTTCTGATCCGCGTTTTGAAACGGATCGCGGTTTAAGCGAAGCAACCAATTGGGATGCACTGTGGGATGAATTGCAACCCATTTTAACCAGCACCACTCCAGAGATCGCGTTATGTGATTGGCTGCATTTTTTCACTGCCGGACATCACGATGACCGGACTTTAGCCGTGCTGTGGTGAGTGATTACAGTTATGTCAAAAATCATTACTTGCACTACCCGCGACGGTCAATCCATCGCTTTTGTTGATGACATCATTGGCTCTGGTGCCATGAAAGATGTGTATTTTTCACCGGATCGTTCTTATGTCGTCGCGTTTTATAAAACGCCGCAGGATTATCAAGCGCAAGAACGTTTGCAAATGATTGTCGGCAAATACCGCGAGAGCATTTTTAATCAAATCGGTGGCGAGTATTGGCAGCATTTATTTTGCTGGCCGAGCGCGATGTTAGAATATGAAGGACGGCTAGGCTTGATTGCGCCGACGTATGCAGCGCATTTCTTTTTTGAGCATGGCTCAAAAAATAATGACATGCTCAGTATTAAAGGCAAAGAAAAAGAAGGCAAATGGTTTGCGGCTGCCAATTTGCGCCAACGCTTTGTTGATCCGCGTGAGTTGGGCAATTGGCTGAATCATTTGAAAGTTTGTTTATTACTAGCGCGAGCAGTGCGCCGGTTGCACATGGCGGGGCTGGCGCATTCCGATTTATCGTATAAAAACGTTTTGGTTGATCCATCACGCGGTTTAGCTTGCGTGATTGATGTGGATGGATTGGTGGTGCCGGGTAAATATCCGCCCGATGTTGTTGGAACGCCGGATTTTATTGCGCCAGAAGTGGTGAGCACCAGTCATTTATTGAAAGACGATCCTTTGCGCAAATTGCCGCGCCGTGAAACGGATTTACACGCGCTGGCGGTGTTGATTTATATGTATTTGCTCTATCGTCATCCGTTGCGCGGTAAAAAAGTGCATGATGTTTCTGATGAATTGCGCGATGAACAATTATCAATGGGTGAGCGGGCATTATTTGTTGAACATCCCACTGATGCCAGCAATCGTATTCACACCAAAACCGCAAAACCCACTGAATTGCCGTGGGCGGATACTGAAAAGCTGCCATATACGCTCACTGGCCCGTATTTATCGCCGCTCTTTCGCCAAGCATTGATTACTGGTTTACATGATCCCGCGCAGCGTCCATCGGCGAATGATTGGGAAACGGCGCTGGTAAAAACTGTTGATTTGATTCAACCCTGTCTCAATCCGCAATGTGCGCAACAATGGTATGTCTTTGATAATTCAACGCAGCCCTGTTGCCCATTTTGCGGGACGCCATTTCGTGGCAAATTGCCCATTCTCAATCTGTATTCTTCGCGCAAAGAGGGACAATTTCGTCCCGATAATCATCGCTTAATGGTGTGGACGGGACAGTCGTTATTTTGGTGGCATGTCAATACGCAAATCGCGCCGAATGAAAAGCTCACTGAAACAAAAAAACAGCGCGTTGGTTATTTTGTTTATCATGCTGAACGTTGGTGGCTGGTGAATGAACGATTGCCTGATTTGCTTGATGTCGCTACTAAAACGCCGATTCCCGTTGGCAGCAAATTAGAATTGAAAGACGGTCAGCAAATTTTATTAGCCAAAGGCGACGGCGGGCGGCTGGTGGTCGTGCAAATGGTTGAATCTTAACCCTACGCAACTGCGTTATTAACACCGCAGCGGTTTTTTACAAGGAACCGCTATTAAAAAAATAGGAGCAAGACTTGAGTGACTGATTACAAACACACGTTAAATCTTCCGCAGACTGGTTTTGCGATGAAAGCCAATCTCGCTACGCGTGAGCCAGAAATGCTGAAGCGTTGGGAAGCGATGGAGATTTATGCCCGGATTCGCGCCGCTCGCGCTGGTGCGCCAACATTTATTCTGCACGATGGCCCGCCGTATGCAAATGGCGAGATTCACATTGGTCATGCCGTGAATAAAGTTTTGAAAGACATCATTATTAAAGCGCACACGCTGGACGGAATGAATGCGCCTTATATTCCGGGCTGGGATTGTCATGGGCTGCCGATTGAATTGCAGGTTGAAAAAAAGAAAGGCAAACCCGGTCATAAAATTACTGCGGCTGAATTCCGCGTGGCTTGCCGCGAATATGCCGCCGCGCAGGTGGACGGGCAGCGCCGCGATTTTAAGCGCCTCGGCGTGCTCGGTGACTGGGAAAAGCCTTATTTGACAATGGATTATGCGTTTGAGGCGGAGACCATCCGCGCTCTGGGTCAGATCATCGCCAACGGGCATTTGCAGCAAGGCGAGAAGCCGGTGCATTGGTGCATTGATTGCGGGTCGGCGCTGGCGGAAGCCGAGGTGGAATATGCGGATAAACAATCACTTGCGATTGATGTGCGCTTTCCGGTGGTCGATCCGACTGCGTTTGCAGCTTGCGCGAGCACCAGCCCGACTGGTTGCGGCAGCGGCGCGATGTCGGTGGTGATTTGGACGACGACGCCTTGGACTTTACCAGCAAATCAAGCAGTTGCGTTCAATGCCGAGCTAGATTATGTGATTGTGGAGGCGCAGACCGCGCACGGCACCGAGCGCCTGATTCTCGCCGAAGGGCTGTTGAAAGATGCGATGGATCGTTGGCAAATCACGAATTACCGCGTGGTGGGCGACGGGCGCGGGCGCGATTTCGAGGGGCAGCAGCTCAAACATCCGTTTTATAACCGCGCTGTGCCGATCATTCTCGGCGAACACGTCACGCTGGAAGCGGGCACCGGGGCGGTTCATACCGCGCCCGGGCACGGTTTGGATGACTATCTCGTGGGACTGCGCTACGGGTTGGCGGTCGATAATCCGGTCGGTGGCGACGGGCGGTTTTTGCCAGATACGCCGTTATTTGCCGGTGAAAACGTGTTTCAAGCCAATGCGCATGTGGTCGAAGTATTAAAAACGCACGGCGCGTTATTATTGGAAACGCGCTTGACGCATAGTTATCCGCATTGCTGGCGGCATAAAACGCCAATTATTTTCCGCGCAACTCCGCAATGGTTTATTAGCATGGAACAAGCGGGATTGCGTGAGACGGCATTAAATGAAATTGGCAACGTGAATTGGTTGCCGGAATGGGGACAAAGCCGCATTGAAGGTATGGTGCGCGGGCGTCCAGATTGGTGTATTTCGCGCCAACGTACTTGGGGCGTGCCGATTCCGTTATTCATTCATAAAGCCACTGGTGAACGGCATCCGCGCACGGCTGAATTATTGGAATTGGTGGCGAAACGGGTTGAAAAACACGGGATTGAAGCGTGGTTTGAATTGCATCCGCGTGATTTATTGGGTGATGAAGAAGGCGCACAATATGCGAAAATCACCGATACGTTGGATGTGTGGTTTGATTCCGGTGTAACTCATGCTTGCGTATTAAATCAGCGCGATGGTTTACACGCACCCGCCGATTTATATTTAGAAGGTTCCGATCAACATCGCGGTTGGTTTCAATCGTCGTTAATGACTTCGGTCGCCATGCACGGCTGCGCTCCCTATCGCCAAGTATTAACGCACGGTTTTACCGTCGATGCGAAAGGCGAAAAGATGTCCAAATCGAAGGGCAATGTCGTCAGTCCGCAAACGGTAATGAAAACGCTAGGCGCGGATATTATTCGCTTGTGGGTTGCAGCAACCGATTATCGCAGCGAGATGAATGTCAGTGATGAGATTTTGAATCGCACTGCGGATGCGTATCGGCGTTTGCGCAATACTGCCCGTTTTTTACTCGCCAATCTCAACGGCTTTGATCCCGCAATTCATGTGGTTGCCCCAGAAGATATGCTGGCGCTGGATCGCTGGATTGTGGATCGCGCCGCGCAATTGCAGACTGATATTATTGCCGCTTATCAGGATTATCAGTTCCATTTAGTTGTGCAAAAGGTGCAGCAATTTTGCGTGGTTGATTTAGGCGGTTTTTATCTTGATGTGATTAAAGATCGTCAATATACCACGCCAACCGATAGCCGCGCTCGGCGCTCGTGCCAAACGGCAATGTTTCATTTAATTGAAGCAATGAGTCGCTGGCTGGCACCGATTTTGAGTTTCACCGCCGATGAAATGTGGCGCGAGATTCCCGGTCAACGCGATGACACGATTTTTACTGCCGTTTGGTATAACCAATTATTTACGCTCACTGCCAACGATCCGCTTGATCGTGACTGTTGGGAACAGGTGATTGCAGTACGCGCTGCGATTGGGCCGGCATTAGAATCTGCACGAAAGGCGGGAGAAATTGGTTCGGCGTTAGATGCGGAAATCACGTTGTATTGCAGTGATGCTGTGCTGGCGCAATTAAAACAACTCGGCGCTGAATTACGTTTTGCATTGATTGTGTCTGAAGTGAAATTGCTGCCGTTAAGCGAACGGACAGCAGAAGCCAACGCGACTGATTTAGACGGACTAGCGGTGCGCGTTTTGGCATCTGTTTATCCCAAATGCGTGCGCTGTTGGCATCATCGCGCTGATGTCGGTCAGCATTCGGAACATCCCGAATTGTGCGGGCGCTGCGTGGATAATGTGACTGGTGCGGGTGAATTGCGCCGTTTTGCGTAAATCCCCCAACCCCTCTTTTTCAAAGGGGGGCTTTTTGCGCGTTCCTTTTTCAAAGGGGAATTTTTGATGATTCGCGTGTTGTGGGCGGGAATCATCAACTCTTTTTGCGATGCGCAATATAAATTAACCATTTGTTTGTAAAGTTGCGATGATTCATTACAGTATTTTCATTCAGTGGTCTGAAGAAGATCAGTGTTATATCGCGTCGTTACCTGAGTTTGAGCCTTATGCACACACGCACGGCGCAACCTATGACGAAGCCTTGCAACAAGCTAAAGAAGTTTTGGCGCTGTTAATGCTGGAAACTACTCCATTACCACAACCCATGACCTATTTTTCTAATCAAGTGTTGTGCGTTTAATGGCAAGTGATGAAACTCTCACTCCTTTATTTTCAAACTGAGAATAGCTTTTTTGATAGTCACCCGATTTTTTAACCCGCCGAGTTGTCGATTTGCAGTGATCCATTGCGCGATTTCTAAAAACTCACAACTGTAAAAACCCCCGAGCTTAAAATTCCATGCTAGACAAAAACTACGATCCGCAAGCCATCGAAACCCGCTGGTATCAATTCTGGGAAGCGCGGGGCGATTTCGTCCCGACTGCTGCCCGTCAACCGACTGCTGCGCCTTATTGCGTGATGATTCCGCCGCCGAATGTGACCGGCAGCCTGCACATGGGTCATGCGTTTCAAGACACGATCATGGATGCGCTGATTCGTTATCACCGGATGCGCGGCGAGCCGACGCTGTGGCAAGCCGGCACCGATCACGCCGGAATTGCGACGCAGATGGTGGTCGAGCGGCTGATTAACGCCGATGGTCAGACCCGTCACGATTTCGGGCGCGAGCAGTTCATCAAGCGCGTGTGGGAGTGGAAGGCCGAATCCGGCGGCACGATCACGCGCCAGCTCCGGCGGATGGGCGCGTCGCTTGATTGGGAACATGAACGCTTCACGATGGATGACGGGCTGTCGGCCGCCGTGCGTGAGGTGTTCGTGCGGCTGTTTGAAGAAGGCTTGATTTATCGCGGCAAGCGGCTGGTCAACTGGGACCCGGTGCTGCACACCGCCGTCTCCGATCTCGAAGTGTTATCGGAGGAAGAAAGCGGGCATCTGTGGGAAATGCGTTATCCGCTGACCAACGGCACCGGCGACCTCGTCGTTTCCACCACGCGCCCCGAAACGCTGCTCGGCGACTGCGCCGTCGCGGTCAATCCCGAAGACGAGCGGTATCGCCATTTGATCGGCGAATTCGTCCATCTGCCGCTGACCGGGCGACGGATTCCAATCATTGCCGATGAACACGCTGATCCGACCTTCGGCACCGGCTGCGTCAAGATCACGCCCGCGCACGATTTCAATGACCATCAAGTCTGGCTGCGCCACCGCGACGAGACTGCGATTGCTGACCAACCGCACGGCGGCTTAATCAACATTTTCACGCCCAGCGCCAGCATTCGCGCCAATGAAGCGGACGAAGGGCAACTGCTGCCCGCTGCGTATCTCGGTTTGGATCGGTATGAAGCGCGGAAGCGGATCGTTGCCGATTTGGACGCGGCGGGATTGCTGGCAGCGGTCAAAGACCATCGGCTGCAACAGCCACGCGGCGACCGTTCGGGCGCGGTGATTGAGCCGTATCTCACCGATCAATGGTATGTGCGCGTGGCTCCGCTCGCCGCGCCAGCGATCAAAGCGGTCGAAAATGGCGACGTGCGGTTTGTGCCCGATAACTGGAAAAACACCTATTTTGAGTGGATGCGCAACATTCAAGACTGGTGCATCAGCCGGCAAATCTGGTGGGGACATCGGATTCCGGCGTGGTACGACGCGGAGGGCAATGTTTACGTCGGGCGCTCGGAGCAGGAAGTGCGCGATAAACATGGTTTGGGCGCGGAAGTGGCGCTGGCGCAGGATGAAGATGTGCTGGATACCTGGTTTAGCTCGGCGCTGTGGCCGTTTAGCACGCTGGGCTGGCCGGAATCGACCGAGCGGCTGGCAATGTTTTATCCAACTTCGGTGCTGGTGACGGGTTTTGACATCATCTTTTTCTGGGTAGCGCGGATGTTGATGATGGGCTTGAAATTTATGGACGCAGTGCCGTTCCGCGAGATTTACATTCACGGTCTGGTACGCGATGCGCACGGCGATAAAATGTCGAAATCAAAAGGCAATGTACTTGATCCAATTGATTTGATTGACGGGATTGATTTAGAGGCGCTGGTAGAAAAGCGCACGAAAGGAATGATGCAGCCGCATCTTGCCGCCAAGATTGCCAAAGCGACGCGCCAAGATTTTCCTGCTGGCATTCCCGCATTCGGCACTGACGCGCTGCGCTTTACTTTTGCGGCGCTGGCAACGACCGGACGTGATATTAAATTTGATTTAGCGCGTACCGAAGGTTATCGCAATTTCTGCAATAAATTATGGAATGCCTCGCGCTATGTGTTGATGAACACCGAAGAGCAGGATTGTGGATTGGGAAGTGAATCGCTCGAATTATCTGCTGCTGACCGTTGGATTCGCGCCCGCTTCAATGCGACCGTTATTGCTGTCACCAGCGCAATTGATGTGTATCGGTTTGATTTAGCTGCGCAAGCGATTTATGAATTTACTTGGAATGATTTCTGCGATTGGTATTTGGAATTATCCAAACCGGTTTTAACTGGCGATCACGCCAGCGCCGCTGCCAAACGCGGCACGCGCCACACGCTGATCACGACGTTGGAAACATTGCTGCGGCTGGCGCATCCGATCATGCCGTTTATCACCGAAGAGATTTGGCAGAAAGTCAAACCGCTGGCGGGTGTGGACGGCGACACAATTATGCTTGCGCCATTTCCGCTTGCTGATGCTGGCGCGGACGATTTGCCAGCAGTGCGCGAAATCGACTGGGTCAAGCAGTGCATTTTGGGCATTCGCCGCATTAAAGGCGAAATGAATATTCCGCCCGGTAAACCGCTGCCGCTATTGGTTGCGAATGCGTCAGAACAGGATCAACTGTGGTTAAAAACGGCGCGTCCGTATTTAGATTTTCTCGCTCGCACTGAATCAATTACCGTCTTGGCGAATGAAGCAGACGCACCAGAAGCAGCAATGGCGCTGGTGGGCGCGATGAAGTTGTTGATTCCAATGGCGGGGTTAATTGATAAGGACGCGGAATTAAAACGGCTGGATAAAGAACTGGCGCGTTTAACGGATGATAATGCGCGGATTGAGCAGAAATTGGCGAATGCCAGTTTTGTGGATAAAGCGCCAGCAGCGGTGGTCGCAAAAGAACGCGAACGGTTAGCGGAAAATGCGGCAGCAATTGGGAATTTGCTGGCGCAGCGCGACAAGATCGCGGCGCTTTAATTGTTTTAGCCCCCTTTTTGCAAAGGGGGGCTTTTTAAGCCTTTGGTGGAATTAGAGTAATTATTGCGGGCTGATTCACTTGGGAGCGGCAACGATGTGTCATCTTCATTCAATTTTATTATTAACACGCTGGCTTTTAGTGTTTTGTGTTATTGGTGGTTTGAGTTTTCCGGCGGGGGCGGCAACTGAGATTATCGTCACGACCAGCGATGATATTGTTAATGAAACAGACAGCGTTATTTCGTTACGGGAAGCTGTTAGTAGTGCAATTTCTGGAGATACTATCGGATTTGATCCAGCACTTGCGAGTCAAACAATTACTTTAAGCGAGCAAATTAGTATTAGCGAATCGGTCACTATTAACGGAAATGGAGTAACAATCAGCGGCGGAAATTTATATCGCGTGTTTGAAATAAATAATAGCGCCGCAGAAGTCGGCATGAATAATTTGAAAATTGTGAACGGACATGCAAATTATGGCTCTGGGATTTATAACTCAGGAGAACTCAGTCTCAATCATTGCACCTTAACTGGAAACACCAGCACCGATGTTTCTTGGGGCGGAGGCGCAATTAAAAACCTGAATATATTATCTGTTAAAAATTCTACTATTTCTACTAACGATGCAACAGTTGGTTTGGGTGGTGGAATACTCAATTTTGGCTCTACGGTTGTAGAAAATAGCACTTTTAACGCTAATAATGCGACTCAAGGCGGCGGTATCTACAATAGTGATGGCAGCGATTTAACAATTACTAATTCAACCTTTTCTGGGAACAGTGTAACACTTCAGGGCGGTGGGATTTTTAATGCAGGAAGTGCAGGAAGTGTCACTACAAAAAACAGCACGTTCTCTGAAAACCACGCTGATGATCAAGGTGGTGGAATTTATAATGATGGCACTTTAACGATAGTAAATAGTATTGTTTCTGCTAATTCTGTCAATTCAGGTGGAAGTGGACCAGAAATTTTTAATGGAACCTATAACGGTGGGTATACATTTTCACCATCTGGCAACAATGTTTTTGGCTTTGATGGTGGCGTGGGAATCACTACGAATACAGATATATTTGCTGGCGGTTGTCATTGTGTTACGCCAACAACTGATTCAATCGCTGACATCATCGGTGATTTAACCAACAACGGCGGCCCCACGCAAACCCGCGCTCCAGTCTTTGGTGGATTAGCACACAATGCTGGTGATAACACTGTTATTGGTGGTTTGGAATACGATCAACGTGGCGGTCGGCGTATTCTTAATGGTCAAGTAGATATTGGTGCGGTTGAAGTGGGCACTGTGCCATTGAATGATACCGGTATTCAATTCTGTGGCGATTATTTGAGCGGTAACAATAGTCCCTGTTTAGATACCGAACCGGTCGGACAGGATGTGAACTATGGACGTGATGCCGAAGCTACCGACGGCACATTAACAAAAATCGGTGGTGGCGCAGCGGGTTTTGATTACACAAAAATTGCCAATGATGGGAGCAATTTAGCGGCTTCAGCAACGCTTGGTATTGCAAGTAGTGATTGGGCATGTACCCGCGATAATGTCACTGGTTTAATGTGGGAAGTGAAAACGGATGATGGTGGCTTGCGCGATAAAGATAATACTTATATTTTTTCTAATACTAACAACTACGTTAGTAATGTGAATGCAGCCGGGTTATGTGGTTATTACGATTGGCGAATGCCTACTGTAAAAGAACTGATGGGTATTACTAACTTAAATTTTTATAACCCTCCTGCTATTGATACCGATTATTTCCCGAATACATCGAATACGTGGTTTTGGTCATTTCGCTATGCCCACATCTCGTACTATGCGTGGGGCGTATTTTTTGGCTATGGCGACGCTACGGGTAACCATATGGCTACTGAATTCCGCGTTCGGCTCGTGCGCGGCGTACATTCTGTTGATACATTTATTGATAACGGTGATGGCACGGTCTCCCAAACAAACACTGCGCTAATGTGGGCTAAGTGCAGCGAAGGTCAGACCGACAATGGTACTGAGTGCGTGGGCACGGCAATGGAAAAGAGCTGGAGTGCTGCTTTAACCGCCGCAAATGATTCCCTTCTAGCGGACTACAGCGATTGGCGGTTGCCAAACGTTAAAGAGTTACAGGCTTTGGCAGATCACAACGTTTATTACCCTGCTATTAATAACAATTATTTCCCAAATACGCCTATAGCGTACTTTTGGTCAAGTTCTCCTCATGCTTACTACTTGAATGAAGCGTGGTTCGTGCATTTCGATACTGGCTACGTCCGCCACAAAGTTCGGAGCAACAACTACAAAGTTCGCCTCGTGCGCGGCGGACTCTCTTTTGATACTTTTGCATTAACCGTTAATAAAATAGGAACCGGCACAGGAACTGTTACCAGTAATGGCGATTTCATTAATTGCGGCGCGATTTGTTCTTATCCTTTTTTTGATACGACCCGCGTCACTTTAACTGCGATGCCAAATACGGGTTCAACGTTCACGGGTTGGAGTGGTGGCGGTTGTTCTGGTACAGGCACTTGCACGGTTACGATGAGCGATGCAAAAAATATCACCGCGAATTTTACAATCACACAACGAACACTTTCCATTAGCAAAGTTGGTAATGGGCGCGTATTCACTGATGATATCGCCATCGATTGCGGCGCGACCTGTTCCAACACTTTCAATTACGGCACCATTGTCACACTCAAAACGAGTTCCGATGCCGGTTATGTTTTTACCAGTTGGAATGTATGTACTGGTAGTGGCAATTGCGTTGTTGCAATGGACGCAAATAAAAATGTCACCGCGACTTTTACTCTCAATACTTATTCAATCACTGCCACCGCTAATCCCGTCGCCGGCGGCACCATCAATTGCACTCCCAATCCCGTAACACACGGCAGCACCAGTAATTGCACGGCAACACCTAATGCCGGTTATGTTTTTACCAATTTCACGGGCGCTTGCACCGGCACAACGTGTGCATTAACGAATGTTACTGCTAATAAAACCGTCACTGCAAACTTCACACTTAACACGTATTCAATTACTGCAACCGCCAATCCAACTGCTGGTGGCAGCGTAACTTGTTCACCCAATCCAGTGAATTATAATGGTACGGCGAATTGCACCGTAACGCCGAATGCTGGCTATACATTTAGTAATTTCAGTGACGATTGCAGCGGCGCAACCTGCGCATTAACCAATGTTACTGCTAATAAAACCGTCACTGCAAACTTCACACTTAACACGTATTCAATTACTGCAACCGCCAATCCAACTGCTGGCGGTAGCGTAACTTGTTCACCCAATCCAGTGAATTATAACGGTACGGCAAATTGCACCGTAACGCCGAATGCTGGCTATACGTTTAGTAATTTCAGTGACGATTGCAGCGGCACAACCTGCGCATTAACGAATGTTACTGCCGCAAAAGCAGTCACCGCGCATTTCGTCACCAGTGGCACCACCTATTCAATAACCACCACCGCTAATCCCGTCGCCGGTGGTACAGTGAATTGCACAACGAATCCAGTACCCGTTGGTGGCACAAGTACTTGCAGCGCCACGACCAATAGCGGTTATACCTTTGTCGGCTTTAGTGGTGATTGCAGCGGTGCCACCTGTTCATTCACCAATGTCACCACTAATAAAACGATCACAGCCAAATTTTTGCCCGTTGGTCATTTGAATGACACCGGCATTCAATTCTGCGGCGATTATCCCGGCGGCAATAACAATCCTTGTTTAGGCACTGAACCGGCTGGACAAGATAAGCATTACGGCCGTGATGCCGAAGCTGCCGCCGGCACATTAACAAAAGTGGGTGGCGGTGCTGCGGGTTTTGATTTCACGGCAATTGATGCGAGTGGCAATACAACCACGCCAACCAGCGGCGCTAATCCGCATCCGTGCGTGCTTGATAATGTCACCGGTTTAATGTGGGAAGTGAAAACGGATGATAATGGATTGCGCGATCAAGCTCATACTTATACTTTCGATGAAGCCGCTAGTTACGTTAATGCTGTCAATGATTTAAATCTGTGCGGATTCAGTGATTGGCGAATGCCAACAGTTAAAGAGTTATACGGTATTACCCATCTCGGCATTTTTAATTCCACAATTGATTCCACTTATTTTCCCAATACGCCGAATTGGTTGTTTTGGTCCGGTTCTCCGTATGCCAACGGCGCGAACTACGCGTGGTACGTGTATTTCGTCATTGGCAACGCCAGCTACGACCATCGGAACGGCAACAACCACGTTCGCCTCGTCCGCGGTGGACAGTCTTTTGATTCTTTTGTTGATAACGGCGATGGCACGGTTTCCCAGACGAACACGGGGCTGATGTGGGCAAAATGTAGTGAAGGGCAAAGCGTCACCGATTGCACTGGTACCGCGTCAACCAAGACTTGGAGCGAGGCGCTCACCGTCGCCAATAATTCCAATCTGGGCGGCTACAGCGATTGGCGTCTGCCCAACGCGAAAGAACTGCAAGCCTTGGTCGATTACAGCCGTTTTACCACAACAATCGACACCAGCTATTTTCCGAATACGCCAAGTTCGTGGTTTTGGTCCGGTTCTCCGAGTGCCGTCAGCGCGAACTACGCGTGGGGCGTGTATTTCAACAATGGCAACGCCAGCAACAACTATCGGTACAACGACGACCACGTTCGCCTCGTCCGCGGTGGACAGTCTTTTGATACTTTTGATTTGATTGTTAATAAAACTGGCACGGGCAGCGGCACCGTCACCAGCAATGGGAGTCTCATTAACTGCGGCGCGATTTGTTCTTATCCTTTTTTTAATACGACCCGCGTCACTTTAACTGCGACTCCCAACGCTGGCTCAACATTTACTGGTTGGAGCGGCGATTGCTCAGGCACGGGTACTTGCATCGTGACAATGGACGCGGTGAAAAACGTCACCGCGACGTTTGCAATCACACAACACACCCTTTCTATTAATAAAGTCGGCAATGGGCGCGTCTTCACTGATGACAGCGTAATTAATTGCGGTGCGACCTGTTCCAGTAATTTCGATTACGGCACCATTGTCACACTCAAAACGAGTCCCGATGCCAATTATGTATTCAGCGGTTGGGATGTATGTACTGGCAGCGGTGATTGTGATGTTGCAATGGACGCAAATAAAAACGTCACCGCGACATTTGAGCTCATTACTTATTTAATCACAACCACCGCTAATCCCGTCGCCGGCGGCACAGTGAATTGCACTCCCAATCCCGTAACACACGGCAGCACCAGTAATTGCACGGCAACACCTAATGCGGGTTATGTTTTTACCAATTTCACGGGCGATTGCACCGGCACAACGTGCGCATTAACGAATGTCACTGCCGCAAAAGCAGTGACGGCGAATTTCACACCACTCTATTCAATTACTGCCACCGCTAATCCCGTCGCTGGCGGCACCATCAATTGCACTCCCAATCCCGTAACACACGGCAGCACCAGTAATTGCACGGCAA
The DNA here is from genome assembly GCF_016583745.1 of Chromatium okenii. GTDB lineage: Bacteria > Pseudomonadota > Gammaproteobacteria > Chromatiales > Chromatiaceae > Chromatium > Chromatium okenii. The sequence continues at coordinate 64,408 of NZ_NRRQ01000015.1, forward strand.
CACCTAATGCCGGTTATGTTTTTACCAATTTCACGGGCGCTTGCACCGGCACAACGTGTGAATTAACGAATGTCACTGCCGCAAAAGCAGTGACGGCGAATTTCACACCACTCTATTCAATTACTGCCACCGCTAATCCCGTCGCTGGCGGCACCATCAATTGCACTCCCAATCCGGTCACTGCTGGCGATTCAGCAAATTGCACGGCAACACCTAATGCGGGTTATGTTTTTACTAATTTCACAGGCGCTTGCACCGGCACAACGTGCGCATTAACGAATGTTACTGCCGCAAAAGCAGTGACGGCGAATTTCACACCACTCTATTCAATTACTGCCACCGCTAATCCCGTCGCCGGCGGCACCATCAATTGCACTCCCAATCCGGTCACTGCTGGCGATTCTGCAAATTGCATTGCCACGGCCAATGTGGGTTATGTTTTTACTAATTTCACGGGCGCTTGCACCGGCACAACGTGCGCATTAACGAATGTCACTGCCGCAAAAGCAGTGACGGCGAATTTCACACCACTCTATTCAATTACTGCCACCGCTAATCCCGTCGCCGGCGGCACCATCAATT
>NZ_NRRQ01000016.1 GCF_016583745.1 Chromatium okenii
ATGAGTACTTAAAGTCAGTCATCTCTGATTCTTGGGCTGTATTCAGCAAATCATCAAGCTATGCCAAGGGCTGGATAGAACAGTTCGTGCCTTGGGTGCTGTATGGTTAGTTTTGCGGACAACTATAATAGCGGTCATTTCAGTTAATACTTATTTCTTATCACATCATATTGCTGCCGCGTCACTCCCAACCGCGCTGCTTCAGCATCTTTTCTGAGATCAATCGTTTGTTGAATGTTGCTGATATTGCGTTGAATCCGCGCATCGTTCTGGATTTCTCTGGTATATTGACGATCAGCAGTGACTTCACTTTCTAATAAATCAACTTTGCGTTCCTCCATCCGCAATGAACGCTGTTGGGCGTGAGTAGAATACTCCAATTCCAGCATCTTACGCTGATGTTCTAAATGCAATAAATCAAGGCGTTGCTGCTGAAAACCAGCGTCATATTCCAAGCGTTTATCTTCTCGCATTTGCACGGCGCGATCTAATTCCAACCGAGGATCAAATGCTGATTCAGCCGCAGCTTCACACTGTGGGCTGTGATAAGGATACCATTTGCCATCGGGTGCCTGACATTTTGCAGCATCAGCGGTATGACACACTGCCAGCACTCCTATACAAATAACAAGTTTAGCGTTCATTTGCGTACCTGATAGACGTGATTAAAATGAAAAACTGGCGCGATTTTAATCCAGCAGGCGCATGGTAAACCTAAAACGATTTCGCACACAATACTATTGATCGCCAACAAAGATTGCAGTATTGAATCCTGCCGCCGCCCAGCTCAAATGCAGTGAATTTGAGCGAATTTGATATGATGCGTACCACGCCAGCGCATTACGCTGTTGTTGATATAAATCAAGCGATGCTGCGGTAGATGGGATTTTTTACAGCGCGAGAATGGCGCGTTTTATGGTATTAAGCGTCACGCGGTTGAAAATAAGTTGTTAATTGACAATTGTCACTAAAAAACAGTATTGTCACTGACAACTGATAAGTCACAATCAAATCAATCGCTTGTATCCTCACCGAATTATTCGGTTGAGTACTGTTCAGGACTTCAGTTGCAGGTCGCACGACCTATCAACGGAAAGTAAAAGACTATGAGCAAGCAAAAACAATTCACGATTGCCCTGTGCGGTTTTCCTGCGCATGAAGAAAAGAGTTTAGAGCGGGCTTTTCAATTGTCTGCTGTCCGCCCGCAGCACTATGTTCTCTGGGCGCAAGACCGCAAACCACCCGATATTTGCATCATTAACGACGATCTGCCGCAAGGTGTGCAGGGCTGGCGCGAACTGCGCAGCCGTTGTTTTGGCGCGAATTTTCCGGTCGTGCAGGTTGGCAATACCGATGCGCTCTCTCATCTGTCCAGCGAAGTGGTGAGCGTCGGTTTTAAGCGCCCGCTGTTGGCAATCCGCATCCTCAAAACGCTCGATGAACTGGTTTTGGAGGTGTATCACTTCGCCCCGGAGTTGGCGATTCGTGATGACCTCTCCGCGCAAGCCATTGCGGATCATGGAAAAACGCAGCCCCCACCTGCGCCGGCGCTTGCGGCTAAACGCATTTTGGTGGTGGACGACAGCGAGTCGGTGCGGACGATGATGGAGGTGCGCCTCACCAAAGCGGGACATGCCGTTGATTTTGCGACCACTGGCGAGGAAGCCCTGACGCGGGTGCAAGAGCGGGTGTATCAATTGATTTTTCTTGATGTGATGCTGCCGGGCATCAATGGTTATGAAGTGTGTCGGACGCTGAAACGCAAATTGCACATTCAAACGCCAGTTGTATTGTTGACCGGTAAAACCTCGCGGTTTGATAAACTTCGCGGCACATTTGCTGCTGCCGATGTGTATTTGACGAAACCGCTGGCGCTGGAACAACTCAATGCTACTTTACAGCGTTATTTGAATTAAAATCATGCGTTTTTGAATTGGCAGTTGTTGGTAATAACGCTGTGTTTTACTGACAATTGCCAACTCAAAACTGACAACTGTTTTCAACCGCGTCACTCCTAAAAATAATCACATTGCTGCGCATGATTTGCGGGCGTGAATAGGGGATTAAAATGGCAAAGTTATTAGTGGTCGATGATTCTGCAACTGAGCGCGATCATTTGCGGGATGTGTTAATCAAAGCCGGGCACAGCGTGGCAACTGCGGTATCGGGACGTGAAGTGGTGGCGCGGGCGCAAAGTGAGCACCCCGATTTGATTTTTATGGACATCGTGATGGAAGACGTGGACGGTTTTCACGCGACGCGGGCGCTGCGCGAAGACCCCACCACTGAGCGCATTCCGGTGGTGGTGGTCAGCAGTAAAAACCAGAAAGCCGACAAGATGTGGGCGCAATTGCAGGGCGCGAAAGGATATGTCGTCAAACCGTATGCGGACGCTGAGATTTTGAACTATATCAATCAGTTGGTTGATGGTGGGCGGGCGTGATGACGGACGTTGACGCGCCAGCAGACGCTGCGCCAGCGGGTGAATTTCGCCACGCCTTTCGGATCGGCACCCGCTGGCTGCTGATTCCGCTGGGAATGCCGGCCGAGGTCTATCCGCCGTTGCCGTGCGCTCGCCTGCCATTTACGCAACACTGGTGTTTGGGGTTGGCCAGCTTTCGCGGTGATGTCGCGCCGGTCTACGATTTAGCCGCCCTGCTGGGCGAGCGCAGCGCCAATCCGAGCCGGTATCTGCTGGCGCTGGGTCGCCGCGAAGCGTGTGCCGCGCTGGGCATTGATGACATTACCGGCATCACGGTGCCGCCGGACACGCCCACCGCCCCGCCGCCGCCACTGCCGGAGCCGCTCTCTGAACTCGCGCAGCACAGCTTGACGGTGGATGCAGTGCCTTATCTCGACAGTGATCTTGGCGGATTGCTCGTGCTGCTGGCGCAGCGGGCGTGTCAGATCAATTTTGCTACTTTGACGTCGGAATCAGTGCGATGACTCTCAACGACATTTCCATCTCCGCAAAACTCACCATCGTCACCACCGCATTGGTGTTATTGGTCTTTTTTCTCGTCTCCGCCGCCGTGTTGTTGAGCGTCAACGGACTGTACGGAGAACGCGCCGAGATGTGGCAAGCGGTGCATCCTGAGCACAATCAAGAGCTTGCCGCCTTGCTGCACCAAACCGGCACGCCAGACACGCAGGCCGCCACCACGCAGTATTTGCGCCAGCGCGTGGAGGCGGCGCTCGCTGCCAGTGCCGAGCAGCAACAGGTGATGATGGCGCTGTTGGTCGCAGTGCTGCTGTTGAGCGCCTTGCTGACTGGCTTGGTGTTTTACATTTCTATCGTGCGACTGGCACAACGCTTCATCGTGCATCCTGCCGAGCGCATTCGAGATGGTCTCACGCGCATTCGCGGCGCACTCGTGGGGATGGAACGGCGGCGCGATTTTTCTGAACGGCTTGATCCCGGCGCTGAGGATGAGCTGGGCAGCACCGTGCTCGCCTTCAATCGCGGGCTGGATTTTTTGGAGCGGCAGAACGATCAGCTCAACGATTCCATTATCGCCATGCTGCAAATCAGCAGCGAAATCAGCCAAGCGCGGGATTTGACGCTCAAATTGCCGGTCAAAGAGGACATCACCGGGCCGTTGAGCGATGCGTTAAATCGCATCACTTCGGAAAGTGCGCGGGTGTTGGTGCAGGTGCGCGAGATCGCCGGGCGCGTGGGACAGGCTGCGCTCCAAGCGCAGGCGCAGGGACTGGAAGTGGTGGCGGTGACAGATGCGGAGCGGCTGGAAATTGAGCGCACCGCTGATGATTTGGCGCAGACCGTTGCGGCGATTGATGGCATTGCGGTGCTGGCGCAGTTTTGCAGCGCGGCAGCGAACACGGCGACCCAATCCAATGATGAGGCGCTCACGTCGGTGAAGGGCGCGGTGCAGGGCATGAGCAACATTCGCACTTCAATTCAGGAAACGGGCAAGCGGATCAAGCGGTTGGGTGAACGGTCGCAGGAAATCAGCGGCATCGTGGACATCATCAACAGTTTTTCTGAGCGCACGCACATTTTGGCGATCAATGCGTCAATGCAGGCGGCAACTGCTGGCGAGGCGGGGCGCGGTTTTGCGGTGGTCGCGCAAGAGGTGCAGCGGTTGGCGGACAGTTCGCGTCATGCGACCAGTCAAATCGCCACGCTGATTCGCAATATCCAAGTGGAAACGCAGGACACCATTCAAACGGTGAATCAGGCGACGGAGGCGGTGGGCAACGAATCGCGCACGATTGAGGGCGCTGGTGAGCGGATGTTGGCGACGCAGCAGGCGACGATCAAGCTGGTTGATGCGGTGCGCCAAATTGATGATCGGGCGCAACATCAGGTCGGTGCCAATCGCACCTTGATGCTGCGGGTGGAGTCGATGCGAGCCAGCACGTTGGAAACGACGGCTCAGATCAATCAACAGGCGCAAGCGACAAATAATTTGGTGACGTATTCCCAGCAACTTCTTGATTCAATTGGGCTGTTTCGCTTACCAGCGCCAGCGGTGCCGCTGACATCCAATCTCATCTCGGTCGCGTGAGATGACGACTTTGGCGGCATTCGCTGCGGTGTTTTATCCGGCAATTCCGGCGCTGCGCCACGCAGTGGTGGTGGCGGGTGCGGCGACGGCGACGCCAGAGGAGCGGCTGATAGCGGCGAATGCTTTTGCGGAATTGTTGGGCGAACTGTGGCCAGCGGCGGAGGCGGCGGGCGCACATCTCACGGAACTGCTGACGGTTATTGACAGTTTTGTCAGCGATTTACCGCACCGTGAGCCGGCGGGCGCGGAGACGATTATTTTGGAGTTGCTGGCGCTGCTGGATGCGTCTCTCGCTGCGCCGCAGGAGCCGGAATTGGTCAGGGCGATGGTGGAACTCGCCAGCAGTGCGGCGTTTGATCCGCCGTTGGGAGCGGAGGCGGTTGCGCTGTGGGAAAAAAGTTGGCAGTTGTCAGTTGACAGTTTTCAGGATGAGCAGTTGCTGGTGCCAGATGCTTGCCAACGTGCTGATGCCGACTGCGAACCGACAACTGACAACTGTGACAACAGCGAACCGCTTTTAACCGCCGATGCGCTTGAATTACTCGCCATTTTGGCTGCCGCTGCCGCCGACAATTCCCAAGATTTTCTCGACCATCTCGCCGATCTCGCCCACGCCCCGCACTCCGATGCCCGCAGCGTCGCCATTGCCGCCAGCCGGGAAATGTTGGGACGCTTCACCGAAGCATCAGCCGATGCTGGCTTGACCGCCTTTGCTGCGCTGTGCCGCAGCTTGAGTGACCAGTTCGCCGCGCAAGCGCCAGAAACGGCGTGGTCACAAGCCTTGCTTGACGATTTGACGCACCTGCTGGAGCGGATGCACGACTATTTCGCCGCGCCGTTAGCGGAAGCGCCGCGCCGTGCTTTGGTCGCAACGCTCACCCATCCCGCGTGGACGCAACCGTTAGCCGCCGACTGCGCTGCCGAACTCATCACCGCGCTGTATCAAGACCCGCTGCGGCTTGACAGTGACGCCGCTCCGCCTCGTGCCACGCAGATAGACCCCGCTGACGTTGCGTTGACTCCGGCGGATGATGTGGATGCCAGCGTGTTGGCGGGGTTTTGCCGCGAAGGTGTGGATTTAACGCAGCGGTTGGCGACCGTGATTCAAGTCATTCTGGGCGGCGGTGTGATTGAAGACGCTCTGCGGCAGGCACAGCGGTATGCCCACACGCTGAAAGGTTCCGCCAATGTATGCGGCATCCGCGCCGTCGCCGTGCTGGGTCATCATCTGGAAGATGTGCTGGAATTTTTGACGGCGCACGATCTCGCGCCCAGTCCGGCGTTGGGCGACACCTTGCTGGCTGCCGCCGATGGTCTTGCCATGATGTTTGATGTGCTCAACGGCATTGAGCAACACGCCCCGGCAACCTTTCAGCCCCTCATGCAGCAGGTTTTAGATTGGGTTTGTCGCCTTGAGCAAGAAGGCAGCGCCGCGCTGGTCGCCGCGCCAGCAGTCGCATCTGCACCTGAATCTGCTTCCGTCTCGCGCTCAGAATCCGCCCCGATCACGCTGTCTGCCGCACTGGACGCTCCGCTCGCGCCAGCCAGCGCCCAGTTAGCCGCCAACGATGAAGCCGTACTCCAAATTCCCGCCGCCACCATTGACAACCTCCTGCGGCTGGTGGGCGAGCTGGCGCTGGCGTTATCGCAATCTGAAACGCAGCTCACACTTGCCCAGCGCACCGTGCGCGATACCAGCGAAGTCACGCTGCGGCATCTGCTCCAAATCACCGCGCTGGAACAACGGGTTGATTTGCGTGGTCTGCACCGCACCGCCGGCGACGCCGCGCCCGTCGATCCGCTGGAATTGGAACACTACGACGAGCTGTTGATTGCCGCTCGCCAGCTCAACGAAAGCGTCAACGACACCCGCGACTTGGCGCAGACGCTGGACGCCACGATCAGCGATTTAGACGAACTCAACCGCCAACAACTCAAATTGAGCCATGAACTCCGCCAGTTGACGCTCGGCACCCGCTTGGTGCCGGTGCAATCCATCGTCGGACGTTTACAACGTGCCGTGCGCCAAATCTGCCGGGCGACGGGCAAAGATGCCGTGCTCATCGTGCAGGGTGACGCCGTACGCATCGACAGCGATGTGCTGGAACGCCTGCTGCCCGCCTTGATGCACATCGTGCGCAACGCCATCGATCACGGCATCGAATTGCCCGCGCAACGACGCGCCGTCGGCAAGCCAGCGCAAGGCGAATTAACAGTTTTATTTCAACAGCTTGGCGATCAAATTGTCGTCACTTGCCGCGACGACGGCGCTGGCGTCGCGTGGGAACGCATCCGCGCCAAAGCCCGCGCCAGCGGTCTGCTCACCACCGCAGCCGAGCTCACCCCGCAAGAACTGCTCGCGCTGACGCTGCGCCCCGGGTTTTCCACCCGCGAGCACGTCACCCACATTTCCGGGCGCGGCGTCGGCATGGACGTCGTCGCCACCACCATCCGCTCGCTCAACGGCACGCTGGCGCTGGAATCAACCACCGGCAGCGGTTATCAACTCCGCGCCCGTGTGCCGACCTCGCTGTTGACGATTCATTGCTTGCTCATTCACTGCCAAGGCGCTCCCTTGGCAGTGCCAGCCAATGACGTGCGCTATGCCGTGCTCGCTGCCGAAGGCGACCGCACCGCGAGCGCCAGCGGCTGGCAGTTTCACCACGCCGACGCGACTTACCCGCTGCTGCACCTCAACTCCTTGCTTGGATTGCCCGCACCGCCGCTGGAATCCAGCCCCGGCGTCGTGCTGGTGCTGACCTCGGAGCACGGCGACCACGCCATCTTGGTCGACGCACTGCTTGATAACCGCGAATTGCTCATCAAACCGCTCGGCGCACTGGTACCCGCCAGCCCCGGCGTGCTGGCAGCATCCATTCTCGGCGACGGGCGCGTCGTCCCCATCATCGACCTGCGCACCCTGCTCGACTTCACCCACACCGCCCCGCTCGCCACCGCCCCGACCGCAGCACTGATCGTGCCGCTCGCAGTGCCCACCGTATTGATCGTCGATGATTCGCTCTCGATGCGCCACCTGCTGGCACAACTGGTAACGGACGGCGGCTATCGCGCCCTGACCGCCCGCGATGGCATGGACGCGCTCCAAACCTTGCGCCACGAGCGTGTCGACGTGTTGCTGGTTGACATGGAAATGCCGCAAATGAACGGGCTGGAGTTGACCGCCCATTTACGCGCCCACTCCGCCACCAGCCAGTTGCCGATTGCCATGATCACCTCACGCTCCACCGCCCGTCATCGCCATGAAGCCTTGCGCGTAGGCGTCAACCAGTATTTTATTAAACCGTATCACGACGAAGCCGTATTAGATTTTATTCAACAGGCGCTGGATAACACCATGCGTTCACAGCGGACACCAATGCCATGACCACGCTTTTTCATTTAACCTATTTTTCATTTCTCACTTGCGGCATCGCCGCATCCGCCGCCGTACTTTATTTTTTCACGCAAATTCCCCGCTTGCGCGGACATTTACGACTGCTGGCGCTCCTCAATATCGGTATTTGCCTCGTTTCCAGCATCCTTCATTTCTACTTTTTTATGCGGCTACAACCACTCACTGCGGGCGCTACGGGCATTACCGAAATGACTGCCGCCATCACTTCGTTACCGCTTGAATTGCGCTACGCCTATTGGTTAGCAACGACCTTAGTGTTAATCAGCATGTTTCCATTATTAATGGGTTTAGAGCGCGTCGGCACCACCTTTTTACGCACCTTATTACTGACTGATGCCGCCATGATTCTCACTGGCTATCTTGGTGAACACGCCACCCTCGCGCATCTTGGCGACAATTTATCACTGCTGGCTCTTTTCTGGTTCAGCATCAGCGGCTTACTGTTTTCTTATTTAACTTGGTCACTTTTTCAAGTATTGCGCCGCTTGCCAGTCGCTGAAATGGCACCCACACAACGCGATGCACTGGCGTATCTATTTTTCTTTTTCTTAATTGGGTGGATGATTTTTCCAGCCGGCTTTTTCTACGCCATCGTGTTTGATCCCGGCGTTGGCGTCGTCCTGCGCGAATTCACCGTTAATATCGGCGACATCGTTAATAAAGTGATTTGGGGCATGTTAGTCGTTTACACCGCCGTAGAAATTCAAAACCACCAGCAACAATAAAGAAATCACCCTGATCTTTTTATGCAGTTGCGCGTGTGTTTTGTATAGCGGTTATTTGCACCAGCTCCTGCTTTTATTTTAGCAACTGGATTGCGTCCATAGCTCATAACATCTTGGAATGCTTTTGCTATTGCTTAATACCACGCGCAAAAACTCTCGCCTTCACTGCGCAGCAGCGACAGGTCTACCGATTTGCTCAGAGCGCCGCTTGCGGTCAAAATAGTCCGACACACCATTGACAATAGAGAATCGCTATGACTGAAAAAGCCCCATGGATTACCTTTCGCCCGGAACTCAAGGTACTTGATTGCACCATCCGCGACGGCGGATTAGTCAATGCCCACCAATTCAGCGATCAATTCGTGCAAGCCGCTTATTGCACCTGCGTTGCGGCTGGTGTTGATTATATGGAAATTGGCTATAAAAACTCACCGCGCATTTTTCCCAAAGATAAATTTGGGGCGTGGCGTCATTGCGATGAAGAGGATTTACGGCGCGTAGTGGGCGATCACGATCCAATTACCACCGGCTTGAAATTAGCAGCGATGGCTGATGCGGGCAAAAGCGATTGGCAAACCCAATTGGTTCCTGCTGCCGAGAGCGTATTATCCACCATTCGCGTTGCCTATTACGCGCATCAGGTGTCAGAAGCAGTGGAGATGATTCACTACGCCACTGAATTGGGCTATGAAGCAACTTCCAATTTAATGGCCGTGTCTAGCATTACTGAAGAAGAGATCGACACCGTATTAGAAGCGATTGCACCAACTCCCGCCACCACGATGGTGATTGTGGATAGTTTTGGTTATTTATACCGCGAACAGGTGGATCGGCTGTATCACAAATACGCCGCCGCTTTAGCAGGTACTGGCAAAGAAATCGGTATTCATGCGCACAACAACTTGCAATTAGCGTTTGCTAATACCATTGAGGCGATTATTCTCGGCTGTAATCGGGTTGATTCCACTTTATATGGCTTTGGGCGCGGCGCGGGCAATTGCCACACTGAGATTCTGCTTGGCTTCTTGCGCAATCCCAAATTCAATCTGCGCCCAGTGATTGAGATGATTCAAAACTATCTCGTACCGTTGCGTAAAGAACTCGATTGGGGGCCTTCAATTCCGTATCACATCACCGGACAATTGAATCAACATCCGCGCACTGCGATTGAATGGCGCGAAGGGGCAACGCCAGATGATTTCCTGAGTTTTTATGACAAAATCGTCGCAGAGGGCTAATGAATGATTAACGAAGCTACTTTAGTCATTGGCGAGCAATCTTTCCAATTTCCAATCTGTGAGGGCACCGAAGGCGAACGCGCAATTGATATTCAAGATTTACGCGCCCGCACCGGTTATATCACGCTTGATCCCGGCTATGGCAATACCGGCAGTTGTCAAAGTGCAATTACCTTTATTGATGGCGAAAAAGGTATTTTGCGCTATCGCGGTATTCCGATTGAGCAATTCGAGCAGAACCCGAATTTTGTGGAAGTGGCGTGGCTGTTAATTTTTGGTCATTTACCGAGTGAACAGGAATATCGCGCTTTTTCAGCCGATTTAACCGCTTCTGCCAATCTTGACGAGAGCATGAAGCATCATTTTGAGGGTTTCCCGCGCTCGGCACCGCCGATGGCGATTTTATCGGCGATGATTAACGCCTTATCTTGTTTTCATCCCGAATGTTTTGAATTAGAAGATGAAGAGCATTTTCGAGTAGCAGCCGCAGGGTTAATCAGTAAGGTGCGTACCATTGCCGCGTATGCGTATCGGCATTCAATTGGTCAACCGTATATCTATCCTGATCCAGCATTGCGTTATGTGCCGAACTTTTTGCACATGCTGTTTTCACAACCCTATGCCGAGCATTTTTGTGAACCAGTAGTGCGTGATGCAATTAACTTGGTGCTGTTATTACACGCCGATCACGAGCAGAATTGCTCAACCTCAACTGTGCGGATGGTGGGTTCTAGTCAGGCTAATCTATTCGCAGCTTGTGCAGCGGGAGTGTGCGCGTTGTGGGGGCCATTACACGGCGGTGCGAATGTTGCGGTATTGGAAATGTTAGATCGTATTCATCGCGGGCACATTAGCCCAGAAGAATATGTGCGGATGGCAAAAGATAAAGATAGTAAGGTGCGCTTGATGGGTTTTGGGCACCGTGTGTATAAAAATTTTGATCCGCGAGCGCGGATGTTGGCAACCGTTGCCGAGCGGTTATTGCCGACGCTGGGCTTTAATGATCCGCTGCTTGATATTGCCCGCAGATTGGAAGAGATCGCACTCGAAGACCCTTATTTTGTCGAGCGCAAACTGTATCCGAATGTTGATTTTTACAGCGGGATTATTATGCGGGCGGTCGGCATTCCAACCAATATGTTTACCGTGTTATTTTCAATTGGACGGCTGCCGGGTTGGATTGCGCATTGGTGGGAACAATCTTGCACGACGGGGAGTAAAATTGCGCGTCCGCGCCAAATTTATACCGGTGCGGGTATCACCGATCATGTGCCGCGAGATGGGCGTTAATCGTTCGACAATCAAGACATCGACAGCGGTCGATGTCTTATTCAATGAGGATAATAAATGGCGCTGCGAATTAAAAGTCATTGGCAAGATGAGACGCGAGAACGCTCGTTGCCAGAAATTGCGAGTGCGCTTGCCTTTATTGCGTGGCGGTTGGCGCTGGAGCAAGCAATTCACTTACATTGTGAACGCTTTATTTATGCCAGCGATGAACAGCGGTTATTGGTGATTCAGGAGTATTTAATTTTTCTATTGCAAGCGGCGGATCGCTTAACGCACAAGTGGCTCATTGATGAAGAGCGCCGCACGTTAATGTTGGCATTTGCTAAAAAGGTCTTTGCGCATGTGCAAGACAATAGCCAAGATTTGCTGGGTGCGGGCGATTATGGGACGCCGTTTATTGCGCGTCTCAATGCTCGTGCTGAGGAATACGCGGCATATCAATGGACGGAGGAAGGGCCGAGTTATGCGTTATTGCGCCAGCTCGGATTTGAAATTCAAACGCTCATGGGTGATCTGCCAGAAAATCGTTGGGTAATTGATCAGGTGATGGATCGGGATGGCTGGGAGGCGTATCGGCATTTCCAACGTGCATTGCAAAATCTATTCGAGTGAGGCGGTGACCATGCAGCCGTTCTTGCTTTTCTCGCGTCCCGTCGCCATGATTCGCTCCGTCGTCCTACCGCTTTTTCCCCGCACCTTCCGTGACCCCTTCACTTTAAGCTGTACTTCGGTTCGCCCGGCGCGTCCTCACGCGGTCGTTGTCCGGTCAATCTTTTGGAGAATTTGATTTATGCGTATGAAGATTGGCGGGGATACCCTCGCATTGGATGTTGATATTCGTCGTCACATTGAAACTGAAGCCGAAACCCTCGCCGCTCGTTTTCCCACCGGACATCTTGATATTCAAGTCACTATTCAAGAAGAATTCGATCCGCTGCACGGTCATCGCGTGCGCTGTGAATTGACCACTCGCCTGCCTCCGAGTTGCCAGATTATCGTCCGCGAAGCGCGTAAAACTGCCGCTGAAGCGATCACCGATGTGTTCATCGCCGCTCGCCGCAATGTCCGCCGCTCCCGCCGCCACAGCCTGCCGTCATTGGTCACTACGCCAGCGGTTGCCTGCGTCGCCCACCATACCAATGCCAATTACTAAACGCCGCACCTGTTTGTTGCGCTTGACTGCACCGCCACCCGCTCCCACTGTCCGTTTTTACCTCGATTCCTTCACTGTTCAGGATTGATGCCATGAAAGTTGCAATCATCGGCGGTACCGGCTTTGTCGGTGCGCATCTCGTGCGCCATCTGTTAGACGCTGGACACACTCCGCGCTTACTGGTGCGCCCGGGCAGTCACGATAAAATTGAGCGGCTGGCAGACTGCGAAACCGTGCCCGGCACGGTGGCAGATCAGGCGGCGTTGACCGCCTGTCTCACCGGCGCAGATGCCGTGATGTATCTCATCGGCATTCTGCGCGAGTTCCCGGCGCAGGGAATTACCTTTGAAGGGCTGCAATATCAAGGCGTGGTGGACACCATCGCGGCTGCGCACGCGACGGGCGTCAAGCGGTTCATTTTAATGAGCGCCAACGGCATTCGCGCTGATGGCACCACCTATCAACGCACCAAATATCGGGCGGAACAGGCGTTAAAAAGCTCAACGCTGCGGTGGACGATTTTTCGCCCCTCCGTGATCTTTGGTGAGCCGCTGGGACGGATGGAATTTTGCTCCCAGCTCAAACGCGACATCATCGCCAGCCCGCTGCCTGCGCCGTTGTTTTATCAAGGCTTGTCGCCGCTGGGCGCGGGCGGATTTGAATTGGCACCGGTGAGCGTTCACGACGTGGCGGCAGCTTTCACGCTGGCGCTGACTGATTCGCGTACCGAATCCCAAACCTACAGCTTGTGCGGACCGCAACGCTACAGTTGGAAAGCGATTTTGCAGACCATCGCCACCGCGTCCGGTACCTCAAAAGTGATGATTCCAGCGCCCGTGTTGCCGATCCAAACGCTGGCAGGGTGGCTGGATCGTTATCCTTGGTTCCCGATTTCCCGCGAGCAATTGCAGATGTTGTTAGAAGGCAACGTGTGTACTGAAAACGACAGCTTTGCCCGCTTAGGCTTGACGCCCACGCCCTTTGGCGTGGCGCAACTGAGCTATTTGGGTTGATCTAAAACACACCGTGCCGCGCCTCAACGCGGCATCGCATGACAAGAATGTGAGTGATTATGCGCACGAAAAAACACCTTGGACTGGCCGTGCTGTTGAGCGTCATGGGTTGGAGTGGGAACTGGACTGGCATCGCACCGGTGCAGGCAGAAACGTTTCAGCTCGATAATCCGCGTGATTCGGTGGTGGGATTTCCGTTTTATTTCACGGCGCGTGGCAAAGATACGTTGATGGACATTGCGCGGCAGAACAATCTGGGGTTTGCCGACATGCGGCAGGCCAATCCCAAAGCGGATATGTGGGTGCCCGGCGAAGGCACCGAGGTATTGGTACCGACGTTTTATGTGCTCCCCAACGTGCCCCACGTCGGGATCATCATCAATCGTGCGGAAAAACGGCTGTATTACTTCCCGCCAGAACGCCCCAACGAAGTCCAGATTTTTGCCATCAGCGTCGGGCGCGATGCGATGGGCACGCCGCTGGGTTCCTTCAAAATCATCGAAAAAAAGAAAGACCCGATTTGGACGCCGGGGCCGAATGTCCGCGCCTCGCACGCCGCTCGTGGTGACATCTTGCCGGCGCAGGTGCCGCCGGGACCGGATAATCCGCTGGGACGCTTTGCGATGCGCTTGAGCAATCCTGATTATCTGATTCACGGCACCAGTATGCCGTGGGGCATGGGCATGGAAGTCAGCGGCGGCTGTATTCGCATGTATCCCGAAGGCGTAGAAAAGTTGTTTGGTCAGGTCAGCATTGACACGCCAGTCGCCATCGTCGATCAGCCGTACAAAATCGGCTGGCGCGGTGATGAGCTGTATTTAGAAGTGCAACTGGGCGAGAAGAGTATTCGTAAAAGTGCGCGTTCAGTCATTCCTGAAACGCTGCAACATGGGGAGGGGGTCGTGATTGACTGGCCGAGCGTGGAGCGAGCGGTGAAGGAAGATACCGGCGTCCCTCAGGTGATAGGACGCCGGAATCATTCCGGCGACGGGTCTTACTTGCCCATGATCTTCTGATACATCCGATCCAGCCGCTCGGTGCTGGAGGTGCAGCAGGATTGCGCAGCGTTAGCAGTATCCAGCGCCTGTTGCGCGGTATCACGAGCGGTCTGGTCGGTGCAGCCGCCCAGTAAAGCAACGCTCAGAATTGCAGCAGTGGATAAAGAAGCGAGTTTGACGATTTTGGTCATGTTGTTAAAACTCCAAAGTGAAAAAAGTTGGCCGTGAGGCGCAGTATTTATAACACAATCAGGGGGGTGATTTCCGAACCTGTCTGCCGCCACAACAACCAAACCATCATCCTGTAGTGAATATCCAACAGAATCCCAGCCAGTGGGCAACGACGTGATGATTGTGACGCAAAAGGTGGTGTCGTCAAGATTGACGCAAATGTGCTGCAATTTCAAGTCTACAATTCACCACACTGAGTATTTTTTACCACGCAGCAGCGCACAGCGGCGCGGCGTCGAGAGCAACTGTTTATGAATCGCTATTGCGGACGCGCCCGCCAAGTTGTCAGTCAGCCCCTCTTTCGTTGCGATGGCTTTGTCCGTGATGGCGTCATTGCTGCTACTGATGGCAGCCCCCAGCCGCTCAGTGCGCTGCCGCCATTTTTGCGCACCTTGCTGGTGACTGACGGCACCGTGACCAAGATTTTGGAGGCCTATTTTTGGGAGCCGGTGACGGTAGACACCCTCGCGCAACGCTTTGAAACCGCCACCGAGGACTTGCCTTGGATTGCGCTGACGCCCGGCGAGCACTGTTTGATCCGCGAAGCGCGGTTGCGTGGACAAGACAGCGGACGCAGCTTTGCTGAAGCCTTTTCGGTGATTCGTCCCGCGCAGATTCCGGTAGATTTTCGCCAACGCCTGATTGATCGCGAGATCGGCATCGGCGTGTTGATCCGCGATAGCGGGCTGGAAAGTTACCGCGAAGTATTGGATGTCGGGCTGGATCGCACTGCCGACGGCGCGGCAGCGGTATTTCGGACTTATCGCATTTTCATTGCACGCCAGCCGGTCATTCTCATTACCGAGTCTTTTCCGCTGGCGCTGTATGAACAATGATATTGAGGGCAATTGGATTGCGTTATCAGTTATCGGTTGTCAGTGCAGTCAACCGCAATTGCTTTAATGCACCGCCGCACCACCCCACCAATTCAACATCGGCTCCAATAGCCCAGTGCTAAAACTCACTCCCAACCGTTTCGCAAATGAATCCAACAAATCGCGCTTTTTGGTGTATTCAACGATGGTCTCGGTGCCAATCACTTCGCGGGCAACATAACTGGAACTACCTAGCCCGTCCGCCAATCCCAGCGCCACCGCCTCTTGTCCACTCCAAAACAATCCGCTGAATACTTCCTCGCCACCTTTGAGTTTATCACCGCGTCCGCTTTTCACTTCCGCAATGAATTGTTGATGCAGCGTATTGAGCACCCCTTGAATAAACGTCCGCTGTTCTTCTGGCAACGGCGAAAACGGATCAAGAATGCCCTTATTCGCGCCAGCGGTCAGCAGCCGCCGTTCCACGCCAATATCTTTCATCAAATCCTGAAAGCCAAACCCACCAATCCGCACCCCAATCGAACCAATTAAACTCCCTTTATCGACATAAATGGCATCTGCGCCGACCGCAATGTAATACCCGCCAGAAGCGCACAAATCGACTGCCACCGCGTATACCGGCAAATCCTTTTCTTTTTCCTTCAAATACTTCGCCTTCAAGCGTTTGATTTCATCATTGATATAACCCGCTTGCACCGGACTGCCGCCCGGGCTATTGATCCGCAAAATAATGCCCTTCACTGCGTCGGTTTCAAATGCCGTCCGCAGCGCACTAATCACGTTATCGGCGCTCGCCTCGCTCTCCGCAGCGATTGTCCCTTTCACCTCAATCAGCGCCACATGCGCCTCTGGTGACGACATTTCATCCAGCACATCCGGCACCGCAATCGCCACTAAAATTCCCACGAAATACAGAAAAATTAGCGACTTGAAAATCAAACTCCAGCGTCGCCGTGACCGCTGCCCGCGCAGATAATCTGCCGCCATGTAGTTAATCAAGGCGCGATCCCAATCAGGATCATCCGGCGTTGGCAGGCGATGCTGTGCGCGATTCCACAACTTCCAGTTCATTTAATGCTGATCCCGTGTTGAAGGTGATGAATCTGAAGCTGGCGTCGGCGTCGGTTCCTGCTCTTGTTTCAATTGCGCCGTGCGTTTTGATGCCGCCTGCTGCGAATAAAAAAACCAACCCAATAACCCAACCACCAGCAATAACTCTGCGGCCGCCAGTGAACTGCCTGCCATAATGACGTACTCCCAATCAATCGCAATAAATAATGCAAATACGGCGGCGATGGTGTCATTGCAGATTGAAATAAACTGCAATTCAACGCACCGCCACCGCTCGTTAGTTTTTAACAAAGCATCGGCAATAAAGCAATCGCCATCTCATTCTGCTGCCACCAGCGCCCGCGCTGCGCCAAAATCAGTTTTACCGCTGCCGAGTTTGGGAATCGCCGCCACCGCTTGAATCACCGCCGGCAAATGCAGCGGATTCATGCCCGCCGCCAATAATTGCCGCCGCAGCGCGTCAACCTCCACCGCGCCAGCGACCAACAGCACAATCTGCTCACCTTTGCGCTCATCGGGCACCGCGACTGCCAGCAGTTCCAACTCCGGCTGCGCCAGCGCCAGCCGTATCTGATCTTCCACCGCGCTCAAACTCACCATCTCGCCGCCGATTTTGGCAAAGCGCGAGTAGCGATCCACGATGGTCAAAAAGCCATCCGCGTCCAGATGCCCTTTGTCGCCGCTGGCGTACCAACGAATGCCGTCGCGCTCGTGAATCACCGCCGCTGTTTTATCCGGCGCATCGAGATAACCGCGCATCACCTGCACCCCGCCGATCAAAATCAAGCCATCTGTGCCCGGCGTCAGCTCCGCGCCAGTCGTCGGCTCAACAATGCGAAAACACGTCCCCGGCAGCGGCATTCCCACCGTGCCCAGCCGCGAACTCGACTGCGTTTTCCAGTTATCCAGATCAAGCGCGTTGGGCACATTGACACTCGCCACCGGCGTCGTCTCGGTCGCGCCATAACCCTCATAAATCGGCAGATAAAACTTCAGCGCAAACGCCTCACGCACCGCCGAACCCAGTCGCTCTGCGCCAGCAATCACCAGCCGCAGCGATTGCAACATCAGCGGATCAACGCGCTGGTGGCGGACGTAGAGCCGCAAAAAGGTCGCAGTGCTGAAAAACAGCGTGGCGCGATGGCGGGCAATCGCTTTGGCGGTGCCGAGCACGTCAGTCGGATCGGGATGGCAAATCAACGGAATGCCTTCTAGCAGCGGCAGCACCGTCGTCACCGTCAAGCCAAACGCATGAAATAACGGCAGATTCGCCAACACGCGCTCTTCATCCTGCACATTGAGCACCTCAGCGGTTTGCTGCACGTTGGCAACCAGATTGCGATGCGTCAGTTCGATGCCTTTGGGCACACCTTCGCTGCCGCTGGAGAACAAAATCGCTGCCGTTGCCGTCGGCGCAGTGGGGCGCAGCAGCAACCGCCGCAGCGCCCACTGCGGCAACACGCTGACCAGCACCAGCCGCGTCAACGCCGCACTGCGTCCGATCTCAGCGCGGAGGATTTCGAGCCGATGCAGCGTCACTGCCGGCAGCGCGGCGGGCAGATCAATCCCGCGCTGCTCCAGCCGCCGTAAAAACCGCTCCGCCGTGATGACGTGACGAATGCCCGCCTGCGCCACGCTCGCCCGCAGCGCCTCCGCGCCAGCGGTGTAGTTGAGATTGACCACCGTTTTGCCCAGCGCCAGCGCCGCCAGATTGACGATCACCCCGGCGCTACTCGGCGGCAACGCAATCCCGATCACCGGCTCCGGCACGAGCTGGCGCAGCCGCGCTGCAAATAGCCAGACTGCCGTCAGCAACCGGCGATTGGTCAACGTCCCGCCGCTGGAATCAATCACCGTCACGGCGCTGCGCTGACGGCTCGCCGTCGCCAACCACACTTCTGGCACCGTCGGCACTTGCGCAACGTGACGCTGCCACGCGGCGACGGACAGTTGAAACACCGCTTGCTTGACCGTTTCTGCGCCCGCCGTCAGCGCCAGCGGCTGCCCAAATGCGATGCAGACTTCACGGCGTCCGCGCACTCGCCGCTGGCGTTTGAGCGCGGTGCTGGCGCAGGAAAAGCGGCTGCCCCACAACCCGCGCTGATAAAACGGGATGATCACGCCGTGCTGCGCAGCTTGGGCGGCTAATTCAAAACCACGCTTAAAATCAGACAGTTGTCCGTTACGGCTCAACGTGCCTTCGGGAAAAACGCACACCACTTCACCGGCATCGAGCACTTCAGCAACGCTGCGAATGGCTTGGCGACTGCTGGCGCGGGAAATCGGAATCACGCCAAACACATCCAGCAACCAGCGCCAGCCCCAGTGTTGATAAATGGCGCGTTCCATCACGAAACGCACCGGACGCGGGCTGGCGATTTGCAGCAGCGCCCAATCAATCCAACTGACGTGATTGCCCAGCAACAAGACGCCACCGCTCGGCGGGAGCTGTTCTAAACCAATGATTGTTAAGCGATACCGCGCTGAGATCGCGCCGTGAATCAGGACGCGCACCAAAGCTTGTGGCAACTGCGTGAGGCTGTAACCCGCGCCAATCACGGCGATCACGGCCAGCGCCAGCAACAACACCAAGCTGCTGAGATTGAAATACGCAGCGGCGACCGTGAGCACTAAAAACGCGAGCATCAGATTGTTTTGAATGAAGTTATTAGCGGCCAAGATGCGCCCCAACTGCTCCGGCGGCGCTTGCGCTTGCATCAGGGCGTTGAGCGGCACCAGCAGAAATCCCGCCAACACGCCGAGACTGAAAAAGTTGAGCGTGTGCGCAATGACGCTGCTGAGAGTTGGCAAAATAAACAGCGTAATGGCGATGCCGATTGCGCCCACCGGAATCAGCGCGGTGGCGATGTGATCGCGTGATAGGCGACCGGCGATGATGGAGCCGCCGATGATGCCCAGCCCGGAGCAGGCCAACATTCCTTGAATGACGATGGTGTTGGTGACGCCGAGCGCGTCTTTGGCGAAGGCGGGAAAGACCGCCAACAGCACCTGCGAAATCGCCCAAAACAGCGCCAAGCCGATGATTGCCCGCCAAATAATGGGTTGCGCGTGGGTACGGCGCAGGTTGTCGCGCAGTGAGCGGCCGCTGCGATATGCCGCCCAATCAAATGCTGCGATTTGAGTGGCGGCGCGGTGCGGTAAACGATACGCCAGCGTGACTTCAACCAATGAACACAACACCAATAACCAACCTAATGGTGCAATGAAGTGCATCACATCATTGGGCGTGGCAAATACAGCGGTGCTCAATTGCTGTTCAAACAGAATTGAAAATACAAAAATGCCAGTAAGAATTGCGGTAGTTGTAGCGGCTTGCACCCAACCATTCGCGGCAGCGAGTGCCGGGGTGCCGACTAATTCTTTAATAAACCCGTATTTCGCTGGTGAATAAATTGCTGCTTGTGCGCCCAATAAAAAGGTCATCGCAAAAGCTGCCCAAAACCAGCCGAGATAATAAAACAGAGTGATTGCCAACGTGAGCGCGACGGCAAACCACGCGCTAATCCGCATCACCTGATTTTTAGGAAACCGGTCGGATAAATACCCTGACGGTGTAAATAATAAAACGAAGGGTAACAAGATCAGCGCGTTGACAATTGCAGTGAATAAAATTTGCGCGTCGCCGTCATAGGTTTTGAAGAGCGTATTTTGAATGATGATCTTGTGCCCTAAATCCACAAACGCATTCAAAAATAGCATCACGAGATACGATAAAAAACCGGTAATGCGGAACAATTGTCCCATAACACCCTCGCTCAATAATTGATTGAGTTGTCAGTTATCGGCGACAACCGTGCTTTTTACTGACAACCGCTAACTGAAAACTGACAACTTTTTTATGGTGTTGATGCGTGCCACTGCCCCGCAATCACCCGATTACGTCCTGCGGTTTTGGCGTGATATAACAATTCATCAGCGCGGTGATAAGCCATTTCCCAATTCAACATCATCACTTGTGCAGCAGTGGGGTCAGTCAGAATACACACTAAACCCAATGACAGGGTAACAACTGGCGCGATGGCATTGTATGCGTGAGGAATGGCGAGCTGTTCTGCGCCGCTGCGTAATGATTCCGCAAACACAAGCGCCGCTTCTTGATTGGTTTCCGTAAGCAACACGGCGAATTC
This sequence comes from Chromatium okenii, assembly GCF_016583745.1. Taxonomy (GTDB): domain Bacteria; phylum Pseudomonadota; class Gammaproteobacteria; order Chromatiales; family Chromatiaceae; genus Chromatium; species Chromatium okenii. The sequence continues at coordinate 20,648 of NZ_NRRQ01000016.1, forward strand.
TTCGCCGCCAATCCGAAACGCAAAATCACTGCCGCGCCGGGTATGAAAGTTTAATAATTCACCCACGCGCTTTAAGACGACATCTCCGGCGGGATGACCATAATTGTCGTTATACAATTTGAAATAATCAATATCAATCACTAACAAGTGCAGCGGGCGCTGTTCGCGCAGTGCTCGCCGCCATTCGCGTTCCATGACTTCATGGAAATGACGGCGATTAAATAAGCCGGTGAGTTCGTCAGTGATGGTTAATAAGGTGATGCGGATATTGGCAGCGCGTAAGGCGTCATTTAAGCGGCTGAGGCGATGTGTCCACACTGACATGACAATCAATAATAAAATGCCGCCGGTGAAATACGGCCACAGCCAGCGATAATCGGCGGGCTGTTCATAGCGAATTGAAATCCAGTGGGCGCGAATCGCTTGAATCTCTTCAGGATGTAAGCTGGCGACGGCTTTGGAGAGCGCCGATAATAATAACGGTAATTCTTTGCGCACGGCGATGGCTAATTCATAGTATTCATCGAGATTGCCAGCAATTTTGATATTGAGAATGTTGTTGTGCTGCGCTATCCAAGTAATCGTGGGCAATAAGTCGATATAACCAAACGCATTGCCGTTGGCAACGGCACGAATCGCGGTGGCGACATCTGGCGCTTCTACAATACGCATGGCGGGATAATGACGGCGCAATAATTCAATCGCAGCGTGACCAGATACCATGATAAAGGTTTGATTAAAATAGTGATCGAGGGTGCCATCAAACGTATTATCAGACCGAATGGCAAGCACCAGCGGTTCGGTTAATAGTGGGCGCGTGAAATTGAGATATTCGCTGCGTTCGGGCGTAATTGCGGCACCGGAAATCATGTCGCAGCGTCCGGCACGAATGGCGCTGAGTGATTCCTCCCAACTGGCGGTACGCACTAATTCGGTGCTGCGTCCCAAACGCTGCATTAATTCGGTAATTAAGTCGTGCAAAATGCCTTGATGAGTGCCGTCTGGCAGCAAGGCTTCAATCGGCATCCAATTCGGATCAATGCACAATCGAATTGCGCCGAGCCGATCTAAAAATTCAGTTTCGTCATTATTCAAAATCACGCGGGTGGTGAGCGATTGCACGTTATCAAGCGGAGTTAAAAACCAGCGGGCTTGAATGCGCTGGCGCTCGTCATCACCGAGCGCAGTTAAGGCTTTGTTAATAATTGAAATGGCTTCTGGCCAATCGGTGCGAACGCCAAAAGCAAGCTCCAGCGATTCATTGATTGATAACGCAAATTGTAAATAAGGGCTGCCAATACGATTGGCGCGATACAGCATTGAGCCGTTGTCGAAAGTGGCGTCAACGCGCCCGCTGGAAACGGCGTCAATCACGGCGTCGACGCTGTCGAGCGGGACGATGTGCGAGCGGGGGAAGCCTTGCGCGATCTTTTCATCAGCGAGGTTGCCGCGATGAATGGCGATAGTGCGTCCGTCCAAATCGGCGCGGGTGCGGATGTTGTGCGGGTTGCCTTTGGTGACGAGAACGAATTTATTAAGGCGGATGTAAGGGTCGGAAAAATTGAGATAAGTGCGGCGTTCGGGGTGAATGCCGCCGGTGCTCAGGCCGTCAATCTCGCGCCGTTGCGCTTGTTCTTGCCGCAGCCGCCAGTCGCCGGGCAGCAGGCGGATGTCTAAACCGGTGAGGCGCTTGATCTGCGCGAGGATGTCGGCGTCATAACCGCTGACGTGACCGTCGGAGCCGACGATGACGTAAGGTTCCCACGCATCGCTGGTGCCGAGCGTGAGCACGGGATGGGCTTGAATGAATGCGCGTTCAGCGGTCGTGAGCGTGACGGGGGGCGCAGTGTGCGCGTGTGCAGACGACGGCCATGCAGCGGGCGCGATGGTGATGACGAGGAGAAATCGCCAGAGCCAGCCGCTGAGTTGGGGGACGACCGTCATCACCATGTGCCGCGTTAATAATGAGTTGAGACTATTTTGCATCCTGAGCGTCCGAGATATTCCGCGCAACCGCGCTATTGGGCGTTTCATTGCCCAGTGTGAAATTCTGCGTTACCTTGCCGCGTTTTCAATCATTTGCTTCATCGCTCCGGTATTGCGTCTTCTGCCGCAGCGATGGCGAGAATTGTCATGTGCGGCATCGTTGGCATCGTCGGTAAAAGTCCCGTTAATCAAGCACTTTATGATGCGCTGCTGGTGTTGCAGCATCGTGGACAGGATGCCGCTGGCATCGTCACCTGTCAGGGCGAGCGTCTGTTCCTACGCAAAGATAATGGGTTGGCACGCGACGTCTTCCAAACCCGTCACATGATTCAATTGCGCGGCACGCTCGGCATCGGTCATGTCCGTTATCCCACCGCTGGCGCGGCGAGTTCCGCCGAAGCGCAGCCGTTTTATGTCAATTCCCCTTATGGCATTGTATTAGCGCACAACGGCAATTTGACCAATGCGGATGCGTTAAAACGCGATCTTTTTGTTGATGATTTGCGGCATCTCAATACCGATTCTGATTCGGAAGTGCTATTAAATGTCTTTGCGCACGAATTGCAGCAACAGGGCAAATTGCGTATTGACGAGCAAGATATTTTTCGTGCCGTGACGGGAGTGCATCGACGTTGTCGCGGTGGTTATGCGGCAGTGGCAATGATTCCCGGCTTTGGTGTTTTTGGCTTTCGTGATCCCAATGGCATTCGTCCTTTAATTTATGGACGGCGCGAAACCAGCGATGGCGTGGAATACATGATTGCTTCTGAAAGCGTCGCATTAGATGCGCTCGGTTTCAAAATTGTGGCGGATGTTGCGCCGGGTGAAGCGGTGTTAATGACGATTGATGGGCAATTGTACACTCAGCAATGTGCGCCGCAGCCAATTCTCTCACCCTGCATTTTTGAATTCGTTTATTTTGCGCGTCCTGATTCAATCATTGACAACATTTCAGTCTATAAAGCCCGCTCGCGGATGGGTAAAAAGCTGGCAACTAAAATTAAACGTGAATGGTCAACTCACGATATTGATGTCGTGATTCCTATTCCAGACACCAGCCGCACCGCCGCATTGCAATTAGCCAATCATCTGGGCGTGTCTTATGCCGAAGGGTTTATTAAAAACCGCTATATCGGCCGCACCTTTATCATGCCGGGGCAAAAGGTGCGCAAGAAATCAGTGCGACAAAAACTCAACGCCATCAGTTTAGAATTTCGCAAGAAAAACGTGCTATTAGTAGATGATTCCATTGTGCGCGGCACCACTTCACAGCAGATTATTCAAATGGCACGCGAAGCTGGCGCTCATCAAGTTTATTTCGCTTCAGCAGCGCCGCCGGTGCGGTATCCGAATGTGTATGGCATTGATATGCCGGCTGCGAGTGAATTGATTGCGCACGGGCGCAGCGATGAAGAAGTCGCACGCGAATTGGGCGCGGATGGATTGTTGTTTCAAGATTTGAATGATTTAATTGTGGCGGTGCAGAAAAAAGGTAAAAGTCACGTTGATCGTTTTGATACTTCCGTTTTTGATGGCGTGTATATTACTGGCGATGTCACGCCGGAATATTTGCGCAGTTTAGAAGCACGGCGCAATGATCGTGCGAAACATCCGCATTTAATGAATTGCGAGACGGCGCTTGATCTTTATAATTCGGATTAAATTCCCGTCTGTTGATCATCACTGCGGCAGTTGCATTTAACGTAATACTGACAACTGATAACCGACAACTGCCAACTTTCTATTGAGTACATCGCCTGTGGAATTCACAACTGAATTAGAAAACCCGCTGTTGTCATCACAGAATTGGGAAGAATTGCAGTTCGCTACTCGCGCCATTCGCACCGGTCATCACCGCACGGCGGAGGGTGAACACAGCGAGCCAATTTTCACAACCTCCAGCTATGTGTTTGCCAGCGCGGCTGAAGCTGCGGCGCGGTTCAGTGGTGCGCAAGCGGGCAACATTTATTCACGTTTCACCAATCCGACCGTGCGGGCGTTCGAGGAACGGCTGGCGACGTTGGAAGGTGGCGACTGCGCGGTGGCGACTGCGTCGGGCATGGCGGCGATCTTGGCGACGTGCATGGGCTTGTTGCGCAGCGGTGAGCGGATCGTGGCGTCGCGCAGTCTGTTTGGCAGCACAACCATGTTGTTTAACAAGTATTTAGCGCGGTTTGGCATTGAGACCGTGTATGTGCCGCCGACTGATTTGGGCGCGTGGGAAGCGGCAATTGATGACCGCACGCGGCTGTTGTTTTGCGAGACGCCGTCCAATCCGCTGATGGAAATGGTCGATCTGCGCCAGCTCGCCGATCTCGCCCATCGTCACGACTGCCTGCTGGCGGTGGATAACTGCTTTTGCACCCCGGCGCTGCAACGTCCGCTGGAATTCGGCGCAGATGTGGTGGTGCATTCGGCGACGAAATATCTTGACGGACAAGGGCGCTGCGTCGGCGGCGCGGTGGTCGGCAATCGCCAAATCGTCGGCGAGGAGGTGTACGGCGTGTTGCGCACCGCCGGAGTGACGCTGAGTCCGTTTAATGCGTGGATTTTTCTGAAGGGCTTGGAAACGTTGGAATTACGGATGCTGGCGCATTCTCAAAACGCCGCGCAGCTCGCCGCGTGGCTGCACACGCAACCGGCGGTCGCGCAGGTCTATTACCCCGGTTTGCCCGGCCATCCGCAGCAGCATCTCGTCGGTAGCCAACAGCGCACTGGCGGCGGCATCGTCACTTTTGCGGTACACGGCGGACAGGCGGCGGCGTGGCAATTGATTGATGCCACGCGGCTGCTGTCGATTACCGCCAATCTCGGCGACACCAAAACCACGATCACGCATCCGGCGACCACCACGCACGGGCGCTTGACGGCGGAGGAACGCGCTGCGGTGGGGATTAGCGATGGCTTGATTCGGATTGCGGTCGGATTAGAATCAATTCACGATATTCAAGCGGATTTAGCATTTCACACGCTGCCACCATTATGAAAGATGACCACAGTGAGCAATTGTTTAGTGCGCATGTTAAGCAAGGAGAACGCGCTTTTGCGCAATTGCGCGTCTGGCGCGTCACCAACACCACCACGCACCATTCCCAATTAAAATATCGGCTGGCTTTCATTGTGAATGGCGGCTGCGCCTTTTCTCTGGATAATGACACGGGAGCCGGACGACAACTGGCACATCCTGCATTAACGCCCGAAGCAGTTTTAACTGAATTATTAAATGAATTTTGGCAACGGGTTGATGAATATCACGCGGGGCAAGTATGAGCATGGTGACAATTGGTGTTTTACAGCGCGATGCAATTAACGCTCGTTTTATAAAAGCATTTAATGGTGATGCGCAAGATCATTTTCGTGGTTTTGAAACGACTGCTGATTTGTGGAAAACCTTGACGCCGCGCCGCTGGGCAATTCTCAACGCCATCACTGGCTTGGGACCGGTCAGTTTATGTGAAATCGTGCGGCGGGTGGGTTGCCAAGTGAAAATTGTGCATGAAGATGTCGCAGTGTTAGTTAATGCTGGCTTATTAAATCGCCGCAAAGATGGCGCGATTGAATTTCCTTTTGATGCGGTGCATGTTGATTTTATGTTGCGACCGTGAAAGTTGTAGGTTGGGTTGACCGCGTCAACCCAACTGCAAAGCATGAAAAACCCAACTCCCTTGTGCGACAACGGTGTAATTCAATCGCAGTGATGTTGGCGTCAGTTGTTGGGTTGCCAACAGCGGCAACCCAACCTACACATAAAAACCCCGCGCTGTTGAATGACAGCGCGGGGTTATTTTATTCAGCAGTCAGTCATTGACTTACACTTGAATGCCGCGTGATTGCAATTGCTTTCGCAACATCGGATCGGTGCGGTTTTTTGAAGTCGCAGCCTTCATAAACACCACCACCCGATCAATATCCCGAATCGCGCCTAATAACGTATTCTCATCGGCGAACAGAATCGTTAATGATTTGAACGCCACCGTCATTAAATGCTCATCAGCGCGGGCAATGCCAATCGCATACGCAATGTTACAGCCCAGCCCAAAATGATGATGATGAATGCGCTCCGCAAAACTCCGCCATGCCTCCATCCAACCTTTCCATTCCAAGGTTGAAATCGTATCGTGACTGGTGCGCAAAAATAGAATCAATTTGACCATTTCTGCCTGCCAATCCCAATCGACGCAGTTTAATTCTTTGCGCAAACGTTCAATCGCACGACCGTGATATTGGCTGCAATGATCGCATTGATAATACAGCGCCAGCGCATACGCAATATATTCGCGGTCTAATTCGCTCAACGTAAATGGATCGGATTCGCCGGGCACTCCGGTGAAGGTGTGCGCGTGTAATTCGTTGAGCACGTCATTAAATGGTTGTCCTTGTACAGAAGAACGCAATGATGCACTTGCCATGTCAACCTCAGTGAAAAAGTGTTATTTTGTTGCATAGCAGCATAACACAATTTTATGAATAATATAAGAATAAAATAATGTTAATCAAAATCGTATTGATTATTGAATAAACACGCGCTGGCTTAATTCGGCAAAATCAGCGGCGAGCAGCGGTTGCACGCTCGCAAATCCCCATAAATCACCGTATTCCGGGCGGGCGATCACGCCGACGCGCCCAAAGTTGGCAGCCGTCAGCGCCGCCGCCAAGCTGTCGCGGGTGAAGCCGCAGCGGTGCGCCAATTGCGTGTGACCGGCAGCAATGGCGGCTTGATGACCAAAGATGAGATCAATTGGCGTGAGAGGCACGTCCGCCTGCCACAGTGGTTGATTCGCCTGATTTGCGGCAATTTTGGCGCAGGCTGCCTGCAAATCGGCGCAAATCACGACCACAAAGCCCGCTGGTTTGAGCACGCGCCGCACTTCTGCCAGCACCACGCTCACCTCGTGAGCAAACAATCGTTCCAGCGTGTGATTGAGCAGCACCGCGTCCATCGCGCCCGTTGGCACCGCTCGCAAGTCGTTGAGTGCGCCGACAATATCCGGCTGCGTCGTCGGATCGCAGTCATAACGGAGGTGCCGCCACTGCTCGCGCTGAAAAATGGGCACCATCTCACTGCTGGCTGCTTGCTCACCACCAAGCTGCAACACGCACGGAATCGTTGCCGCACTTTCCTCACTCTCGTTTTGAAAAAGGGCGGCAGTCGGGCATTTCTCGACATACGCCTGCACATACAGCGCCTCAATCTCCCGCACCCGCGCTGGCATATCGAATATCCCGCCGTGCTCACGCAGCGCCGCTGCCGCCGTTTTCAGCGCCAGCAGCAGCGACGGCGACTGCGCCAACTGCACCGCCAGCACCTCGTATTCCGCCAACGTGTCCACAATCAGCGCATCCAGCCCGGCGGCGTGGAGCAATGCGCCTGCCATCCGTGCCGCAAATGCCCGCCCGCTGCGCGTCAACACCGGCAGCCCCATCCACAGCGCATCATTCGCCGTCGTGCCGGCATTGAACGGGAAGGTGTCGAGAAAGACATCCGCCAACGTGTAGCGCGTGAGATACACCGCTGGCGCGACCCGTTCGGCAAACACCAGCCGCTGCGGATCGATCCCGCGCTGCTGCGCTTCCCGCCGCAGATTCAGCGGCACCGACGGATTATCTGCCAGCAGCCACAGCAGACTGCCGGGCACCTGCTGCAAAATCCGCATCCACGCGCCAAACACTTCCTCAGTGATCTTGTAATTGTTGTTAAAACAACAGAATACAAACGCATCCTCCGCCAAACCCACCGCTGCTCGCGTCAGCGGCGGCGCTTGATCACGGCGGCAGTCGCTCACCTGAAAACACTGCGGCATTAGCAACGGCTGCTCGCTGTAATGCTGGCGCTCGTCGTCCGGGATCAAAAACGCATCCGCCAATAAATAATCCAGCGTCGGCAGCCCGCTGGTGCCCGGAAAACCCAGATAACTGATCTGCACCGGCGCGGGGCGCTGCATCAACACGTTGGGACGCGCCCCGCTGGTAAGCCCTTGTAAATCAATTAAAATATCAATTTCCTGCTCTCGAATGCACCGCGCCGCCGCTGCATCGTCCAGCTCGCCAATCACAGTGAATTGATCCATCGCCGCGATGATTCGCCGCCGCAGTGCCGAGCCGTCTTCTCGCGTCCAACAAAAACCATGCACCGCGAATCGCTCGCGGTCGTGCAGCTCGAATAACTGCACCGTCAACAGCGCCACCGGATGCAAACAGAAATCTGATGAGAGATAGCCGATCCGCAGCTTGCGATGTCCGTAGCCGTCCGCAGTGGCAAGCGGAGGCGGAGCTGGCGCGACGCGCTCGGCGACAAACCGCTGCGCGATGGCCAACTGCTGCGCCGGATCATCGGTCAGCGCCAACGTGGACAGCGCCGACGCAGCAGCGATCATCTGCTCAGGCGTGACGCGCCCCAATTCCGCAAATAACGGCCACGCGCACTGTTTTTGCCGCAGATGCAGCCAATGTTGCAGCGCCTTGGGCTGCGCAGCATCCGACAGCAAGCTCCGCGCCAGCATCGCCTCGGCGGCCGGATAATCGCGCTCAATTTCGAGCAGCCGTCCGAGGTTATTGAGTACCAGCGTGTGCAGCGCGAGATCGCCCGCCAGCGTGACCTGATAGTTGTCAAGAATGGCGTGCCACTGCGCGAGTGCCGCCGCCGGTTGTCCGAGCTGTTCCAGTTGGGTGCCGAGATTGAAATGTGCCGGCACAAAATCATCTTTTATTGCCAGTGCTTGTTGATAAGCGGCAATTGCCTCGGTCGGACGTTTGAGCGCCGCCAATTCCACGCCCAAGTTGAACCACACCGCATACGCCAACGGTGAGGCTGCGGCTTGCGCCAGCCAGTGGCGATACCGCGCCAATGCTGCTTCGGTTTGCCCGGCAGTTTTCAACTGTTCGACGGCGGTAAACAGCTCGGTGAGGGATTCAAGTGGAGACGTGGTCATGGCGTGCTCATTCAACTGTTAATACTGCGGACGCGGAGTCGTATCAGTTTCCAGCGGCAACTGCGGGTAATCGACCTTGGGCGCTTCTCCCGTCAACGCCCCCAAAAATGCGGCGATCTTGCCCGCTTCGGCATCATCAATCGTCGCGCCGAGCTGGGCTGCGCCCATGATGGCGACGGCTTGCTTGAGGTCCCACACTAGCCCGGAGTGGAAATAGGGCGCGGTCTGGGCGACGTTGCGCAGCGGCGCAGCGCGGAAGACGTATTCATCTGACGCGGATTTGGTGACGGCAAAGCGTCCTTTATCCTCCGGTGGCAACACGTCTGCGCCGGGGCGCTTAATCAAACCAAAGGGGAAATAGGCTTGACCACCGACGTTGGCGCCGTTGTGACACGAGGTGCAACCGCGCTGAATAAACAGCCCAAGCCCTTCTTTTTGCTCAGAATTCAGCGCGTTATCTTTGCCTTTCATAAACCGATCAAACGGCGCATTCGGCGTCACCAGCGTCACTTCAAAGGCTTCAATCGCCTTTGCCATGTTGTCGAACGTGACCGGGTCTGCCTCGCCGGGGAAGGCGCGAGTAAACCGTTGGATATAGCCCGGCATACTTTTCAACGTGGCGACGACTTGCTCCGGTTTATTGTTCATTTCCACGCCCGCCTGCACCGGCCCTTTCGCCTGCGCTTTCAAATCCTCAGCGCGTCCGTCCCAAAATTGCGCCTTGTTAAACACGGCATTAAACACAGTCGGCGAATTGCGCGGGCCGCGTTGCCAGCCGTGTCCGATAGAAGTCGGCAAATTGTCATCGCCGCCGGTGCCGAGGTTGTGGCAGGTGTTGCAGCTAATCACGCCGCTGGCAGACAGACGCGGATCAAAAAACAACATCTTGCCGAGGGCGATTTTCTCGGCGCTGGTTGGGTTATCGCGCTGCGCGGGCGCAGTGCGGGGCAAGGGTTGCAGCCCAGCGGCAGTGGCTTTGGCGCGTAATTCCTGCTCGGGCGAAGCAGTGTCGGTCGCGGCAGTCGCGCCGGTCGCGCTCAGAGCGGCAATGATGGCAAGCGTCAGCAAAGATTTTGACATCTGGGTTTCTCATGCAGTGGAGGGTTGGTAAGAGCGCAAAATGGTAGCGCGGTGCGCATGGTGGCACTAGCGCCGAGTGTGTTGGCATCGGGTTTTCGTTGGCAGTTTTTCAAAAAACATCAAACACTTAGAAAGTCAACCCGTGAGCAGAGTGCTGGCGCGTGAACAATCGACATCAAGCGCAATCACGATTATTCTTAAACCCAATTCACATCTAAATATCCTATGTTGTTGAATTCACCTGACAACTGACACTACAACCGCTGGTTATTCAATTCCGAGCTTCCCCATGACCCAACCGCAGCAACCGCACCGTCCGGTGCTTCTCGTGATTTTGGACGGTGTTGGCATCAATCCCGCCAAAGCCAATAACGCCGTCGTCCTCGCCCACACCCCGCGCCTTGACCACTATTTCGCCCATCATCCGCACACCACCTTGCAAGCCTCCGGGCTGGCGGTCGGTTTACCGGATGGGCAAATGGGCAATTCCGAGGTCGGGCACATGTCGCTCGGCTCCGGCTGCATCGTCCGCCAAGATTTGGTGCTGATCGATCAAGCGATCCGCGACGGCAGCTTTTTTACCAATCCGGTGCTGGTTGCCGCCGCCCAAGCTGCGGTACGGGCGCAGCGCCCGCTGCACATGATGGGCTTGGTGTCCGATGGCGGCGTTCACAGTCACGTCAATCACTTGCTGGCATTGATTGAATTAAGCCGACAACAGGGCGCTCGCCCGCTGGTTCATCTGTTTGCTGACGGGCGCGACACGCCGCCGCGCTCAGTGCGCAATTATTTGCCCGCGCTGGAGACCGCACTCGCGGCTGCCGGTGGACAAATTGCCACAGTCAGCGGGCGCTATTACGCGATGGATCGTGATAACCGCTGGGAACGCACCGAATTGGCGTGGCGGGCGCTGGTCGATGGCGAAGGTCGCCGTGCAGCCAGTGCGTTGGCGGCGATTGAGGCTGCGTATGCCGCTGGAGAAGATGATGAATTTATCCGCCCGACCGTGCTGGACGGCGCGGAGCAGATTGGCAACGACGATCATGTGATCCACCTCAATTTTCGCAAAGATCGCCCGCGCCAGCTCTTGGAACCGCTATTTCAGCCGGAGTTCAACCACTTCGACCGGCGCGGGGTGAGCGCCGTCAACGTCACCTGCATGATGGAATATGACACCAGCTTTGGGCTGCCGTTTGCGTTTGAGCACGATATGCCCAAAACCACGCTCGGCGCGATTTTGAGCGACGCGGGGCTGGCGCAATTCCACTGCGCGGAAACGGAGAAATACGCGCACGTCACCTTCTTTTTCAACGGCGGGCGCAGCGAGCCATTTCCCGGCGAAGAGCGGGTGCTGATTCCGTCGCCCAAGGTGGCGACTTACGATTTGCAGCCAGAAATGAGTGCGCCAGCGGTTGCCGACGCGGTGATTGCGGCGCTGCACGAGCGGCGCTTTCCGTTCATCGTCGTCAACTTCGCCAACGGCGATATGGTCGGACATACGGCGGTGCGCGAGGCGGTGATTGCGGCAGTGGAGGCGCTGGATGCTGAAGTGGGGCGGGTGCTGGATGCGGCGGTGGCGTGCGGTTATGCCGTTATTTTGACTGCCGATCACGGCAACTGCGACGAAATGGTTGATCCGGTGACGGGGACGCCGCACACCCAGCACACGCTGTATCCGGTGCCGTGCATGGTGATTGATGAAACGCCGTGGCTGTTGGGCATTGGCGGCGAGTTAAAAGATGTCGCGCCGACGGTGTTGACGCTGCTGGGGCTGCCGCTTCCGCCGCAAATGGACGGGCGCTCGCTGTTGCTGGGCGCGGCGGTGGTCTGAGCTGATGCAGGTCTATCTTGAGCTTTTGCGCGAGGTATACGCGCACGGCAGCGACCGCAGCGACCGCACCGGCGTCGGGACGCGCTCGCTGTTTGGACGCCAGATTCGCGTTGATTTACAAGCGGGTTTTCCGCTGTTGACCACCAAGCGGGTGCATATCAAAAGCCTGATTCACGAATTGCTGTGGTTTTTGGCGGGTTCCACCGACAACCGCGCACTCAACGCGCACGACGTACACATTTGGGATCACTGGGCGACGGCGGATGGCGCACTCGGCCCGATTTATGGGGCGCAGTGGCGGAGCTGGCGCGGGGCGGATGGGCTGGTGATTGACCAACTTGCGGAATTGGTCGCCACCATTCGCACGCGCCCGCAGTCGCGGCGGTTGGTGGTGACGGCGTGGAATCCGGCGGATTTGCCGGATGAAACGATCAGCCCACAGGACAACGCCCGCGCTGGACGAATGGCGCTCGCGCCGTGCCATTGCTTATTTCAGTTTTACGTCAATGACGGGCGGTTGTCGTGTCAGTTATATCAACGCAGCGCCGATTTGTTTATTGGCGTGCCATTTAACATTGCCAGTTATGCGTTATTGACGCATTTATTGGCCGCGCAGTGTGAATTAGAAGTGGGCGAATTCATTCACACTTTTGGCGATGTGCATCTGTATCAAAATCATTTGACGGATGAGATCGTGCTGGCGCAATTGGCGCGAGCACCGCGCCCGCTGCCGCAATTGCGCTTAAACCGTCGTCCGCCGAGTGTGTTTGAATACCGCTTTGATGACATTGACATCATTGGTTATGACCCGCTGCCTGCAATTCGAGCGCCGTTAGCGGTGTGAAATTGTCAGTTGAAAAACTAAAAAAGTTGCTGCATTGTCATCAACTTTTTTGAATTAACGCCGCCCGCACACAACGCAGCACCCCGTATTCATACCGCCCTTTGAATTGCTCAAATACCGGCTTGAGTGCCCAAATCGTCTCCGGCGGCACTTGCGCAAATGCCTGTTCAATCTCGCGCAACGCCGCCGTTTCCAGCGTCACCACTGCCGCTAATTCCAATTTGCCGACCGCGATGCACCGCTCCAAATGCGCGTAAATCGTGCTCAATTGAAATCCGCGCTGCGCCGCAATCGCTGCTGGCGGCAATCCTTGTCGGCACAGCACCAGCGTTTTTTGTTCCGTCTCCGTCAATTCATCGCTCGGCGGCGAGCTGCGCAGCGCCCGTTCTGGCAGCGGCGGCAGCGTCGCCGGGCGTCCGTGCTGCGCCGCGTGAGCGGTCAACACTTCCAAAAATGCTGCGCCAAACCGTTCCAATTTCACCAGCCCCACGCCGCTGATCTGGCTCAATTCCGTTAAATCACGCGGGCGATACGTCACCAATTCCTGCAACGTCACGTCCGCAAAGATGTTGAATGCCGGCACGTCCTGCGCTTGTGCCAGCGCCAGCCGCAATTGCCGCAGCGCCTCCCACAGCGCCACTGCTTCCGGCGCAGTCGGCACCGCACTCGCCGCCCGCTGCGCCCGCGCCGCGCGTGATGAACGTTTCCGCTCCGGCTCGCGCCGCAACTGAATTGAGCACTCGCCGCGCAGCAACGGCCGGCTCTCCTCGGTCAGTTTCAACGCGCCATATCCTTCCACATCCACCGTCACCAGCCCTGCTGCCACCAATTGCCGATACACCGACCGCCATTGCCCTGCCGTCATCGGCTGCCCGTCCACCGTGCGCCCGATGCCGAAAGTGCTGACGCGGTCGTGACCAAACTGTTGCAGCCGCGCCGAATCGTTGCCGAGCAACACCTCAATCAAATGACCGCTGCCGAAGCGTTGCCCGGTGCGATACAGACACGACAGCGCCATCCGCGCTGCGGTCGTGCCGTCCCAAGTCGCCACCGGTTCCAAACAGGTATCGCAATTGCCGCACGGCGCGGCGAGCGTCTCGCCGAAATGATGCAGCAGCACCTGCCGCCGACATGCGGTCGTTTCGCAAAAGCCGAGCATTCCTTCCAATTTGTGCAGCTCCAGCCGCTTAAATTGCTCATCGGCATCGGAACTGTCGATGATCCGCCGCAGCGTCATCACGTCACTTAAACCGTATGCCAGCCACGCGTCCGCTGGCTGTCCATCACGGCCGGCGCGACCGGTTTCTTGGTAATACGCCTCCAAACTTTTGGGCAAATCCAGATGTGCCACAAAGCGCACATCCGGTTTATCAATCCCCATTCCAAAGGCAATCGTGGCGACCATGATCACGCCGTCCTCGCGCAAAAAACGGCGTTGATGACGGCGGCGGGTGTCGGCATCCAAACCGGCGTGATATGGCAGCGCCGTCAATCCTTTGCCGCACAAAAACTCCGCCGTTTCCTCAACCCGTTTGCGTGATAAGCAATAGACGATGCCTGCCTCGGCGCGATGCTCGTGCTGGATGAATTCCAGCAATTGCTGGCGCGAGTTGGTTTTGGCGGTGACGCGATAACGGATGTTTGGGCGATCAAAGCTGGAGACGAAGTGCTGGGCGTTGTGCAAATGCAGCCGCGCAACGATTTCATTGCGCGTTGGCGCATCGGCAGTGGCGGTCAGCGCCAAGCGCGGCACCTCCGGCCAGCGGGTGTGGAGACAGTCAAGCTGGAGATAATCGGGGCGGAAATCGTGCCCCCATTTGGCGACGCAGTGCGCCTCATCAATCGCAAACAGCGCCAGCGGCACCTGATCGAGCAGACTTTGAAACTGCGTGGTCAACAGGCGTTCGGGCGCGACATAGAGCAAATCCAGCTCGCCCTCCCGCAGCGCCAGCTCCACCGCCTGCGCCTGTTCCCAATTGAGCGAGGAATTGAGAAAAGCAGCGCGGATGCCGAGCTGTTTGAGGGCATCAACTTGATCTTGCATCAGCGCGATCAAGGGCGAAATGACGATGCCGGTGCCCTCGCGCAGCAGAGCGGGGATTTGATAACACAGCGATTTGCCGCCGCCGGTGGGCATGAGCACCAGCGCATCGCCGCCGCCGCGCACCAGATCAATGATGTCGGCTTGTGCGCCGCGAAAGTGCTCAAAACCAAACACGCGGTTGAGGAGCTGGTGGGGAGTGGGAGCGGTCATGTGGTGGTGAAAGCAGTTGTCAGGTGAAAAAAAGTTGTCAGTTGTCGGTTGTCAGTTGGCGCAACAGCTCTGATAACGCCGTCAACGCCGCCTCAAAATCATAGTCATCCACCGCGTGTCGGATCGCGTCCAGTGCTGCTGCCAGCGCCGTGCCTGCCAGCAGCGGCTGCAATTCATCCAGCACGGTCGCCGCGTCGGTGTCGTCATCAGCGAGTAACGCTTGCAACTGCGCCAGCAACGGTGCAACGGTCGCGTGATCCAGTTCTTGCGCGGCGGGTGCAGCGGCAGCCGGTTGCGCAAGTGTCGCCAAGCCGTCAATGACCGGCACCAGCGCCGCCACCGTTGCTGCCAATAATTCACTGATGACTGCCGGTTCTGCCGCAGCGAGACATGCCGCTTCTAACTCCCGCGCTGCATCCGCCGTCGCCGTCGCCCCGATATTGCCGGCAACGCCTTTCAACGTGTGGGCGCAGCGCGTCGCAGCTTCGGGATCGGCGCTGGTTTGGGCGGTCGCAAACTGCGCGGCGAAATCGTGCTGGCTGGCGCGGAATTTCAACAGCAATTTGCGATAGAGCTGCGGCTGGTGTTGGGTGATGGCGAGTCCGGCTGCGGTGTCGATGCCGGGCAGAGCGGGGAAGTCATCGGTTGGCGCGTTGTCGATTGGCAGTTGGCAGTTGTCAGTCACGCAGGTTTCATCCGGTTGCAGTGCGGTTTCTGGCAGCGGTGCCAGCCATTTTGCCAACACGGTGAACAGTTCTCGCACGTTGATTGGTTTGCCGATGTGGTCATTCATGCCCACCTCCAGCACCTTGTCGCGGTCGCCCGTCATCACGTTGGCGGTCATCGCAATCACCGGCAACTGCGCAAATCGCGCCTGCGCCCGAATCTGCCGCGTCGCTTCATAACCGTCCATCACCGGCATCTGGCAGTCCATCAACACGCCGTCATAACTGGCGTTATCCAGCATTTGCAACGCCTCCAGCCCGTTATTGGCGACCTCCACGCGCAAGCCGTTACTGGTCAGCAGTTCCAGCGCCAGCTCCTGATTGATCTCGTTGTCTTCGACCAGCAAGACCTGCATTCCGCGCAGTCGCGCCACTGCATCAGACGCCTCTTCTTGGCGACCGGCAGCGCGAGTGATCGACGCGATCTCGTGACCAATCGCCTGCATGATCGTGTCCAGCAGCGTCGACGGCGTGACTGGCTTGGTTAAAAATCCGGTGAGATTCAGCCCCGCCGCAGCGGTTTGCGCCTCTTCGCGTCCGTAAGCCGTGACCATAATCAAGGTCGGAACGTGGGTGATCGAATCATCGTCTTGAATCGCCCGAATGGTGGCGACGCCGTCCATGCCCGGCATCTTCCAATCCATGAGCACCAGATCGTAGGGCGTGGCGTTATCTGCTTGTTCTAACAGCGCAATTGCAGTTTGACCGGTGCCGGCTTGATCCACTTCAAAGCCAAAATGCGCCAGCATTTCCGACAAAATCTCCCGCGAAGTGGCGTTGTCGTCCACGATCAACACCCGCAGCATTTGAATCTCCATCGTTTTGAAGCGCGGCTGCGACAACGCCCCTTGCTGGCGCTGGAAATGCGCCGTAAACGCGAAGGTGCTGCCGCAGTCGGGCGCACTGTCCGCCCAGATCGCGCCGCCCATCATGTCGGTCAAGCGTTTACAAATCGCCAGCCCCAGCCCGGTGCCGCCGTATTTGCGGGTGGTGGACATATCCGCCTGACTGAACGATTGAAACAGCCGCGTCTGCTGTTCCGCCGTCATGCCAATGCCGCTGTCGCGCACCGTAAATTGGAGCTGCACACTGCTGGCGCTCAGTTCGGCTGCTGTGACCGTGACCACGATGTCGCCGCCGCGTTCGGTGAATTTGACGGCGTTATTGCCGAGATTGATGAGGATTTGCCCCAGCCGCAGCGGATCGCCAATCAACGCGGTGGGCACGTCGGCATGAATATCAAACATCAATTCCACGCCCTTCTCTTCCGCCTTCAATCCGACCAGATTGGCGAGATTGTCCATCACGTCTTCCAGCCGAAAATCAATCACTTCCATATCGAGCTTGCCGGCTTCGATTTTCGAGAAATCGAGAATGTCGTTAATGATGCCCAGCAGCGCCTCGGCGGATCGATGCACCTTGTCGATGTAATTGTGTTGTTTGGCATCCAGCTCGGTTTGCAGCGCCAGATGTGACATGCCGATGATCGCGTTCATCGGCGTGCGGATTTCGTGGCTCATATTGGCGAGAAAATCAGATTTCGCGCGGGTCGCCTCTTCTGCCAATACCAGCGTGTGCTCCAACTCCGCCTGCAATTGTTTGAGCGTGTCGATGTCAGCGCACACACCGACCATCCGCCGCGCTGCGCCGCGCTCATCGCGGACAATCACCTGACCGGCATCCAGCAGCCATTTCCAACTGCCATCGGCGCAGCGCACCCGATATTCAGCGCGATAAGCATCGGTGTCGCCGTCAAGATGCGCCTGCAAATGACCGCGCATCAGCGGCTGATCGTCGGGATGAATTTGATCGCACAGCGCCTCGCGCCCGCCGCGCACCTGTGACCATTTTTCAGCGGTTTCGCGCAGCACGGCGGGCGCATAACCGCGTTGGGTGGCGAAATTGAGATGGGCGAACACCTCGCCGGTGGCGGGGAAATAATCCCACAGCCCCAGATTGGCGGCGCTGGCGGCAGCTTCTAACCGCGCTTCGCTGGCGCGAATGCGTTCCTCAGCTTGTTTGCGGTCGGTAATGTCGAGCACCCAGCCGAGGATGCCCGGCTCGCCCTGATAATTGAGCACCATAAAGTTGGCGAGCATGTGGCGGATGCGGCGATCCCGCCCATAAAACCGCACTTCGTAATTATCGACGCGCCCGCTTTGCACGAGATGGTCAATGATGGTCTCGCGCTCGTGCGGATCAAAATACATCGCGCTGGCAAGGTCGCCGACCTGAAAATCAAGCATGTTCAAAAACTTGGGATTGGCAAAGCGGATGATGCCTTGGGTGGAAATCGCCACGCCCAGCGGCGTCGTATCCAGCAGCGTTTTCAACTGCGCCCGCTCTTCCGCCAACGTGGTTTCAATCTGTTTGCGTTCGGTGATGTCAATTACGGTGCCGGCGAGAGTGATGGTGTCGCCAGTGTCGGCGTAGGTCGCTTGCCCTTGCTCATACACGAAATGCACCCGCCCGGCGCAATCCCGCACGCGATATTCAACGGTGTAGGCGAGATGCGCGGCGACGGCGGCACTGATCCGATCTTCCACCAGTTGCACGTCATCAGGATGAATCACGCTGGTGAAGGTACGCACCGCGTTATTGGTGAATTCGCAGGCGGGATAGCCGGTGAGCCGTTCCACCTCGTCGCTGATAAACAACATCGTCCACTGCGCATCAAACAAACAGCGATAGACGGTGCCGGGAATGGTATCGACCAAGGTGCGGAAATGCTGCTCCCGCGCTGCGAGCGCCTGCGCTGCGAGTTGGCGCTCGGTGATGTCTTTGAACACGATCACCGTGCCGAGAAATTGCTCGGCTTGGCGCATCGGCACGGCGACCACTTCCACCGGGAATTGACTGCCGTCACGCCGGAGAAAGATGTTTTCGGTGGTGTGATGTTGGCTTGGGGTGGGCGGTTGAGAGTTGTCAGTTGTCAGTTGGCAGTTATCAGTTGACGCGGGATGCGCTGCGCCGTCTTCACTGACAACCGACAACTGACAACTGCCAACATCTTCCTCAGCCGCCTGCCAACTACCAACAGCGTCGCCCACCACCTCCGCCAGCACCGCGCCCACCAATTCCGGCACCGCATAACCCAGCATCGCCGCCGCCGCCCGATTGCAAAAACTGATGCTTCCCGCCGTATCCAGCCCGATGATGCCCTCGCCCGCGCAATCCAAAATCAGCGCGTTGCGTTCCAGCGCCGCCTGCGCTGCCGCTTGCGCCACTTGGCGCGTGGCTTCTGCCTCCCGCAGCGCCAGCTCCACCCGCTTGGACTCGGTCAAATCCTTGGTC
This sequence comes from Chromatium okenii, assembly GCF_016583745.1. Lineage (GTDB taxonomy): Bacteria > Pseudomonadota > Gammaproteobacteria > Chromatiales > Chromatiaceae > Chromatium > Chromatium okenii. The sequence goes on from NZ_NRRQ01000016.1 coordinate 39,591, forward strand.
ATCGCCACAAAATGCGTCACCAGTCCGCTCGCATCCGTCACCGGCGCAATCGAAATTGACCCCCAATACAGCTCGCCATTTTTCCGGCGATTGCAGATTTCACTGTGCCAAACCTGCCCCGCACAAATCGTCGCCCACAACGCGCCGTACTGCTCCGGCGGCGTCAAATTACTTTTCAACAAGCGCGGGTTTTTACCGCGCACCTCCGCCAACGTGTAGCCAGTCACCGCAGTAAAGGTCGGATTGACGTGTTCAATGCAGCCTTTGACATCCGTAATCACGATGCACAGCGGATTTTGCTCCACCGCCTGCGCCAGCTTGCGCAGCTCATGCGTCCGCGCCGCCACCAATTCCTGCAAACGATCACGGGTGCGCTCGCCCAACCAAATCGCCAACGCCGTCAGCCCCAGCGCCAGCACTGCCACACTCAACAGCGATCCCAACACCAGCGCCCGCATCGTCCGATACGGTGCCAGCGCGTCGGCCACATCCAACTCCGTCGCCAAACCCACGCCGAGTCGCTCCGACCAGCTCCACGCTCCCAGCACCATCACCCCGCGATAATCGCGGTAGCCGTCGATGTCATGTCCCGCCAGCCCGCTCAACGCCGCGCTCGCCAGTCGCGTCAATGGCCACTGCGCCCGCAGCACCGCCGGCTCAAATCCCGCCAACAGATTGCCGCCCGGATCGCGCACCCGCAGCCCCAATAAACTGGTGTCATGGCGGAAATGCACCGCGACCGGCTGGAGTGCCTCAGCAAACCGTGACGGCGTCAAAAACATCGCCGCCCGATTAAAGACATAACTCTCCCCACTGCCCCGCACCTGCGCCACCTGCGTGATCGGGCTGAATTCCACTCGCGGATCAAATTGCAGCGCCAGCGCCCCCCAAATATGACCATCGGCATCAGCAATCGGCGTCACCACAAACATCGCCGCCTGCCGCCCCGCCGCGCTCACCGTCTCAGCAAGCGGTGAGGCGCTGCTGTCATACACCGGCGGAATGAACACCGTCTCGCCCGCCAACGCCCGCGTCAGCAACTCCGGCTGCCACATCGCAATCTGCGTGCGCAGCCCCACCCGCGTCGTCACGCTCGCCGCCAATACCGTCCGCTCCGGCGCAATCACACAAAACTGCGTCGCGCCCATCGTGGTGAGCTGCGGCTGCAACTGCTGGAGATAAGGCAGCAGCAACGCATTGCCAGTTAAAACTGCTGCCGACTGCGGCAGCGCCGTCAACTCTTGCGTCAGCGTCAGCAGCGCCGGATCACGCGCAATGACGCGAATTTCCCGCTCGTGACTCGACAACCACATCTCCAGCGTCTGCTTGGTGGACGCATTCACGCTCACCAAAGTCTCGCCCAACTCATGGCGCAGTTGCCGCTCCATTTTGCGCAAGCCGTAGAGCGCCACCACCAACACCAGCGCCAAAAAACCCATCACCGCCAGCATTCCTACTTGGCGCAGGTTATGACGATCAAAAAATTGCACCACTCGCGCCGCCCCAAACCGGCGTAATGCCAGCAACAGCGCGATCATCAGCCCGATCAGCGCCAGCGCCCCCGGCGCAAGTGACCACAACGACAACATCGCATCAGCTTGTTCTGACATTGCCGCCACCGTCAGCGCGGTGAATCACCGCCGCGACCTGCGCCAATACATTGAGATCATCAATTGAAAACTCCGGCGGCATGTTCTGCGCATAAAAATGAAATGGCGACCACTTTTGCGCATTATGCGCAGACAATAACGGAAATGATAACGCGGTTTCAGCCCGCGCTGGCGCAATAATCAGCAACAGCATCACGCAACTAATAATGAAATATCGCAGCATAAAATGCTCACAATGCGTAATGAAAAAAGTTGTCAGTAAAAACAACGTAATTACCGCCAACTGACAACTGAAAAAACTGCCAACTCAATTAAAACAGCGCCGCAATTTGCGCCAATAATTGCACCGGATCAATGGGTTTTGTGACAAAACCAACTGCGCCGAGTGCGTTGCCTCGCGCCAATTCCGCCGCATTCACATGCCCCGTGACGAATATCACTGGAATTGCAGCGGTGGCAGAATCGGCTTGTAATTGTTGGCAGACTGCGTAGCCATCCATCTCTGGCATCATCACATCTAACAAAATCAAATCAGGCGGCGTTTTACGCACTGCTTGAAGTGCTTTTGCGCCGCTGGTCGCAGCTTTAATTTTATACTGTTCGCGCAAGATACCTTTTAATAAATCAAGGTTTGCTGGCGCATCATCGACTAACAAAATTGTGCGTTGCGTTTGAAGATTCATGGCGTACTATCGTCCACACAATAAAGGAGTTGTTATGATTAATTGTGACGTTCTTCTCGTTCGGAATACTGATCTTTGAAGGCTAAAATTTCTGGCAGCGCGTGCATAAACAACGCGATTAAATGCGGATCAAAATGACTGCCTGCGCCCTGTTGCAATAATGCAAGCGCCTGTTCTACCGGCCACGCAGGTTTATAAGGACGTACCGAAGTGAGCGCATCAAACACATCAGCAACGGCGACAATGCGCCCCACTCGCGGAATTGCTTCGCCAGCAAGATGCTGAGGATAACCAGAACCATCCCATTTTTCGTGGTGCGTTAAAGCGACCACTTGCGCCATTTCCAATAATTCGGAATCACCAGCATCACCAATAATATCCGCACCAATTTGGCAATGCGTTTGAATCGTGACCCATTCCGCAGCATCTAATTTGCCGGGCTTTTGTAAAATGGAATCGGGAATGCCAATTTTGCCGATGTCGTGCATTGGCGCAGCATTTAATAACAACGCGGCTTCGCGCTCACTCATGCCGACGGCGCGTCCTAAAATCTCCGAATAATGGCTCATGCGAATCACATGCAAGCCCGTTTCGTTATCTTTATATTCCGCTGCTCGCCCCAAACGCCGCACAATTTGCAACTGCGTGTCGTGCAGTTGCGCAGTTTGTTCTTTGACCTGCCGATCTAAGAATTGATTTTGATCGAACAGCGCCAATTGCGCCCGCACTCGCGCCTGTACAATCGGCGGGCTAATCGGTTTGGTGATGTAATCGACGGCACCTAATTTGAAGCCGCGTATTTCGTCTTCAATGCCGATTTTGGCGGTGATAAAAATAATCGGAATATGGCGGGTGGTGAAATCTTCTTTTAATTGGCGGCAGACTTCGTAACCATCCATGCCGGGCATCATAATATCAAGCAAAATCATATCCGGCGGCACTTCGGAACGAATAATTTGCAACGCTTTTTCGCCGCGAGTGGCAGCTTTAACGTTATACTCTTCTTTTAAGCTGCCGACTAACAAGTCGATATTAGCGGGAGCGTCATCAACCACTAATACGGTTTGGCGTTTATCGGTTGTCATTGGTTTAGCTCGCCCATGTTGATAGACTTCAGTTTGGCGTATTTTTAACTTTATCACGAATGAATCCAACACCAATCTGGTACGACCAATGTTGTGACGGTATTTCGTTGTCACGCCGTCGTCGCTTTATTATTCAGCTACTGAAGTGGTCATTATTACCGCTATCGGTGCTGTATTGCGCGGTGGTGCGGCTGCGGCGCAGCGGCTATCAACGCGGCTGGTTGCACACGACGCGGCTGCCAATTCCGGTGCTCGTGATTGGCAATCTCACGGTCGGCGGCACGGGGAAAACGCCGCTGGTGCTGCATTTGGCGCAGCGGCTGCGGGCGCAGGGCTGGACGCCGGGCATCTTGACGCGAGGTTATGGCGGCGCAGCGCGGCACTGGCCGCAGATGGTCACGGCTGCCAGCGATCCGACGCAGGTCGGTGATGAGGCGGTGCTGCTGGCGCGGCGCAGCGGCTGCGTGGTGATTGCGGCACCGCAGCGGGTGGCGGCGGGACAATTGGCGTGGCGACATGGCTGCGACATCGTGCTGACTGATGATGGGTTGCAACATTATCAATTGGCGCGAGATGTGGAGATCGCACTGATTGATGGCGAGCGCGGTTTTGGGAACGGACAGTGTCTGCCGGCGGGGCCGTTACGCGAGCCGCCCAGCCGGTTGGCGTCGGTCGATTTATTGCTCTATCACGGCGGCAGCGGCGACGGGCTGCACATGCGTTTGCTGGCTGGCGCGGTGGTGAATGTGCGCCAGCCAGAACTCACGCGCCCGCTCGCTGCTTTTCACGGACAACGAGTGCTGGCGGTGGCGGGGATTGGCAGTCCGGCGCGATTTTTTGCGCAATTAACGGCGGCGGGAGTGGCAATTGAGCCGCGCCCTTATCCCGATCATCACCCGTTCACTGCTGCTGAAATTGCGGCGTGGCCGCCGCTGCCGGTGCTGATGACGGAAAAAGATGCGGTGAAATGTGCGGCGTTTGCGGGCGCAGACCACTGGTTTTTAGCGGTTGCTGCCGAATTAGATGCCGAATTCCTCACCCAATTTGATGCCAAGGTCGCCACGCTGCGCCAACTGACAACCAACAACTGACAACTGAAAAAAATGATTGATTTCAACGTCGTGATTCCCGCCCGTTTTGCTTCCACCCGCTTGCCCGGTAAACCGCTGCGCGAGCTGGCGGGGCAGCCGATGATCGCCCACGTCGCCGCACGAGCGCGAGCCAGCGGCGCTGCGCAAGTGCTTGTTGCCACTGACGATCTGCGCATTGTGGCGGCCTGCACCGAGCGCGACATCGCCGTGCTGTTGACGGCGGAGACGCACCGCAGCGGCACGGATCGGGTGGCGGAGGTGATTGACCGCTGCGGCTGGGCGGAGGCGCAGATCGTGGTCAACGTGCAGGGCGATGAGCCGTGCCTGCCGCCGGAGTTGATTCAACAAGTGGCGGCAGAATTGGCGGCGCATCCCGAAGCGGCGCTGGCGACGCTGGCATTTCCGCTGACGGATCGCGCCGATTTGTTTGATCCCAACGTGGTCAAGGTCGTCACCGATGCGCGGGGGCGAGCGCAGTATTTTTCGCGGGCGCCGCTGCCTTGGCACCGCGATGATTTTGCCGCTGCCGCTGCGACCGATCCGTTGCCAGCCGCGACGCCATTTCTGCGCCATATCGGGCTATACGCCTATCGCGCTGGGTTTTTGCAGCAATTTGTGAAATGGGCACCGGCACCTTTGGAAGAAGCGGAAGCATTGGAACAATTGCGGGCGCTGTGGCACGGCGCGGTGATTCAAGTTGGCATTGCGCGGATTGCGCCGGGAATTGGCGTGGATACCGCAGCGGATTTAGCAGCGGCGGCGGAGTTATTGCAGCGCAGTGATTTTTAATGAGTGAGCAGTGAGCAGTAAAATGTAAGCACGCAGTGATATGGTTTATTATTGAGCCTGTCATTTTTAATCAACCGGAGAATGAATAACGATGTTTGACCAAAATATGAATTTGAGTGTGACCGATCCGCAATTGTGGGCAGCGATGCAGAATGAAGCGCAGCGCCAAGAAGAACACGTTGAATTGATTGCATCAGAGAATTACACCAGTCCGGCGGTGATGCAGGCGCAAGGGAGCGTATTAACGAATAAATACGCCGAGGGTTATCCCAGCAAACGCTATTACGGCGGCTGTGAATTTGTTGATGTCGCCGAACAATTAGCGATTGATCGTGCCAAGCAATTGTTTGGTGCCGAGTATGCCAATGTGCAGCCGCATTCTGGTTCACAAGCCAATGCCGCAGTATTTATGGCGCTGTGCAATGCAGGCGATACAATTTTGGGCATGAGTTTGGCGCACGGTGGGCATTTAACGCACGGTGCAAAACCGAACTTTTCTGGCAAATTGTATAACGCCGTGCAATACGGTTTGAATCCAGAGACTGGCGAAATTGATTATGAAGAAGTGGCGCGGCTGGCGCTGGAACATCGCCCGCGCATGATGATTGCCGGCTTTTCTGCGTATTCGCGGATCGTGAATTGGCAACGTTTCCGCGAGATTGCCGACAGCGTGGGCGCATATTTATTGGTGGATATGGCGCACGTTGCCGGTTTAGTCGCAGCCGGCGTATATCCAAGTCCGGTGCAGATTGCGGATGTGACGACCACAACAACGCATAAAACCCTGCGCGGCCCGCGTGGTGGTTTGATTCTCGCCAAAGCCAATGCCGAGATTGAAAAAAAGCTGAATTCAGTTGTATTTCCGGGAATTCAAGGCGGCCCGTTAATGCACGTCATCGCCGCGAAAGCCGTCGCTTTCAAAGAGGCATTAGAACCGAGCTTCAAAACCTATCAAGAACAGGTGGTGCGCAATGCGCAGATCATGGCAGAGGTTTTTATGGCGCGGGGCTATGATGTGGTTTCTGGTGGCACCGACGATCATTTGTTTTTGGTCAGTTTTATCAATCAAGGATTGACTGGAAAAGATGTCGATGCGTGGTTGGGGGCGGCGAATATCACGGTGAATAAAAACGCCGTGCCTAATGATCCACAATCGCCATTTGTCACCAGCGGCATTCGGATTGGCACGCCAGCGATGACGACACGCGGTTTTAATGGTGCGGAAGCGCGAGAATTGGCGGGCTGGATGTGCGATCTGATTGATGCGCGAGGCGATGCAGCAGTGATTGCAACGATAAAAGCGCAGGTGCTGGCGCTGTGCCAACGGTTTCCGGTGTACGGATAATGCAATAAACGTCAGCGCATTGACTGACAACTGACAACTGACAACTAAAAACCGATCACTAAAAACCAACGCCGCCGGCACTCCCGGCGGTGATAGGTGAATAAGAAAAAGACGAGGGGATGTTGATGCTTTCTTGGTTAAACAATCTGCGGGTGAAGCATAAATTTTGGTTAATGACTACATTATCTGTGCTGGGAATGCTCGCGCTCGGTGCGCAGGCGCTGATCGAATTGCGCTATAATTTACTCGAAGATCGTAAAGTCAAAACGCAGCATGTGGTTGAAACCGCGCATCATGTATTTAATTACTTTCATGCGCAGGAAACAGCAGGGAAAATGACGCGCCCAGAAGCGCAACAAGCCGCAATTGCGCTGATTAAAACCTTGCGTTATGGCAGCGACGGTTATTTCTGGATCAATGATATGAGTCCGCGCATGATCATGCACCCGACAAATCCTAAACTGGATGGTCAGGATGTGAGTCAAAACGCAGATCCAAATGGTAAACGGCTATTTATTGCTTTTATTGACACGGTGAAACAACGCAATGCAGGTTTTGTTGATTATCTGTGGCCAAAACCCGGTCACGCGCATCCCGTCGCTAAAACGTCTTATGTGATGGGATTTGCGCCTTGGGGCTGGATCATCGGCTCCGGGCTTTATCTTGATGATATTGATGCCATTTTCTGGCTTCATGCCGAGCATTTAGGGCTGGGCATTGCGGCAATTGTGGCGGTGTTGCTGGCGTTATCGCTGCTGATTCTCGCCACCCTGACCGGTCCGCTCGGCAAGCTGCGCGAGGTGATTGGCGCGGTGCGCGATAGCGGCAATCTCAGTCATCGCGCCAGCATTCGTCAGGACGATGAAGTTGGCATCATGGCCGGCGCGTTTGATACGTTATTGGAGCGTTTTCAACAGTTTATCAGCGATGTGCGCGGCGTGATGCACGCGCTCACCAACGCCGGTCAGCGCCTCAAACAGTTGACGGAAGAAAATGATCGTGAAGTGGTGCGGGCGCAGGCGCGAACTTCGGCGATGACGACGGCGATTCAAGACATGACGCACACGGTGGCGCAGGTGGCGCAGGATGCAACGGCAGCGGCAGATGCGGCGCAGTTGGCGGAACAGGAAACCGCCACCGGGCGCAAGGTGGTTGATGCCACGCTGACGGCGATTGATGCGCTGGCGCTGGAAATCGACGCGGCGACGCAGGTGATTCAGCAGTTGTCCACTGACAGCGAGAACATCGGCAAGGTGTTGGAGGTGATTCGCAGCGTTGCGGGGCAAACCAATTTGCTGGCGCTCAACGCGGCGATTGAAGCCGCTCGCGCTGGTGAGCAGGGACGCGGGTTTGCGGTGGTCGCCGATGAAGTGCGGACGCTGGCGAGTCGGACGCAGGAATCGACCCGCGATATTCAGCAGATTATTGAAACCTTGCAGCAGCGGTGTCAGGAAGCGGTGCGGGCGATGGCCAGTAGTCGCGGGCAATCGCAGGTCAGCGTGGAGCAGGCAACGCAAGCGGGCGTTTCACTCGCCACCATTACTGAAGCCGTCGCGCAAATCAGTTCGATGAATTCACGCATTGCTAATACAGCGGAAGAACAAAGCGCAATGGTGGAAGATATTAACCACAATTTGCGCGATATTGCGTTGGAAATTTCCCGCTCGGCTGCTTGCGCACATCGCACCACAGATGCTGGTGATGAATTGCGCGATTTGGCGCAGACGCTTGAATTAAAAATGCAACGATTTTATCAATAACACAGTGAATGATTGAATAATTGGAATCGAATGCCTGAGTTAATGCTGTATCCCGTTTGGCACTGTCACATTTTGCTCGCAACGCTTCGCGGCGCTGCGGCTGGCGGTTGATCTCATGCGCTGCCCCTTCTGCGGTACCCAAGACACCAAAGTGGTTGATTCGCGCTTAGTTGGCGAAGGCGAACAGGTGCGACGGCGGCGGCAGTGCGCGGGCTGTAAAGAACGGTTTACGACCTATGAAGCCGCCGAACTCAATTTGCCGCGCATCGTTAAACGCGATGGCAGTCGGGTGCCGTTTGATATTCGCAAATTGCGCTCCGGTATGTTGCGGGCTTTAGAAAAACGCCCGATTAGCACTGCGCAAATTGAGCAAGCCTTGTCGCACATTCAGCATCGGTTGATGTCGGGCGGAGAATGTGAAGTGTCATCTATCTGGATTGGAGAATTGGCGATGAGTGAATTGTGCCAAATTGATCAGGTGGCTTATCTGCGCTTTGCTTCGGTTTATCGCAAATTTGCGGATGTCAATGCGTTCCGCGATGAAATTGCCCGTCTGGAGCGCCAGCCCGGCTGTGATTTCAGTGAGCAACAATTGGATTTATTTATTGATGCGGAGCCAAGCATTTAATGAATACGCGGGTCGATTACGAACATTTAGCGCGTGCTCTGCAATTGGCGGAGCGCGGGCGCTATACCACTGCGCCCAATCCGTGCGTCGGCTGCGTGCTGGCGCAGGGCGAGCGGGTGGTGGGCGAAGGGTGGCATCACCGCGCTGGTGAACCACACGCCGAGCGGTTGGCGCTGGCACAAGCTGGCACGGCGGCGTGGGGCGCAACTGCGTATGTGACGCTGGAACCGTGTTGCCATCATGGGCGCACTCCGCCCTGCACTGAGGCGTTGCTGGCAGCGGGAGTGACGCGGGTGGTGGGGGCGATGACTGATCCTAATCCGCTGGTGGCCGGACAGGGTTTTGCGCAATTGCGCCAAGCGGGTATCGCGGTGGAAGTGGGGCTGCTGGAGACGCAGGCGCGGGCGCTCAATCGTGGGTTTATCAAACGGATGGAGCTGGGATTGCCGCTGGTGCGCTGCAAATTGGCGGCGAGTTTGGACGGGCGCACGGCGCTGGCAAATGGCGATAGTCAGTGGATTACGTCGGACGCGGCGCGGCGCGATGTGCAGCGGCTGCGGGCGAGCAGTTCTGCGATTGTGACCGGCATCGGCACTGTGTTGGTGGACAATCCGAGCCTGAATGTGCGCCTGAGTGCGACCGAATTGCCGGGCATGGCGGCAGATGAGGCGGTGCGCCAGCCGCTGCGGGTGGTGGTCGATAGCCATTGGCGGCTGCCGCTGAATGCGCGATTGCTGCGGTTGCCGGGTGAGACGCTGGTGGTTGGTTGCGCCGATGCGCCTAAGCGGATGGCGGCGCTGCAAGCGGTGGGGGCGCAGGTTTATCGTTGCGCTGCGCACGAGGGGCGGGTGGATTTAACGGCGTTAATGCGCGAGCTGGCGCAGCGCGGAATTAACGAGGTGTTATTAGAAACTGGCGCGACTTTAGCTGGCGCGATGCTGGCGGCAGAATTGATTGATGAATTGGTGTTGTATTTAGCGCCGCATATTATGGGCGACATGGCGCTGGGTTTATTTCAATTGCCGCAGTTAATGACGATGAACGAGCGAGTGGCATTCACATTTATCGAAGTGCGGCAGATTGGGGTGGATGTGCGGATTGTGGCGCGACCACTGTTTTAATTTTAGCGCCCCGTTGATTGGGGGCTTTTTTATGAGTTGTTTGTTATCAATCCTTTAGCGCACAACAAATCATTGCGTAAATCACCATATCAAATCACCACAAAATCTGCTGCTGTGAGCGTTGCGCCAATACCAAGAATGACAAAGGTAACAGCGGGACTCGCGCCTGCTCCATCGGCATCATAGGCAACCGCACCAGAACTGGTGTTGTAGAGAATGCGATCATCCGCATCGTGGGCATTGCCGCTGGCGCTGGCATAAAAGTTTGCTGCGGCAAGTGTGGCGGTCGGCTTCAGTTGCGTGAATATGGCGCAATCAAGTTGGATGCTGTCATCAACGGCTTTGAAGTCGGTGATTCGATCCACGTTGGCTGCGCCCAGCGCAGTGTCAAATTGAAAGCTATCGCGGCCAGCGCCACCAGTGAGCGTGTCATTACCCGCGCCACCACTGAGCACATTTGCGCCAGCCCCGCCAATCAAGGTGTTATCCAATACATTGCCGGTGAGATTGGCGCTGCTGTTGGCGTTGATGCGTCCGTTTTCCACATTGAGCGGCACCGTGTACGCCGCTAGTCCGCTGTAAACCGTATCTATTCCGCCGCTGGCGCTCGTTTCGACGACTAAATCTCCAGCATTATCAATGTAGTAAATATCAGCGCCGTCGCGCCCAATCAGCACATCCGCGCCGCGATTGCCAGTGAGGATGTTGGCGGCAGCAGTGCCAATGAGAATGTCGTCGTGATGAGAACCAGTCAGATTTTCGATATTGCGCAGGGTGTCGGTGCCAGAACCGCCGGTCTCTTGGGCGCTGCCAATGGCTAAATTGACCGTGACTGCTGCGGTGGCGTCTACATAAGAAACCGTATCAATGCCAGCATCGCCGTCGAGGATATTGTCACCAGCTCCGGCAGTGAGGACGTTAGCCAGCGCATTGCCGATGAGATTGGCGCTGCCGCTGGCGCTGATGCGTCCGTTTTCTACATTCGCGGTCAGGGTGTACGCCGTCAGTGCGCTGTTGACCGTATCGACACCGCCGCTGGTTTTAGCGTTGGTTTCCGTCACGGTGTCGCCAGCATCGCGCACCCAATACACATCAGTGCCATCGCCGCCGAGCAGGTTGTCGTTGCCAGCGCCACCATCGAGCGTGTCATTGCCCGCCAAGCCGTTGATGACATCGTCGCCACCAGTGCCGACTAAGTTGTTGTTACCTGCAGTGCCATTGATCGCGTTGTTCGGGGCGGTGATGGTGAATTGGAAGGTGTCAGATGCAATGTTGCTGTAGCTATCGCGAGCGGTGATGGTCAAATTAAGAACACCAACATCCAATGGGTCAGGAGTTCCGCTTAGGACGCCGGTTTTAGAATCAATTGATAACCAAGGCGGCAGCGCGAGACCATCGGCATCGCTCAAACTGTAAATCAGCGGTTCTTTGTCAGGGTCGGTAAACGCATCGTTGGGCAAAGTGAACGTAAAAAGTGCGTTAGCAATAACAGTTTTATCTGGCAGATTATTCGCGTTGAATAACCCGTCATCGCTCGGAATGATCGCCACCGAAAGACTATCAGTCACACTTTTTGTGCCGCTGCTGTTGCCGTCGTTAAATATCCAATCGATGCGAATAAAAGCAGGGGACACATCTGAAATAGACATGCAACCGTAGATGAAACTGCTGAGGACTTGATTTACTTGCACTTGCGTTGCGCCAGCACTGAAGGTCAAGGTCAATTTTCCGCCGCTGTTAGTCGTGACGCGGCCGACGGTGATGCCGTCTACCGAAAAATAATGCCCTTCATCAAGTACCGATAGGCTAGAAGAAAACACGTCGTCAGCATTTGCGCCACCGTGACGTTGTAGTGTGATGCTAGAACCAGCGTAATCATCTTTGGCGGCAAGCTCGGCATCGAAGATGTGAACTGAAGTATCTAATGGCGTTGTTGCAGAAGGGTACAACTGGTTTTCAGTGTACACGGGGATGCTATCAAGCGTGTTGCCGCCAAAACTGGTATCTAGGCTGCCGTTGGCGTTGTATCGAGCAAGGGCGAAATCGCTGTTACTGTTTCCTGCCACCAGAATCTTGCCGTCGGTTTGTACAGTTACGCTGTAGCCACAACTACTTGAATAGTTGCCAAAATCGGTGGTGATTTTGCCGTCGCCGTCAAAGCTGGCATCTAAGCTGCCATTCGTGTTGTAGCGAGCGAGAGCAAAATCGTAACTATTGCCTCCAGCCACCAGAATCTTGCCGTCGGTTTGTAAGGTGACGCTGTAGCCGGAATCATACCCATCAAAATCGGTAGTGACTTCGCCGTCGCCGCCAAAGCTGGTATCTAAGCTGCCGTTGGCGTTGTAACGAGCGATAGCAAAATCGTAACTATTGCCTCCAGCCACCAGAATCTTGCCGTCGGTTTGTAAGGTGACGCTGTAGCCGGAATCGCCACTGTTCCAGTATCCATCACCACCAAAATCGGTAGTGACCTTTCCATCGCCGTCAAAGCTGGCATCTAAACTGCCGTCAGTGTTGTAGCGAGCGACAGCAAAATCGTAACTGCTGCTTCCAGTCACCAGAATTTTACCGTCGGTTTGTACGGTCACGCTCTGACCAGAACTACCGTAGGCGCCACCGAAATTAGTAACAATCTTGCCGTCATCATCAAAGCTGGTATCTAAGCTGCCATCTATGTTGTAGCGGGCGAGGGCAAAATCTGAATCACTACTTCCAGCTACCAAAATCTTGCCGTCTTTTTGCACGGTTACGCTGTAGCCGTTGCCACTAAAATCAGTCGTGACCTTGCCGTCACCGTCAAAGCTACTATCCAAGCTGCCGTCAGTGTTGTAGCGAGCGAGAGCAAAGTTGTTGCTACTGGTTCCAGCTACCAGAATCTTGCCGTCTTTTTGCAGAGTCACGCTATAGCCGGAATCGTAACCTCCGCCAAAATCAGTAATAACACCACCAAAGCTGCTATCTAAACTGCCATCAGTGTTATAGCGAACAAGGGCAAAATCGGAACCACTGCTTCCCGCCACCAAAATCTTGCCGTCGGTTTGTATCGCTACGCTCCGACCGCTACCGCTACCAAAGCTCGTGATTACCTTGCCGGTTTCCTCCTCGTTAAACGTTGGCGCAGTATTCACTGCCGCTGCTTCGGCAATACGATTGGCGTCGAGCGTGATTGAATCATCTGTCATTGTCTGGTTTTCTTTAAATCTGGATATATGATTAATTATAGGCACTAAGATCGAAAGTTTCAATTTTTATTATATTGGATTTAGCGTTGCAACATGCGGGCGAGCCACTGTGCGAGACATGCGGGACAGAGTTTCAATCCTTGTTGTAATGGATTTAGCGTTGCAACTTTGATCAAGCGAGTGACGCCCTCTTGCCCGCCGTTATGTTTCAATCCTTGTTGTAATGGATTTAGCGTTGCAACGCGATCACGGCGAGCCGGTCATTACCATCATGCAGCGCATTGCAGCGACAATGCGCATGGTAAATATCATGATTCATCGTGCATTGCCCGCACCGCAATTGCTTGAAAACAATTCATCTCTTTAGAAGCAGTTTTAGGTACGGCATCTGGCGTAAATTCCAAACCTCGCTTTTTTATTAAAGTTTTCTCGAAACGCTGCGCTAGAAAGCGCCAAGGTTTTAATATGATGATATTGACAAAATTGGTTGCTGGATAAATCATCGTAATCAATATTTTTAAAAAACAGGAGTTACGCAGTTTGATTCCTAAATGCTTGATTTTCGACTGTGTAACTCCTGGATACTATACGCTGAATATCTGTATATCTGAAAAAGCTAAATCGACGGTACCCAAAGTTGCAATTGACACATCTAATGCTGATCCAATACCGTCAGGATCAAAATAAAGAGCGCCACCATCTGTTTCGTAGAGAAATACCGGATTGTTTGTTGTCATCATCGACTTGGCTGCCCCAAGCGTGGTGGCAGATAGCAATTGACTTTCTGACAAAACGCCAACTGCAAGATTACCAAAATTAGGAGCAACAAACTGAAGCTTATCTACGCCAGAAGTGAAATCAGTGATTGTCGTAGTAGTTTGTGTGTCGTCTTGGTTTAGTCTTACAAATCGAAACGTGTCTCGTCCCGCTCCGCCGGTCATTATATCGTTTCCTACGCCGCCAACTAGCAGAATATCGTTTCCTACGCCGCCAACTAGCAGATCGTGTCCATTTCCACCTTCTAGCGTAAGGTTTGGCGTAACGCCTCCAGAACCATTGTCAATCGATAGCTTATAAGTGCCGATACTTTTGCCAGAGCCATCGGCAGAAATGTAATAGTCGCCGGTTTTGGTTGGGGTGAATGTCACTTGGGCATTCTTACCGAGTCCACCGCCATCAATCCCAGAAACAACTGAGGTTCCCTTGCTGTTATAGATGCCGTTTAGATAGGGATCGCTTAACGTTCCTTGATCAGTATCTGAGCCTTCGAGGTCGATGGTATAAACGGTACCAGCGTTGAGCGACACGCGAAACCAGTCCTTATCGCCGCCAGTTTCGATGGTGCTAGATATTGATTCATTCACTGCAACCGTTCCCTTAGTCGCAATAGTGTCAACATAATCGGTCGCACCGCTTGTTACCGATAGCTTATAAGTGCCGATACTTTTGCCAGAGCCATCGGCAGAAATGTAATAGTCGCCGGTTTTGGTTGGGGTGAATGTCACTTGGGCATTCTTACCGAGTCCACCGCCATCAATCCCATAAACAACTGAGGTTCCCTTGCTGTTATAGATGCCGTTTAGATAGGGATCGCTTAACGTTCCTTGATCAGTATCTGAGCCTTCGAGGTCGATGGTATAAACGGTATCAGCGTTGAGCGACACGCGAAACCAGTCCTTATCACCGCCAGTTTCGATGGTGCTAGATATTGATTCATTCACTGCAACCGTTCCCTTAGTCGCAGTAGTGTCAACATAATCGGTCGCACCGCTTGTTACCGACAGCTTATAAGTACCGATACTGTTGGCATCGCCATCAGCGGAAATGTAATAGTCGCCAGTCTTGGTTGGAATGAAGGTCAATTGGGCATTTTGCCCGTATCCACCGCCATCAATCCCAGAAACAACTGAGGTTCCCTTGCTGTTATAGATGCCGTTTAGAAAGGGATCGCTTAACGTTCCTTGACCAGTATCTGAGCCTTCGAGGTCGATGGTATAAACGGTATCAGCGTTGAGCGACACGCGAAACCAGTCCTTATCACCGCCAGTTTCGATGGTGCTAGATATTGATTCATTCACTGCAACCGTTCCCTTAGTCGCAGTAGTGTCAACATAATCGGTCGCACCGCTTGTTACCGACAGCTTATAAGTACCGATACTGTTAGCATCGCCATCAGCGGAAATGTAATAGTCGCCAGTCTTGGTTGGAATGAAGGTCAATTGGGCATTTTGCCCGTATCCACCGCCATCAATCCCAGAAACAACTGAGGTTCCCTTGCTGTTATAGATGCCGTTTAGAAAGGGATCGCTTAACGTTCCTTGACCAGTATCTGAGCCTTCGAGGTCGATGGTATAAACGGTACCAGCGTTGAGCGATACGCGAAACCAGTCCTTATCACCGCCAGTTTCGATGGTGCTAGATATTGATCCATTCACTGCAACCGTTCCCTTAGTCGCAGTATTGGCAGCATAGTCTGTGTCTGTAGCCATATTCACACTCCTGATTACTGTACGGCAATTTATTGAAGATAGGAGTTACGCAGTTGAAAGTTAAGTCATTGATTTTTATGAAAACGCGATCATGCACTGCACAAACCAAGTTTCAATAAAATCAGGCACTTAGCATCCAACTGTGTAACTCCTAGAAGATTGTAACCAAAATTCTTTTATTTAACTAGAGGTCAAGGCGCTGTAGGCGCTGATTATCTACTGCCAGATATGTGTGCCGGTACCTTTCTGCGTTACTAGGGTACAACGCCCTAGGTTTCAATCCTTGTTGTAATGGATTTAGCGTTGCAACCTGTACGAAAAGGCGCAGGAGTATCTCACGCTGCGTTGGTTTCAATCCTTGTTGTAATGGATTTAGCGTTGCAACGCCGCCAGCCTCACTTCGCTTGGTTCCACTGTTTTAGACTCGCTGTGAAATCGTGATACATCAACATCCACAAGTAACCATGCCCCGTCTTGATAGTCAGGATTCACTGCTAATACTTCTAACGGCGTTGGCAGTGGTATTTCCATATCCTCACCTTCAAAATAAACGTCAATTGCTTCCTGAATTGCAGCAGGAAGCATAACCCAATCATCTGCTGCCGAAAAGCAGCCCGGAAAATCAGGCATCGTTACACCATGCGCATGATGTGCATCACCAAGATGAATATAAACAGGATATAACATGTTTTAACTCCATTCCCATCCTGCTTGCCGATAGATATTGCGCAACGTACCAATCGCAATGTCTTTTCGAGGATGCGGCACTACAACGTGCCCGTTATTTTGAGGATGTTTGAATTTTTGATGATCGCCCTTTCCACCCACCAGTATCCAACCCTCAGAATAAAGGCGTTTAATAATTGCCGCGCTATTCATTTTATGTTTCAATCCTTGTTGTAATGGATTTAGCGTTGCAACACTCGTTTACTGCATGGCGTGAAGTCACACCCCGGCAGTTTCAATCCTTGTTGTAATGGATTTAGCGTTGCAACGCCGCCAGCCTCACTTCGCTTGGTTCCACTGTTTTAGACTCGCTGTGAAATCGTGATACATCAACATCCACAAGTAACCATGCCCCGTCTTGATAGTCAGGATTCACTGCTAATACTTCTAACGGCGTTGGCAGTGGTATTTCCATATCCTCACCTTCAAAATAAACGTCAATTGCTTCCTGAATTGCAGCAGGAAGCATAACCCAATCATCTGCTGCCGAAAAGCAGCCCGGAAAATCAGGCATCGTTACACCATGCGCATGATGTGCATCACCAAGATGAATATAAACAGGATATAACATGTTTTAACTCCATTCCCATCCTGCTTGCCGATAGATATTGCGCAACGTACCAATCGCAATGTCTTTTCGAGGATGCGGCACTACAACGTGCCCGTTATTTTGAGGATGTTTGAATTTTTGATGATCGCCCTTTCCACCCACCATTATCCAACCCTCAGAATAAAGGCGTTTAATAATTGCCGCGCTATTCATTTTATGTTTCAATCCTTGTTGTAATGGATTTAGCGTTGCAACTGTGCCCAGCACGGCGGCAATGGAACGCTGCGCGGCGTGTTTCAATCCTTGTTGTAATGGATTTAGCGTTGCAACGTGGTGTCCGGCGATTAAGCCAGATAATTTCAGAATCAGTTTCAATCCTTGTTGTAATGGATTTAGCGTTGCAACCGAGATGCCACTGGTATCCGCCCTGAAATGATGACCGGTTTCAATCCTTGTTGTAATGGATTTAGCGTTGCAACAGGGGCTATGAAGCCGACGCATGGCAGAAGGCGTAGTTTCAATCCTTGTTGTGATGGATTTAGCGTTGCAACAACTGAAGCGCGGTTTCTCACCCAGTTTCGCTTGTCGCGTTTCAATCCTTGTTGTAATGGATTTAGCGTTGCAACACATGTGTCCGTATCGTCGTCTGGATCACTGTTTGTGTTTCAATCCTTGTTGTAATGGATTTAGCGTTGCAACCGCTAAATGCCAAACTGATAAGACTTTGCACATCATTGTTTCAATCCTTGTTGTAATGGATTTAGCGTTGCAACTTGACGTGAAGAAGACCGCCGCGATTTATGCGGCATGTTTCAATCCTTGTTGTAATGGATTTAGCGTTGCAACCTGTATATCCTTGTTGTTCCAGAAAATCATCTTGGTCGTTTCAATCCTTGTTGTAATGGATTTAGCGTTGCAACGGCATCGTTGCCTTGATTGATGAGGCAACCGGCTATGTTTCAATCCTTGTTGTAATGGATTTAGCGTTGCAACTTGAAAGCCGAACTTATGGATGCGATCACTGAAGAAGGGTTTCAATCCTTGTTGTAATGGATTTAGCGTTGCAACCGCGCTTTTTTGTTTGCGAGACAGCCAGTTACACGCTGTTTCAATCCTTGTTGTAATGGATTTAGCGTTGCAACGGCAGCCAATCGACACCAAGAAGACCGCCGCACTGTAGTTTCAATCCTTGTTGTAATGGATTTAGCGTTGCAACTCCGCGTTTTCCGTCCGCCTAAGCCTATTTCTAGTTGGTTTCAATCCTTGTTGTAATGGATTTAGCGTTGCAACCAACATTTACCGCCGGGCGGGCAATGGTTATGCTGGGAGTTTCAATCCTTGTTGTAATGGATTTAGCGTTGCAACTCGCGGCAGGTACGCGCCCGGTGAACTCGCATCCGGGTTTCAATCCTTGTTGTAATGGATTTAGCGTTGCAACTAGCACTTCGTGAAATGTACGCTAGTGCGCACCGCTGGTTTCAATCCTTGTTGTAATGGATTTAGCGTTGCAACACGGAAACGGCGGGCGCAGGATTTAATCGGGCACTGCTGTTTCAATCCTTGTTGTAATGGATTTAGCGTTGCAACACGGAAACGGCGGGCGCAGGATTTAATCGGGCACTGCTGTTTCAATCCTTGTTGTAATGGATTTAGCGTTGCAACCTAAATCATTGTCCATGCTAAATCTCCGCCATTGCATGTTTCAATCCTTGTTGTAATGGATTTAGCGTTGCAACAAGATGTTCCAAAACACCTGAAAGTCGGCAGTTAGGGTTTCAATCCTTGTTGTAATGGATTTAGCGTTGCAACCACCTGATTGAAAGATGACATCGCTGGCGCTATTGCGTTTCAATCCTTGTTGTAATGGATTTAGCGTTGCAACAGGCGTTGAAGCTTGGGTATGTACCGCAGGAGACGTTTAGTTTCAATCCTTGTTGTAATGGATTTAGCGTTGCAACGGTGAAAGTTTGCGTTGTGAACTCCCCGCGCCTGCTGTTTCAATCCTTGTTGTAATGGATTTAGCGTTGCAACGCACGGGCAAAACAAGGTGTTGCCGTCTGGGATTTTGAGTTTCAATCCTTGTTGTAATGGATTTAGCGTTGCAACTTTAGTTGAGGCGACGGTTGACGCTTTCTTGTCAGGGTGTTTCAATCCTTGTTGTAATGGATTTAGCGTTGCAACCCGCGTAAATTCAGCGCAAGTGACGCGTGCCGGGTAGGTTTCAATCCTTGTTGTAATGGATTTAGCGTTGCAACTCGGATGCGCAGACGGTAGCCGCTGCCGACTGGTATCGTTTCAATCCTTGTTGTAATGGATTTAGCGTTGCAACCACCACGAGCTCGAAACTCCCGGTTATTAGGAGTCTGTTTCAATCCTTGTTGTAATGGATTTAGCGTTGCAACAAGGTGATGGTGCGTTGGCAGGAATTAGAGGAACGAAGTTTCAATCCTTGTTGTAATGGATTTAGCGTTGCAACACCGAGCGGCATCGTGGCGCGTGTTGAGACCGTCATGTTTCAATCCTTGTTGTAATGGATTTAGCGTTGCAACACCAGTGTTTGTTGGCGACACTAGGATGGAGTTATTGTTTCAATCCTTGTTGTAATGGATTTAGCGTTGCAACGCGTGTTATTATGACAACATGGGAGACTGATGATTTCGTTTCAATCCTTGTTGTAATGGATTTAGCGTTGCAACCAGCAAGCCACCCTAACCGGAGCGCATCACATGACCGGTTTCAATCCTTGTTGTAATGGATTTAGCGTTGCAACGTGTCATTGCGATGACGGGATAAGTTAGTCGCTTGACGTTTCAATCCTTGTTGTAATGGATTTAGCGTTGCAACATTCGGCTCCGGTGGAGCGTTCAATGCTGAATGCACGGCAACGCGTTTCAATCCTTGTTGTAATGGATTTAGCGTTGCAACGTGCGGTTTCTTTCGCCGCATGTAACCAAGCCTTCAGGTTTCAATCCTTGTTGTAATGGATTTAGCGTTGCAACGGCTGTGAAATGGTTCAATGTGTTTCCGTCGTGAATTGTTTCAATCCTTGTTGTAATGGATTTAGCGTTGCAACTCTGTGGTGGTGGTGCGATACCGATAAAACCGTCTATGTTTCAATCCTTGTTGTAATGGATTTAGCGTTGCAACTTGATACGCCTTGCGCACGTCATCTCGAAAGATAACGTTTCAATCCTTGTTGTAATGGATTTAGCGTTGCAACCTCGGCGCTGTATTCAACAGTCCATCCTCGCGCCCCGTTTCAATCCTTGTTGTAATGGATTTAGCGTTGCAACCGCCGATGGAACACGTCCATCCGCGATGCTCTAAAATGGTTTCAATCCTTGTTGTAATGGATTTAGCGTTGCAACTTTTTGATAGTGCGCCCCGCCCCGGATTAGCGCAGGTTTCAATCCTTGTTGTAATGGATTTAGCGTTGCAACCCGCAGCCCAATATCTTTTCCGTCTGGTTCATATTGCGTTTCAATCCTTGTTGTAATGGATTTAGCGTTGCAACAATCATGTCAATGCTCAAACAGAAAAAGTAACGAAAGTTTCAATCCTTGTTGTAATGGATTTAGCGTTGCAACACGGAGATTGAAATTGCCTGCCGCACAGATTGAAAAGTTTCAATCCTTGTTGTAATGGATTTAGCGTTGCAACGATACGCTTACTTGCGATGGACGCTGCCGCGTTGCTGGTTTCAATCCTTGTTGTAATGGATTTAGCGTTGCAACCTATCGTATTGCCCATTGGGCATTTCACCTTGATGGGGTTTCAATCCTTGTTGTAATGGATTTAGCGTTGCAACGGCGTCAAGCCGCTTTAATGCGTTATTGATACGTTCGTTTCAATCCTTGTTGTAATGGATTTAGCGTTGCAACACCGCGCTAGTCTCACTTGGACATCCGCGCTAATTAGAGTTTCAATCCTTGTTGTAATGGATTTAGCGTTGCAACCTGCCGCACTTGATCGCCACACGGCGCAGACTGCGTTTCAATCCTTGTTGTAATGGATTTAGCGTTGCAACTCTGCTAAAGAGAAAGAAGGTCGGTGGCGCGTGACGTCGTTTCAATCCTTGTTGTAATGGATTTAGCGTTGCAACGAAAAGGTGCTGCATCGTTTTGAGCATCTTCTCAAGTTTCAATCCTTGTTGTAATGGATTTAGCGTTGCAACGCCTCGCTTGCGCCAGCCGCAGCCGTGCGCTCGGCGTGTTTCAATCCTTGTTGTAATGGATTTAGCGTTGCAACTATACCCCGGCATTGGGAATGCGCTGTTTGACCTATTGTTTCAATCCTTGTTGTAATGGATTTAGCGTTGCAACGGAGTTTCGCATGAAAAAGTTCAACGTTCTTGTAGAAGTTTCAATCCTTGTTGTAATGGATTTAGCGTTGCAACTTGAGAACTCCAGAGGGAGTATTCAGCATGTTTGATAAGTTTCAATCCTTGTTGTAATGGATTTAGCGTTGCAACGCATAGACGTTAGCAGTGATAACAGGCGACTGTTATGTTTCAATCCTTGTTGTAATGGATTTAGCGTTGCAACAAACGATTGAACCTAACCAACTGGAGAGAACCATGAAGTTTCAATCCTTGTTGTAATGGATTTAGCGTTGCAACCATCGCTTCGGAATCCCCGTTGCCAAAGCATCAAGCGTTTCAATCCTTGTTGTAATGGATTTAGCGTTGCAACCTTAAAAACTAGGTAGCAAAAAAGCCGTTTATCTCGTTTCAATCCTTGTTGTAATGGATTTAGCGTTGCAACCAAGGCGCTGGCGGAAATCTGGTCACGGGTGCATAAGTTTCAATCCTTGTTGTAATGGATTTAGCGTTGCAACACCCTTGGGCGCGACGCGCAATCGCCGCCATCGTCAAGTTTCAATCCTTGTTGTAATGGATTTAGCGTTGCAACACAACACCGTAGTAAAACGCACTCCATTTACTACTCAATGTTTCAATCCTTGTTGTAATGGATTTAGCGTTGCAACGTCGCCCGTGTTGAATCAGTTGAAAAGGTCGTCGGATGTTTCAATCCTTGTTGTAATGGATTTAGCGTTGCAACAACCGCGAAATTATCCACACCCATTTATTGATGTTTGGTTTCAATCCTTGTTGTAATGGATTTAGCGTTGCAACTGCGGTGAAGGACAAGGAACCTGTGGTCAAGGTCGAGTTTCAATCCTTGTTGTAATGGATTTAGCGTTGCAACGCACCTGATTTTAACGCTGCCGGAACGAATTGAAGAGGTTTCAATCCTTGTTGTAATGGATTTAGCGTTGCAACAAAATAGTAAGGGATTGCCGCCCTTACCCGTACCGTCGTTTCAATCCTTGTTGTAATGGATTTAGCGTTGCAACACTGACTGTCCCGGCGTCACTGCGCGCTGTTTCTGCGGTTTCAATCCTTGTTGTAATGGATTTAGCGTTGCAACCTATGAATTAAGGATAAATCGAAAATTGTTCTCAAGTCAAGCTCAAAATTAAAAAATTATTTCCTTTATTTCCTTTATTTTTCGTGATTCAATTTACGATTTTTTCAATCACACCGCCACCCAAACATTCGTCTCGAAAATAGAACACCACTGATTGCCCCGGCGTCACTGCACGCTGCGGGCACGAAAATTGCACTCGAAATCCACCTTCCGCGGCCTCGACCACGCAGTTCTGCAGTGGCTGTCGATGCCGCAGTCGCGCCGCGCACGAAAACGGAAGTGCCGGTGGAGCACCCCCGATCCAATGCACCGGCTCGATCACGAGCGCACTCGTCATCAACAGCGGATGATCGTGATTTTGTACTAAAATCAAAGCGTTACGCGCCGCATCCTTCGCCGCCACATACCACGCTCCCTC
>NZ_NRRQ01000017.1 GCF_016583745.1 Chromatium okenii
ATACTTAACTGAACTGTCTTCTTCACGTCTTAAGAAATTCAAAAGTTGGTCTTCGTTGCACAGTTTCACTGTCGTAAGCTCCTACATTTTCTCTTATAGTATAGTATGTTTTGCGGATAACTATAAATATCAACACGCACTTTTCAAAATTCAACTGTGTCACAATTCACTGACAACTGACAACTCAAAAAAATCCATGCCTCGTCAAACCGGCTTCACCCTCGTTGAGCTTTTAATCGTGTTGGCGCTCGCCGCATTATTGATGAGTGCTGTGCCCGCGTTATTTTCCGCCGCCTTGCCCGGTTTGGAATTAAAAGCCGCTGCCCGGCGCACCGCCGCTACTCTGCGATTGGCGCAGGAAATGGCGATCCGGCGCGGCACCGTTACTGAAGTGCTGATCGACGTGGAATCGCGCCAGCTCACGCTCGCCGCCGCCCGTCCCGTTACTCTGCCGGCAAGTCTCACCCTGCAATTGGAAATCGCCGCCCGCGATTTGCAAGATGACCAACGCGGGATCATCCGCTTTTTTCCCGACGGCACCGCCACCGGTGGGCGCATCATGCTGACGTACAACGCACACGGCTATCAGGTCGGCGTCACTTGGCTGACCGGACGCATCACCATTGCTCCTTGGACGGAACCATGAACGCGCAGCGTCAACGCGGATTTTCACTGCTGGAGGTGCTCGTCGCCTTTGCGATTCTCGCCCTCACGCTCGGCGTGTTGCTCAACATTTTTTCTCGCGCCAGCCACAGCGCCATTCTGTCAACGCAATACAGCCAAGCAGCCGCGCTGGCAGAAGCGAAACTCAACGCCATCGGGATAACGACGCCGCTTGAAGCGGGCACCTACACCGGCGAACCGGAATACGGTTTGACGTGGGAAATCAGCGTGATACCAGTTGAATTCGCCAGCATCGCTCCGTTGCCAGACGCCGAAATAGTCGCGCCCACAGATGATGCCAACGCCGTGTCTACCGTCGCCACCGTCACGCCGTATCAACTCACTGCCACCATTCTGTGGCGCGAAGGCGAGCATGTGCGCCGCTTCAGTGTTGTCACCGTGCGACTGGGCACCGCCACAGATGTCGCCCCAATCGAACCCACCGCGCCATGAACACGCACCGGATTCCGCAGCGCGGCTTTACTTTGGTGGAATTATTGATCGCGCTGGCGCTGATTAGCCTCATCACGTTGCTGCTGTTTTCGGGTTTGCGCTTGGGCAGTCGGGCGTGGGAAGCGGTGGATGCTGCCGCCGAACGCACTACCGCCGTGCGGCTGGCGCACGGCTTTTTAACCCGCACCTTGAGCCAACTGCGCGTGACCACCGTCACGCTGGAGACCACCGCCGTGACCGTGTTTGCTGGTGATCACGACCGCCTCGAATTCGCTGCGCCATTGTCAGAACACGTCGGCAGCGGCGGGCTGTATGTGCTGCGGCTCACGCTCGAAACTCACGCAGGCACACCGATGCTGCTGGTCACGCGCTGGCTGCTGCACCCGGAAATCCTGCACGGCACCGATGATGTGCCTGCGTGGGAACCTCTCAGCGCCGATGCCGCGCCCGATCTCGCGCAGTTGCCGATTGAAATGGACGCTGCTGACGGCGCGTTTGGGCGCACGCCGCTGTTGGCAACGGTGGACACGTTCCAGCTCAGTTATTACGGCATCGCCGACGGTGAGACCGAACCGGCGTGGCGAGACGATTGGTTGGAGCAACCGCATCTGCCGCTGTTGCTGCGCATTCGCCTGACCAGCCCGACGCAAGCGTGGCCGGAGCTGGTCATCGCCCTGCCGCGAGCATCGACCTGATGCGCCCGCGCCCCAGCGCCAGCAGCACCCACCAACGCGGCATCGCGCTGATGCTGGTGCTGTGGGTATTGACCTTGCTGACGGTGATGGCAATCAGCATGACCACCACTCAGCGCGGCGAGTTGGCGCTGACGGAGCATCAGTTGGCTGCCACGCGCTTTCGTCTGCACAGCGACGCGGCGCTGGCGTACATGGCATGGCAATTTATCCAACCCTTGCCGCAGTTGGAGCCGACCTCCGGCGTGGGCATGACCGCTGCCGATGAAGCGGCCGTTGCGGCGACGCAGTGGCTGCCGGACGGCACTCCGCACGAGTGGCAGTTTGCCGGCACCACGTTCACGATCACGGTGTTTAATGAGCAGTCGCGGGTGGCGCTGAATCACGCCTCGGCTGCGACCTTGGCGGCATTGCTGGAGGCGCTCGCGGTGCCAGAAGCGGAGGCGTTGGCAGTGGCAGATGCGCTGGTGGATTGGCGCGATGCTGACGATTTGGCGCAGCTCAATGGCGCAGAAGATGGTGATTATGAAGCGGCTGGCGCGGCTTTCGGGGCGAAAGATGAGCCATTTACGGCGTTTGAGGAATTGCGGCAGGTGCGCGGGATGACGCCGGAGCTGTATCAGCGGCTGGTGCCAGAATTGACGTTGACGGACAGTGGCGACGCGCCGGTGCTGGAGTTTGCCTCAGCAGCGGTGCTGGCGGCGACGCAGGGCATCTCGTTGATAGACGCGCAAATGCAGCAGTCCGCGCAGGTGCAGCCGCGCAGTCGCGGCGGACCGTTGTATCGCGTGCGTGTGACGGCTGCGGAGCCGGACGCCGGTCAGCAATTCGAGGCGTTATTAGAACTGACGCCCGCGCAGCCGACGCCGTATCTGGTGCATTGGCGGCGGTTTGGATGGGCAGGTGCTGCGCCGCCGCTCGTCGCAGTTGATGGTGAGCAATGATGATATTTAAGGATTTTTTTAACCGATTCTCGCGCTTCCCGCTGCCCGGCGCGGGGCAGATGGCACTGCACCGGCGCTGGCGTCAGTGTGTGCCGCTGCGGTGGCGACGGGCGCTGGCGCGGCGGCATCGCCACTGGTTGCTGGATGTGCGCAGTCTCACGACGGCGCAGCAGTGGCGCGTGAGTGGTGAGGAACAGACGCTGCTGGGCGAGCTTGATCTGAGCGCCAGCGCGGACTGGTCAGCGCAGTTCAAACCTGAGCCACGGGCGTTGCCAATCCAAACGGTGTTACGGCTGCCGACGGCTGCGGTCTTAACGCGGCATGTCTCGCTGCCGGCACAGGTGCGCAGCAATTTGGCGCAAGTGGTGCTGCACGAGCTGGATCGGCTGTCGCCATTTCAGGCGCACGAGGTGTTTTTTGCATATCGGCTGCTGCCGACTGCGCCAGCGGCACTGCGGTTGACGCTGGAGCTGGCGCTGTGTCGGCGCGATCAGGTCACGGGATGGTTGACGCCGTTGGCAACTGCCGGAGCGCCCGTTGCTTGCGTGACGTGGCCGGGCGCGTGGGCGGAGGCCAATCTGTTGCCAGTGGCGGAGCGTCCGCAGCGTCGTTCGCACGTCACGCTGACGCACGGTTTGCTGGTGCTCACGGCGGTGCTGGCGCTGGCTGGGATATTTAGTCCGTTATGGCAATTGCAGCATCAGGTGGCGATGGTGGATGCCGAATTACGGCGGGTGCGGGAGCAGGCGGTGATGGTTGACACGCTGCGGCAGGAGTTGGAACGCGCCCGCGAGCGCAGCACGGTGTTATTGCGGCAGCAACGGGCGCAGCCATCGCTGTTGGAATTGTTGCGCGAATTAACGGAACGCTTGCCCGATGACACTTGGATTCAGACGTTGGAATATAGCGACGGTCACGCTGAGGTGCGGGGCGAGTCGGGGCAAGCGACGGCGTTAATTGCAATTTTGGAGCAAGCGCCGCACTTCGAGGAGGTGACATTTAAGTCACCAGTGACACGCATCGCCCGCACTGGCAAGGAGCGTTTTAACCTGTCCTTGCGCGTTCTCACCGACAACTGACAACCGCCAACTTTTTCCCGCCATCATCGTCTTTCTCAAAACACATGGTCACATCTACCGGCAATCTTCCCGACGCCACGACGACTGACGAGGGCGCAATTCACCACTGGCTGACGCAGTTAGCCCCGCATTATCCCGCCGAGGCGCTGACGCAGATCAGCGCGGCCTGCGCGGTGCTGATCGCGCACGAGGGCAATCGTCGTCTCGATACCGGCGAGCGTCACGTCCGCCATGTTCTGTCAACCGCCGACATCTTGGTCAAGCTCCAAATGGATGCGGAAACCGTTGTCGCTGCGCTGCTCAACGGCTGCCTCAATCATCCCGATTTAACCGCTACCGCGCTGCAAACGCAGTTTGGTAGCGGCATCGCCCGCATGGTCGGCGATCTTGCTCGCATCGGTCAGCTTGCCAATGTGGACGCGATCATCGCCGCCAAAGATCAAGAAGAGCATGAGGAAAATCTGCGGCGGCTGCTGTTGGGCATTGCTGAGGATGTGCGGGTGGTGCTGGTGGTGCTCGCCGAGCGGATGCACCTGATGCGGGCGATCAAAACGCTGGAGCCGGAGCGTCGCGCCAAGCTGGCGCGTGATACCCAGCGCGTCTATGCCCCGCTCGCCAATCGGCTCGGCATCTGGCAAATCAAGTGGGAATTGGAAGATTTGAGCCTGCGTTATTTGCAACCTGATGAATATAAACGGATTGCAAATTTGCTGGTGGAGCGCCGCGCCGAGCGGGAGCATTACATCGCGGCGGTGCTCGACATTCTGCGCACGGCATTTGCGGAGGCGGGAATTGAGGCTGAAATCACCGGTCGCCCCAAACATATTTACAGCATCTGGAAAAAGATGCGCCGTAAAGCCGTTGATATTGAAGAGATTTTCGATTTACGGGCGGTGCGGATTTTGGTGCCGAGCGTCGCCGATTGTTATGCCGCACTCGGGCTGGTTCACGGACGTTGGCGGCATATTCCCAAAGAATTTGATGATTACATCGCCACACCGAAGGGCAATTTTTATCAATCGCTGCATACCGCCGTGATCGGTCCGGAAGATAAACCGCTGGAGGTGCAAATTCGCACGCACGACATGCACCGCCACGCGGAATTCGGGGTGGCGGCGCATTGGGCGTACAAAGAAGCGAAAGGTCACGATGCTGCGTTTCAGCGCCGCGTGGTGTGGATGCGCAATTGGCTGGAGTTGAAAAACGAGGGCGAGCGCAGCGACGGCATCTTGCAGCGGTTTAAGTCTGAATTTGAGCCGGTTCATATTTATGTGCTCACGCCGCAGGCGAAGGTGATTGAGCTGCCGAAGGGCGCGACGCCGTTGGATTTTGCTTACGCGATTCATTCTGAGATCGGCAATCGCTGTCGCGGGGCGCGGGTCAATGATCGAATTGTGCCGCTCAATCAAACGCTGACCAGCGGCGATAAAGTGGAAATTTTGACCCAAAACAATGCGATGCCGAGCCGGGATTGGCTCAGTCCGCATCATGGCTATTTGGTGACGGCGCGGGCGCGGAATCGGGTGCGGCAGTGGTTCAAACAGCAGCATTTTGAGCAACACGTTCAAGACGGGCGCACCGCGTTGGGGCTGGAGCTGGCGCGGCTGGGGATTGCGGACAAGTTGCGGCTGGACGAGCTGGCGACCAAGTTTAATTTCCGGCGCGGTGACGATGTGCTGGCGGCGATTGGCTGCGGTGATCTCGCGGTCGGGCAGGTCGCCCGCCAAGTAGGTGAGCCGAAGGTGGTGGAAACGCCGCTGCTGCGGCCGGCGGTGAAAGCCAAAACCACTGCGGCAGCAAAATCCGCTGGCAATGATGTGGTGGTTGAGGGCGTGGACGATTTGCTCACGCAGTTGGCGCAGTGCTGCAAACCGGTGCCATTTGATGAGATCGTGGGTTTTGTCACACGCGGGCGCGGCGTCACCATTCATCGCCACAATTGCCCGAATATCCAGCATTTACCGGCGGCGGAGCGCGAGCGCCTGATTCAGGTGCGGTGGGCGGGGCAGCAGCCGACGGCGCTGTATCCGGTGGACATGCTGGTGATTGCGACGGATCGCAAAGGGTTGTTGCGCGATGTGTCGGCGGTGTTTGCGGATGTCGATGTGGACGTGATTGGCGTCAACACCTATTCCGAGCGCAGCACGGACTGCGCGACGATGCGCTTTTCGATTGAAATCAAAAACATGAAAAAAATCGAGCAGTTGACGAATCGGCTCCAGCAGCTTCCCGAAGTGTTGGAAGTGCGGCGCTCCTGATTGGTTGAGTAGTTGTCAGTTGGCAGTCGAATCCGACTGCGTCATTTCCACCTGCGCGAGCAGTAGCTCATCACCACTCAGCAACTGCGTGGTCACACTTCCACATGCGCCACAACTCAAGCGATTTGCCGTTGCTGGCGTGACTGCGCCGCAGTCCAAACAGGTCACGCGAATCGGCGTGGTCTCAATCACCAATTCCGCGTGTTCCGCACAGGTACCGAGCGCCGCCAGCGGGTAGGCATGTTGTAACAGCGTCGCCTCCACGCCGGCTAACGGGCCAATGATGAGGCGGATGCGCGTGACCTGCGTGGCGCTGTGTTGGATTGCCAACTGTTCTACTTGGGTGAGTAGCGCCTGACATAAGGATAATTCGTGCATGACAAGGTTCCTTGTGGGCGTCAAGCGAGGGCTTTAAGTGCCGCTGTTTGCAGGCTTTTTTAGGCCTATCGTTTCGCATAGACTGCAAAAATAAGCATTTCACTGATATTGATACCGATGACTGATGACCAATTGCTGCGCTACAGCCGCCAAATGTTATTGCCCAGCTTGGGCGTTGCTGGCCAACAACGCCTCGCCGCAGCGCGGGTGCTGATTGTCGGCTTGGGCGGTTTGGGATCGCCAGTGGCGATGTATCTCGCCGCCGCTGGCGTGGGACGCTTGCTGCTGGCAGATGGCGATCACGTCGATTTATCCAACTTGCACCGCCAAATCCTTCACCCCACCGCCCACGTCGGGCTGACAAAAACGGAGTCGGCGCGACGGACGCTGGCGGCGCTCAATCCTGACGTTGAATTGATACCGCTGGCAACGACGCTGACGGCGGAGACCTTGCCGCAGTGGGTAACGCAGGTGGATGTGGTATTGGATTGCAGCGACAACTTCGCCACCCGTTTTGCGATCAATGCCGCCTGCAACGCCGCCCGCGTGCCGTTGATTTCTGGGGCGGCGCTGCGGTTAGAAGGACAGGTGACTGCGTTTTCTGGGCAGCCGGGCGATCCTTGTTATCGTTGTTTATTTCCCGATGGCGCTGACTATGCGGGCGACACCTGCGCAACTAATGGCATCTTGCCGCCGCTGGTAGGCATTATTGGCGGAATGCAGGCGACCGAGGCGCTCAAACTGCTCACTGGCATCGGCACGCCGCTGTTTGGGCGCTTGCTGCTGCTGGATGTGGCAACCATGAGCTGGCGCAGCTTGCGTTTGCGGGCTGATCCAGCCTGTCCCGTGTGCGGACAGCGCCGCTTGAATTAAATACGCAGTTAGCAATTGGCAGTTAAACAACTAAAAAAAGATCATTGACTGCCAATTCGTTTTAATCGTCTTATTAAAAAAATAACTACTCACTTTTGATTCATTTTACTGCTTTGATTCATTTCACTTCCAACTGAACACTGCCAATTGAAAACTTCTTTATGAAATTGAGCCGTCTCTCGCTCGTTTTTTCCGCCACGCTGGCATTGATGCTCATCGTCAACGGCGCTTTTACGCTTTTTGTTTGGAATGCACACGTTCAATTGAGCGCCGCCCATGAACACCGCCAACGGGCGCTGGTGGTGGTGCAAACGCTGCAACGGGAAGCGGAATTGCTGATGCGGCTAGTAACGCTTTATATCAATTCCACCGACATGCGTTTTTTATTGATGTATTACGACATCCTCGCCATCCGCGAAGGTGAAAAACCCGTTATCACGCAACGCAATCCCATCGTGTATTGGGAACAAGCCATTGCTGGCGCGACCCAACATCAACTCCCCGTCATCGGCTTGCGCCAGCCTTTGCGCGAACGGATGCGCTCATTGGGATTTCAAGCCGCAGAATTAGCCGCGCTGGATGCAGTATTCACCGCCACCGAAGCCTTAAAAGAACTCGAACAAATCGCCTTTGCCGCCACCCAAGGTTTATATGATCCCAAAACCAACAGCTTCGTCTCCGACGGCGAACCAGATTTGAATTTTGCCCGCCAGCGCATTTCCAGTCGGGAATACAACCAACGGCGGCTGCGTCTCTCCGAAACGATTGATGTCTTGCTGGAGCGCGTCGATCAACGCACCACCACCGATCTGCAACACGCCCGCGCCCGTCTGCAAGATTGGATTCTCGCCTCAATTCTGGGCTTGACTCTGATGACTGGCTTGATTTTGATCGAAATTCGCATTTTATCGCGGCACGTTCTCGCCCCCGTGCGCCAGCTCCGCCTCGTCGCCGGGCAGTTATCGCAAGGGCAATATCACGTTCGCGTCGGGCGGCTGGCGGGTGTGGAGGAACTCATCATGCTCGGCACCACGCTGGACGATATGGCGCAGGCCGTCGCCAGCGATATTCACCACCGCGAAACCGTGCAGCAGGAATTGGAAAACTCCCGCCAGCGTGCCGAAGCGGCAACGGATGCGAAAAGCCGCTTTCTCGCCAACATGAGCCATGAAATCCGCACGCCGATGAACGCGATCATGGGCATGTTGTATCTCACGCTCGGCACCACGCTGAACCCGCAACAGCAGGATTATCTGGTCAAGGCGCAAGCCGCCGCCAAATCACTGCTGGGCATCCTCAACGACATCTTGGATTTTTCTAAAGTCGAAGCCGGACGGCTGGAACTTGATCCCTCACCTTTTGAATTGGAGCGCGTGATTGGCGAGGCGTTGCTGTTAGTGCAGCAACACGCGCAGGAAAAAGAGATCGAATTGCTCTTTGATGCGCGGGGATTGTGGGCGATTCGTCAACCCGGCGAGGTGCTGGGCGATGCGCTGCGGCTGCGGCAAGTGTTGACCAACCTGTTATCCAACGCGGTGAAATTTACCGCCGTCGGTCATGTGCGGCTGCTGGTGGAACCGATCCGCGAAAGCGCCGACGAAGTCGAGCTGCATTTTGCCGTTGAGGACACCGGCATCGGCATTACGCCGGAGCAGTTGACGCGCCTATTTACGGAATTCACTCAAGGCGATGGTTCGACCACCCGCCGTTATGGTGGCACTGGGCTGGGCTTGGTCATCGCCCAGCGCCTCGTTGACATGATGGGCGGACAGTTGACCGTTGACAGTCAGCCCGGACACGGCACGACCTTTTATTTCACCATCACCTTGCCTCGCGCCCGCACCAGCACCGTTGTCGAACCGCAGCCCGCACAATTCAAACAGTTGCGGGTGTTGGTGGTGGATGACTACCCCGAAGCGCGGATCACCTTGGTTGGTTTATTGCGGCATCTGGGCATTCAGCGGGTAGAAGAATGCAGCACTGGCGGGCAAGCATTAGAGCGTTTGGAAAGCGCGTGGACGGTCGGCAATCCCTACGATTTGCTGGTGCTGGATTGGATGATGCCGGGCATGGATGGTGCAGCGGTGTTGCGCACCCAGCGCCTGCGCAACATTCCCCCGCCGCCACATATTTTGATCGCCTCCGCCTGTGATCCGGGCGACATCCGCGATCAGGCGCTGCAATTGGGCGTGTGCGATTTCATCACCAAACCCGTGTTGCCACAGGATTTGCGCGAACGCCTGCGCCGGATGCTGGGAGCCGCTGCGCACCCGACTGCCGCCACCGTGTCCGCTGCGCCGTCGCAATTTTTTGGAATGCGGGTGTTGCTGGTGGAAGATAACTTATTAAATCAACAAATTGCGCTGGAATTGATGCAGGCGCAGGGCGCGATTGTGGAGCTGGCAAATAACGGTTTAGAAGCACTGGAACAGTTAGCCCGCCGCCCGGCGGATGCCTTCGCGCTGGTCTTGATGGATTTGCAGATGCCCGTGTTGGATGGCTATCAAACCACGCAACAACTGCGCGCCGATCCGCGTTATGACCAGTTGCCGATCATCGCCATGACTGCTCATGCGCTGGTGGAAGAGCGCCAGCGCGGGTTGGATTTAGGAATGCAGGGTTATCTCTCCAAACCTTTTGATCCGGCTGATTTATTTGCCATTTTGTCCCGCTACTGGTCAACCTCCGATCCCGCGCCCACCGCCTCCAGTGACGCCGCGCCTGCGCAGCCAGATGTGTTTGCGATTCAAGGGCTGGATGCGCAACAAGGTTTGATGCGCGTGGGCGGCAAATTAGCGTTTTATCAACGCTTATTGACCGGCTTTTACGCGCAATTTCACACCGCTCCGGCGACGCTCCGCACCGCGCTGGCGCAAGGCGATTGGGATGGTGCGCGGCGCTTGATCCACACGCTCAAAGGGTTAGCCGGAACCTTGGGCATGACGGCGCTGCAACAGGCGGCGCTGGCGCTGGAAGCGGCGCTGCGGACACAAGATGCGACGGCAACTGCGCGTTTAACGGAATTAATTGCACTGTTGGAACCGTTATTAGTGCAATTAGACGCGCTCACTATTCAAGAAACGCAACCATCCTTGCCGGCAATTGACAAAGAAGAATTACACCAACACTTAGCAACGTTGCGCCAATTATTAAGTGAAGGTGATGCCGAAGCACTTGAATTGTGGAATACGCACGCGGGCGCGTTTGCCGATTTATTTAATCCCAACACACTGCGCCGGATTCGCGTTGCGCTCGATCATTTTGATTTTGAAGCGGCGTTGGCACTACTCCAGCCAGATGCTTAATTGTATTTATTCAACAGTAAAAAATGATGGTGCGGGAGACTTTAATGACAGCAAGACAGCTTGCTTGGTGTGCGTTAATACTGCTGGGGATGCTACCTTTAATTGGGCGAGCAGAATTAAGCATCTCTGGTTTTGGTACTTTAGGCGGCACGATTTCCGATCAAGATTTCATTTATCAACGCTTTATTGATAATACTGGCACCTTAAAAAACGACACCATCGGCGGCTTACAATTAGACGCAGACCTCGGCACCACCTGGGGATTAACGCTGCAAACCAAACTCGCACCCTCACAGCAACGCGATACCGGTTTTGATCCCACGCTCTCATGGGCGTTTCTATCATGGCGACCAACGAATGAATGGTTATTGCGTTTGGGGCGCTTACGCATTCCGGGATTTCTTCATTCGACAAATATGGATGTTGGCATGTCATTTACTTTTGCCCATCTGCCCTTTGAAATGTATTCAGTGTCACCCACGTTTGATACTGCTGGAATTTCCATCAGTAAAACGTGGCTACAGCCCGGACGAGAATGGAGTTTGGATGGTTATTTAGGCGTATCGGAAGCGGATTGGCGTTATTATTTCCGCGATGGCATTCCAGCAAATGCACCGGCTGGTTCATTTTTTAGTGAAGTAGATATGGATTTAACCACTGGTGTAGTGGCGGCGCTAAATGAACACGGCAATCGCTGGCGCGTCGGTTTGCATCGCGTTGATTTCAAACTAGGTTTGCGTCCGTTATTAAATGAATATTCCTTTGTAACGCTCTTACCCGGCACCGAGATTGGTTATTATCAAACCCTAACCACACCATTGATTCCCAACTCACCGCACAACGTTGAAACCGCGATTGCTTATGCGCTAAATTTAAGCATGGAACTCAACTTACCGTATCAGTTGCGTTTAACCACTGAATATGTGCAACGGCGCATCGTCAATATCACGACTGGCTTGGATGTGAATGTGGGTTATATCGCTTTAGAAAAAAGAATTGGCAAATGGACGCCTTATAGTTATTGGTCAGGAATTCGTTCTCTTGCGCCCCGTCTCAATTTTTACGACGTCCTCAATAACAATCAAGTGCCTACATTTATTCCCAATTCCGCTGTGATTAACGCCACCCAACGCAGCGGTGCTGATTTACATCAATCTTTTGATCAACGATCTATTGCGCTGGGTGCTGCGTATCAGCTCACGCCGCAAAGTAAATTGAAATTTGAATGGATTAACACCCGCAGCGGAAGAGCGTCTAGTTTTATTGATGCACCACTTGGTGAAGAGACCGGGCATCGCCAGTTCAATTTATTTTCTTTTTCTTATAATGCAGTATTTTGAGGAACAGAACTTGCGCCTACTCATCCTCATTATCGTGTTATTGCTTATTATTTTACCCGCAGTTGCCGATCCGTTGATTATTGGTCATGCGGGATTGCCAACCATTGATCAGCCGACGGTGCAGCGCATTTATACGGGCAAAGTCGTTGAAATCCAAGGCATTCGTATCACTCCCATCAATCTTGCAGCGGGTCATCATTTGCGCCAACGGTTTCTGCAACTGTATTTACAACAGGATGAAGATCAATATGCTGCATATTGGATTGTGCGGCGTTATGTTGGCAAAGGTAAACCACCTAAAGATGTCAACAGCACTGCGGAAATGCGGCGGTTTATTGCAGAAACACCCGGAGCAATTGGTTATGTTGATGCTGATGAGGTGACTTCAGAACTCAACATCTTGCTTAAAAATCGCTGAAGATAACAAATGATTATTTCGTACCAAACAACACCAAATCCCATACAATACCCGCTAATTTTTTAAGTGATGTTGGGATTTATCGTCATATATGAGGATAAAATGATTGCGCATATCCAGCATCATTGTCTCGGTTTATTGTTGGTCACTTTCGGGTTATTAGTTGTATCCTTAACTGCATTAGCAGATGTCAAGCTCTCTGGGTTCGGCACCTTGGGTGGTGCAATTTCCGATCAAGATTTTATTTATCAACGCTTTATTGATAACAGCGGGACTCTGTACCGAGATTCGGTCATTGGCGTACAGCTTGACGTTACGCATCAAAATGGTTGGGGCTTGACTTTGCAAGCAAAAGCGGGTGCATCCACACACAACGACACCGATTGGGAAGCCGTATTGAATTGGGCTTTTTTATCATGGCGACCAGCAAACGATTGGTTATTACGCGCCGGGCGGTTACGCTTACCGTTAATGCTCCATTCTGCAAATAGTGATGTGGGCGTTACCTTTCCTTTTGCCCGCTTACCAACTGAACTCTATTCACTTTTGCCAACGGTTGATATGAATGGGTTATCAGTAGCAAAAACGTGGCTGACTGAGACAACGGAATGGACGCTCGAAGGGTATCTTGGCAAAACTCACGCCGATTGGCGCTATTATTTACGCGATGGCTTGGAGCCACTGTTTCCAAGTGGCGCGATGTTTTTAGCGTATGATTTTGAAATGATTGGGGCAGTATTATCTCGTATTAGTGAGCGTCATACTTGGCGCGTTGGTATACATCACACGACTGCGGCATGGGATGTTGGGCCAACGCCAATTCGGTTTCCTTTTGTGCCACTTATGCCCGGCAGTACGCTTGGTTATTATAAAGTTAGCCCTGAGCTGCCCGGCCCGCCAATTCGTTATGCGGAAAACTACGATATTTATTTATTCACTCTTGGCACGGAAATTCGCCTGCCGCAGCAGTGGCAACTCACAATTGAATACGGGCGGCGTCATTTCACAGAAGCAGTCGTTGGCGCTGATACTCATGCCGGTTATTTATCCTTATCGAAACACATTGGACGCTGGACGCCGTATTGCTACTGGGCGGGCATTCGTTCTGATAATCAAGGATTAAACCTTGCTAAAGCGATGAACCGTAATCAATTGCCTGCTACCGTGCCCGGCGCAGCACTTATCAATATGACCCAACGCGCCGGTGCAGATTTAATTGATCCTTATGAGCAAAAGTCTCTCGCCTTAGGTACCGCGTATCATCTATCACGCACCAGTTCTTTCAAATTGGAATGGCTGCACACCCGCACGGGGGCGCTATCAAGTTTTGTGAATGCCCCATTTGGTGAAGATAGCGGCGGACGGCAGATCAACGTTTTTTCGCTGTCTTATAGCCACACCTTTTGAGTGAGGTTTGATGCGATGCCGATTTTTTTAATTCTGTTATTTTTATTGGTGCAGCCGGCAGCGGCTGATCTCAGCATTATTGGTCATGCGACGGTGCCGCTGTTGGATCAAGCGACGTTGCAACGGATTTATACCGGCAAAACGGTGGCGCTCAATGGGGTACGATTAACGCCGGTTAATTTCCCGCCCAATCATCCGCTGCGCACGCAATTTTTACGCAACTATTTAGAACGCGATGAAAATGATTACACCGGTTATTGGACGGTGCGTTGCTATGTTGGCAAGGGCGTTCCGCCGCAAGAATTGCACTCTGTCACTGAAGTGTTACACTTTATTGCCAATACCGCTGGTGCAATTGGCTACATTGATGATAGTGATTTAACGCCAGAGGTTAAGGTATTATTGAAAAAATAATGAGCGATGGTAGTAAGTAACCGCGAATGGCGATACATTCAATGACTTTAATGTTTCATTAAAACCGTATTCTTTAATTATGATGACAGCGACTCCCGCAGTTTTAATTGAAAATTTGAACTTTTCTTATGGCGCAGCGCGGGTGTTGGAACGCATCAATTTAAGCATTATGCCCGGCGAATTTATTGGCTTAGTTGGCCCCAATGCGGGCGGCAAAAGCACGCTGTTGAAATTGATTTTAGGTCTGCTTGAACCGCAAACCGGACGAATTGAAGTGCTCGGACAAGCGCCGCGCCGCGCCGCCCGCCGTGTGGGTTATGTGCCGCAATTTCCTAGTTTTGCACGCGATTTTCCGATTTCGGTGGCCGAAGTGGTGGCGTTGGGCTGCCTCAGCGGGAGCGCGATCTGGAGCCAGCACCGCGCCGCTGATCGTGCCGCAGCGCAGCAGGCGTTGGCGGAAGTGGAGGCGCTCGATTTAGCCACCCGGAGGCTGGGCACTTTATCGGGCGGGCAATTGCAGCGGGTGTTGCTGGCGCGGGCGCTGGTGAGTGCGCCGGAGATGTTGATTCTCGACGAGCCGACCGCAAACATCGATCAGCGCGTGGAGGGCGAGATTTTTAACCTGTTGGCGACCTTGAATCAGCGCCTCACGATTATCGTGGTCTCGCACGACATCGCGTTTATTTCCGCATACGTCAGCCGCGTCGCCTGTCTCAATCGCACCCTGCTGGATCACGACACGGCGGCGGTGGACGACCACATCATTTCGCAACTCTACGGCGGGCACATTCGCCGCATCACGCACCGGCACCCGCACCATGACTGATTTTTTTACTGCATTGATCGCACACAGTTTTTTGCAAACGGCGCTGCTCGCAGGATTATTGGCGAGCGTTGGCTGCGGGGTGATTGGCACCTTCGTGGTGGTCAAACGGATCACGTTTATGGCAGGCGGCATCGCTCACGCTGTGCTCGGCGGCATGGGCGCGGCGCTGTATTACGGCATCGATCCATTATTGGGCGCATTAGCGGCAGCCATTTTGGCGGCGTTAATTATTGGCACAGTGCGGCTAAAATGGCAGGCGCAAGAAGATACGTTAATTGGGGCGTTGTGGGCGGTGGGAATGGCGATTGGAATTTTATTTATCGCCAAAACGCCGGGCTATGCGACGGATTTAATGAGCTTTTTGTTCGGAAATATCTTATTGGTGCCGCCGCGAGAATTATGGTTAATGGCGGGTTTAGATGGGATTTTATTATTAACAGTTGGCGCGTTTTATCGCCAATTCTTGCTCGTTACCTTTGATGAAGAATTCGCCCGCTTGCGCGGAGTGCCGGTGACTTTTTTCTATTTGCTGCTGCTGTGTTTAGTCGCCATCACCGTCGTATTGTTAATTCAAGTCGTCGGCTTGATTTTGGTGATTGCATTATTAACGCTGCCGGCAGCAATTGCCGGTCATTATGTGCATTCATTAGCGGGGATGATGGGATTGGCGACGCTGCTGGGTGGCGCATTCACCACCTTGGGTTTGGGATTGTCTTATGCGCCCGATTTACCTGCCGGGCCGACGATGATTTTATTGGCGGGCGGTGTTTATATTGCCTCCGCGCTGCTCAGTCATTTCATCACCTACCGCCAAGCGCGGCGGCAGGCGACGCTGTGAATTAACCCGCCGTGTTGGGAACCGTGCGCCACGCAGTGTCGCTGTTGAGATACGGCGTCGGATCAAGCGGACGGTTGGCGCGGAGCACTTCAAAATGCACATGCGGGCCGGTCGCCGTTCCCGATGTGCCGACGTTGGCGATTTGCTGGCCGCGCTGCACCTGCTGCCCAACGCGCACCAGATTACTGGCGTTGTGCGCGTAGCGCGTGACCAAACCGTTGTCGTGCCGAATGTCAATCACGCGCCCATAGCCGCTGCGCGTCCCGCTATAAATCACCTCGCCCGCCGCCACTGCCGCAATCGGCGTCCCGCGAGCGCAAGCAATATCAACGCCTTCGTGGAACATCCGCACCCGTTTGGTGGGATGAATCCGATAGCCAAAGCGTGACGAAACATAGCCCGACCGCACCGGCCAGCTTGATGGCGCAGTCACCGTGCGCCCTTCCACACGCAGGTCTTTTTCCACCAACAACTCATCCAACACATCCAGCTTCTGCTGCCGATCCACCAGCGCATCCACCACGCTGCCCAGCTCGTTGGCGAGCTCTTTGATGGTGTAATCGCGCACGCGCTGACGATCCGCTCCGCCCTGCGGCGGGGGATTGACGAAATCAAACTCTCGCGGATCCAAACCCGCCAGCTTCACCAACCGCTCGCCCAGCGCGTTGAGGCGCAACAATTCCGCCTCCATCGCCGCCAACTGCGCGGCCATTGCATTCACATCCTCCGCAGCACCCGCAGTTGGGACGACATCTAAAATGATTTCGCCGCCATCACTGGCGGCGAAAATGGCGCTGGCGGCGTCAGAATCAGCAGAATGCGCCAGCCAAAATCCCAAGCCGGCTCCCGCCGGCATTAAACACAACACGGCCAAAAGTATGACAACGGCCGATCCGCGAACAGGTAAATGATGATCGTGGTGGTACATTCGTTTCTCTCTTGGTTTTGACTT
Source organism: Chromatium okenii (assembly GCF_016583745.1). Lineage (GTDB taxonomy): Bacteria > Pseudomonadota > Gammaproteobacteria > Chromatiales > Chromatiaceae > Chromatium > Chromatium okenii. The sequence goes on from NZ_NRRQ01000017.1 coordinate 16,841, forward strand.
GAGTGGACAACATGAACGCCAAGCCGCAACGCATTGGCGCGTTATTGAGCAACCATCCGTTGCTCCAAACTCTGCTGCAACAGCGCCAGCACGACGCGGAACTGTTGGCGGTGGTACGCGCCCAACTTCCGCTGGCGATGCGGGCACATTGTCTGGACGTCCGCCGCCATGAGCAGTGCCTGACGGTGTATTTAGACTCTCCCGCGTGGCTGACCCGGCTGCGCTTCATGGCGACTGATCTGGCGGTCGCGTTGGCGAGCCATCAGATCAATGCAGTTCAAGGTCGCATCCAACTTGCTGCGCCCCCACCACCAGCGCCCAGCGCCAGCCCGCCGCGCTCCCCACTATCTGCCACTGCTGCCGCGCACCTGCGCAGTGCCGCTGCCGCCACCGCTGATCCTGATTTACAACGCTTATTTTTACAGTTGGCACGGCATCACACCGCAACTGATGCGGATTCAGAGCGCAGTTAGCGGTTGGGCATAGCAGATCGGCGCGGCTGCCGGGTCATCAAACGACACGGCTTCCCACGCAGTGGCATCAGCCAACAGCGCCCGCAACAGCGCGTTATTGAGCGCGTGCCCGGATTTGTGCGCAGTGAACGCGCCGATGAGCGTGTGGCCGAGCAGATACAGATCGCCAATGGCATCCAAAATTTTGTGCTTCACACATTCATCCTCATAGCGCAGCCCTTCTTCGTTCAGCACGCGATATTCATCAATCACGACGGCGTTATCTAAGCTGCCGCCCAACGCGAGCTGATGCTGGCGCAGGGTTTCAATCTCGCGCAAAAAGCCAAAAGTGCGAGCGCGACTGACTTCGCGGACAAAGGAAGCGGTGGAGAAATCAATGATTGCGCGATTGGTGTGGGCGCTGAAGGCGGGATGATCGAAATCAATCGAAAAATCAACCCGAAAGCCGTTGTATGGCGTGAACTGCGCGAATTTGTCGCCGTCGCGGACTTCCACCGGGCGCTTGATGCGGATGAAGCGTTTGAGGCGATTTTGTTCCTCAATGCCCGCTGCTTGCAGCAGAAACACGAAGGGCGCCGCGCTGCCGTCCATGATCGGCACTTCCGCTGCGCCAACATCAATCAACAGATTATCAATGCCCAGCCCCGCGCAGGCCGCCAACACATGCTCAACGGTAGACACGCGCTCGCCAGCTTGCGCCAAGGTGGTGGACAGCCGGGTATCGGCGACATTGAACGGAGTGGCTTTAATCTCAACGGGTTGCGCGAGATCAACGCGGCGAAACAAGATGCCCGTATCGGGCGGAGCGGGGCGGAGGGTGAGCTCGATCTTCGCGCCGGTGTGCAGTCCAATCCCGGTCGTGCCGATCGCAGTTTTTAAGGTACGTTGCCTGAGCATCGTTCGGGTCTCCATCGCTCCACAGTGGCTGACGGCGGGTCATGCGGAGCGACCGGGCGGTGTGATTCAGCATTCCCGGCTGAATCACACCTGATGTCTGATCGTCATCGCATTGTTCTAAGCGCACACAACGGCGCAATTAGTGGTCAGCCTAGGGTTTTCCCGAACTTTTTTCAAGTGTAATGTTGATTAAAGCACAAGGTCATTGTTTTTAATGACAATAAACCCCCACGAAGTCACGCAAGATCAATCGGCTTGCCGCCGCAAAAAGGCGGGAATATCAAGGTAATCGTCATCAATCGTTTCCGAAGCAATCGCCGCCCCGCCGCGCCGGTAAATCGCCGGACGCCGTTCCATTTCACGGTAATCTGGCTGCCCGTCGCCCGCGTCCACCGCCACCAAACGAATCCCCGGCTCGGCATGATTGCCACCGCGTTTGTGCGCACTCGCCGCCCGCCGTTCGCCGAGACCCGTTGCCACCACCGTCACCCGCAGCTCGTCTTCCAAATCCATATCGACGACCGTGCCCACAACGACCGTTGCCTCATCATCGGCAAAATCGCGCACCGTGCTGCCGACCTCGTCAAACTCGCCGATGGTCAGATTCAGCCCGGCGGTGATGTTGACCAAAATGCCCTTGGCACCTGCCAAGTCGATGTCTTCCAACAACGGACTTTTGATCGCCGCTTCCGCTGCTTCTCGCGCCCGATTCGCGCCAGTCGCCGAGCCGGTGCCCATCATCGCCACGCCCATATTCGACATCACCGTCTTCACGTCGGCAAAGTCCACGTTAATCAAACCGCGCCGCGTGATCAGCTCGGCAATGCCCTGCGTCGCGTTGAGCAGCACATCATTCGCCGCTTTGAACGCATCCAACAAACTCATGTCCTTGCCGAGCACCGCCAGCAGCTTTTCATTCGGGATGGTAATCAGCGAATCGACTGATTTTGCCAACTCCGCGATGCCTTCCTCAGCGACGCGCCGCCGTTTTGCGCCTTCAAACGGAAACGGTTTGGTGACAACGGCGACCGTTAAAATGCCCAATTCCTTGGCGACCTGCGCCACGACTGGCGCCGCACCAGTGCCGGTGCCGCCGCCCATGCCCGCAGTGATAAACACCATATCTGCGCCTTCCAGCGCCTCCTGAATCCGATCCCGATCTTCAATCGCCGAATGACGACCGACTTCAGGATCGGCACCCGCGCCCAGCCCTTTCGTAATTCCGGCGCCCAACTGCAAAATCGTCTTCACATTCGAGCTTTTGAGCGCCTGCGCGTCAGTATTGGCGCAGATAAATTCCACGCCCTCGATGGTGGACGCGACCATGTGATTGACGGCATTGCTGCCGCCGCCGCCGACGCCAATGACTTTAATCACCGCATTCGGATGGTTGTTGTCTACGATTTCAAACATCGGTCAAGCTCCTGATTGCGCTCGCGCAACCTTAAAAACAGCGTTAAGTCACACACCGTCTGTGTACGACCGCCTTTCGACATCTTCACACGCCTTCTGGCATCTGACGCAGCCGCATGTGCGCTAAAAATTCCCCTGAAACCAACTGCGCATCCGCGTCCAAGTGCCTTTCAAACCTTGCTGTTCGACCATTTCTGGATTCGGCGCAAAACGATGTTGACGCGCATAAATCAACAGCCCCACGCCGGTGGCATGAATCGGATTATTGACCACCTCATCCATGCCAATCACATGCTGCGGCAAACCCAACCGCACCGGCATTTGAAACACAGACTCCGCCAACTCCAACAGCCCTTCCATCTTGGCACTGCCGCCGGTGAGCACCACGCCGCCAGCAATCAAATCCTCAAAGCTGCTGCGGCGTAACTCGTTGTGCAGCAACGTTAAAAGCTCCTCATAACGCGGCTCCACCACTTCAGCGAGAGCTTGCCGCGCCAGCCGGCGCGGTGGACGGTCGCCGATGCTCGGCACCTCAATCGTTTCGCCGCTGCCGGTCAATTGCGTCAACGCGCAAGCGTGATTCACTTTAATCAATTCCGCGTGTTGCGTGGGCGTCCGCAGCGCGACAGCGATGTCATTAGTGACTTGATCGCCTGCAATTGGAATCACCGCCGTATGACGAATCGCGCCATCGGTGAACACCGCCAAATCCGTCGTGCCGCCGCCAATATCGATCACGCACACGCCGAGCTCCTTTTCATCCTCGCTGAGAACGGCATAACTCGAACTCAATTGCGCCAGCACCAGATCATCCACCGCCAACCCGCAGCGTTCAATGCACTTCTTGATGTTCTGCGCGGCGCTCACCGCACCCGTCACCATGTGGACTCGCGCTTCCAAACGCACCCCACACATGCCAATCGGCTCGCGGATACCTTCTTGATTATCAATGATAAATTCCTGCGGCAGGATGTGCAGGATTTTCTGATCCGCCGGAATTGCCACCGCACGCGCCGCATCAATCACCCGATCCACATCCGCTTGCGACACCTCGACTTCTTTAATCGCCGTGATGCCGTGCGAATTCAGGCTGCGCACATGGCTACCCGCAATGCCGGCATACACCGAATTGATTTCACAACCCGCCATCAATTCCGCTTCTTCCACCGCCCGCTGAATTGCTTGGACAGTGGATTCAATATCCACCACCACGCCTTTTTTTAATCCGCGTGACGGATGAATACCGATGCCGATGATTTCGATTTGATCGTCATCTTTTAATTCACCGACCAGACAGGCAATTTTTGAAGTGCCAATGTCCAATCCCACTAACAAATTCTTATCGTTACGTCTGTCGTTACGTTTATCGTTACGTCGCGGCATCCAATTTATCCTCGATTGCCGGATCGCGGCGGGCGATCCGGGTTCGGTGCGGGAATCGCTGGCTCAACATTTGGCGCCCAAGTCACCGCAAACCCGTTGCGATAGCGCAGATCGACCTTGAGCGGGTGGCCGACAGCCTCAAGCTGGGGCGCACTGGCGATGAAACGGGCGAGTCGTTCTTCCACTGCCTCGGTGCCCAGCCGCAACCGAGTTCCCTTCACTAATTCAAGCTGCCAGTCGCCGCGAGAATCGACCGCCAACACTGCAATCACATGACTGATCTGCTGCAACGCGAGATGCCATTTTTGATACGCCGTCACCACTTCAACGCTGCGCTGATCCTCAGCCCGCAGTTGCGGCAAGCCTGCCGGCACCGTGCCGCCACCTTGCTTGAACACGACGCCATCAGCGGTGACGAGGCAATCATCATTCCACCGCGCCAGCGGGCGATATTCCTCAACCTGCACCTGCAACCGATCCGGCCACACGCGGCGCAAGCTGGCGCGTCCAACCCAAGATAACTCCTCAGCAGCGGTTTTTAAGTCAAGTAAATCAACGGTTAATAACCCACCATGCAGCCGCGCTGTCAGCGTTTGTTGCAGCAACTGCGATGAATGCTGATGGAGTTCGCCCTTGACCTCAATCACGCGAATCGGCAGCAAGCGCGGTTCCCAATCTTTGAACACCCAACTGCCCGCACTCAACGCAGCGATCAATAACAATGCCAAGATCGCACGAAAGCGGGACATTCCCGACCGCTCGCTCGGCGGTGGCGGCGCGGGTGCGGCGGTGGGCGCAGCAGGTGGCGCAGGTTCTGCCATAAACGCAATCAGCCTCGCGCCACACTCGTCGCCAAAATCCGCCGCACCAGCGCATTAAAATCAATGCCAGCCGCTCGCGCCGCCATCGGCACCAAGCTGTGATCGGTCATCCCCGGCACGGTGTTGATTTCCAACAAATACGGCTGCCCGGCGGCGTCCACCATAAAATCCACCCGTCCCCAGCCGCTCGCGCCAGCGGTCGTAAACGCAGCCAGCGCCAGCTCGCGGAAGTGCTGCTCGGTCGCGGCATCCAACCCGCACGGGCAATGATAACGGGTGCTATCGGCTTGATATTTCGCTGCAAAATCATAAAACAGATGCGGCGTTTCCAACCGAATCAGCGGCAACGCCTCGCTGTCTAAAATGGCGCAGGTGTATTCCGGGCCATCAATCCACCGCTCCGCCAGCACCAAATCATCGTAATGCGCGGCAGCTTGCCACGCCTGCGCCAACGCTGGCGCATCTGCCACTCGCGCCATGCCGATGCTGGAGCCTTCGTGTACCGGCTTAATCATCAGCGGAAATCCGAGCGCGGCAGCGGCGGGTAAATCCGCAGCACTGCGCAATAACACCGAGGCAGCAGTCGGCAAACCCGCGCCCGTCCACGCCAATTTGCAGCGATATTTGTCCATGCCCAGCGCCGAGCCGAGCACGCCGGAACCAGTGTAGGGCAAGCCAATCGTTTCCAGTGCGCCCTGAATTTGCCCATCTTCGCCGCCGCGCCCGTGCAACATGATGAAAGCGCGGTCATAACTGCCACGGCGCAACTGCGCCAGCACCGTGTCATCGGGATCAAGCGGATGGGCGTCGATGCCCTGCCGTTGCAGCGCCGCGAGCACAGCTTGTCCACTTTTCAGAGAAATCTCGCGCTCGGCCGCACGTCCGCCGAGCAGCACTGCGACCTTGCCAAATTGTTGGGCGTCAAGCGTGGTTGTCATCAGAATGTCCAGTAATTTGATGCACTTCGGGAATCAGGTGAATGCCGGTGTGCTGCGCCACCTGCTGCTGCACATAGTCAATTAAATGGCTGATGTCAGCGGCAGTGGCGCTGCCGGTGTTGATGATGAAATTAGCATGTTTTTCAGAAACTTGCGCTCCGCCAATGCGATAGCCTTTCAGCCCCAGCGTGTCAATCAAGCGGGCGGCGTGATCATTGGGCGGATTGCGGAACACCGAGCCGCAGCTCGGCTGACCAATTGGCTGCGTCGCCGCCCGGCGCTCCAGCATCTCGCGCATTCGCTCCAACGCTGCCGCACCATCGCCGGGCGTCAATTCCAATTCGGCAGCGACAAACCATTCGCCGGCTGCGCCGCTGACTTGACGATAACCGACGCTGAATTCTGCCGCCTCGCGCCAGCGCAACGTGCCACTGCGATCCAGCGTGTGAACGCAGCGGACGTGCGGCCACGTTTCACCGCCCCACGCGCCCGCGTTGAGCGCCAGCGCCCCGCCAAAAGTGCCGGGAATGCCGGTCAGAAATTCCAGCCCGCATAAATTGTGCTGCGCCGCAAATCGCGCCAGCTTGGCGCTCGGCACTCCCGCGTCAACGACAATGCCGGTCGCGCCGCGCTGTTCCAGTCCGGTCAAGCCGCCGAGCGTGTGAATCACGGTGCCGGCAAAACCGCTGTCAGCAATCAACACATTGCTGCCGAGTCCGAGCCACAGCAGCGGTTCAGCGGGCGGCAATTCTCGCAAAAATGCCGCTAAATCAGCAACATCAGTTGGGCGATACAGTTGTCGCGCTGGGCCGCCCACGCGCCAAGTCGTGTAACGCGCCAGCGGTTCATCATGGCGCAGGATGCCGGAATAGGTGCTCATACAAATCCCCCCAACCCCCCTTTTTCTAAGGGGGGCTCTTGATCTCCCCCCTTTGGAAAAGGGGGGCAGGGGGGGATTTCAGACCACTGCTGCGGCAATCTTGCCGCCAATGCGCCGATGTCGCCCGCGCCAGAAATCAACACGATGTCACCAGATTGGAGCAAATGCGGCAGCAGTTCTGGCACCTCGCTGACCTGCTGCGCAAATACCGGCTCCAGCGCCCCGCGCATCCGAATTGCCCGAATCAACGCCCGTCCGTCTGCGCCAGCAATCGGCGCTTCACCTGCCGGATACACCTCGCACAGCACCAGCGCGTCGGCCGTCGAAAGCACGGCAACGAAATCCTCAAATTGCTCCTGCGTGCGGCTGAAACGGTGCGGCTGAAATACCAGCACCAGTCGGCGCTGCGGCCAACCGGCACGAATCGCAGCGATGGTCGCGGCGACCTCGCGGGGATGATGCCCGTAATCATCAATCAACAGCAGCTCGCGTCCGGCAGCATCGGTGATGGCGCTGGCGACAAACCGCCGTCCGACGCCTTCAAACTGCTGCAATGCGCGAGCAATCGCCGTCTCGCTCACGCCCAATTCCAGCGCGATGCAAATCGCCGCCAACGCATTCAACACGTTATGACGACCGGGCAGATTGAGCGTGATCTCCAGCGGCGCTGCGAGCTGGGCGCTGTGGACGACAAAGCGCGTTTGCATTTCGTGCTGGCGCAGATCGGTCGCTCGCACGTCTGCGTCAGGATGGGTGCCATACGTCCGCACGGCGCGTCCGACCATCGGCACCAGCGCCCGCACTTCGTCGTCATCAAGACAGAGCACCGCCAGCCCGTAAAACGGCAGATGGTGCAGGAATTCCATAAACGTGCTGCGCAAGCGATTGAAATCATTGCCATAAGTGCGCATGTGATCGGCGTCGATATTGGTCACGACGGAAATCATCGGCTGCAAATACAAAAATGAAGCGTCACTTTCGTCGGCTTCGGCGACCAGATATTTGCTGGTGCCGAGCTTGGCGTTGGCTCCGGCGCTGGTGAGACGACCGCCGATGACGAAGGTCGGATCAAGTCCGCCTTCCGCCAAAATGCTGGCAACCAAGCTGGTGGTTGTGGTTTTGCCGTGTGTGCCAGCGACCGCGACGCCGTAATAAAACCGCATCAATTCCGCCAACATTTCCGCCCGGCGCACAATCGGCAGCCGCGCTGCGCGAGCGGCAGCGATTTCGGGATTGGTTTCATCAATCGCAGTGGAGACGACCACCGCGTCGGTCGCGGCGACCTGTTCAGCACGATGTCCGATAAACACGGTGACACCGAGCGCAGTCAGGCGGCGCGTGGTGTCGCTCTCGCGCAGGTCAGAACCGCTGACTTGGTAGCCGAGATTGGCCATCAATTCAGCGATGCCGCTCATGCCAGCGCCGCCGATGCCAATGAAATGCAAACGCCGGATACGCCCCATGCGCTCGGCGGTGTGTTCAAAATGGGTGTTCATTTGAGTTGTCGGTTATCAGTTGGCAGTTGTCAGAAAACAACTGGGAAGTGGGCGGGGAAAAAAGTTGTCAGTTATCAGCCGGTCGGTCGCGGTGCGCGATGGTGAGACAAGCAGCGGCAATGCGAGCGGTGGCCTCGGGTTGCGCCAGTTGACGAGCGCGGGCGCTCATTGCCGACAAAGTGCTGCGATCTGCGAACAATTCGGTCAATAACGCGCTCAGGCTGCTGGCGCTGAGATCGCGCTGCAACACCAGCCGCGCTGCGCCAGCATCGGCGAGATAACGGGCGTTGCCGACTTGATGATCGTCCACTGCGAACGGATACGGCACCAGCACGGAGGCGACGCCTGCTGCGGCGAGTTCGGCAATGGTCAACGCGCCAGCACGACAAATCACCAGATCAGCCCAGTCATACGCTGCCGCCATGTCGTTGATAAATGGCGTGATCTCGGCGCTGACGCCAGCGGTTTGATACGCAGCTTGCGCAAGCTGCAAAGTCCGTTCACCGGCTTGATGACGCACTTGCGGGCGCTGCGCTTCTGGCAACGCGGCGAGCGCAGCGGGCACGATTTCATTTAACGCTTGTGCGCCGAGCGAGCCGCCGAGAATCAGCAGATTAAATCCCCCCAACCCCCCTTTTTCTAAGGGTGGCTTTTCTTCTCCCCCCTTTGGAAAAGGGGGGCAGGGGGGGATTGGTGAGATCGGGCTTGTTGCATCAAATCCCCCCAACCCCCCTTTTCCAAAGGGGGGCTTTAACTCAAGAATCGCCTGCCGCACCGGATTCCCGACCGTGATTGCGCCTCGCGCTGGCGGAAAACTGTTCGGAAAAGCCTCAAAAACTTGCGTGGCGAGCCGCGCCAACCAGCGATTGGTCAAGCCCGGAATTCCGTTTTGCTCGTGAATCACCAGCGGAATGCCCAACATTCGCGCCGCTAATCCGCCCGGGCCGGCGACAAATCCGCCCATGCCCAGCACCAGCGCCGGTCGCCGTCGCCGCAAAATGGATTGCGCTTGCCAAACTGCGCCAGCCAAGGTGAACGGCAGCCGCAGGCGCGTCGCCCAACCTTTGCCGCGCACGCCGGCGATGTCGATCCATTCCAGTTCAAAACCGTGTTCAGCGACCAGTCGCGCTTCCATGCCGCTGCGGGTGCCGATCCAAAACACCTCAACGCCGTGCTGGCGCAGCACTTCGGCGACCGCCAGCGCCGGGAAAACGTGCCCGCCCGTGCCGCCCGCCATGATGCCAATCGTTATGCGCGAACCCATCGCACCCCCTGCTGTGGTTTAGGCGCAGTCTCGACCGCGAGCTGGCGCACGGTGGCATCAATTCGCAACAGAATGGCGATGGCCATGCAGCCAACGATCACGCTGTTACTGCCATAACTGAGAAACGGCATGGTTAATCCTTTGGTCGGTAAAAAGCCGATATTGACGCCGATATTGACAAAGGCTTGCAAACTTAGCCACAGCGCAATGCCTTGGGCAACGTGCGCAGCAAAACGTTGATTCAATGCTTCGGCGCGGCTGCTGATAGCAAATGCGCGTCGTGCTAAAAAAACAAATGCGCCAATTAAGGCGACAACGCCAATTAAACCGAATTCTTCGCCGACAACGGAAACGAGAAAATCGGTGTGCGCTTCGGGTAGAAAGAATTGCTTTTGAATGCCATTGCCCAAGCCAACGCCAAACCATTCGCCGCGCCCAAATGCAATTAACGCTTGGCTGAGTTGATAGCCGCTATTAAACGGGTCTTCCCAAGGATTGAGAAATGAAATGACCCGTTTCATGCGATAGGGCGAAAAAATCACCAATGCCACTAAACCCGCGCCGACACTGCCCAATAAAAAAGCGAATGGCAGCAGGCTGGCGCCGCCGAGAAATAACAATCCCATGACCGTTGCCAGCATGACGGCGGTGGTGCCGAAATCTGGCTGCATTAAAATCAATGCGGCGGCGACGCCAATTAACAGCATCGGACGAATAAAACCGACGATTTGATTGGCGACGGCGCTGGCGTGGCGCACGAGATAGCCGGAGACATAAATCACCGCAAACAATTTGACGAATTCTGATGGTTGCAAATTGAGTGGACCGAGTGGAATCCAGCGCGTTGCGCCGTTGACGCTGCGCCCGATGCCGGGCACCAATACCAGCGCCAGCACTGCAATTCCTAATAAAAATAAAACGGTGCTGGCGCGTTCCCAGCGTTCTAATGGCACAAAATAGGTCGCTAATCCGCAGCCGAGTGCCAGCGTTAAAGCGAAGGCGTGGCGAATCACATAAAAAAATGGATCGTGACAGCAGCGTTCGGCAATCGACATTGAGGCGGAGGCAACCATGATGAAACCAAATGCCAGCAAGCCGAGAGCGCAAACCAACAGCGGATAATCGAGCTGAGATGGGCGCTCGCGGCGGCGAGAAAGTGGGCGCGGAGCGCGTTTGACAATCGCCATCATCAATTATTTCTCCTGTATATCCAAAGACTTCAGCGCCGTAGCTTGCGCACCGCCCGCTGAATCACTTTGACAGTTTTCACGCCCGATTCAACGGTTTGAATGATTTCAAGCGGATGCGTGTGCAGCAACAAGCTGGTGCCCGGCTCGGGAATCGTTTCCAGATAATCCAAAATCAAACCGTTGAGCGTTTTGGGGCCATCAGTCGGCAGTTCCCAGCGCAGCGCCCGGTTGAGATCGCGCAGCCCAATGCTGCAATCAATCAACAAGCTACCATCCTCAGCGTGGTGAATTTCCTCCAAACGGTCGTAAGGATCGGTCGTGAATTCGCCCACGATTTCTTCCAACAAATCCGTCAAAGTAATCAAGCCCTTAAAATCGCCGTATTCGTCCACCACCAGCGCCACCCGCCGTTTGAGGCGCTGAAAATTGAGCAACTGCTGATACAACGGCGTGCCTTCTGGCACAAAATACGGCTCGCGGGCGATCTCACGCAGGCGGGTTTTGGTCAAGGTTTTATCCAGCAGCGCGTGCAGCGCATTTCGCGCATGAAACACGCCGAGCACGTTGTCCACGCCGCCATCAAACAGCGGTAAACGGGTGTAATTGGTGTTGCGGATGGCCTGCAAGATGTCATCTTCACTGTCTTGCAAATCAATTCCTTCGACGGCATGGCGCGGAATCATAATGTCCTCAACGGTGGCGCGTTCAAGGTCAAGAATCGCCAGCAACATGGCGCGGCTGCGTTCTGGCACCATCGCGCTCGATTCGCTCACCACCGTGCGCAATTCCTCGCGGCTCAGGGCAGTGTTGGGGCTGTCGGTGGACGCGATTCCCATCATCTTCAGCAAGCCGTTGGTGATTAAATTCACTGCCCACACAATGGGATAGAACAGTTTGAGCAGCACGGTGTAGACATAAGCCGCCGGCAGCGCCAGCCGTTCTGGATACAGTGTGCCGTAGGTTTTGGGCGTGACCTCGCCAAAAATGAGCACGACCAGCGTCAACAGTCCGGCTGCGATGCCAATCGCCGCCTCGCCGCCCAGCCGCAGTGCCAATACGGTCGCCAGTGCCGAAGCGATGGTATTCACAAAGTTGTTGCCAAGCAGAATGATGCCAATCAACCGATCCGGGCGTTCTAACAGCTTGCGAGCGAGCCGCGCTCCCCGATTGCCCTGATCGGCAAGATGGCGCAAGCGGTAGCGGTTGAGCGTCAGCAACGCGGTTTCGGAACCGGAAAAAAATGCTGACAGCGCAATTAACAACACTAAAGCGATGGATAAACCGGTTAATGACAGATCGTTCACACGGAACCGTGAGGTGAGGACAGTTGCGCGATTCTAACGGAATCGCTCCGCGCTTGAGATTAAGACTGAACGATTCACTGCGCACCGCGCTTGAGCAGGTGCTTTTTCTATTTAGGACGAACCATGTTTAAGAATGCCCGATTATTGCAGCTCACCACCTCTTTACCGCAAGAAGTGACGGCGCTGGCGGAACAATTGGCAACGCGGCGCTTTCGCTCCTGCGGTGCCTTGGAAACGACGACGCTCGGCTGGGCACCCGCGCTCGGCGCTGATCCGCAATTGGTGTTCGCTGTGAACGATTGCCTGTTGCTGTGCGCTCGCAAACAAGAGCGGTTATTGCCAGCGGCGGCGCTTAACGAAGCACTGGAAGAGCGCATCAGCGAGTTGGAAAGTCAGGAAGCGCGGACGGTGGGGCGCTCCGAACGGCGGCGTTTGCGCGAGCAACTGCTCACAGAAATGCTGCCTCACGCCTTCACCCGCTCGCGGCGGACGCGGCTGTATCTCGACACTGCGACCAACTGGCTGGTGATTGATGCCGCCAGCGAAAAACAGGCCGAAGAGGTCGTGACCTTGCTGCGCGAGACGCTGGGCACCTTGCCCGTGCGCCTGCCGGAGCCGCAACGCGCCCCGGCTGCCGTGATGACGGAATGGCTGTTGACACAAAAAGCGCCGTTGGATTTTGTCGCCGGTGACGCCTGCGAACTGCGCGATACCGATGCCCCAGATGGCGTGGTGCGCTGTCGCGGTCAAGATTTAGCCAGCGCGGAGATATTGAATCATTTACGCGCCGGCAAATTAGTCACCAAGCTGGCGCTGGAATGGGATGAGCGGTTCACTTTTGTATTAGCCGATGATTTATCATTCAAACGCATTCAACTGATTGACGCAGTGCCTGATGATGCCAATGATGATGCCAATGACGAATTAGAAGCCACCGCGCAATTGCAAACAGACTTTGCGTTATTTGCATTGCAGATGCGGGCATTGATTCAGCGTTGTGAAACCGTATTTGCATTACAATAACCCGCGCTCTTAACACGCAACGGCGGCAGTTTTCTTGTCGCTCGTTGCAGCAGTCGGTGAATACAATTAGGCGCTGGGCAGCTCGTCAAAAAAATGCACCACTCCGGTTTCCAACGCATATTCAGCGCCAATCACCACCAAGCCATCTTGTGCAATGAGGGATTCAATAATTGCTGAACCATGCCGCAAATGATTGACCGAAGCGCGAACATTTGCACGAACGGCGGCGCGATGTAATGCCAAGCGATCATGGCGCAAATCGGTATCTAAAAACCCTTCGACCGATGGTTTCACGCGATTCACAATGGCCGCGATATTGCGCGATTCCGTGTCTTCACCATCGAGTAAGGCCTCAATTGTTGCGGTCACTGCGCCACAATGAGAATGTCCAAGTACAACCACTAAGCGCGTGTGATAACGCGATACCGCGAATTCAACGCTGCCGATTTGTGACGGCGCAACGATATTGCCAGCAACCCGAATCACAAATAAATCGCCCAATCCTTGATCAAAAATAATCTCAGCCGGGACGCGGGAATCAGAACAGCCAAGAATAATGGCAAATGGTGTTTGACACGCCAAGGATTCCAATCGCTGGGTATGATTCAGCAGCGTGTTACCAATACATTGATTGGTTGCAAAACGTTGATTACCCACGCGCAAACGAGCGAGGGCTTCAGAAGCAGAAATGGATTGATTCATAGAATAAACAGTGCTGTGATTGCTAATGGATAGAATGCTAATTTTAACCGGAATGCGCACCGTTGAAACCGACTCACGCGCAGTTGCTCTCAACAACGTTGTCGTGCGAACACTTTAATGATTCCAGCAGGTGAACGATGTTAAACCGTATCCAACGCTATTTCAAAACGCTATTGCGACAGGTGCCAACGAGCAGCGATGGCATGGCGCGGATTACTGCTCGCCAAATTTACATTTTACCAACCGCAACTGGCTTGATCTTTGGTAGCGTCGTGATGCTGATGTTATTAGGATCGCTCAATTATCAAAATAATCTCGGTTTATTATTCACTTTTTTTCTCGTTGCCATTGGCTTATTAGCGATGCACCATGCGTGGTTTAATTTACTACATTTAGCGATTCAAGTGCGCGGAGGTGCCGCAGTATTTGTCGGAGAAATGGCAAGTTTTATAATAACCATCCGCGCTGAAACACAACGACCACATTATGACATCAGTATTCATGCCGACACCGCCACATCATTACCAGCAAGCGGCGTATTAATTGCTGGTCATCAGCAATCTACCATTACCCTCACCCTGCCCGCCACGCAACGCGGTTTATTGCCGCTCAATTCCGTGCGTATTGCAACCCACCATCCGATGCACCTGTTTCGTGCGTGGTGTTACATTTCCACCACTGCCACGACCCTCATTTATCCGCAACCAGCCCCACACGCGCCGCCACCGGAGACCGATGCGGGCAATGTCAACCGTCCGCAGCAACGGCGGCGCAGCTCTGGCGTGGAGGATTATCTCGGTTCGCGCCCGTATCGTCCCGGCGATTCGCCGCGCCACATTGATTGGAAAGCGGTGGCACGGGAACGCGGGCTGGTGGTCAAGCAATTTGGCAGCGATCAGGGGCAAACGCTGTGGTTAGATTGGTCACAGCTCCACCTAGCAGACCCGGAATTGCGGTTGAGTGTGTTAGCGCGGCAGGTGTTGGATGCTAACCACAATGGGGTGCGTTTTGGGTTGCGGCTGCCGGGCGGAGTGATTGAACCACCGGCGCAAGGGGCAGCGCAGGTACACCGCTGCCTCACTCACTTAGCCCTTTTTAATGGCAGATAACTCCATGATTCCATTTATTAAACGCGCTAAACGTCCGCCAACAATCACTACCGAACGCGCTGATTCAACGGCGGTGCTCGCGATGAGCATCTTGGTGATAGTGGCTTGTTTACCACTGTTGCGCTTTTTTCACTGGCAAATCACTCTTTTTTTATTCTGTATTGCTGCGCTGCGACTCATTAGTTGGCGTTGGAGTGCCGCATTACCATCAACTGGACTGCGGGCAGTATTCACTTTAACGGGTATTGCCAATTGCCTTTATAGTAATCATACGTTAGTTGGTTTAGATGGCGGTGCCGCATTATTGGCGACCATGATGCTGTTAAAGTTATTAGAACTTAATACTAAACGTGATTTGCGTATTGTAGCAATTTTAATCGGATTTTTAGTTGTCATTCAATTCTTATTTGATCAGAGCTTACTGCTGACACTGTATTGCAGCTTGATTTTTTTTGGCATGATAACGCTTTTGATCGAATTCAATGATGGTTTTAGTGACACAAATCACTGGAAAACTGCTCTACGCCTTGCCGGTTATTTTTCTATACAAGCATTACCGATAATGCTGTGCTTATTTCTACTCTTTCCGCGTTTGAATGCGCCGCTGTGGAATCTCGGTTTAGATTCTGGACAAGCGATGATGGGCATGAGTGACCACATGGAACCGGGCGCAATCAGTGAATTAGCAGTGAGTGGTGAATTAGCATTTCGTGCCCGCTTTGAAGGCGCAATTCCACCGGTCAATCAACAGTATTGGCGCGGACCAGTATTATGGCACATGGATGGACGGCGCTGGTCACCGCTTGCCACAACGGGAACATTCACAACGCAAATTGAGGTAATGGAAAAGCCAGTACGCTATGACATTATTTTGGAGCCAACGCAACAAAAATGGTTATTCGCATTAGATATTCCGGTAACTGTTCCGGCAACGGCACAACGTAATGCTGATTTACAATTATTAGCGCATGATTCTATTGATAAGGTATATCGCTATCAAGTGCAATCGGTATTCAATTATCGCCTTAATGAACCCTCGGCAGCACGACGCGCACTGGGGCTGCAATTACCGCATAACATCACGCCGCGAATGCGCGAATTAGTAGCAAGCTGGCAACAACACGCCACAAATGATTGGGAATTAGTGCAGCACGGATTAGCGTTTTTTAGTCGAGAACAGTTTTATTATACGTTATTGCCGCCGCGTTTAGGATTAAATCCAACAGATGAATTCTTATTTGAAACGCGACAGGGGTTTTGTGAGCACTATGCCAGTGCTTTTGCATTATTGATGCGGATTGGTGGCGTACCAGCGCGGGTGGTATTAGGTTATCTTGGCGGCGAATTCAATGCGCTGGGTGGCTATTTAATGGTGTGGCAATCTGATGCTCATGCGTGGGTGGAAGTGTTAATTGCTGAACGTGGTTGGGTGCGTATTGATCCGACAGCAGCAATTGATCCAGCGCGAATAGATCACAGCAGCGCCTCACAATTACTTAATGCCGGACAATCGGCACGGTTTCATTTAGATCATACAAATGTATTCGCACAATGGGCGCGTCAGATTCGCGTATTGGCGGATACTGTAAATGCTGCTTGGCAGAATTGGGTGCTCGATTTTTCAGCACAAGATCAGTTGATGTTATTAGAACAATTAGGGTTTGGCGCGTGGAAAGAATACGGTTTAGCAATACTTATGGTAATGACAGTTGCATTAACATTAGGATTAACGGTATTGGGATTATTGCGGCAACGACCGCTATTAACTCCGTTGGAAGCGCATTATGTGTGCTTTTGTCGGCGTTTGGCGCGTGTCGGTTTGGTGCGACAATCGTATGAAGGGCCGCGTGATTTTGGACAGCGGGTGATTAAAGAACGACCGGAGTTGACTGAATTCGTTAATGGCTTCTTGGCGGTATACATTCCAGCGCGGTTTGGCACCCAAACAAGCAATCAAATAGTGCAACAACTTGCACAACTATTGCGTCATTTTCATCCGCACCAACCACTATTGCAGCGGGTATTCACAAGACTAAAAAAACACTAATTTTAGTGATAAAATCCTGATCGTTTAATCAAGTTTAAGCTGTCAATTTTAGTATTTGCAATCATTGATATGGCTCAAAACGCGACATGCTGGGGTCAGTGGTGCCTTGACCATGCAAACTGAATAACAAATCGACCTCCGATTCAGTCAGTCCGCACAATTTGCGCACTTCCTCACGACGGCGTCCTTCATAAATCAATTGAATTGCTTGCGGATATAAGCCTGCGTCTACCTCGCGCAAACGCATTTCGCTATGTTCATCAGTGAGCCGTTCGAGGGTGCGTTTTACCGTACTTTGCATTCGCCCATGTGTAATCACATCTTCAGCAATCACCTTCATCGCGCCATTCAGTGCCAACAGTGAAGTGTTGTAACGATGAAAGTCGTTTTTAAGTTCTCGAAGTTGTGTACGCAAGGCAGCGGTAGCGATTAAAGCGCGGATCGCAATGATTAAAGTCAGGATGGTGAGTAGCAGTACGCCCCATCCGTACAGTGGAATTTCATAGAATGACATGCACGACCAATAATTGAAACGTTGTAATGGTGAGAACTAATGTTCGCGGATTGCTGCCCATTCGTCGTCAGACAGCAATTTATTCAGATCAATCAAAATAGTGAGCTTTTCTTCTTTACTGCTCACGCCAAGAATAAACCGACTGGTCTGATCGTTGCCAACCGCTGGAGCCGGATCAACTTCATCGGGCGGAATGCTCACCACTTCGGCGACTGAATCAACCAAAATACCAACATTTTGGTTATCGACATCAATAATCACAATGCGCGAAGCATCATCTGGTGCCCGCTCTGGTAATTGCATCCGACGCCGCGCATCAATCACCGTTACCACATCACCGCGCAAATTAATAATGCCTAGAATGTAATCTGGCACTCCAGGAACCGGCGCGATTTCTGTAATTTTTAATACTTCTTGCACCTGCAAAACATCAATTGCATAAGTTTCATCTTCTAAACTAAAGGTAACGTAAGATGAGGAGTTACTTTTAGGATTAGTTTTATGCTCTATCTCGGACATTGCGGTCGCATCCTCACAAAAAACGATTATACAAACGAATTAAAACCAGTGGTTATTGCGCCCTGCCAGAATAGCTCATATCACATCACTCTCAACGAATTTGACCGACACCACCTGTTTCATAATCAGCACGTACTTTCTCCGGTGCTGATCCAGAAGTTGATGACAATCCCGGCAAAGCAATGATCGCTACGCGGCGATTTTGTGCGCGTCCGCGCTCGGTATCATTTCCGGTAATGGGTTGAAATTCAGCATAGCCGATGGCAACCATGCGTTTTGGGTCTACGCCGTTTTGCGCAAAAAGATTCACCACCGTTGCTGCCCGCCCTGATGATAATTCCCAATTTGAGGGATAGACTGGATTTTTAATCGGTAAATTATCCGTGTGACCTTCAACATGAATGCGCGATTCACGTTTCACGAGAATAGCAGCCACACTTTCTAATGCTGGACGCGCAGCGGTTTCTAATGTCGCCGAACCGCTGGAAAACAAGAGGTTAGAATTGATGTTAATCTCAAGCCAATAGGCTTTGCGCGTCACTTGAATCGTACCATCTTGAATTAGTCCACCAAGCGACGATTCAATTTCATTTGACATTTCAGTCACTTCTTTAAGAATACGGGCGCGTTCAGCAGCATCAGCAGCATCTAATGAATCCTCAAAGGCAACTTCAGTGGGTGAGGTGGCATCTTCAATAGGGACTAATAGCCGTTTCACTTCATCAGGCGATAAATTTGACGCCAAACTTGGATCACCAACTTGCACTGGATCAAGCGGAACATTAGAACCAAAGGCTTGCACGAGCGAATTAGATAGCACCCGATATTTACCAGCATCGACGACCGAAACTGCATACATCACTACAAAAAATGCTAATAATAGCGTCACCAAATCGCCATAGGGAATTGCCCATGCTTCATGGTTGCCATGTTCTTCGCATTTATGCCGCCGTGCCATGAGGTGTTATTGCCCCTGTAAAAAACCGTTTAGTTTATTTTCAATGTGACGCGGATTTTCTCCTTCCGCAATTGAAACCAAACCTTCCAATAACATCGTTTCGTAATTGATACGGGCTTGAATAACACTTTTGAGTTTATTGGATACGGGTAAAAACAACAAATTGGCTAAAGCAACACCATAAATCGTTGCCACAAACGCCGCCGCAATGCCATGACCCAGTTTGCTAGGATCGGCGAGGTTTTGCATCACTGCCATTAACCCCATTACCGCGCCAATAATACCGAGCGTTGGTGAATAAACGCCCATACTTTCAAATACTTTTGCGCCTTGCAAATCAAAGGCTTCACGATTATCTAAATCGGATTCAAGAATTTGCCGCAAGATCATTGGCTCGGTGCCATCAACTAATAATTGCAGCCCTTTGCGGATATAAGGGTCTTGTTCGGTATCAGAAAAATTCTCTAAACCCAATAACCCTTCTTTGCGCGATACCTGCGACCATTCAATAATTCGCGCTACCGTCGCACGCGCATCAAATTTAGGTGGCTTAAACACCCATAACACAATGCGGAAAGCGTGCAAAAATGCGGCTTGCCGACTTTGTACAAGTGTTGCTGCTAAGGTACCAATAATGACAATAATAAAGGCGGCGACATTCCATAACGCACCTAAACTACTACCTTTTGCTACTGCGCCACCGAGAATGGCAAAGAGTCCAAAGATAATCCCGATTAGGCTTAAAATATCCATATCAGCAGAAACTCTTAATCAACGTTGGCCCCACATCTTTTAATGCCAAAATGTGATCCGCTAATCCTGCTTCAATAACCGCCGCTGGCATTCCAAAGACGACTGAACTGGCCGCATCTTGCGCCCACACCTGCGCCCCAAGTTCGCGCAAAGCGCGGGTTCCTTCGCGCCCATCCGCGCCCATGCCCGTGAGCACGACGGCCAGCACCTGTCCCTTAAACGCCGTCACCGCCGAGCGAAACGTAATATCAACGCTGGGTTTATAAATCGTCCCCGGCGGGCTGTCTTGAATGCGGATGCGCGTCTGCGCACCACCTTCTAACACCATTTGTTGGCCACCCGGCGCGAGCAGGGCGCAGCCTGGGTGGAGCACGTCACCGGTCGCCGCTTCGCGCACTTCAATGTTGCAGAGATTATTGAGGCGTTGCGCAAAGGCTGGAGTAAAACTCGCGGGCATGTGTTGCACCAAAATAATCGGCAACGGGAAATTTTTTGGTAATTCTTTCAACACGTTCTGCAATGCCACCGGCCCCCCAGTGGAGGTGCCGATCAACACCGCACGCAGCGAATGTAACGGCGTAGCACTCGCCACCGTGCGCGGCGCGGGCGGTGGCGTGTCTTCCGCTCCGCCGACACGGTCGCGCAACAGCGGCGTCGCCAAGCGCGTCACCGGTTGATGCCGCGTTCGCGCCAGCGCCAACGCCCGCACCCGCCGCCGCAGCATGACCTTGGCGGCATCTTCATCCTTCGCAATTTCACTAAATCGCTTCGGCATGAAATCCATCGCGCCAGCATCGAGCGCATCCAACGTCGCCTGTGCGCCCTCGGTGGTCAGCGTCGAAAACATCAACACCGGACGCGGTGACTCCGCCATGATCCGGCGCACGGCAGTAATTCCGTCCATCACCGGCATCTCAATATCCATCGTCACCACATCGGGTTCCAACCGCTTGACGACCTCCAGCCCTTCCAAGCCGTTGACCGCCGTCCCCACCACTTCAATGCCAACATCCGCGTTGAGAATTTCCACGATACGACGGCGGAAAAACCCAGAATCATCGACCACTACCACGCGCACAGCCATGATCTAAACTCCCACTGCCGCAACTGACCGGCTGGCGCGAGAACCGCGTCCACCGTAGCCCGGTCGCCCCATCAAGCGCAGAAGTTCAGGAATATCAATAATTAAAGCGATACCGCCATCACCAGTGATCGTCGCCCCTGCCAACCCGGGTACCCCCTGCAATCCGCGTCCCAATGGTTTAATCACCACCTCCTCCTGTCCGACTAACCCGTCCACCACCAACCCCACTTTGCGCTGCGCCACATGCACCACCACCACATGCGCCTCAGCTTGCGGTTCAACCAACCGCCCCGGATGTAACCAACGCCCAACGTAATACAGCGGCAGCGCATGACCGCGCACCATGATCGCCTCTTGATCGTCCACAAAATGACTGCGCGTCAAATCCAAATCGAGGATTTCCGACACCGACGCCAGCGGAATCGCAAACTGCCGCCCGTCTAAAATCACCATCAACGCCGGCAAAATCGCCAACGTCAACGGCAACTTCACCTGCAATTTGGTACCGCGCCCGACCACCGAATCAATTTCAACCGTGCCATTGAGCTGCGCGATGCGGGTTTTCACCACATCCATGCCCACGCCGCGCCCGGACACGTCCGAAATCTCCTCTTTAGTTGAGAATCCCGCCAAAAAAATCAAATTAAACGCATCACGATCCGACAACCGCTCCGCCATCGCCGGTTCCAACAAACCCTTCTCGACCGCCTTACGCCGCAGCACCGCCGGGTCCATGCCGCGTCCATCATCTTGAATAATCAGCGAAATATGATCGCCTTCTTGCGCAGCACCGAGGACAACAGTTCCTTTGCGAGGTTTACCACTCGCCTCCCGCACCGCCGGCAACTCCACCCCGTGATCGACCGCATTACGGATCAAATGCACCAACGGATCAGCGAGAGCTTCCACCAAATTCTTATCTAAATCAGTCTCTTCGCCAAAAATTTCCAGATCAATTTCCTTGCCGAGACTACGCGCCAAATCACGCACCACACGCGGAAACCGACTAAACACCTTTTTAATGGGCTGCATTCGGGTTTTCATCACCGCCGTTTGCAGATCAGCCGTCACCAGCGCCAACGCCCCAATCGCCTTGCCCAGCTCGTCATCCATCGTGCGGGTTCGCAACATGCTCATGCGATTGCGCACCAACACCAGCTCACCAACCAAATTCATAATCTCATCAAGGCGTTGCGTATCTACCCGTACCGACGTTTCCGCCCCACTTGCCGCCGCCGCATTGCGCGAACTCTTTCCCGACCCGCCTCCGGCAGATTCCTCTTTCTCGGCAGAACTCGCCATTGGTTCCACCACCGGCGCAGGTTTCGGCGGCGGCGCGGGCGCAGCAACGGCTGGAGTTGGCTCGGCGGCAACTGTTTTATTTCCCTGCAATTGATCGAGCAGGGCATCAAATTCTTCGGCAGTGATTAAATCGTTGGAGGTTGCTGCCGCAGCCTCAACGACAGGCGCAGACACCGCTGGCGCAGCAGCGGGTGGCGTTGTGCCCGACATGATGTCCAGCAGCGCCTCAAATTCGGCTTCGGTGATGTTGTCCCCGGCGTGAACGGTGGGTTCCGTTGTGGCGACAGGAGTGGGCGCGGGCGCGACGACCGCAGGTGGTGGTTTGGGCACGACTTTGGGCGCAACAACCGCTGGCGCAGATTTGGGTGGCGGCGCATCCCCCGGCACCGCTAACCGCGCCAGATCAGCGACCAATCCTTCGGGAGCGGGTTCTGGCTCATGCCCTGATTTCAGATCGCCAAACATCACGTTAAGCACATCAAGAACCCGTAACACGGTATCCATTAAAAATGGTTCAATTTTGCGCTGATTATTGCGCAACAAATTAAACACATCTTCAGCGTGATGACAGACAACCACCAACGCATTGAGATTTAGAAAACCAGCGCCGCCTTTAATGGTGTGAAAACTGCGGAATACCGCATTTAATAAATCACGATCCTCAGGATTTTGCTCAAGGTCAATCAATTGTTCATTCAGTGCTTCGAGCAATTCTCCGGCTTCAACCAGAAAATCCTGAAGAATTTCGTCTTGCGGATCGATTGCCATGCAAAATTACCTGATAACAGTGCGCTAGAAGCCAAGACTGGATAACAGTGCATCCACGTCGTCCTGCCCGCTGACAACATCTCCAGTAGCATCATGGGTATTCGGAACAATGGGACCATGACTGGTTGGTAGTTCTTCGTGTGGTGTTTTTCCCGTTGCTTTCGCCACGCCCTTACTCGAATCCATCCGCGCACTAGAAAGCCGAATTAATCCTACCAAATTTTCTTCAACTTCATGCACCAAACGAATAACGCGGCGAATAATTTGTCCAGTCAAATCCTGAAAATCTTGCGCCATCATTACTTCTGACATGAGCGTGCGCAGCCGCTCTGTTTCTTCACTACTCGCAATAAAAAATGTATCCATCTCGGTTGCCATATTGCGGAATTCAGAAACTGTCAATTCCCGCTGGCGAAAGCGTTGCCAAGTTCCCGTCAATCCATGCGCTCGCGCTTGCAGTGATTCCGCAATTGGCATTGCTTCATCCAACGCATTTAAGGTGCGATGCGTCGCTTGTTCCGTCATGGTGACTACATAATTTAAGCGTTCTTTGGCGTCAGGAATATCATCTTGCGTTAATTCCGCCAACCGAGAATCACCACGAAAACTATTGAGTGTTTCATGCAAATCACGGGTTAATTTGCCTAACTCCTCAAATAGTTCCCGCTCATACGGAACGCGCAACTGACGAATCACTGTTGCCGCATCATCGACCAGACCAGCTTCTAAATAGCCAACCAATTGCTGCGCCAAGTGCAATTGGAAGTTAAGGTTGTCTTCGTCACTGTCCATTGATGATCCTCAGGCGAACTCCGATATGACGAACGCGCAGAATTCACCACGATTGCGCATATTGCTTTGCTCGTTGTCTGTTCAAACGTCACCACCATTGCTGACGTTCAATTGGCGCAATCTTTGCCACCCATGCAACACTGCGTTCAGCCGTCAATGCGCTCAAAAATTTTATCAATCTTTTCTTTGAGCGTTTCTGCCGTGAAAGGCTTGACAATATAACCATTAACGCCAGCTTGCGCTGCTTCAACAATCTGATCGCGTTTTGCTTCGGCAGTGACCATCAATACTGGCAGGTTTTTTAATGCAGGATCAGCACGAACTGCGCGTAATAAATCAATGCCTTCCATGTTAGGCATATTCCAATCGGTGACTAAAAAGTCAAAGCCGCCGTTTTTCAGCATCGGCAAAGCAGTACTGCCATCATCTGCTTCCATCGTATTATTAAAACCCAATTCTCGCAGCAGATTTTTAATAATGCGTCTCATGGTGGAAAAGTCGTCCACGATGAGAATTTTCATACCTGTATCCACGCAAAACCTCCAATGGCAATCTGTTAAATAGAGACTGAATCAGCACCGTTGTGGTGCCATTCTATAAGACGCGCCTGTAAACGATGAAGTGTTTGACTGCGAATTTGACTGACCCGCGATTCGGTCACTCCCAGCACTGCGCCGATTTCTCGAAGATTGAGTTCTTCATCGTAATACAGCGCCAAAACCAACCGTTCTTTCTCCGAGAGGGTGCCTAGCGCGTGCGCAAGGGCATCCCGTAGCTGCTCCTGTTCAAACTGCGCCCCCGGACCGGGTTCACTTCCTGCCACCAATTGATCGGGATCGGCATCTTCGCCAAACAGGTCTTCCCAACCAAAAATCCGCGTGCTGGCGCAATCTTGCAACATCGCATGGTACTCCGCGATGCTGACTTCCAAAGCAGCGGCAATGTCGCTATCCCGCGCCGCTCGCCCAAATTCGGCTTCCACGCGCCGGATTGCCTCAGCGATCCGGCGACTGTTGCGATGCACGGAACGCGGCGTCCAGTCAGAGCGCCGCAGCTCGTCGATCATCGCCCCACGAATGCGAATGCTGGCATAAGTGGCAAAGGTCGCACCTTGTCCGCATTGAAACTGCCGCGACGCTTCAATCAAACCAATCATCCCCGACTGCACCAAATCTTCAACCTGCACTGATGCCGGTAATCGCGCCATCAAATGATGGGCAACCCGCCGCACCAGATCAAGATGCGCAGTCACCAACTGCTCAGATTGATCGGTCTGACCCGCATATCCCGGCAAAGCGCGATTCGGCATCATCGGAGCGCGTCACGGATGACGAGCGATCCGCCCGCGCACTGCGTCCCGACTGTTCGCGCCGCGCTGTGATGCGCAAACAAGCAGGGAACAGCGCGAGAGCCGGCGCATCAAAACAGTCGCACGCTGGTTTTTAGCAGGCATTTTCGTTGAGAAAATCGGTCTTTCCCAGCGGTCAACACTGATGAATCCCTCCGCAGGTGTCAGGGTTACAGCGCCAGTCTTTCCGAACCGCACTGCCCATTGTCCCGCCCGGTGCTGTTTAACGATTCGGTATCCCAAGGAGTGTTCTTGAACGTTACGCATATCGTTTACTCATCAATCCCCTTTGAAATAAGGGGCAGGGAGGGATTTCAGGTCGGCTGGTCAATCAATTCAAAGGTTTATGCCAACGACGGCGCGGGACTTGTATCAAAGCGGGCGCTCAACAGGAACCTTGCAACATCCGCTCAACAAAAAAACCGATGCCACCGACATCGCTATCCGCCACCGCCCAGCGATCCGCTTGACGCGCCAGCTCTACCAGCGCCCGTCCCGACAAACTGTTGGGATACAAACTGACCACCGGCTCCCGGCGCTGCACCGCCCGTCTCAAATCCTCATCCATCGGAATCATGCCAGAGGCTTCTAAAATCACCTCCGGCAGATACTGCATACACACCGACGACAACTTTTGCATTAACCGCCGTCCTGATTCTGGAGTGCGGAGCATGTTGCACACCACCCGAAAGCGCCGCAGCCCGTGATCTTGATGTAAGACCTTGATGAGCGCATAGGCATCGGTCAACGACGCCGGCTCATCACAAATCACCACCGACACGTTTTGCACCGCAACACAAAAACTGGTTACCGAATCCTGCAACCCGGCTGCCGTATCCACAATCAACACATCAAGCGGCTGATCGTAAGTGCTAAAAGCCCGAATCAAGCCCGTGTGCTCCGCCGGCGTGAGATTCGCCATGCCGCTGATGCCAGATGCCGAGGGCACGAGTAACAACCCATCTGGCCCTTCAGTCACAATTTCTTCCAAGGTGGATGCTGTGCCCGTCACGAGATCGTGCAGACTGCGGGTTGGACGCAGCCCCAGCAGCAAATCCGCGTTCGCCAGCCCTAAATCGGCATCAAACAGCATCACCCGCCGTCCCATGCGTGCCAGCGCCACCGCTAAATTCACCGCCACGTTAGTCTTGCCAACACCGCCTTTACCACTGGCAATGGCGATTGTTTTCAGCGGTCGGCTATTCCTCATGGGAATGTGCATCAACTTATTTCCTGAAAGGAACCACCGATTCTAAAACCATCGTCTCGCGGGGGTTGGATAACAGTGGTGCGGGTACTGACGCGCCCAGCGTTGCACGCTGTGGCAATGACTCTTGCATCCGCGGCGTTACCTGCTGCGGTTGCATGAGCATGATGTCTTCGTCATCAAAGACTGAACGCGCCGCCGTCGGCGCTGGCTCTTGCAATGCCCGCGACGTGAGATAGGTGGTGTCCGCTTGATGAAAGTCCCCATCAATTCGCTGTCCATCACTGTAGAACACCAAACCGAGAGGTTGCTCAAGAAGCACTGACAAGGTCTCTCCTAATTGTTCTGCTTCGTCCACCTTCGTTAATACCAATGCTGCTGGCTCACTGCCTTGAAACGACTGCAACACCTGCCGCAACACCGATGCCTGATGCGTTGCTGGAATCACCAACCAAGTTTCCAACGGAATCAGATGCCGCACCTTCGCAAACAAATTCCGCTCTGCCGCCTGCCGCGCTGCCTGTCCTTCGGTATCAATCAAAATCAAATTACCATCCCTAGCGCGTCCCGCGAGTGCCACCAAATCCCGCTCACTTTCCAATAACTGTACCGGAATTCCCGCCATCTGCCCGAAGGCTTGTAACTGTTTATGAGCGCCCACGCGCTGGCGGTCAAGCGTCACCAAACTCACGGAATCGCGCCCCAAACGGCGAATGTGCCGCAGCGCCAGCCGACAGATGGTCGTAGTCTTGCCAACGCCAGTTGGGCCAATCATTGCAAGCATACCACCGCGTTCTAATACCGATGGAGTTGCTGTTGCAATCGACGCCGACAAGCGCGTCCGCAGCCGCGCCCACGCCGTTTCAGGCGTCAAATCTTCCTGCACACTCCCCGCCAAACTCCGCGCCAGCTTCTCGTGAAATCCACAATGCCGCAGCCGCTCAACACAGCCAGCCGCCAACGGATGTTGCGCCATCCATTGATCTTGCTCATTCCACACCTGCTGGCGCATCAACAGCGTGCGTAGATCGCACAGCTCCCGGCGCATCGCCGCCAAATCAGGATCAACCCCAGTCGGCATCGGCGGTGGTGCCATCGGCACATCATCAAACGCCGTGAAACCAGAATCCAACGCTGGATCGTAAGCAGCGACCACTTCCAACAGTCCATCCACCCGACGACTCGATAAAATGACCGCATCTGCGCCCTGTTGCTCACGCACCTGCCGCAGTGCATCCCGCATGTCTCGCGCCCGATATCGCCGTACATTCATCTGCTTACTCCTGTTCGTTCATGTCGCGCCGGACGCGATTTCAGCCCCCTTTTCCCACTGTCGCTACTACGCGGATGCGACGGTTATCTGGGATTTCAGTGAAGGCCAAAACTGTGAGGTTACGCACTGCCCCGCGTAACCAACTGGCGATCCAAGCGCGAATTTCTGGAGCAACGACCAAAACTGCTGGCGCACCTTCCGCTTCCTGCTGCGCCGCTGCTTCCGTAACCGACCGTTGCACCCGTTCCGCCAGCCCCGGTTCGATCCCGATGCTTTCGCCCTGACTGCTTTGAAGGGATTTGTGCAAAATCTGCTCCAAACCCGGATCCAGCGCGATCAGCGGCAGCTCGTCATCAGCACCCACCAAGTCCTGCACGATTGAACGCGCCAGCGCGGTTCGCACCGCCGCCGTCAGCACGGCAGAATCCTGACTCTTGGGCGCTCGTTCCGCCAAAATCTCGACGATGGTGCGCAAATCGCGGATAGAGACCTGCTCTGCCAGCAAGTTTTGCAACACTTTCAACAACAAGCCCAACGGGACAGTTTTGGCAGCCAACAGACTTTCCACCAATTTTGGCGACTGCCGCGCCAGTTGATCGAGCAGATGCTGCACTTCCTCATAACCAATCAGGCGCTGGGCGTGATCACGAAAAATTTGCGACAGATGAGTCGCAATCACGGTCGCCGCATCGACGACGGTATAACCCGCACCCTGCGCCGCTTCCCGATCCAACGGATCAATCCACAGCGCATCAAGATGAAACGTCGGGTCCTTGGTAGGAGTGCCAGCGACGCTGCCAAACACCTTGCCGGGATTGATCGCCAATTCCCGATCTGGAAACACTTCCGCCTCGGCAACGATTACGCCAAGTAATGAAATTCGATATTGATTCGGCGTGAGATCAAGGTTATCGCGGATATGCACCGGCTGAATTAAAAACCCAAATTCTTGCGACAACTTGCGGCGAATTCCTTTAATGCGCCCCATCAATTGTCCATCTTGGCTGCGATCCACCAGCGGAATTAACCGATAACCCACTTCCAGCGCAATTAAATCAACCGGCGGCACGTCCTCCCACGATAAATCACGATCTTCCATTGGCGCAGGCAGCTCGCCACCGCTGGCTAATTGTTCCTCATCACCCACCACAACCAATTCTGACGCTTTACGGCTTTGCAAATAAGCACCGCCTGCCAACATTGACGCCAATCCGAGAAAAACCAGATTCGGCATCCCCGGAATTGCGCCGAGGATCGCAATCACTCCGGCGGCGATATACAGCACGCGAGGATTGGAAAACAACTGGCTGAATACCTGTTGCCCCATATCCTGCGCAGTATTAGCGCGGGTAACGACGATGGCGGCTGCCGACGACAGCAGCAACGCTGGCAATTGCGCGACCAACCCGTCGCCGATACTCAACAACAAATAATTATTTGCAGCATCGTTAAACGTCATCCCGTGCTGGGTGGTGCCGATGATGATGCCGCCGAGAATGTTGATAAATAAGATTAAAATGCCGGCCACCGCATCGCCGCGCACGAATTTACTGGCACCGTCCATCGAGCCATAAAAATCCGCTTCCTGCGCCACATCCGCCCGCCGCTGCCGCGCCACTTCCTGCGAAATCAGCCCCGCGTTGAGATCAGCATCAATCGCCATCTGCTTGCCGGGCATCGCGTCCAACGTGAAGCGGGCGCTCACTTCCGACACCCGTCCTGCGCCCTTGGTGACCACCACGAAATTGATGATGATCAGAATCGCAAACACCACGATGCCGATGGCGAAGTTGCCACCGAGAACGAATTGTCCAAATGCTTCAATCACTTGACCGGCAGCTTCGGTACCTTCGCCACCTTTCAGCAAAATAACGCGAGTAGAGGCAACATTTAAGGCGAGGCGCAGCAGCGTGGCTAACAACAAAATGGTGGGAAAAGACGCGAAATCGACCGGACGCGGGGTATAAACCGCCACCATCACCACGATAAGTGACAGCGCGATATTGAAAGTGAAAAGTAAATCCAGCGCCAACGGCGGCAGCGGCAAGACCAACATTGCCAGCAATGCCAACAACATCAGTGGTGCGCCCAAACCCAAGCGCCCCACGCCGCCAAGCCGTTCGCCCAGCGTCGCCATCAGTAATTAGCGCCGCACTTGGCGCGCAGTGCGTTGATCGAGATATTCATCCGGCACCGGTAAATCATCAGGCAATGTGAGTTCCTCAATATCATCTTGTTTTAATTGATAGACATAAGCGAGTAATCGCGCCACGGCGACAAATAACCCATTAGGAATCTCTTGTCCAATTTCAGTGGTGAAATAGATAGCGCGAGCGACTTTGGGCGCAGTAATTTGCGTGATATTGTGTTCTTCTGCCAATTCCCGAATAGCCAATGCAGTATCATCAACTCCCTTCGCTAATAATTGCGGCGCGATCATTTTTTCTGCTTGATAGACAATAGCCACTGCATAATGCGTTGGATTAGTAATGACCACATCTGCTTTGGGAACATCCGACATCATGCGCTGCTGCGCCATTTCCTGCTGCAATTGCCGAATGCGTCCCTTAACTTCCGGCTTGCCATCGCTTTCTTTATATTCATCTTTGATTTCTTGCAGCGTCATCCGCAACTGCTTGTTATGATTCCATAATTGAAATGGAACATCAATCAACGCCACAGCAATGAGTGCGGCGGATGCGACTAAAAAAAGGTGAATTGCCATATCACCAGTTTGCGTAATTGCGGTGACCAATGGCAGCTCACCTAAATGCATCAACGCATCCCACATTCCCGCAATAGAAAACCACGCAACCGTACCAACTAACACAAATTTACCGAGTGATTTCAGAAGTTCTGACAACCCCTGAACCGAAAATATCCGTTTAATGCCGGTGAACGGATTGAGTTTTGAAAACTTTGGCGCAAAGGCTTGACTTGAAAAATTGGCACCACCAATCAAAATGGGAGCAAAAATAGCAATAACCATCATTAAAATAAATAACGGCGTAATAATCAACAATGCTCGCGTCATCAATTCTTGTAAACGCGGGATAATTAAACCCACATCAAAAACGAGTTGGCGCTCTATAGTGAGCGCCTCAGTGAGCAATTGCATTATTTGGACGGTAAAATCGCCACCGAGGAAATTAAAGTATGCGCCGCCGATTAACAAAATTACCAGCGTATTAAATTCGCGTGAACGCGCTACCTGCCCCTTTTCGCGTGAATCGCGTAACCGTTTCGCGGTGGGTTCTTCAGTTTGTTCTTGACCATTTTCGTTTTCAGCCATCTTAACGGCTCATCATCTGCTGAATTAAATCAAAAGCGAGCAGCAATAGTTCGCCAATACGCGCTGGAAAATTAGGCAAAGTAAAAACGAGTACAAAAAAACCGGCAAGAATGGTCAACGGAAATCCAATCGCAAAGATATTCAGTTGCGGCGAAGCGCGAGTGACCACGCCCATCGCCAAATTCACTAATAATAATGAAGCCATAGCGGGCAAAGCGATTAACACTGCATGAGAAAACATGGTGTGTCCAAACGTCACGATTGCCCATAAATCATCACGCAATAATCCAGTGCTGGTTACTGGTATGGATTCAAAACTTTTTAACAAGAGTTGAATAAACACGAGATGACCATTTAACGCAAGAAAAATCAGCATGACTAAAATAGTGAGAAATTGCGAAATCATGGGCACCTGAACACCACCAACCGGGTCCATTGCCGAAGCAAAGCCTAAACCCATCGACAACGCAATATATTCTCCAGCTTGCGTCAACGCAGAAAACACCATTTGCAACACAAATCCCATACTGATTCCAATCAGGACTTGTCGGATAGCAACCACTACGCCTTCTAAACTCAGTGGATCAATTACCGGAGGTGTTTGTAGTTGTGGCACAACTACCAACGCTAATAACAATCCCAACCCAATTCTAACGCGGACATTAACAGTGCGTGCTCCAAATAAAGGCGCAACCAATAATGCAGCACTGATGCGCACAAATGTCCATAACCATGCCCCAACCCACAACGCTAAATCTTGAGTAGTGAGTGCTAAGGGTGACATAAAAAATAACGCAGACTAACCGATTAAACTAGGAATAGAATGATATAAACGAATGACATAATCTGTAATCAAAGACAACATCCAATGCCCAGAAAAAACCAATGACGCACCAATGCCCAATAGTTTTGGGATAAAACTTAAAGTCATTTCCTGAATTTGTGTTGCAGCTTGGATCATACTGATTACCAAACCAATAATTAACCCCGCCAATAGTGGTGGTGCAGATAATAAAATAATCATCTCGCCCGCCTCTTTACCAACATCAAGTACTATTTCTGGTGTCACTTGTATTTTCATCCTAACTGTAAAAACTTTGCGCCAAAGTGCCCATGATTAACGACCAGCCATCAACTAAAACAAACAACATAATTTTGAATGGTAGCGAAATAATCAGCGGCGACAGCATCATCATACCCATCGACATCAACACACTTGCCACCACCAAATCAATAATTAAAAA
Organism: Chromatium okenii; assembly: GCF_016583745.1. Classification (GTDB taxonomy): domain Bacteria; phylum Pseudomonadota; class Gammaproteobacteria; order Chromatiales; family Chromatiaceae; genus Chromatium; species Chromatium okenii. The sequence goes on from NZ_NRRQ01000017.1 coordinate 48,835, forward strand.
AGGAATCAAAATTAAAAACCCAATTTGAAAAGCAGTTTTTAGTTCGCTGATGATAAATGCCGGAACCAAGAGATTGAGCGGGATTGCGTCTGGTGATGCAAAACCATCAAGACCTTTAATTTCGGCAAATAATGCAATATCGGTCTCGCGGGTTTGCTCCAACATGAACGCACGCAATGGTTTCACTGCCGCAACAATCGCTTCTTCAGTACCGAGTTTTTCATCTAAATAAGGTAACACAGCAGTATTATAAATATCTTCAAAAACGGGAGCCATAACAAACAACGTTAAAAAAAACGCTAATCCTAAAAGAACTTGATTAGACGGTGTTTGCGAGGTTCCTAATCCCTGACGTAAAATTGCCAAAACGACAATAATACGGGTAAACGAAGTCAACATAACCAGTGCTGACGGCAACAATGTCAACACCGTCATAAATAACAAAATTTGTAGTGTTAATGAATACACTTGACCGCCATTCGGAGCGGCGGTCACTGTCACGGCATTCATACCACCAATTTGGGCAAATACCAGTTCTGGCAATAATAAAAAAAACGCCAGCACCAGCCAGCGTTGCTGAGTCATGGTTTTGATCCTACTGAACGGAATTGTTTGAGTAATTGTTCAAACTGTCCAGAGGATTGCTCGGATATTGGTATAATAAGAGGCGTGCGCAAAGTATGAAGATGTGATAATCCTGCTGGCGTTAAGCCAATTAAAATCTGCTCTTCACCTACTTGAACTAACAACAATTGTTCGCGACTACTAATAGCACGCACAGCGAGAATTTCAATGACTGACGACCCTGCTGTTGTTAAACCGGGAATGCGCCGCAGGAACCAAGCTAAAAGCAAAATCATCAAAATAATGATCACCAAACCACCAATTAGTTGGGTAAGATAACTAGCGGTTGGTGAAATTGGTGTATGAATTGAATCAGTAACGGCAGCGGCTGAGTGACTTATCAATAGCCAACCGGTGATGATGTAATAATAACTTGCGGTGTGTAAGTGACACATTGACGCTACTGCCGTAACTTGCGAACACGTTCACTAGGACTAATAACATCTGTTAAACGAATGCCGAATTTTTCATTAACAACCACCACTTCTCCATGCGCAATAAGAGTGCCATTAACTAAGACATCCAGCGGCGCACCTGCCAAGCGATCTAATTCAACTACTGATCCTTGATTGAGTTGTAATAAATTGCGAATTGTAATTCGTGACCGCCCGATTTCCATCGAAATCGTCACTGGCACATCTAACAACATATTGAGATTAAGATTTTCCAACGCAGTTGGCGATGAATTGGAAAAATCATCAGGATTCAATGGTTGCGCTCTTAGCGAATCCATTGTTTCTTCACCAAATCGCCGCAATTTTGGTTGTGGCTTATTGCCGTCTTTACCACCATTCAGTGCATCACCATCACGCTCGCGCCCCTGCGGTTTTTTTGCAGCCGGTGGATCGGGTATAGAAGGCTCAGTGGCTTCTTTTTGTTCTTCCAATGCCATTGCCCAATCATCAGCAACAGCATCACCTAAATCAGTATCGCTATCGGTACTCATTATGTATTACTCACTAATGCTTTGCTTGGATATATTCGGAAACTTTAATAGCATTATGACCATTAGAAACGCCAAACTTACCGCGTAATAATGGAATATCTTCAACGTACAAAACCACTGTTTCCGGCAAATTGATTGGAATAATGTCACCAGGGCGCATATCCAATAATTGCTCCACAGATAACTCAGTTTCCACTAAAGTTGAACTGACATTCACGATTGCTGTTGGAATTTCTTCTTGCAAGGCACGCAGCCAACGCTCATCCACTCCAGAGCGATCTGATTGCAATCCAGTATCCAATTGTTCACGAATTGGTTCGATCATTGAATACGGCAGAGTAACATGCAGGTTACCGCCGCCGCCGTCCAATTCAATATGAAAATCGTTAATCACCACAATTTCGGTGGGGCTGACGATATTTGCAAACTGCGGATTCACTTCTGAGTTAATGAACTCAAAAGTCAACTGCATAACCGGTTCCCAAGCCTTTTGCATATCTTCAAAAGCAGCATCAAGCAAATTTTTAATCACCCGCATTTCCATTGCGGTAAAATCGCGCCCTTCAATACGCGAATAATAACGACCATCGCCTCCAAAAAAGTTATCTACTAAACTGAAAACCAGTTTAGGATCAAGCACGAATAATCCTGTGCCGTGCAATGGAATTACCCGCACCATATTTAAACTGGTTGGCACATAAAGTCCGTGAATGTACTCTGAAAACTTTGTAATACGCGCACCAATGACAGAGACCTCTGATGAACGGCGCAACAAATTAAATAGGTGAATACGCAAATAACGCGCAAACCGTTCATTAATCATGTCGAGCGTGGGCATTCGCCCGCGAACAATTCGTTCTTGAGTGGCAAAGTCAAAAGGACGCGCATTTCCATCAGATGGAAACGGATTAGAACTGGTATCAATTTCCCCGTCATCTACGCCGTGTAATAGGGCGTCGATTTCATCTTGACTGAGAATATCAGTCTGTTGTGCCATGTTTTGCTCGTCCTTTACTGCATCAATAATTCTGTAAACAGAATATCTTGAATGTCAGCAGGTTCACGCGATTTTGTTAGAATGTCATTCAGCATTTTTTTCAAACTTTCACGCAGTGAATTTTTACCTTCTTGAGTATTTACAACAGCGTAGCTTTGTCCAGAAAGCTGCGTTAGTAAATCATTTTGGATGCGCGGTAAATGTTTTTCTAAAGCTGCTACTACTGCTGCTGTACGGGTGACGACGGTAATATTAATACGCAAAAAACGCACCGGACCGGACGCAGCAATATTCACTGTGAGCGGTTTGAATGCGTGATAAATTACCGGCACTTGTTCAATAGGATGATCGGTTTTAACAGCATGGGTGTCTTCAGTTGCATGTCCATCTGTTGTTTCTGAACCTTCAGCAGGTTCAGTGTGCGCAGCAGGTGCCATCACTAAAAAGTAATAAGCTGCTCCACCACCTGCAACGAGCACAAAAACAACACCAACGATTAATAAAATCAATTTGGTGTTTAAGCCTTTTTTAGGTTCAGTGTCTTTTTTTTCAGTCTGCGCCGGAGTAGGTTTTTTAGCCATAGTTTAGTTCCAAAAATGGTTAGTGATAAAAGCGTGTATACAAAAAACGGCATAAAACTAATTGTAAAAATGCCGGTTTTTAATCAAAAAATTACGCAAAATCATCTAATTGGTTCAGCGAATCTGCTGGTTGCTGTAAATCAGAATCAGGCAATTCTTCATCGCTATCGTCAAGCGCATATGATTGACTTTGTGAATTTTGCGTTAATTCTCGCTCTGAGCCACGCCGGTCTTGTGGCAATTGATCTGTAATTGATACATTGCCCAGTTGTAAACCATCTTGTGCAAGACTATCGCGTAATCGTGGTAATGCTACTTCCAACACATCACGAACAATTGCACTAGAGGAAACAAACTGTATGTGTGCTTTTTCTGCTTCCATTGTTAATCTGACATCTAATGCACCTAAATTTGCAGGATGCAATTTTAATTCTACTGTATCAGTATTTGTTTGCACCAGCCACTTGACTGGATTAGCAAGATATGATTCACCGTTCGGTTGTAAAAGATTATTCAGATCAAGTGGCTGTTTAGATAACATTACCGGAGGTGCAGACAAAGAGGAAAACACAGACGGTGTTATTCTTTGCTGTCCTAACATTGTCAATCGCTGCGCATCTTCGTTGATAGAAGTAGCTATGGTTTGACTGAAGCTCATCGTATCATCATTCGCTACAGAATGCACATCATCATTTATTGATTTATATGATGATCGCAATAGCGTTCCACGCGCTGAAAACAGCGGCGGAACCTGTGATTCACTAATATACGATGGATTAGATATAGTGATTTGTAGCGGATCATTTTTTAATGATTTTATAGGGATTTCCACTTTAAGTGTAGCAGATGATGTTGCATCAGATGATTCAATATCTACCGTACTGATATTTTCTGATGTTGAATCATCATTTGCTAGTGTAGATTGGTTAATACGCATTCCCATGACGGGAACAAAGTTTGGTTGTATGGCAGATTTTTCAATACTAAAAATTTCAACTTGACTCAACGGACTTTGATCTACATTTTGAATCGGCGTAACTGGCGCGGGCGCAACAATCGGTTCAATCTCAACTTCTAGCGCAGTTTGAATAGTCGGTTGAATCGGTGCAGCTGGCGCGGGCACAGCCTTTTCAATCACCGGCGCAGCAATTGGATCGATCTCAATTTCCGGTGCAGTTTGAACAGTCTGTTGAATCGGCGCAGCGGGCACAGCCTTTTCAATTACCGGCGCAGCAATTGGATCAATCTCAATTTCCGGTGCAGATTGAATAGTCGGTTGAATTGGTACAGAGGGCGTGGGCGCAGCCTTTTCAATCACCGGCGCAGCAATCGGATCAATCTCAATTTCCGGTGCAGTTTGAATAGTCTGTTGAATTGGCACAGTTGGTGCGGGTGCAGCCTTCTCAGTCACCGGTGCAGCAATTGGATCAATCTCAACTTCTGGCGCAGTTTGAATAGTCGTTTGAATCGGTGCAGCGGGCGCGGGTGTAGCTTTTTCAATTATCGGCGCAGCAACTGGATCAATCTTAATTTCCGGTGCAGTTTGAATTGTTGGTTGAATCGGCGCAGCGGGCGCGGGCACAGCCTTTTCAATCACCGGCGCAGCAATCGGTTCAATCTCAAATTCCGGTGCAGCTTGAATAATCGGTTGAATCGGCGTAACTGGCGCGGGCGCAGCTTTTTCAATCACCGGCGCAGCAATCGGCTCAATCTCAATTTCCGGTGCAGTTTGAACAATCGGTTGAATCGGCGCAGCAGGCACAGCCTTTTCAATCACCGGCGCAGCAATCGCATCAATTCCAATTTCTGGCGCAACTTGAATAGCCGGTTGAATTGACGCGGGCGCAGCTTTTTCAATCACTGGCGCAGCAATTGGATCAATTTCAATTTCCGGTGCCGTTTGAATATTCGGTTGAATTGGTGCAGCTGGCGTGGGTGCAGCTTTTTCAATCACTGGCGCAGCAATTGGATCAATTTCAATTTCCGGTGCCGTTTGAATAGTCGGTTGAATTAGTGCAACTGGCGTGGGTGCAGCTTTTTCAATCACCGGTGCAACAATTGGATCAATCTCAATTTCCGGTGCAGTTTGCACAGTCTGTTGAATTGGTGCAGGTGCAGCCTTTTCAATCACCGGCGCAGCAATTGGCTCAATCTCAATTTCCGGCGCAGCTTGAATTGCCGGTTGCAGCGGCGCAGTTGGCGTGGGCGCAGCCTTTTCAATCACCGGCGCAGCAATCGGATCAATCTCAATTTCCGGTGCAGCTTGAATAGTTGGTTGCATCGGTGCAGCTGGCGCGGGCGCAGCCTTTCCAACCACCGGTGCAGCAATTGGATCAATCTCAAGTTCTGGCGCAACTTGAATAGTCGATTGAATCGGTGCAGCTGGCGCGGGTGCAGCCTTTTCAATCACTGGCGCAGCAATTGGCTCAATCTCAATTTCCGGTGCAGCTTGAATAGTCGATTGAATGGGTGTAGCGGGCGCAGCCTTTTCAATCACCGGCGCAGCAATTGGCTCAATCTCAATTTCCGGTGCAGCTTGAATAGTCGGTTGAATGGGTGTAGCGGGCGCAGCCTTTTCAATCACCGGCGCAGCAATCGGCTCAATCTCAATTTCCGGTGCAGCTTGAATAGTCGGTTGAATGGGTGTAGCGGGCGCAGCCTTTTCAATCACCGGCGCAGCAATCGGCTTAATCTCAACTTCTGGCGCAGCTTGAATAGTCGGTTGAATCGGTGCAGCTGGCGCGGGCGCAGCTTTTTCAACCACCGGCGCAGCAATTGGATCAATCTTAATTTCCGGCGCAGCTTGAATTGCCGGTTGCAGCGGCGCAGTTGGCGTGGGCGCAGCCTTTTCAATCACCGGCGCAGCAATCGGATCAATCTCAATTTCTGGCGCAGCTTGAATTGTCGGTTGAATTGGTGCAGCAGGCGCAGCCTTTTCAATTACCGGCGCAGCAATCGGCTCAATCTCAACTTCTGGCGCAGTTTGAATAGTCGGTTGAATCGGCGCAGCAGGCGCAGCCTTTTCAACCACCGGCGCAGCAATCGGTTCAAGCTCAATTTCCGGTGCAGTTTGAACAGTCGGTTGAATCGGCGCAGTTGGTGCGGGTGCAGCCTTTCCAATTACCAGCGCAGCAATCGGTTCAATCTCAAATTCCGGTGCAGCTTGAATAATCGGTTGAATCGGCGTAACTGGCGCGGGCGCAGCTTTTTCAATCACCGGCGCAGCAATCGGCTCAATCTCAATTTCCGGTGCAGCTTGAACAGTCGGTTGAATCGGCGCAGTTGGTGCGGGCGCAGCTTTTTCAATTACCGGCGCAGCAATCGGATCAATCTCAATTTCCGGTGCAGTTTGAATTGTTGGTTGAATCGGCGCAGTTGGTACGGGTGCAGCCTTTTCAATCATCGGCGCAGCAATCGGATCAATCTCAATTTCCGGTGCAGTTTGAATTGTTGGTTGAATTGGCGCAGTTGGTGCGGGCGCAGCTTTTTCAATCACCGGCGCAGCAATCGGCTCAATCTCAAATTCTGGCGCAGTTTGAATAGTTGGTTGAATCGGTGTAGCTGGCGCGGGTGCAGCCTTTTTAATTACCGGTGCAGCAATCGGATCAATCTCAACTTCTGGCGTAGCTTGAATTGTCTGTTGAAGCGGTGCAGGCGCAGCCTTTTCAATCACCGGCGTTGCGACCGCTTCAATCGGTTTAATCTCGATTTTAGGTGCATTTGTAGGCTTTGTTGAGGCAGCAATTGCAGCAAGCCTATTCGCTAAATCAGTAATTGAGTTTAGCATCACTAATTCAGGAGTTTGTGTTGATTTTGGTGATAGTTGAATAGCTGGTTTTTCAGTTCCAGTGTTCAGTAATTCGGCAATCGCTGACGCAACCGGCGTGGGAATTTTATTCGCTATAGCTGGCGGCAATTCAACCGGTGTCGGCGGCATTTCTAACCGCACTTGAGGCACTGCCTGATCCGTTTTTATTTCAGAAACTGATGGCGCTGGCACCACTGTCTCCGCCGGACGCGCCAGCGCCGGTGACGATTTTTGCGGCAACGGTGCGAGAGTCACGTCCGCCAAAAAATTGACAGATTCGGAATCCACCGCGCTCACATCCACTGTTGCTGCCGCGCCCGGAATTGGTGGCGCAACCGGCAAAACAAAAGATTCCGGTAACTGCTGAGATTTGCTTGTTTTTTCAACGGGTTTGACGGGAGCAGGTGGCGCGTTGGCAATAATCGAAACAATCGCATCATTCGCTGCGGCAGCGTCAACATCCGCTTTTACTACCGGCGCGGGTGCCGCAACCGGAATTGGTGGCGCAAGCGGCAAAACAAAAGATTCTGGTAACTGCTGAGATTGACTGACTTTTTCAGATGATTTGGCGGGAGCGGGTGGCGCGTTGGCAATAATTGGAACCGCCACATCATTCGCTGCGGCAGCGTCAACATCCGTTTTTACTACCGGCGCAGGTGACGCGACCGGAATTGGCGGCGCAACCGGCGGAATAACCGCTGGCTCTGACCAACTGACCGGCACCGCCGATTCCAGCAACCGCTGCAATAACTCGTTGCCCTCATCTTCGGAAGGTTCCTCAACCGCCGCTAAAACCTCCGCCACCTCCGGAGCAACCGCAGCCGCATCAGTTGCTGCTGCCGCAGGCGCAAGCGTCACCGCTGCGATTGCAATCGGCGCAGCTTGAGCGGGAGCAGCGTCTGAATTCGTGATCGCCACCGGCGGAGACGGAGCCGTTGTTTCTAATGGCGTGATTGGTGGTGTTATTGACGGAGTTGGTGCCGCCGCTGCTGGTGTCAACGTCAGCGCCTGTTGCAACAGCGCCCGCCCCGACAGCGCCGCAATTTTTGCCGGATCGCTGCCCGCCGCCATCAACGCATCTTTCAAACGCAATTCAAAGGTAGCGATGAACTCGCTCGGATCAGTCGCGCCCGCGCCATCTGGCGTCGGAAAACTGCCGCCCAGCAATTGCAACAACGCGCCAGCAGAAGTGCTGGGAAAAAGCGTGCTGGATTGAATCATCACCCACCTACTGGCATGTTATGCCGAGTCATCAACGGACTTTTGAAACGCTTGGCGCGTCACCCACAAATCCTGCTCAAACTGTTGTTTCCGCACATCAAGCCTGCTCTCCACCTTCTGCCGGCGTTCAATCAACTTCTCCAGCGACAAACTCGCTTGATGCAGCTCCAGCCACGCCGAACGCGCTTTCTCCATCTGCGCACTCACCGCCACCACTCGCGCTTCCTGCTGCTGCAACGCCCCGCGCAACTGCTGCTGTAACAGCGCGATTTGCTTCAGAATTCGCGCATCGTTGGGCAAATTGCTGTGGAAATAATGGCTTTGATATTCCTCCAGCAAATCGCGCTGCTGCTCGGCTTTGTGCAAATCCGCCAGCCGCTGCCCCAGCACCACCGCCCCCTCATTTTCCTGCGCTTCCCGAATCCGCAGCAGGCGTTGAAATCGTTTGACGCTGCTACTGCTCATCGCCGCTCCATTCCCGTCGGCATATTCAGCAACGTGCATAATTCTTGCCGAGATTGCACAAAACTGGCGGCATCGGTGCGGTTCTGGCTGAGATACGCCTCCAAACGCGGATTCATTTGCACCGCTTCATCCAACTGCGGATCAGCGCCTTTGCGATACGCGCCCACCGCAATCAAATCGCGGTTGCGGGTGTAGGTCGCCAGCAACCCGCGAAAACGATACGCAGCGCGTTGATGTTCTGGCGTCACCACCGCGCTCATCACCCGCGACACCGAAGCGTTGACATCAATTGCCGGATACCGCCCCGTTTCGGCGATGTCGCGTGACAGCACGACATGCCCGTCGAGAATGGCGCGAGCGGAATCGACAATCGGATCATTTTGATCGTCGCCTTCCGCCAACACGGTATAAAACGCCGTGATCGAACCGCCGCCTTGATCGCCGTTGCCAGCGCGTTCCACCAACTGCGGCAGCCGCGCAAACACTGACGCGGAATAACCTTTGGTGGCGGGCGGCTCGCCAATCGCCATCGCAATCTCCCGCGCTCCCTGCGCAAACCGCGTCAACGAATCCATCAACAGCAGCACGTTCAAACCGCGATCTCGAAAATACTCGGCAATCGTGGTTGACACCCACGCGCCGTGCTGGCGCAGCAGCGGCGATTGATCGGCAGGCACGGCAACGACCACCGTGCGTCGGCGCGATTCGTCATCTAAAATTTCCGTAATAAATTCATTGACTTCACGTCCGCGTTCGCCGATCAGACCGACCACGATCACGTCCGCTTCCGTGTGTTTAGTCATCATCCCCAGCAACACGCTTTTGCCGACGCCGCTGCCAGCAAATAGCCCAATCCGCTGCCCACGCCCAATCGACAGCAGCCCGTTGAGAGCGCGGATGCCGACATCCAGCACCGTGCGCACCGGCGCCCGTTTGAGCGGATTGATCGGTCGCCCTTCAATCGGCACCAATTCCTGCGTGCGCAGCGGCCCGCCGCCGTCCAGCGGTTTACCCAGCGCATCCAGCACCCGCCCGAGCAATTCCGGGCCAACGGGAATCCGGCGGGTTTGTTCCAGCGGCTCAATCCGCGCACCGGGGATCAAACCTTCTAACTTCGTCTCCGGCATTAAAAACGTGCGTTCACCCTGAAATCCCACCACTTCTGCCGCCAACTGCGTGCCGTGAACGGTATGAATCGCAGCGCGACCACCGATGGGCAGACGAATCCCTTCCGCCTCCAGCGTCATTCCCACCATCCGCGACAGCCGACCTTCGGGCTGCGGCTCCGGCACGGTTTCAACGCGCTGACGGGATTGCGCCAGCCGTTCGCGCAGCCCTTGCGTCAACTGCCGCGAACCTTCTTCTTGTAAATCACGAATGACATCAGTCATTAACTACTCCGGGGAGCGGCGGAAGTGCAGGTGAGGAAGCTGGCAGCGGGGCTGCGGCTGGTGGAGCAAGCTCGCCCCAGATGGCATCAATCGCTTGCTGGAGGCGGGTTTCGAGAGTGGCGTCGATGCGACTGGGGCCGCTTTGTACCACGCAGCCGCCGCGTTCAATTGCCTGATCTGGCAGCCAAATCATCGTTTCATCGAGCGCGTGGGCATAAGCCTCCAGCATCACTTGATCGTCGGGATGAATATGAATGCGCAGCGGATGATGACGGGAGGGCAATTGCGTGAGCGCCTGCCGCAACACCGACACGATCAACTCTGGATGTTGCTGTAATTCTTCCATAATCACGCGCCGCGCCAAGGTGGTGACTAGCAACAACAATTCTGGCTCCAGCGCGTCGGCGGAATCCGCCAGCGGATCGGCGAGCGCGTGGGCGATGTTTTCGAGTGCGCCGACTGCGATCTTGAGCATCGCCTCTTGCTCGGTGCGAAAGTCCAACTCGCGCTGCTGGCGCGTCCGTTGTTCCTCATGCGCCAACTGCGTGGCCAACTCGCGTCCGGCGTCATAACCGGCTTGATAGCCTTCTTGATAACCCGCCTCCGCGCCAGCCCGCCGCGCCGCTTCCTCAATGGCGGCAATTTCCGCCGGTGTCGGCAGCGGCTGGGCTGGCGGCTGCTCTGGGGGAGATTCATCCACTGCAACCGTGTCAAAAAACACATCGGGCAAGCTGACGTCGGGGGGATCCCACAGCCGCACGTCAGTGCAAAAGGATGGACCTGCCAGAGTGAGGATGCGGTTCACAACATGGTTTCTCCGCCTTTACCACCGAGGATGATTTCGCCACTTTCGGCCAGACGACGGGCAACGGCGAGAATTTCTTTTTGCGCGGCCTCAACATCGCTCAGGCGTACCGGCCCCTTGCTATCAAGATCATCACGCAGCGCCTCGGCAGCGCGTTTGGACATATTGCGGAAGATTTTGTCTTTCAAATCCTCTTCCGCCCCCTTCATCGCCGTGACCAGCACATCGGTTGAGATTTCGCGCATCAGCGTTTGCAGACCGCGATCATCAACATCAATCAGGCTGGCGAAGACAAACATCAATTCTTGAATCCGCGTGGCGACGCCTTCGTCCACTTGGATGATGCCTTCCATGACTACCGCTTCTTTTGAGGAATCCATCAAATTCATAATGTTAGCGGCCATCTTGATGCCGCCAACCATGGACGATTTGGCGGTATTTTTGCCGGAGAGCTGGCGCTCTAACACTTCGTCGAGTTCCTGCAATGCTGCCGGTTGGACGCCGTCAAGCGTGGCGATGCGCAAAATTAAATCCGACTGCACCCGGTCGGGCAGATACGACAGCGTCTCGGCAGATTGATCGGGGTCTAAATGCGAGAGCACGATGGCGACGATCTGCGGATGTTCGTTGCGGATCATTTCGGCGATGGCGCGGGGATCAAGCCATTTCAACGCCTCCAACCCTTTGGAATTACGCCCCAGCAAGATGCGATCAATCAACCCTTCGGCTTTATCTTCACCGAGAGCTTGGCGCAACACGCGGCGCACATAATCGTCCGCACCGATGCCAAACGAGGTTTGATCGTGAATGACATCAAGGAATTGTTGCAGCACATAGCTGATGTCGTTGCGCGAGATGCGTTCCAGCGATGCCATCGCGGTGCCGATTTTCTGCACCTCTTTCGGCCCCATGTGCCGCAGCAATTCGGCGGCGGAGTCTTCACCGAGCACCATCAAAAAGATCGCGGTGCGTTCCGTGCCCGTAAAGCGCGACGGATCGGTTGATTTGGGTTTTGCCTCAGCCATTATTCAGCCATCCACAGTTTTAAGACCTGCGCCACCCGTTTGGGGTCTTCGTGTACCAGTTCCCGAATGGCATCTAAATCCATTTGTTGCTGTTCCACTTCTTTCGTGGTCGCCAACGCCAACTTCGCCCCGGTCAGTTCAGTTTTCTTCTCGCTGCCATCAGTTAATGCCGCCATCGCTGCTCCTTCTTCACTCAGCGCCAAAATCTCTTCTTCAGTCATGTTGTCATCAAGTTCACGTCCATCTGCCAAGGCTTGGGCGCGGGCAGCGGCGAGACGTTCATCACGTTCATCATCAGGTCCGGTCAACTGCGCGACCGGTTCGGGTGCAGGTGGTTTTGGCAACAGTTGCCGCAGTGCGGGGCGGACGACGGTCAACAGCACCAGCAACGCCAGAATCATGCCGCCCACGACCTTGACCAGCTCCAAAAACCAAGGCTCTGACCAAAACGGCGTGGCATCTTCGGTCAGCGTATCGGGCACGAAGGAGGCAGAACTGACGCTGAGTTGATCGCCGCGTTTGTCACTAAAACCAATCGCGCCGCGCACCAGCGCCCGAATGCTTTCGAGTTCCGCCTCGGTACGCGCCACCCGCACCACTTCACCTTGCGCGTTGGTTTGATCTTGAAAATCAACGACGACGGCGGTGGATAACCGGCGGATGCCGCCCGGCGTTTCCTGAATGTGCGAGACGCTGCGATCCACTTCATAGTTGCGCGTCATCTGCTGGCTGCGACTGCTGGGCGGTTGCGGATTGGCGCCAGCTTGTTGTTGATTGCCGACTGCGCCGCCAGCGGGCGGTTGATTGGTCAACGCGCCGGGAATGCCACCAATTGCAGCTTCAGCGCCGGTTTTTTCTTCTTCATTACTTTGTTCAGAACGGATCGCAGTGCGGTCGGGATCAAAGGTTTCTTGCGTCCGCTCTACTCGCGCAAAATCCAGTTCTGCTGCGACCTGCACCCGCACCCGATTCCGCCCCACGATGGGCGTCAACAGCGCCTGCACCCGCTCCACAAAACCGGATTCGACGCGATGGGTATAGTTTAGATGGTCAAGTGACAACCCCGCGTTTTTGTCCTCTTTGCCATCGGAAGTGAGCAAGCGCCCGGTTTGATCGACCACCGTCACCCGCGTGGGCAGCAATTCCGGCACGCTTGACGACACCAGATGCACGATGGCACCGACCTGCGCCTCGGTGAGTTCTTGGTTGTTGCGCAAATGTACGACGACCGATGCGGTGGGCGGAGTGCGGTCACGAACAAAGACCGAGCGCTCGGCTTGCGCCAAATGCACCCGGGCGTGTTCCACCGGTTCCAACGCCGCCACTGATCGCGCCAGCTCGCCTTCCAAAGCACGTTGATGACGCGCCCCTTCAATCAGCCGACTGCTGCCAAAGCCAGAAGTTTCTTGCAGCAATTCAAAGCCGGTATCGGTCGTTTTTGGCAAGCCTTGCCCCGCCAGCAACAAGCGCGTTTCCGCGATTTTGGCTTCGGGAATTTCAATGCGCCCGGTGGCGGAATCGACTTGATAAGGCACTTTCATTGCCGTGAGTGCCTGCATCACCTCTGCGGCTTGCGCCCCTTCAATCTGCGCAAACAGCGGCGCATACGTCGGGCGCAGTGCCCAATACAAAATCGCGCCCGTGACGACCAGCCCGCCCGCCAAAATGCTGATGAGCGCAATCTGACGTCCAACCGGCAATTCGTTGAAATTGCTCATGCTGGTGGAAAGCGCGGTGGACAATGACGAGGACATGGCAGGGTGTTCCGATTAACGGGAAAGGGCGATCAGGATTCAGACCTGCATACTCATCACTTCTTGATATGCCGTGAGCAGGCGATTGCGCACCTGCGTGATGGCTTCAAACGCAATGCTGGAGCGATTCATCGCCAGCATCACTTGCGGCAGGCTCACTTGGTCATCGCCGAGTTCAAATTGGGTTTGCAAGGTGTTGGCTTGCTGCTGTTCGGTATTGACCGAGCGCACGGCGTCTTTCAACTTGGCGGCAAAATCGTCTCCCGCCGAGAATTGACTTAATGCGCCAAGCGCCGCAGTGGGCGACGTCTCGCTGCTTTCAGAAGTTTGGAGGCGGCTGATTTGCGGTGACAACACCGTGTTGAGACTGAGTGAATTCATGTGTTTCTCCGGCGCAGGACATGAGGGGCGAGGCGGCGCGTCAAATAAGCGCCCGGCGACATACCGTTGCTTCCGGCAGTGCAAAATCAGTGCCGCTGTAATGAGTTGTCAGTTGTCGGTGACACCGACGTTTTTTACTGACAACCGCCAACTGACAACTGCCAACTGTGTTGCCTAACACCGTTAAAACTGGGTTATTGAGCGCGGTGCCGGTGGCGGCGTCAAACAGATGGCGGCAGCAACAGTGCTGCTAATCAGTTGTTTTATTTGATGCTTTGTGGCGTGAGTGGCGATGGTGCGGTGGCAGTGACGAGATGTTGACGCTGGCGCGGCACCTGCGCTAGACGGAAAAGTCGTCAGCAGTATCAACGCCATCGCGGTCAAGACCGAATTTGCGCATCCGTTCCACCAGCGTGGTGCGCCGCACTCCTAAACGACGGGCAGCGCGGGCGACGACCTGCCCGTGTTGTTCCAAGGCGGTGATAATCATATTGCGTTCTAAATCATTGAGATATTCGCGCATCTCGACGCCTTCGGGAGGCAATAACGGGGTGAGTTGAGCGGGGGGATGTGGGCGCAATTCCTGAACATGCGTCAGGGGCAGCAGTGCGAGTTGGGGCGGGCGAAACCGCGTGGGCAATTGCGCCAAATCCACCAGCAAGTTGGGATACATAATTGCCAACTGTTCCAACAAGTTAGCGAGTTCGCGGATGTTGCCGGGCCAGGGAAGGGTTTCGAGATGGGCGAGGACGGCGAGACTGAGATGCGCGGGCTGGACGCCCTGTTCGCGCAGCCGCGTTTCCAAGGTGTTAATCAACAGCGGAATATCGCTTTGGCGCTCGCGCAGCGAGGGCAGTTCAATCGGGAACACGTTGAGACGAAAGAATAAATCTTGGCGGAAGCTGCCGCAGGTGACGGCGGCTTCTAAATCGCGGTGGGTGGCAGAAATGATGCGGGCGTTGGTTTGCAGTGATTTATTAGAGCCAATCCGTTCAAACGTCCGTTCTTGCAACACGCGCAACAGCTTGACCTGCATCGGCAGCGGCATGTCGCCGATTTCATCGAGAAAGAGCACGCCATCTTCGGCGAGTTCAAAGCGACCGGCGCGGGCGGTGAACGCGCCGGTAAATGCGCCCTTTTCGTGCCCAAACAGTTCACTTTCCAGCAAATCCGGTGGAATTGCGCCGCAGTTGACGGCGACGAAGGGTTTATTTTGTCGATTGGAGGCGGCGTGAATGGCGCGGGCGACGACCTCTTTGCCGGAGCCGGTTTCGCCGAGAATGAGCACGGTGGCGTCGGTTTTGGCGACCTGTTCGATCAGCCGTTTAACCAGCAGCATCGTGGGATGCTGTCCGACGAGTTCCATATCGGCGGGGGCGGCGGTGAGTTCACAGTGCAGCCAGTGCAGGATTTGCATGACCTGCCCGGGAATGAGCGGCGTCTCAATTTGCACGACGGTAGATGGCAGGGCGTAGGGCGCAACGTCGCTCAGTTGGCAAATCACGGGGAGCGTGGTGCTGAGAGTCGCAAACCAGTTTTTGAGGGCAGCGGCGGGAGCGCACAGCCACAGTGCTTGCAGCTCGGCGGGCGGAGCGGTGGGCAACTGCGCCAGCTCACAGACGCTGCACCCGAGAAATTCCAAAATATGGCGCGTCGCGGTGCCTGCATGTGCATGATTGAAAAGACCAATGTGCATCACCGCCACCCATCCCCTGTACCCGGCATCTTGATGATTGTGCCGTGTTGTTTATAGAGCGTTATTGAACTGGGCTGGAGTGGCGGAGGTGACACATGACGCCTCATCAGTCGCTTCAGGTCCATGTAAGCGCCGCCGTGCGACTTCACGCCGATGTAGACGAAATACCCAGCGCCGTAACACTTCACCCAGTCCGTAATCTGGAGAATGCCAACGCGCTCCGCAACGTGCGCCCTGCTGCTGAAAACCGTCGATTTCTAACACCAACGGCTGCGCGAGCCAGTGACAGGGATAAATGGCGAGGCGGGTACAGTCGCTCGGCAGCAGTGCGGCAGGGAACACAATGCCCTCGCTACTGAGGAATAACGGCACACAAGGCGGAAGTTGATTGACTAACAGCGTCGTGACTAAATCCATCAATAAATCAAGTTTAAGCTCTAACCGTACCAGTTCTGGCGGCGCAGGATCATCCGCCCCTCGCGTGGGTTCGGTTTCCAAAACGGCGATGGCATCAAGCAACCGCACGGCGACATCGGGCGTGGTTGGTGGACGGTCGCTCGCTGCAAGCGGTAATTCCAACGTGACAATCAACCCATCGCCAAGGATATTGTGCCAATCCTGCATTGTGAATAGCCTTATTTAAGTGAATTAAATACGATGACGACGCGCTCAGTTGGATGTTATTTCATTGCTAACGGTGCGCCAGTTGCACAAACTCAATAACGGAAATGAACAATTGTTATCGTTATTCATAATAGTTGTAATAACACTTTTAATACGAAAAAGTGCGTTGTTATCACGAGCGGATTACAATTCAAAAACTGTACTTCTTATGCGTATAACCGCTGCTATTAAAGCCCAGTTGTTTACTATCAATTGACAGCTCACGTTCGACTGACAACTGACAACTGACAACTCAAAAAAACTGCCCCGTTGCGCTTTCGCAACAACTCGCACGGCATCCCAGCGCCGCCAGCGTGGCTAAAGTGTACGCGATGTTGGGCAAATGTGAGCTGCCGCACATTTTCGCAAGCAACAACACACAGCGTCTATTTAACGCAACAAACGGAATTGCCCCACTAACTGTTGTAATTCAGTTGCCAAACTCGTCAATTGTTGGGCTGCCGCCGCCGAAACCTGCGCATTGGTAGCACTTTGCTGTACTACCACCGCGATTTGTTGCAATGCCCGACTGATGCTGCGCGTTTCGGCGGTTTGTTCCTCAGCCGTCTGCGCAATACACTGTACCTGCGTACTCACAACGTCGATTTGGCGCAACAACGTTTGTAGTATATCACTTGACTGTTGCGCTTCAGCAACGTAGCGATCCACTTCACACACATCTTCTTGCCGCGCCGCCACCGCCAGCCGCGTCTCTTGTTGAATCGTAGCAACAGTTTGCGCAATATCGTGTGTCGCGTGCGTCGTCTGATCCGCCAGCGCCCGCACTTCATCCGCCACCACCGCAAACCCGCGCCCATGCGACCCCGCCCGCGCCGCTTCAATCGCAGCATTCAACGCTAATAAATTGGTTTGTCGCGCAATTTTTTCAATTGTTTCAACGATGTTCCCGATTTGCTCCGAATGCTGCCCCAGCCCCAACAACGTCACCGCTGTTTCCCTAGTTCGTGCGCCCAAATGCGTCATCGCCTGAAGAATATGTGCCGCGCTGGCAGTTCCCGCTGCCCCTGCCGTCGTCGCTTGTTGCGCATCATGTGCCGCCTGCACACAATGATTTGCAATCTCCGAAGCAGTAAAACTCATTGTTTTACTGGCAGTTGCGACCTGCGTCAGTTGCTGCGCTACCATGTCAGCTCCGCCGGCAATCTGAGAAGCAGTGGTTGACATCTGCGCGGCTGCCGTCGTTAATTGAGCGGCGGAATCTTTCACATTGCTCATAATGCCATGTAATTGCTTACTCATACGATTGAGATCACGCGCCAATTGCCCCAATTCATCATTCGCTGCGTAATCAATTTGAAAGTCAAGATGCCCTTGCGCAAATTCATTAACATTGTGAGCCAAATATCGCGTGATACGCCGAATTGAACGAATCACCATGATTGCAAGCAGCGTTCCTAAACTAAATACTCCTACTGCAATTAACACACAATCACGCAATACAACGTACAATGCCTCTTGAATACCAGCTAACGACAAATCAGCGCCAATGACATATTCCGTGCCATCACTTGCGCGAGCGGGAACAAAGACCGAGCGAAATTCGCCCCACTCATCATGATATTGATCGTGTTGCAGGCGGCGCGTATCCAATGCAGAATGCAATCCGGCGCTGGCGTCATCATAGGGATCAAACAGCACATTTAATTCACCACGTGCAAGTTCTTCAGCGGTGTAGCTTGATAGGGTAAATTGCACCACATCATCACGCTTAATCACAGTATAGAGATAATCTAATTGCGCCACAGTCGCAAACTGTGATAAACGATCCAACAACGTTCGATAATGCTGGGATGAAATTGTCTCGGGATGAGCAAGCAAAGTATGAAAATCATCACTGAGCAAACGAACACTTTCGGCAGCAACAAATAAGCGATCATCAATCTCACGCAGTACCGTCTGCCGTTGATGCTCATAAATATAAATGGTAAAAGCAGTAGTGGTGATTGCATTCATCACCATCATTGCCAACATCAACTGCGTTGATAAAGTCATTCGGATTCGAGTTTGAGGGTGTGTCATCTCATTATTCCATCGCTATAGTACATATGACTGACTCAAAGCTGTCATGGTAAGGTAGCACTTAATACACCACACGACATAGGATTGAAAACTCCAGCAGGTCTGTTAAACTCAGCACAACAGTAAAATTTTATCGGTTCTCGCCGTCAGGTCAAACAACCGATTAGCGCGATGACTATTCTACCCTTGTTTTTTGCGTTCGTTATTATTACCCATCTGAGGATCAAACTATGGCAATCAGTTTACAAAAAGGCGGTAACGTCAGTTTAACCAAGACCGATCCGGGTCTGATTAACGCTCTTATTGGACTTGGTTGGGATGCGCGTTCCACTGATGGCGCAGCTTTCGATCTTGATACCAGTGTATTTTTGGTTGGCGACAGCGGTAAAGTGCTTTCTGATGCGCATTTTATTTTTTACAACCAAAAAACCTCACCCGATGGCGCAGTGATTCATTCCGGTGATAATCTTACCGGAACTGGTGACGGTGATGATGAAACCGTTTCGATTAACTTGCCAGGAGTTGATGCCGCTATTCAACGCATTGTATTCGCGGTCACGATTCATGAAGCGGAAACGCGCAATCAAAATTTTGGCATGGTGCGCAACGCCTTTATGCGTGTTTTGAATAAAGACAGCAGCACCGAATTAGCGCGGTTTGATTTATCTGAAGATTATTCAACTGAGACAGCGATGGTCTTTGGTGAAGTGTATCGCAACGGTGGCGAATGGAAATTCAAAGCGGTTGGACAAGGATTTGCAGGTGGTTTGGGCGCTTTGGCGCGAGATCATGGAGTGAGCATCGGCTAATCACCATGCGTGGAATGAGCGAGGTGTTTCCATTATGCCAACTTTCACAGTCACGGGTGACATTGATCCCTTTTTACATGTGCATTTATGTAAAAATGAAAAGATTTTTTGTGAATCTGGGGCAATGGTGATGATGGAGGACACCTTGCAATTAAAAGGCAAGATGCGGGGCGGTTTGGGACGAGCATTATTGCGCCGCATGGCAACTGAAGAATCGTTTTTTCAGCAAGAAATTGCAGCAACTACTGGTGACGGTGATTTCTTATTATCACCAGCATTGCCTGGATCAATTGAATTGCTGACCGTTAGCCCATCCTGCGCTTATACGCTTGCAGATGGAAGTTTTGTTGCCGCTGAATCATCAGTTACCTTAAACTCCCGTCTGAATTCATTAGGTGGAAGTTTCTTTGGTGGTACTGGTGGTTTTATCATTATGGAAGCACGCGGCAGCGGGCAATTAGCAGTGTCTGGATTTGGAGCAATTTTTACCCTAGATGTGCAGCCAGAACGCGACATTGTAATTGATAACCACCATGCAGTTGCGTGGTCATCCCAGCTCCATTATGAGATTGGAATGCCACAAGCGGGAGGTGGTTTTTTAACCGGATTAGTTAATTCCGTCACTTCTGGCGAAGGGCTTGTTATTCGGTTTCGCGGACAGGGTAAGGTGGTGATTTGTTCACGCAATCGTGCATTATTTAATGCACAACATGCTAACGCAACTGCGTTAAGCTAATACATACCATTATCGAGGAGTTCATTATGGGAATCAGCCTAAGTAAAGGGCAAAAAATTTCCTTGACTAAAGAAGCCGGTGCCAGTTTAACCCGCATTATTATGGGGTTGGGCTGGGATGCAGTGAAAAGCAAGGGCGGCTTTTTAGGAGGAATTTTTGGTGGTGGCGGTGAAAGCATTGATCTTGATGCGTCCTGTTTAATGTTTGATGATGGCGGCAATTTAATAGATGTAGTTTGGTTTCGCCAATTGCACAGTAAAGACGGCAGCATTCAACATTCTGGCGATAATCGCACTGGAGAAGGCGAGGGTGATGATGAGCAGATTCAGGTGAATCTCAATGCAGTTCCAGCAACAGTCAAGAACCTGATATTCACTGTAAATAACTTTACCGGGCAAAATTTTGCCAACGTAGAAAACGCTTATTGTCGTTTAGTGAATGCAGATAATAACAGCGAGATTGCGCGTTATAATCTGAGCTGCCAAGGTGAACATAGCGCGATGATTATGGCAAAAGTGTATCGTCATAATGGCGAGTGGAAGATGCACGCAATTGGTGATGTGGGTCATGGTCGTACTGCTGGGGAGTTATTGCCGCAACTTTCTCCATTGCTCTAAATTGACAACTTGGTCATCAATTTTGGCTTGATGAATAAGCCAAATTTAATTAACCGAAGAGTTTCAACGCTTAATACTCAGTTTTGAAATTCTTCGGTTTTTCCTCAGTTAAAACACCATTCTCTCGGTGCGTTATTAACATTTTGAGGCAGCGTATTTGAACACAATGCAACAAGTTGAATTAGCAACTGGTACCCTTAAATGTAGAGTGCAGAAAGCCGATTTTACTTTTACTGAATTGTGTGATTTTGCTGCCCGCAACAATCAAAAACGTGGGTTTCTCTTCGTCAGCAAAGTGTTAGGGAAACATTGGCCAACAACGCCAACGCGAATGCGCCAAATCCATGATTATTTAGCGCAATCATTGACAATCACTGCTACGCCTTGCCTCTTTATTGCTTTGGCAGAAACAGCAACCGGATTAGGGCAAGGTGTATTTGAAGCCACACTGGCACAACAACATGATTCCTTGTTTTTACATTCCACTCGCTATCGCGTACCCGGACGGCAAGCAATTATTTTTCAAGAAGAACATTGTCACGCACCCGAACAACTGTTATATGAACCATTACATCCGCCGCATCGTCACATTTTTCAAAATGCCCGCGAATTAGTGGTGATTGATGATGAAATTAGTACGGGCACCACATTGTGCCATTTAGTCAACGCTTATCGCAGACATAATCCATATCTTGAACGGGTGCATTTCGTTACCATTACTGATTTTAGTGGCGAAAAAAGCAGTGCGCTTTTTTCCAGTCGTATTGGACTTCCAGTGCAGATGCACGCAGTGCTCAGTGGCGATTTTTCTTTTACTCCAGACCCAGATTGGATGGCAGAACCGGCACCACCAGCAGTTGGCAATAATCATTGTGATTTTGAACAACTCATTGAATCATTCGGGCGCTTTGGTATTGACCATCGTATTGACATCCCCGCTGCGGATTTAGTACGCCTAAGTGCTGGACTTGATAGCGACGCACGGATACTGGTGCTTGGTACTGGTGAATTCATGCACTTAGCGTTTCGCTTAGGATTAGCATTAGAAGCACGCGGATTTACAGTGGTCGTACAAGCCACCACGCGCTCGCCAATTTTAATTGGCGCTGCTATTCAAAAACGGTTAATTTTTTTGGATAATTATGGGGAAGGCATTTATAATTATCTGTACAACGTTGATTCCTGTGAATATGCCCGCATTATCATTTGCCATGAAACGCCAACTGATACGTTAGATGAATTAGTGCAATTACTGGGTTCGCACTGCGTGACTTACCGACCCTGTTCCTAAACAACTTTAGTGGCATCTTATGAGTTTGCATCAAGTGATTGACCAATTAAAACAAAAAGCGGCTGATCTAAAAAATGAAGTTCTAAAATTTAAGAACAAAGATTTTTTGAACGCTGCGATTAGCGGTTCTGTGTTAATTGCAATGGCGGATGGTGAAATTACCGCCCCAGAAAAACAGAAGATGATGCGTTTTATAGAAAACTATGACGCTTTATCCGTTTTTTCAAGTCAAGAATTGATTGAAACGTTTCAAACAATCGTTCACCAAATTGAGTTTGACCGCGATCTTGGTGAAGCTAAGGCTTATGCGGCTATTCGGAAGATGAAACGCAATGAAGATGCAGCGCGACTCATTATGCGGTTGATTGTGGCAATTGCTGCGGCTGACGGTCATTTTGATGACAATGAACAGTGCATTGCTGGTAAAATCGCATTGGAGCTTGAGCTGAATTTAGCGGATTTTGAATTACCCACGACGTCGCCAATATCTCCAACTTCTTCTACTATACAGGAGCGCACTATGACAATTAGTTTGAATAAAGGTGGCAATGTTAATCTGAGCAAGGAAGCGCCCACGCTTGAAAATGTTCTGATTGGTTTGGGCTGGGATTCCCGCGCTACAGATGGACAGGCATTTGATTTGGATGCCAGCCTATTCATGGTAAAAACCGATGGCAAGGTTCCCAGTGATGCTTATTTTATTTTTTACAATCAGAAAACATCACCAGAAGGTTCGGTTGAACACACCGGCGATAATTTAACCGGCGATGGCGACGGTGATGATGAAACAATGCACGTCACCTTATCCAAGGTGCCCGCCGATATTCAGCGTTTGGTCGTTGTCGTGACGATTCACGATGCCGAAGCGCGGCATCAAAACTTTGGACAAATCAATAACGCATTTGTGCGGATTGTGAATCGTGACAATCAACAGGAAGTTGTGCGGTTTGATTTGTCAGAAGATTATTCGACTGAGACCGCGATGGTTTTCGGTGAACTGTATCGTCACAACGGCGATTGGAAGTTTAAAGCAGTTGGACAGGGCTATGCTGGTGGTTTACATGCATTAGCATTACAACACGGCGTCAACGTTTAATCATCAACCCTATTGTTATTGGAGTCATGCGCGATGAGTTTTCAAGATTTTGTCAGCAACTTGAAGCAGAAAGCTGCTGAGTTAAAAAATGAGGCGATGAAGTTCAAGAATAAAGATTTTTTGAACGCCGCCATCAGTGGTTCCGTGTTGATTTCAATGGCGGATGGTCATGTCTCTTCTGAAGAAAAACAGAAGATGATGCGCTTTATTGAGAACTATGAAGCGCTGTCAGTGTTTTCTAGCAAGGAACTGGTTGAGGCGTTTCAAAACGCAATGAGCCAGATTGAGTTTGATAAAGACCTTGGCGAAACCAAGGCTTATGATGCGATTCGCAAGATGAAGGGCAATGATGGCGCAGCGCGGTTAATTGTGCGTTTGATTATTGCCATTGCTGCTGCGGATGGAGATTTTGATGAGAGTGAGAAACGGGTAGCGCGTAAAATCGCTATGGAGTTGGCACTCAATCCAGCAGATTTTGAATTAGTCTGATTATGAAAACGTTGGTTTTTCTGGATTTGGATAATACTTTATTCCAAACACGCCAGAAATGCCCAACTGAAGACGCGCTACAGTTTCCGGTTGCTTATCTCCGGGACGGTAGCGCACATTCTTTTATGACGCCTAAACAACGCCAATTTTGGCAATTGTTAAATACCAACGCAACAATCATTCCCACCACAGCGCGAGATTTAGACGCTTTACAGCGCGTTCAATTGCCATTTCATAGTTGGTCTATTATTGACCATGGTGGAGTTATTTTGAATCCGGCTGGAATACCAGATGCGTATTGGCTTGAACACATGACCAGCGCATCACAAATGGCACAGGTTGATCTTGGCGCTTTATTAGAGATGGCAAATACTGTCATTGCGCATCAAAAGTTAGCGGCACGGGCGCAAATGATTACCGATTTTCAATTACCACTTTATTTTGTGGCGAAATACCGCAATGGAAAAAGTGGTGATCTTGATTGGTTACAAGAGCACCTTGTGCAACCTTGGGTGTTAGCGCGATCAACTACTTACCAATTACACCGCAACGGCAATAATCTTGCAGTATTACCGCGCGGCCTTGGTAAAGAACACGCCGTGCGTTATTTAATCAAACGCTTCAATAACGAATGGGGCGATTTATTCACTATTGGTGTTGGTGATAGTGTGAGTGATGGTGCATTTATGGCAGAGTGCGATTATGCAATCACGCCCCGCGACTCGCAGTTGTTTAGCGCAACGTTAAAGCTGCTTTAACTATTTGGCGCTGAAGTTTAACGCGCTCATGTGTATTTCCGCAGCACCACCCCCCACTTTTTTTTCAGGGAGTTATCGTCCTGATGACGTGCGTATTTTACTCAAGCCACTTGCGTTAAATACCGTCAGCATTGCAGAAAAAGAGCAGTTACTCCAAACAGGTCAATACCATTACAGTGAATTGCTCAGTCCAGAAACACTCCCGTCACCGCGTTATTTAGAGATTTTTTATCACACTTTTGCGCTCATGCAGCAGCGACTGGCGCATAACATCATTGATTTAGCTGCGCTCATTGCCGCACAACACGCCCACACCATAACGCTCGTTTCACTCCTCCGCGCTGGTACGCCAATTGGCGTCTTGCTCAAACATGTATTAACCAATTATTTCGCCCGTTCTGTCGTGCATTATTCGGTATCAATTCTGCGGGATCGCGGCATTGATAATAATGCGCTGCGCTTTATTGTGCAGACAGAAGCGCAAAATGCCGCCAGCATTGTCTTTGTTGATGGTTGGATTAGTAAAGGAATGATTGCGCGTACCCTTACGCAGTCGGTGACTGCATTTAATCAGGAATATCACACCACAGTGGATACGCGATTATTTGCATTAACTGATTTAGCCGGGGCTGGGGTTGCGCCGAGCGATGAAGATAATTTAATTCCATCCTGCATTTTGAATGCGACGATTTCTGGTTTAGTGAGCCGCTCAGTATGCAATCAACACATCAATACCAACGATTTTCATAGCTGCTTATTTTATCAACAGTTTGCCGCGCATGATATTTCAATCTGGTTTATTGATACCATGCTGGCAACCATTCACACTTGTTTGCATGAGGGTTATTTACCGCAAGCAACGCCAGTTGCATCTCCGCCCGCCCGTGATCGTTCGCAACAATTATTAGCGACAATGAAAGCGCAATTTGGAGGTAATAACGAACATTTAATTAAATTCGGGATTGGTGAATCAACTCGCGTATTGTTAAGGCGCGTTCCTGAGCGTTTAATTGTGCGCGATCCGACCGCCCCGGACGTGGCGCATCTTTTACAATTAGCGCAGGAAAAACAGGTGCCTTGGCAAATCAATCCAACTTTGCCATATCAAGCCGTATCATTGATTCAAGGATTTACAGCATGTTAAATGCGTATTGTCTTGGTGGTTCTTTATATGTTCCGGCAACGCATCAAGATTTATTGACCATTGCGAATGGTACGCGCTGGCCAGCATTGCGCTCGGTGATTTTTTGCACTGAAGATGCAGTTGCGGAAAATGCGCTTGAAAATGCGCTTGTTCATTTAGAACATTGCTTGACTGCGATGATAGCAACTACAGCGATGTTGCGTTTTGTGCGCGTGCGTAATCCCGCTGTTTTAGCGCGATTATTAGCGCAGCCCGGTATTGAAAAACTGGATGGGTTTGTCTTTCCTAAGCTCGACATTAATAACGCCGATGTCTATCTGGATATGCTAAAACATTCTAAATATCTTTGTATGCCGACGCTGGAAACGCGAGATGTGTTTGACACGGCAAAATTGATACAGTTGCGCGATCATTTGCTCGGTTGTCAGTATGAACAACGCATTCTGGCGTTGCGCATTGGCGGCAATGATTTGTTAGCCATTTTGGGAATTCGCCGTCCCCGTGATCGCACCATTTATCGCACTCCGCTCGGTCATATCATTGCGCAAATTGTCACGGTATTTAAACCGTTTGGTTTTCAAATTACCGCACCCGTATTTGAGCATCTTGATTGTGTGCAATTATTGCAAGAAGAACTCAGTGAAGATATTGCGCATGGTTTATGCGGCAAAACCGCTATTCATCCGCAGCAGCTTCCCGTGATTGAAGCGGCTTTTCAG
This sequence comes from Chromatium okenii, assembly GCF_016583745.1. Classification (GTDB taxonomy): domain Bacteria; phylum Pseudomonadota; class Gammaproteobacteria; order Chromatiales; family Chromatiaceae; genus Chromatium; species Chromatium okenii. Next base: position 74,891 of record NZ_NRRQ01000017.1, read on the forward strand.
GTGACGCCAACAGATTTAGCCGCTGCCCAGCGCATTTTGAGTGAAGAACGCGCCGTCTTTCAATTCAATGGCTCCATGTGCGAAATTGCGACGCATCGCGCTTGGGCGCATACCATTGTGGCGCGGCAAAAGACGCTCTCTTAAAACGGTCGATAATGCGGAACGTCAGCAGCCGCTAATAATTCGCGGTCGCCTTCTGAATCACCATACGCATATAATTCATAAGCACTTAAATCACCGCACAGCAATTCTAATTGGCGCACTTTTTCTGCGCCGCGACAATTCACTCCAATCAATTGCCCAACGCAGCGTCCATCGCGCATTGCCAATTGCGTACACAGCAATTCATTAAACCCTAATTGTGCGGCAAGATCGCGCAAATAGACATCCAACGAGGCGCTGATCATAATTAACCGATCACCGCGACTGCGGTGCCACGCAATGCGTGCAAGTGCGGCGGGACGCAATTGGGTTGTGAACACCTGTTGCGCATGTTGTGCGCCGAGTTGTTGTAGTTGCGCTTGCGGTTTGTTGGTGAATAAATAAGCAATCAATTTGACTTTGAATTGATCGCGGTGCAGCCGCCCCAATCCCACTTGGATTCCAGCGCCAGCTAAAAACAGCAATGCCTGCGCCACGCGCCAGCGTCCACAAACGCGAATTAAAAACGGTAAAAACGTGTCCGTTTTGCTAATGGTTCTATCAAAATCAAATGCCGCCAGCACGGGTTTTTTTAATGCAGTCATATTTAACTTTCCGTATGCAATGCCGCCGCAATGCCGCTGACACGAGTCACTCGCCGTTGTAACGCAGCTTCTAATACCGATGCCTGATAATAAATCAGCGTAAAGGCTTTTTTGGAGCGCGTAATGCCGGTGTAAAGCAATTCTTGCGTCAGCACCGGATTGGGCACATCTGGCACCAGCAGCGCCGTGTGTTCAAATTCCGAGCCTTGCGCTTTGTGTACCGTCATCGCAAACACCGTTTCGACCGCTTGCAGCCGACTCGGTAACATCCAGCGCACCCCGCCGCTGCCGTCATCAGCCGGAAACGCGACCCGCAACCCGCGCTGCGGCGGTTGGGTTTGGCGCAGCGGCACCTCCAGCGTGATCCCAATATCGCCATTCATCAGTCCCAAATTCGGATCGTTGCGCGTGACCAGCACCGGTCGCCCGGCAAACCACTGCTGCGTCTCCGTCGGCTCGCCGTCCAACAGCTTTTGGTCGCGCAGCAACGCGATGATGTGCTGATTTAAGCCGCTCACGCCCCAGATGCCGTCGCGCAGCGCCGTGAGCAATTGGAACTTTCCCAGCGCCGCCAACACGCTCAGTGCCCATTTATCAATCTCCGCTGCTGACGCCGTCGCCGCTGGAGCTGCATTGCGCAGCCGCTTGAGATACTCGGCATAACCCGCGCTCACCAATTCATCAAAAGCGGGCGCAGCCGGGCTGGCGCTGGGCAATTGCAGCGCGGTGAGTTGGCGCGAATCGCCTTGCTCCGCAAACAGCGCCAGCACCGCCTCCGCTCGCCGCTGTTGACCCGACGGCGGCGCATTGACCAACGCAGCCAGTGCGCCAATGCCGCCGTGCCGATCAAAGCGATAACTGTGGCGCAACATCGCCACTGCTTGATCAAGCGCCCGTCCAGCGGGATCGCGGTATTCCTCCGGCAGCATCACCCCGGTGACGCGCTGCAACCAGTCGCAGGTCGCAGCCGTGTAGTGCGCCGCTGCCGCCCGCCGACATAAATCACCCAGCACTGCGCCCGCTTCCACCGACGCCAATTGATCCTTATCACCCAGCACCAGCAGCCGCGCTTCGGGGCGCAGCGCCTCCAACAATCGCGCCAGCAATTCCACATCCACCATCGACGCCTCATCAATCACCACCACATCCACCGGCAGCGGCTGCCCGGCATGATGATGAAAATGACGACTGTGCTGGCGCGGCCCCAGCAGCCGATGCACGGTCGTGACCGCCGTCGGAATCGCCGCCCGAATCTGCTCACCGTGCGCGAGATCAGCCAGCGGCAACGCAGCGACGCGCCCAGCGATGGATTCATTCAACCGCGCTGCGGCTTTGCCGGTGGGCGCAGCCAGCCGAATTCGCAGCAATGGTTGTCCCGCTGCCAGCGCCAGCCCTTGCAACAGCGCCAGCAAACGCACCACCGTCGTGGTTTTGCCCGTGCCCGGGCCGCCGGTGATGATGGCAAAGGCGCTGCGCACCGCCAACGCACAGGCGATCCGATCCCAAGGCAACTGCGCTGGTGCTGGCGCATCAAATAACTGCGCCAACAACTGCCGCAGCACGTCGTCATCCACCGCCAGCGGCTGCCGCAATCGCGCCGTAATTCCGGCTAAAATCAGTTGTTCATCGCGCCAATAGCGGCGCAGATACAGCAACGGACGCGCCGCAGTTCCCGCCAATACCAACGGCGTGGTCGCAGCCGCCGTTGCTGCGAACTGGTCAGCGACTGCCGGACTGCGGCGCAAGTGTTCCAACCACTGCGGCAGCGGCAGCGCCCCGAGCAACGCCTTGAGTTCCGCTGCTACCTCAACTGGCTGCGCCGTCGGTCGCCGCGCCAGCAACAGCGTTTCTGGATGCTGCTGCGCGGCGGTCAAATCGAGGCACACATGCCCGTGACTGTTGCGCTCGCTGACCAGCGCCGCTGCCAATAACACCGGCGCAGCACTGTCCGGGCATTGCTCGTGAATGAGCCGCGCCAGCGCCAAGTCCAACTGGCGCAGTGCGCCCACCGCGACCCAGCGTTCTAATTGCGTGATCAGCGCCGAGCTTTGATTCACGTCAATTCACCTCGCGCTGTTGCAGAATAACGATGTTCAACATTTTATAATCACTTTCACTTTTATCACTGAAAAAATGCAACGGTTCTATTTCAATTTGTCCATTTCAGCCACCGAATATCTCCGCTATTATCAAGGCGCGGCGAATACGGTAATCGTCCACACGCACAACGGCTTAAAACTGTCGTTACCTGCGGCAAATTTGCGTCCATTCGTCAGTAGCAGCGGTATTGTCGGACAGTTTTGTGTGACGGTCGATGCGCAGCACCGCTTGGTCGCGCTGGAGCGCGTGCCGCCGTCAAGCTAACGCCGTCTCCGCCGATATATTTCCCACCATCAACGATGCTGTTTGGAGCCTGTCATGTCGATAACACTGCAATCTTACGCTGCTTTTTCCGCGCAACAGTCGGCGCTAAAACCGGCGCAGTCTGATGCGAACTCTGCGCCGAATTGGGGGCAATCAGAACGGGCGCTGGCGCGGGTGCAAGATGTCACGCTCAAGGCGCTGGCGCAGGAAATTCCGGGCATGGATGTCAATACGCTGAAAAAGCGCGATCAACAGGAATACACCCCGGACAAAATCGCCAATCGGATTGGCACCTTTGTGGCGCGTGGTTTAGAGAATGCCCGGGCGCAAGGAAAATCAGATGAGGAAGTGCAAGCGTTGTATGACAGCGCGGTGCGCGGAGTGGAGCGCGGTTTCAAAGAAGCGAAAACGATTTTAGAGAATTTGAATCTATTGAATGGCGGCATCAGTGAGCAGGTGCAGGCGACGGAAGATGCGACCTTTGCCACTCTGCGCCAGCTCGCACCGTCGTCAACGCTGGCGGGACTTGATACGGGTGCGAGCGCCGTTGGTGCCGCGCAACGCTATCAAAAAGCTGAGGATTTCCAGCTCAGTTTGCGCACCAAAGATGGCGATACCGTCAAGGTGAGTTTTAGCCGGGCGCTGGATGCGCAGGTCAGTTTGGGCGTCGCCGCTGACGGGAAAGGCAATCAAGCGTTGGCGCTGGATGTCAGTCGCAGCTCCAGCACGGGCTATCAGTTCACGGTGGAGGGCAATTTGGATGCCGAAGAGCTGGAGGCGATGCAGACGTTGGTGCGCGATGTCAGCGCCGTTGCGAATCAGTTTTTTAACGGCGATGTGCAACAGGCGTTCGCGCAAGCGCCGGATATTCGCTTTGATGACAGCCAGTTGGCGTCGATGCAGTTGCGCTTGAGTCGCAGCGAACAATCGACGGCAGTGGCGCAATATCAACAGACGCAGCAGTTGGAGCCGTCGCCGCAGGTGGGAGCTGGTCGCCGATTGGGGCAGATGGCGCGTGATCTTAATGATGCTGCGCTGGCACCAGCCGCGCAGTTTTTGGAACAGGCGCGGACGGCGGTCAATCAGATCATGGAAGGGCTGGTGCGGCAGGATCAGCGGTTCCAGACCGCCTCCGCTGACCAGCAAACGACTTACCAAAACAACCTCGCTCGCCTGCTGGGAATTCCTGAATTTTCAGCGACTTAAATTTGCACCACCACGCAGCGTTTAGACTCTCGCTGCGTGGCATTGATTGTCGCCAATCACGCCACAGCGTAGGATCGCCAACTGTGTTTTATGGCAATTTTAACTGCCGCAGTGAACGATCCATTTGAGCCGTTGGGGTGAGACGATGTCGAATAATCAGGACAACAATCAAGCAGTTACTCCACCGCCCCGACCTTGGAAAGTGCTTTTATTGGGCGTTGGCGCTGCCGCAAGTCTCATCGCATTGACTCCCAGCGCGTGGCTGACATGGCTGCTGGCGCTGGCGCTGCTGACCGGCGCGGCGCTCATTGAATATCTGCACTGGCAAACGCTCACGGCGCTGCTGGCGCAGTCTCGCCGCGATTCCCAAGACACTGCTGCTCACCAAACGCAGCGATTTGAGCGGTGGCTGCACACTTTTGAGCGGCTCGGCATCGAGCTATTTCCCATCTTTACCCGCCACATCGAACACTCGCGCCAGCTTGCGGAAGACAGCGTGATCAATCTCTCACAGACGTTTAGCGGATTGGTGAATGATCTGGAGCGGATCGTGAGCACGTCGCGCAGCGGCGGGCACATGCAATCTCTCGTCGAGCAGTTCCAACGCAGTCAGGCGACCTTGACCGAGGTCATCGGTGATTTTGAAAACATCCTGCACCGCGAGGCGGAAATATCAGATCAAGTCAAGTTGTTGACGGGGTTTGGGATGGAGATGCAGCAGATGGCACAAGGTGTGCGTTCGGTGGCAGAACAGATCAATTTGCTGGCGCTGAATGCGGCAATTGAGGCGGCTCGCGCTGGTGAGCAGGGACGTGGTTTTGCGGTGGTGGCCGATGAGGTGCGCAAATTGGCGGGTTCATCAGCTGCGACCGGCGCACAAATCAGTCATAAAGTTGAGGAGCTGGCGCGGGCGCTGACGCAGACCCAAACGCTGGTGCAGGAGTCGATTCGGAATGCGGATGGTTTGGTGAAGGCGTCGGAAGACAAGGTCAGCACGGTGCTGGCGCGGCTGCAACAAACTGCGGAAACCATCAATGCCGATGCCGAGCAATTGCGCGGGTTGAGCACCACCATTCACGATCAGATCAGCGCGGCGCTGGTGGATTTGCAGTTTCAAGATCGCACCAGCCAGATTTTGGTGCATGTTTGCGATGGGTTAAATCATCTCAGCTCGCGTCTCAAGCTCTGCGTGAATCACGATGTGCTGCAACAACAGCAGGACATTTTGGAATTGGATGGTTTATTGGCGCAGATGTTGGCGTCATATAGCACTGCTGAAGAATTGAATTTGCATCATCACGGGCGTGGTGCGGCGCTGGCAAGTCCGGCAGCGGCGAGTGAAGAATTAACGTTTTTTTAATAGCAATCAAATGGAATGAGATATGGCAAAAACAATTATGATCGTTGATGACTCCGCCTCGTTGCGCAATGTCGTCGGAATTGCGCTAAAAGGGGCTGGTTATGATGTGATTGAAGCCTCGGATGGACGTGATGCGTTAGCAAAACTCACCGGGCAGAAAATTCATCTCATTGTGAGCGATGTGAATATGCCGAATATGGACGGCATTACGCTGGTGCGAGAATTAAAACAGCTTCCGAATTACAAATTTACGCCGATTATGATGTTGACCACTGAAAGTCAGCCGGAGAAAAAACAGGCGGCGCGGGATGCGGGAGCGAAAGCGTGGCTGCTGAAACCATTTCAACCGCCGATGTTATTAGATGCCGTTGCTAAATTGGTGCTGCCTTAAAAGTTGTCAGTTATCAGTGAGCGGTGGTCAGTAAAAAACCGTGATCACTGATAACTGAAAATTGACAACCGCCAACTGAAACGATGAGGAGCGCGAAATGTCTGCTGAATCGGCGCTGGTGTTGGAAGGTGAAATGACGATTTACACCGCTGCGGCAATCCGCACGCAATTACAGGATTATGTGACGGGGCGGCAGCACTGCGTGTTGGATTTAACGGCAGTGTCGGAAATCGACAGCGCCGGTTTGCAATTGCTGCTATGGGTGCGGCGGGTAGCGGCGGAACAACGCGCCGATTTTCAATTGCGCAGCATCAGTCCACCGGTGGCGCAGGTATTGGAACTGTTGCAACTGGAGCAAGGTCTGAATTTGAAAACCAGTGATGCAGCGAGAAAGCAACATGAATCTTGACAGTGCTCGCCAAGCCTTTATCGAAGAGGTCGCCGAATTGCTCCAAACGATGGAGGACGCGCTGTTGACCTTGGAACAAAATCCCGCCGATCCCGAATCACTCAACGATGTATTTCGCGCCATGCACACCATCAAAGGCACCGGCGGCGTGTTTGGCTATACGCCGGTGGTGGAATTTACCCACACGGTGGAAACGTTGATGGATCAGGTGCGCAGCGGGCAAATGATGTTGACTAAACCGTTAATTGAAACGCTATTTGAATGCCGCGATCACACCTTGGCGCTGATTGATTTCATTGCTGCCGACGCTACCGGCGATGCACCGCTGTCTCCTGATTTACAACGGGCTGGCGATGCGCTGCTGGCGCGATTAGGACATGTGCCGCCGCCCACGCCGACGGCAGTGCCGGTATTAAATTTTGACGCGCCGACGTATTTACCGGAAGCAAATGATTTATGGATGATTAGTTTGGAATTCAAAGCAGATGCGTTTCGGCATGGCATGGACCCGCTGTCATTCCTGCGTTATCTCAGTTCGCTCGGCGATTTAGTGCATGTTGTCACCTTATTACCGCTTGCATTCATTGATAGCGAACATTTTGATCCTGAAAGCTGTTATTTAAGTTTTGGTATTGCGTTTCGCAGCGATGCCGATAAACGCACCATTGCGGGTGTCTTTGAATTTGCTGATGAAGATTGCGAGATTCGCATTTTAGAACCTGATTCAGCGCATAACCGTTATGTGGATTTGCTGGAAGCGACGCCGCACGATCAAATCAACTGCATGGGCGATTTATTGGTCAGTATTGGTGCAATCACGCCATTTGAATTAGTGCGGGCGCTCAAAATTCAAGAAGATAGCAGTCAAGTGCTGGACGGCACTGAACCGGCAGCAAAACGGCGGTTAGGCGATATTTTAGTTGAGCAAGGATCAATTAAATCTGGCGTTGTGGAACAGGCAGTGAAAACGCAAGAAACCGCCCGCAGTAAACGCCAAGAAGATAACCGCATTATTCGGGTTGATGCACAACGTTTGGGACATTTGATTGATTTGGTTGGCGAATTAGTGACCAGCAGCGCCGCCATTCGCGTGATGGTTAAACGCGCCGGCATTGACAACATGAATGAAGTGGTTGATGGCGTCGATTATTTAGTTTCCGAAATTCGGGATAACGCGCTGCAATTGCGGATGGTGGCAATTGGTGAAAGCCTGTCACGGTTTCGGCGCGTGGTGCGCGATGCCAGCCAAGAATTAGGCAAGTTAATTGATTTAGTGATTACCGGCGGCGAGACCGAATTAGATAAAACGGTGGTGGAAAAGATCATTGATCCGCTCACGCATTTAATTCGTAATGCCGTCGATCATGGTATTGAAGAGCCGATGGTGCGCCAAAAAGCGGATAAATTAACCACCGGCACCATTCATCTCAATGCGTATCACGATTCTGGTCACATTGTGATTGAAATTGAAGATGATGGCGCAGGTTTAGATGCTGCGCGTATTCGCGCCAAAGCCGAAGCCAAAGGCTTGGTCAAACCGGATGAAGTATTAACGCGAGAAGAAATTTTGCGCTTAATTTTTGCGCCCGGTTTATCGACTAAAGAACAGGCAACCAGTTTATCGGGGCGCGGCGTGGGCATGGATGTGGTGCGACGCAATATCGAAGCCTTGCGCGGCACGGTGGAATTAGACAGCACGCTCGGCGTTGGAACAAAAATCACCATTATTTTACCGCTCACGTTAGCGATTATTGAGGGGTTTTTAGTCGGCGCGGGGCGCGATCAATATGTGATTCCACTCTCGCAAGTCGCGGAATGTGTGGAAATGACTGCGACTGCAACGCTCAAACAGCATGGCGAGCATTACATCAATTTGCGCGGCGAAGTGCTGCCGTTTATTCGCTTAACCGATTTATTTCATAACGCCGATTGGCATCGCGCTACCAATCAACGCGAAAGTTTGGTGGTGGTGCGTTTTGGACATCATAAAATGGGCTTGGTGGTGGATACGTTACTCGGTGAATTGCAAACCGTGATTAAACCGCTGGGTAAATTGTTTGAACGGTTGCGCGGCGTTGCGGGTGCCACCATTTTAGGAACTGGCGATATTGCGTTAATTCTCGATGTCGCTGAATTAGCCGCCATTGGTCAAGTACCGCGTCATGTTGCGGCTAAACACTAATTTTTTATTTAACGCTACAGGAGTTTTTCAATGTTTCAGTCGATGACAATGGCAAAAAAATTGGTGCTCGGTTTTGCAACTGTATTAGTTTTGCTGGTAATCGTCAGCGTGTTATCTTTTATTGCGATTGATGGCGCTTCCGTTGGGTTTGCGTCCTATCGTGAAAAGGCAGTACGCGCTAATCGGATGGGGGAAATGCAGGCGAATATGTTGATGGGGCGTTTGCAAGTGAAGGGTTATTTGAAAACCCATGGCGAACAAGACGCTAAATCATTTCAGCAGTATTTAGGCATCACTGATAGCATTTTGGCGGAACTCATCGCCGCAGTGAAAGACCCCGAACGGTTAGCTAAACTCAATGCGGCCAATAGCAATATCGACACCTATGCGAAAGCATTTGAAACCGTCGTGACGCATACCCGCGAGGCGGATCGTTTAGATAGCGAAGTATTGGCGAACGTTGGGCGCGAAATAGAGCAGCGGTTGACAAAAATTATGGATGAGGCGAGTCAACAGGAAACAACGGCGCTGGCGGCAAAAACGTTACGCAGTCTGTTATTGGCGCGGCTGTATGTGCGGCGGTTTATTGGTGAGAATGAACAAAAAGATGTGGAGCGCGTTAATCAGGAATGGGCGGAGTTTAGTAAAAACCTCAGCGCGTTGGGAATTGTCATGCAAGATGCGCAGCGCCGTTCACTGTTGGATGAGGTGATGCGTTATAAAGATGAATATAAAAATGCTTTTGAGCGCATGGTGCAATTGACGGTTGAACGCAATCGCGTTGTGACGGAAACGCTGGATATTCTCGGCGCTAAATTCGCTGCTGATCTTGATGACGTGAAACTGTCTTATAAAGCAGAGCAGGATATGATTGGCCCGCAAGTACAGACTTCAAATGATCGCGCTATTTTTACCATTGTTCTGTTATCGGCGATTGCGCTGTTAATGGGAGTTTTAATTGCGTGGCTGATTATTCGCGCAGTGATGGCGCAATTAGGCAAAGACCCGGGTGTGATTGCGGACGTAACGCGCAAAGTGGCGATTGGTGATTTAGCAATTGAATTCGATCAAAACAATTTGCGCGGCGTTTATAAAGATATGTTTGGCATGGTAGATCGGCTGCGCCAAATCGTGGGCGAGGTGCGGGTTGGCGCGGACAATTTGTCGTCGGCGTCGAGTCAGGTCAGTTCGACGGCGCAGGCGCTCAGTCAGGGCGCGACTGAGCAGGCGGCGAGTGTTGAGGAAACCACCGCCAGCATTGAGCAATTGAACGCTTCGGTGCAGCAAAATACGGAAAATGCGCGGATTACCAACGGGATTGCAAAGAGTTCGGCGGAAGAGGCGCGGCGCGGCGGTGAGGCGGTGAAGCGCACGGTGCAGGCGATGAAGGAAATCGCCAGCAAGATCGGTCTGATTGAAGATATTGCTTATAAAACCAATCTGTTGGCGCTCAATGCGGCGATTGAAGCCGCTCGCGCTGGTGAGCACGGCAAGGGCTTTACTGTTGTTGCCGCCGAGGTGCGCAAGTTGGCGGAAAATAGCGGCGTTACTGCCCAAGAAATCAATCAGTTAGCCACCAGCAGCGTGTCGATTGCGGAGGAAGCGGGTAAGTTGCTGGAGCAGATGGTGCCCAATATCGTTAAAACTGCTGATTTGGTTGAGGAAATCACCGCTGCATCCGGCGAGCAGGCGACCGGCATCAGTCAGATCAATGAGGCGATGAGCCAGCTTGATAAGGCGACCCAACAAAATGCGTCGTCCTCAGAACAGCTCGCCGCCACTGCGGAGGAATTGAGCGGGCAAGCCAGCCAGTTGCAGGAAACGATGTCGTTTTTCCGCACCGGCGCGGGCAATGGGCGGACGAAATCCCGCGCCAGCGCCAGTTACGCCGCCAGCCCGCGCCATCAGCAGCAGCCGACCCGCCGTGCCAGCCATGTAACTGAAGACTTTGCCGATTCTTCAATTGATCCGGCGGATTTTGCCCATAAAGACTTTGAGCGGTTTTAACGGAGCGGCTGACATGGGACAACTCGTGGTAAGCAAACAGGCCGCTCGCAGCGGACGCGATCTCAATGACGAGGTGACGCAATATCTCACTTTTTCGGTGGCCGATGAGCGGCTGGCGATGTCAATTACTGCCGTTAAAGAAATCATTGAAACTCCGCAAGTCACGCGGGTGCCGATGACGCCCGACTATATTCGTGGCGTGATCAATTTGCGCGGTAACGTGGTGCCGGTGGTGGATTTAGGAGCGCGGCTGGGACGCGGGGCGCTGACGCTAACCAAACGGAGCTGCATTGTATTAGTGGAAGTGCAAGTCGGCGAAGAAGATCGCCATGTTTTAGGAATGCTGGTTGATGAGGTAAAAAACATTCTCGACATTCCGCCCCAAGATGTGAAACCGCCACCGGAATTCGGTTCAGAAATTCGCACCGATTTTATTGAAGCGATGGGGCGCGTGGAGGATATTTTTGTCATTATTTTAAGCGTCGATCATGTGTTATCGGTGCAGGAATTAGCATCGCTGCGTCATTTTACTGATGATCACGTCGCTGATGTTGAGCACTAACACGATTGCCGCAAGCATCATTTTGAATCATCGTTTTTATTGTGAATAAAAGGAATCTCCGCACACTATGCCAACTCCACTGCTTTTAATCGTTGATGACAGTAAAATGGCACGCATGATGGTCAGGCAATTTGTGACTGAATTGCGTCCTGAATGGCGTTTAATGGAAGCAACCAACGGCGATGAAGCGCTGGCGCTAATTAAGCAGCAACCGCCAGAATTTGTCAGTTTAGATGTGAATATGCCCGGCATCAGCGGTTTAGAAGTCGCGGCACGGTTACGGTTACATCATCCTGAGATTCGGATTGTGATTTGCAGTGCCAATATCCAAGAAGCGGTGCGCAAAGCCGCTGAAAAAGCCGGAGTGAAATTCGTCGCCAAACCAATTACACCCGCCACGATTGCCAATATGGTCACGCTGTTTGAGGAGTGAGCGCGTGCTTGAGATCAATGAATTGCAAGGCGATGCGCTGAAAGAGTTATTTAATCTCGGCGTGGGACGCGCTGCGCATAGCCTCAGCATGATGGTGAATGACGAAGTAGAATTATCGACTCCCGATATTTTGCTTGTGCAAGCCAGCGAAGTTGTCACCACTTTGCTCGGCTCGGAATTTAGCCAATTGAGCATGGTGACGATTGATTTTATTGGCCCCTTTAATGCCACAGCGATTTTGTTATTTCCAGAACGCAATGCCTTGAGCATTGTCAGTCACATGCTTGACCCGCACATGTTGCCAGAAGAATTATCTGAGTTTGAACAAGAAGCGATGTGTGAGATTGGCAACATTATTTTGAATGCCTGCATGAGTTCATTAGCAGATGAGTTTCAAATTGAGTTCGAGGGCGGCTTGCCGGTGCATTATTTCAGCGACACTGATTCGTTACCATTGTTTGGTAATCAACATCTGCTGCATGAACAGGTGGTGCTTTTGCTGCAAATTCATTTAACCATGCGTCAAGAACAGGTGCAGGGACATCTGTTGTTTTTACTCAGTGTCAGCTCGTTGAATGCGTTATTAGATTGCGTTGATCGTTATCTGGCACGGCTCGGAATAAGCTAATGAACGAATTGTTTGGAGCCCAACTGCTCGATCACTTGCAGAGTGGAATTGTCTTGCTCAATCAGGAGACAAAAATTTGCGCGTGGAATCAGTGGATGACACGCCATACTGCGCTCGATTTAGAACAGGTTGCTGAACAACCTTTTGCGCAGTTGTTTCCTGAAATTGTCACCACGCGCTTGCAGGATTGTATTCATCAGGCGTTGCATTTCAAACTGTCTTCCATTCTCACGCCGGGCTTAAATTTGGCGATTTTACCGCTGTATAAAAATCCCAAAACGCCTACGCAACGCTTGGAACAACTCATTTATATCACGCCGGTGCCGCGTTATATGCAGATGGCGTGTTTAATTCAAATCCACGATATGACGGCAACCGTGCGGCGAGAACGGCGGCTGCGGGCGCAATCTACCAGTTTAATTGCCACAACTTACCGCGATGCGCTCACTGGCGTCGGGAATCGGCGGCGGTTTGATCACGATTTGATGGCGTTTTTTACAGATGCGCGGAGCAAACAACAGCCGCTGGCGCTATTGATGATTGATATTGATGATTTCAAAGCCTATAACGATCAATTGGGACATTTGCAGGGCGATGAATGTTTAACGCAGGTGGCGACGGTATTACAAGAAGGATTGCGCCAGCGTGGGGATTCGGTGGCGCGTTATGGCGGTGAAGAATTCGCGTTGTTATTGCCAGATGCAGATGTTGATTTGGCTTATAGTATTGCCGAGCGGTTGCGGACGTTAATTGAAACCGCCAATATTCCGCATCCCGCGTCGCGCACGAAACCACACATTACAATTAGCATCGGTGTGAGTGCTTTAATTCCTGCGCCGCATCAAACAATGAAAACGTTAATTGAACAAGCCGATCAGGCGCTTTATCAAGCGAAAGATGCCGGTCGCAATCGTTGTTTGTCTTATAACCCACCGCAAACCGACAATCGCATTAAAAAAACGGATTGAATTCACCGATGTGGAAACCAGACCCGTATTCCCCGTCTCGCCCCGTCCCAGTATTAGCGCCCGCGGAAATGGAGTCTTTGGACGCGGTGCCGCTGTCAGAGGCGGATTTTGAGCGGTTCCGGCGCTTCATTCACGACCGCGCTGGCATCAGTTTGGCACCGCACAAGCGCCAGATGGTGAGTTCGCGCCTGCAACGGCGGCTGCGCCATCTGGGGCTGCGCAGTTTCAACAGCTATTTGGAACATCTCGCAGCACCCGGACAGGATGCCGAGCGCCAGCATCTGGTGGATTTATTGACCACCAACGAAACCTATTTTTATCGGGAACCGGCGCATTTTGAGTTTTTGCTGCACGACATTGTGCCGGCATATCGCGGGCAATCGTTGCGGGTGTGGAGCGCGGCGTGTTCATCCGGCGAGGAGGTTTACACGCTGGCGATGGTGCTGTCGGAAGGGCTGGGCATGGGTGACTGGCAGATTTTTGGCTCCGACATCAGCCAGCGGATGGTGGAGGCGGCGCGAGAAGCGGTGTATCCGCTTGACCGCGCCAAACGGCTGCCGGCGGACTGGCTGGGCAAATACTGTCTCAAAGGCGTGCGCTCGCAAGCGGGAAATCTGTTGATTGATCCGCGCCTGAAAGCGCGGGTGCATTTGGAGCAACACAATCTCAAACAACCGCTGACCACTGGGCAACGTTTCGACGTGATTTTTTTGCGCAACGTGATGATTTATTTTGATGTCCCCACCAAACAGATCGTCATTGACCATCTCAACCGGGCGCTGTATCCGGGCGGTTATTTGTTTTTGAGCCACGTTGAATCGCTGCATTCACTCAAAACCACGCTCGAGATGGTGCGTCCGTCTGTCTTCCGCAAACCGGTTGATTAACCACTGAGCAACCACTGCCGCATGTCTCAAAATGTCAAGCAGGTACCCAAACGCTTTCTCCGTCCCGGCGAGCATTACGTCACCAACGATCCAATCGTTCTCTCCACGCTGCTCGGCTCGTGCGTTGCCGTGTGTTTATACGATCCGGTTGAGCGCGTGCTGGGCATGAACCATTTTTTGCTGCCGATGCGCAATCCGGCCGGCGGCGCACTGGCGCTGGCATCAGATGCCGGGCGTTATGGGTTATGGGCAATGGAATTGCTGATTAACGGCTTGCTCAATCACGGCGCACGGCGCCAAAACCTCCGCGCCAAAGCCTTTGGTGGCGGCAACGTGCTCAACATTCCGCACAGCGCACAAGCGCCTCGTCTGCAAATCGGCGCGGCGAATGCGCAATTTGTGCGCCACTTTTTGCACGAGGATCAAATCCCACTGGTGGCCGAAGACCTCGGCGGTGATCGCGGTCGCCAAATTTTCTTTGATGGCGCAGATTTTTCGGTCTATTTGCGGCGGATTCCGGCACGTCAAGATCAGCAGATTGTGGTGGCAGAACGGGCATATTTGCATCACACCCTCAAGGTGCAGCGGCGTCCGGCACCCGCTGAATTTTTTTAGCAACACAGGTGCAACATGGCGGTGGTGAAGGTTTTTATCGTTGATGATTCCGCAGTGATGCGGCAGGTGTTGACCGAACAGCTCAACGGTATTCCGGGCATTGCGGTGATCGGCGCGGCGCGTGATCCGATTTTTGCGCTCGCGCAGATGGAAAAAGCCTGGCCGGACGTGATCGTGCTCGACATCGAAATGCCGCGCATGGACGGGATTACCTTTCTGCGCCAGCTCATGCGCGATCATCCGACGCCGGTCATCATCTGCTCGACGCTGACCGAAAAGGGCGCAGAGGTGACGATGCAGGCGATGAATGCTGGCGCGGTGGACATCATCGCCAAGCCAAAAGTCGGACTGCGGCAATTTTTAGAAGAATCGGTCACGTTGCTGGGCGACGCGATCAAGGGCGCGAGCTGTGCGCGATTAGATCGGTTTGGCGCGGCGCGGCGGGCAGCGAGTGCTGCGATGCCAGCGACGCCCAAATTGACAGCGGAAGCGGTTGAAGCTGCCCGCAGCAGCAAACCGCTGACGCTGACGACGGAGCGCGTGATCGCCATCGGCACCTCCACCGGTGGCACGCAGGCGTTGGAATATGTGCTCACGCGCCTGCCGCGCACTGCGCCCGGCATCGTGGTGGTGCAACACATGCCCGGGCAATTTACCGCTGCGTTCGCCGCCCGTTTGAACGGTTTATGCGAGATTGAAGTGCGCGAAGCCCGCAATGGCGACCGCGTGATCGCTGGGCTGGCGCTGATTGCGCCGGGCACTGATCACCTGCTGCTGCGGCGCAGCGGGGCGCAATATCGCGTGGAAGTGAAAAACGGCCCGCTGGTCAGTCGCCATCGCCCGTCAGTCGATGTGCTATTTCGCTCCACCGCGCAGGCGGCGGGTGCGAATGCAATTGGAATTATTATGACGGGCATGGGCGATGACGGCGCTCGCGGCATGTTGGAAATGCACGACGCCGGCGCATTCACAATTGCGCAAGATGAAGCGACCTGCATTGTGTATGGAATGCCCAAAGAAGCGGTGAAATTAGGTGGCGTTGATGCGGTGCTGGGTTTGCCGCAGATTCCCAATATCATTGTGCAAGCGCCCACGCGCCAAAGCCATTTGCGCTTTAATGGGAATAACCAATGATCGAATTACAAAACTATTGGCGCACATTAGATGATTTACGCCGAATTGCTGGCGCAGAGAATGAAAGCGCACTGCGTCCGGCATTTGAAATGCTTTTGCGCGAATTGGGTGAACAACAGCACTTGATTGTATATGCTGAATATCCATTCAAAGCGCCCAACGGAGCCAATTTACGCGCCGATGGTGTGTTATTAGATCGCCTGCGTTTAGTGCATGGCTGGTGGGAAGCGAAAGATGAAAAAGATGATTTAGAAAAAGAAATTGCCGCTAAATTAGCGAAAGGTTATCCCAACGATAACATTATTTTTGAAGATACCCGCACTGCTATTTTATTGCAGCAAGGTGCAGAAGTAATGCGGTGCGCGGTGACAGATGGCAAAGCGTTGAAACGGTTGCTGGATTGCTTTTTTAGTTATGAATTGCCAGCGGTGCAGGATTTCCGCATTGCTCGCAGTCAATTCATGGTTGAGTTACCGGGTGTGGCGCGGGCGTTGAAAGAATTGTTAATTGCTGCGCACAATCATCATGCTGCTTTTCAAGCGCAAGCAACTCAATTTTTCGCATTGTGCCAACGGGCAATTGGTGAGCGCGTCACCAACGATCATGTGGATGAAATGCTGATTCAGCATATTCTCACCGATCAAATTTTCCGTGCCGTCTTTCCGAATATCAATTTTCATCAAGAAAATCATTTAGCAGAAGCCATTGGGCAATTGGAAAAAACGTTTTTGCGCGGTGAAATGCGGATGGCGTTATTAAAACGGTTGGAACCGTATTTTGCTGCAATTCGGCGGACTGCTGCAACTACAATCACTTCCGCAGAAAAGCAGGATTTTCTCAAGCAGGTTTACGAAGATTTTTACACCGCTTATAACCCCAAAGATGCAGATCGTTTAGGTGTTGTGTATACGCCCGGTGAAGCGGTGCGGTTCATTATTGCGGGTTGCGATTGGCTGGCACAACAACATTTTAATAAACGCTTGGCGGATCCCGGTTTAGATATTCTTGATCCCTGCACCGGAACCGGAACCTTTATCGTCGATTTAATTGATTATCTGCGTGGTGATAAACAGGCATTGATGCGTAAATTTGATGGTGAAATCCACGCCAACGAGATTTCAATTCTGCCCTATTACATTTCGTGCTTAAACATTGAACAAGCCTACTATGAAGCAACTGAACAATGGCGCGAGTTTAGCGGAGCTTGTTTTGTCAACACGTTAGATAATTGGGGATTTCAGTTACAACACAAAGGCGCAGTAAATGATTTATTGGGGAGCATTACCAACGAAAATCAATTGCGTATTTTGAATCAAAATCAGTGTACTATTCCGGTGATTTTAGGCAATCCGCCGTATAACGCCAATCAGAAAAATGCGAATGACAACAATCAAAATTATCTCGCTGAATTGGTGGATAAACGGATTAAAGATACCTACATCGCTGAAGGCACGGCACAAAAAACCAAACTCTATGATCCTTATGTGCGGTTTTTACGCTGGGCATCAGATCGCATTGGTGAGCAAGGAATTGTTGCCTTTATTAGCAATTCTTCTTTTATTGAAGCGAGAGGATTTGATGGGTTTCGTAAAGTGGTCGCGCAGGAATTTCAAGAGATTTGGATTGTTGATCTAAAAGGGAATGCCCGCACCAGCGGCGACCGGCGTCGTTGTGAAGGTGGCAATGTATTTGATGATAAAATTCGCGTTGGCATTGCGCTTTATTTTCTCGTGCGCAATCCGGCATTAACGACTGGCTGTGCTATTCATCATTACGCTGTGAATGACTTTTTAACTGCACTTGACAAGCGCCGCTGGTTAAGAGGACATCAGTTGCACAAATTAGCAAAAGCTGGTGATTTTCATCGTATTCGCCCTAATAGCAGCAGCAACTGGTTGAATCAACCACACGAAAATTGGAGCAATTGGTTGGCAGTAGCCAGCAAAGAAGGAAAATTGCAGAAAAGTGAAGAAGTGATTTTCAAGCTGTATTCACTGGGTGTGATGACAACACGAGATGAGTGGTTGTATAGCCACACACAAGCAAGTGTTAGTGCGCGTTGTAAATACTTTTTTAATCTCTACCGGCAAGAACAAGCGCGATGGAAACAACTTGAACAGCCTGAGAACGTTGAAGATTTTGTTAATCGTGACATTAAGTGGACGACTGAATTAACCGCGTATCTTGTTAAGGGAAAAACCTTAACATATCGTTCTAAACGGATTGTGCGCAGTCTTTATCGCCCATTTGTTAAACTCTTTTTATATTACGATAAAATCATCGTACATCGAACATCTCAGCAAACTAATATCTTTCCCATTGGACTAACACCTGATAATGTAGCGATTGGCATTTCAGGAATACCGATCACGAAGCCTTTTCAAGTGTTAGCAGTCTCAATACTGCCAGACCTTCATTTCCTCGAACAACCTAACTTTTTTCCACTCTGGGTTTATGCCGCTGATGGCTCCAAACATGACAACATCACGAATTGGGCATTAACGCAATTCCAACAGCATTATGCGAATAATGAAATCACCAAGCGCGATATTTTCAATTACGTTTACGCTGTACTGCACGACCCGCGTTATCGACAGAAATTTGCGCTCAATCTGAAAGCAGAATTTCCGCGCATTCCGTTTCATCCTGAATTCAAACAATGGGCGGCGATTGGCGCAACGTTAATTCAAGCTCATGCGTATTTTGAACAGGTCAAACCGTTTGAATTAAAGCGCGTGGATCACGCAACGGGAACGCCTAAATGTCGCTTAAAAGCCGATAAAGCAGCGGGAATCATTGAAATTGATGGCGTGACCACGTTAGAAAATATCCCACCGCAAGCATGGCAGTATCAACTCGGCAATCGCTCGGCGCTGGAATGGGTGTTGGATCAGTATAAAGAAAAAACGCCGAAAGATTTAACCATTCGTGAGCATTTCAATACCTATCGCTGTGCCGATCATAAAGAACAGGTGATTGCATTATTGCAGCAGGTGTGTCAAATCAGTATCAATACCGTCGCGGCAATTTCCCAATTGGAACAATTGTCGTGGTGAGATGCGACACACTAACCTCATAATACATTTCTTGAACTAAATAACTATGTATCCTGACTATTTCGGTCTTAAAGAAGCGAGCTTTTCAATTGTCCCTGATCCCCAATATCTGTTTCTCAGCAATCAACACCATGAAGCACTTGCGCATTTGTTATATGGTGCCGAAGATCATTGTGGATTTGTGCTATTAACTGGTGAAGTGGGCACAGGCAAAACCACCATTTGCCGAGCATTTTTGGAACAATTGCCATCTGGAGTAGAGGTGGCGCTGATTCTAAATCCGATGCAAACCGATGAAGAATTGTTGTTGACGCTGTGTGATGAATTCCAAATTGCGCTGCCGCCACCACCGCATTCAACAAAAAGTTTAATTGACCAACTCAATCATTATTTGTTGGCAGTACACGCAGCGGAGCGGCGAGCATTATTGGTGATTGATGAAGCGCAAAATCTGTCATCGCAGGTGTTAGAGCTGATTCGGCTGTTGACCAATTTAGAAACCAATAAACATAAATTATTGCAAATTCTTTTGATTGGGCAGCCGGAATTGCGCCAGATTTTGGCAACTGAACACATGCGCCAGCTTAATCAGCGTATTACTGCCCGTTATCATTTAATGCCGTTCACGCTGCGTGATACCGGTGATTATATTCGGCATCGCCTTGCGATTGCTGGAGTTGAACGTCCATTATTTACAAGCGCGGCAATTCGGCATATTCATCGTTATTCCGGGGGAATTCCGCGTTTAATTAACATTTTATGTGATCGCGCTTTATTCGGCGTGTATGCCAGTCGTCCCGAACAGGTAACGCCGACGATTGTTGCTAAGGTGGCCGCTGAGGTGCGCGGCAATTTGATGCTGCCGCTGCCGCGCCGGCGAGCGGCACATCCGGCGCTGGTGGTGGCGGGGGTGTTTACGTTATCGGTTGGCGCGGGGTGGTGGGGTTATGCGTGGCTAGATCACGTCACTACTGATCCGCTGACGACGCTCACGCAATTATTGACGCCGCGCACTGCGCCACCGCCGGAGCCGGTTGTGACCGCTGCACCTGCGCCCGTGCCCGCGCCGCTACCAGAGCCGCCCGCTGAACCGGTGCCGTTGGCAGATGAAAAACCGGCGGAAGTGTTTCCCGTTGCGACGTCGTTTGAACAGGTGGTGCTGCCGGAGCGAACGGCGTTTCGTGTGCTGTTGCAGCAGTGGGGACGGACGTTCGGCACCACCACTGTTGCACCCTGTACGCGAGTCAAAGCACTGGGGCTGAACTGCACTTTGGAGGTTGGGACGGTCGCTAATCTGCGTTATTTCGATTTACCGGCGCTGCTGCGGGTCACGCGGGCAAATGGCAGGCGCGAGTTTGCGGTGTTGACGGGATTGACCGATAGCGAGGCGACGCTGGCGCTGGAGACGGGAAAGATGCGGCTGCCGGTGGCGGTGTTGGAACAGGAGTGGACGGGAAATTACACCTTGGTTTGGCAACCGCCACCGGGTGGGGCGGTGTTGATTGCGGAGGGTGCATCTGATGCCAACATCCAATGGCTGCGGCGAACGCTGGCGCAGGTGCCTAACTTGCCGCCGCGAGCGGAGATTGCCAACGCCGGATCGCTGTTTGATGCGGAATTAACTGAAACAGTAAAAGCATTTCAACGCTTACGGGGCTTGCATCCAGATGGCGTGGTGGGAGTACGGACGTTGATACAGTTGAGTCAGGCAGCGGGTTTGTCGGGCATTCCGCGCCTGACCGCGCCCGCCGTGAATGGCGGAATGCAGCCATGAGTTACATTCTTGAGGCGCTGAAACGGTCGCAGCAGACGCGAGAACGCCAACAGGTCGTGCATTCGGAACAAGCCACTTCAGAACCGGCACCGCGTTTAGAACGGGCGCTACATTTGGAACGCGCTCTGCATTTACAGCGTGAGCAACAGTGGACGCCAAAATCGGTTGCGCCGTCGCGCTGGGACGTGTTGGCGGTGAGCGTGGCGAGTGCGGCGTTGGTGGTGGCGCTGTGGAAAACGCCACTTTTGCCACCGCCGCCCGTGCAGAAAGAGGAGCTGGCAACGCATCCCGCTGTAGAAATAATCGCGCCACTCAGTCTGCCGGTGGAACTCCCCACGCCAATGAGTCTGCCGGTAGAAAAGGAGAGTTGGGGCGATCTCATTGCTCCGCCGCCGCCCAAGCCGCGTCCGAGTGTGCCGGTGAGTCCTCGTGAAGAAGTCGCCGCGCCGCCGCCAGCGGTGAAAACGCCGGTGCCGCCGCCGGTGGTGAAACCAGCGCCCGCACTGCCGCGTCCGGTTGCGCCGGTGCCGGTGGATTATCCCGATCCCAATCTTGATCCGAAGTTGGAGCAGCAACTGGAAGCGGGCGCGGTGGATGACATGGATATTGAAGCGCCGACGCCAATTCCGCCGGATTTGATTCAAGAAATTGAGGCGTTTAAGCAGCAAGTGAAGCGGGAACAGGGCGCAAAACCAGCGGGTGTGCTTGATCCGTGAGTGCTAAGGCGTGCTGGCGCATTCGGTAAATGTCAATGGGATCGCTGTGGCGCTTGCCTTTTATTTTCTGACAGATTCTGTATATTGGCGCGTTTATCTGCGGGTCATCCGCGCCGTTCACCGCCTGAACTTTAGGACAACATTATGGTCACGATTCGTTTATCGCGTGGGGGTTCTAAAAAGAATCCTTTTTATCAAATCGTCGTTGCCGACATTCGTGCCAAGCGCGATGGTCGTTACATTGAACGTTTAGGGTTTTTCAATCCCAATGCGCGTGGTGGTGAGGTTCCGTTGCGCATTGACCGCGAACGCGCCGATCATTGGATTCGTCAGGGCGCACAGCCCACTGATCGCGCCAAACAGCTCTTGAAACAAGCTGCGCGTGACGCGGCAGCAGCGGCTTAATTCAACCTTCTGATGACCACTCCAGCCCCTCAAACCCGCATCGTTCTCGGCCGCATCGTGGGCGTTTATGGTCTGAAAGGTTGGGTGAAGGTGTTGTCTGACACCGCCCCGCGTGATGGCATTCTCAGTTATTCGCCGTGGCTGATCGGTGCCCAAGCGCAGGTGCGCCGAGTGGCAGAACGCAAACTGCACGGAAAAGGAATGATCGTGCGGCTTGACGGCTGCAATGACCGCGACGCTGCTGCGCAATTGGTGGGCAGCGAAATTGCGGTGCTGCGGGAGCAATTGCCGCCGCCGCAAGCAGATGAGTTTTATTGGATTGATTTGGAAGGTTTGACGGTGGTCACGACCACTGGCGTCACGCTCGGTGTGGTCGATCATCTGTTTTCGACTGGCGCTAACGATGTGCTGGTCATCAAGGGCGAACGCGAACATCTGCTGCCGTTCGTTTGGGGCGAGGTTATCAAGGATGTCGATTTTGTCCGCCACCAGATCGAAGTCGCGTGGGACCCTGATTTTTAACGGCATTTTCCGTCATCTCGGTCACTGATTGTTGCCATGCGCTTTGACATCATCACCTTATTTCCCGAGTTGTTTCAGGTGCCAGTCGCTCAAGGTGTCACCGGTCGCGCTTTCTCGCGTGGACTGGTCGAGCTGGCGCTGTGGAATCCGCGTGATTTTACGCAGGACATTCATCGTACCGTCGATGATCGACCTTACGGCGGCGGGCCGGGGATGGTGATGAAGGTAGAGCCGTTGCGTGCCGCGATTAGCGCGGCTCGCGCTGCGGCACCAGCCAGTCGCGTGGCGTATTTGTCGCCGCAAGGTCGTTTGCTCAATCACGCAGCAATCGCTGCGATTGCCGCGCAGCCGGGCTGGATTCTCGTGGCGGGGCGCTATGAAGGCGTCGATGAGCGGTTGCTGACCGCGCACGTTGACGAGGAATGGTCGATTGGGGATTACGTCTTGAGCGGCGGCGAACTGCCCGCGCTGGTGGTGATGGATGCCGTGATTCGGCTGTTGCCGGGCGTACTCGGTCACGCGGAATCCGCGCAACAAGATTCGCACGTCAATGGGCTGTTAGATTGCCCGCACTACACCCGCCCGGAGCAGCTCGATGGTGACGCAGTGCCATCGGTGTTACTCGGCGGCGATCATGCCGCAATCGCACGGTGGCGGCTGCGCCAAGCACTCGGTCGCACTTGGTTGCGCCGTCCCGATTTATTGCAGCGGCGGGGAGTGAATGCGACTGAGCAAGCGTTACTTGATGAATTTATAGCGGTTTATCACCACGATTTGGCGCTAACTACAAAAATCTGAGGGAAATTATGAGCAACATTATTCGCGCACTTGAACAAGAACAGATGACCCGTGAAGTGCCCAACTTTGCGCCCGGCGACACCGTTGTCGTGCAGGTCAAGGTGAAAGAAGCCAACCGTGAGCGGTTGCAGGCGTTTGAAGGCATCGTGATTGCAATTCGCAAACGTGGGCTGAATTCCGCGTTTACGGTGCGCAAAATGTCACACGGCGAAGGCGTTGAGCGCGTGTTTCAAACCTACAGCCCAGCGATTGGCGGGATTGAAGTGAAGCGCAGAGGCGACGTGCGCCGTGCCAAGTTGTATTACTTGCGCGGTTTGACCGGCAAGGCAGCGCGTATCCGCGAAAAAATCTAACGTGCCACCGCGCCTTCTACCGCAATGCTTGATTTTGAAGTGGATAAAACGATGAAGATTCTGGTGAGCAACGATGACGGCTATCAATCACCGGGCTTGATCGCGCTGGTAGAAGCGCTGCGGGTGCTCGGAAAAGTGGTGGTGGTCGCGCCAGATCGGGATCGCAGCGGCGCGAGCAATTCACTCACGCTGGATGTGCCATTACGCGCCAGCCGGATGCCCAATGGGTTCATGCGCGTGAACGGAACGCCGACGGATTGCGTTCATCTCGCGCTCACCGGACTGTCAGATACCGATCCTGACATCGTCGTGGCGGGCATCAATCACGGCCCGAATCTCGGCGATGACGTGATTTATTCGGGCACGGTCGCGGCGGCAACGGAAGGGCGGTTTTTGGGTTTACCCGCGATGGCGATCTCCATCGTCTCGCACACGCCGCAGCATTTGGCAACGGCAGCGCGAGTGGCGGTGGTATTGGTGCAGCGCCTGCGCGAGCAGCCGCTGGAGCCAAGCATCATTTTGAATGTCAATGTGCCCGATTGTCCGTTTGATGAATTAAATGGGTTTGTCGCCACCCGCTTGGGCAATCGCCATAAAGCCGAACCGGTGGTGATGTCGCAAGACCCCCGCGGGCAGCGTATTTATTGGATTGGGCCGGCGGGGCCGGAGCAGGATGCGGGCGTGGGTACTGATTTTGACGCGGTGCGCAATGGATTCGTATCAATCACACCGCTGCAAGTTGATCTCACACGCTATGCCGCTTTACCCATGTTAGGAAGTTGGTTAATGGGAGTTGCTTAATTAAAAATTGATGTGTTCATTGCACAGTCAATCGCACATAAAAAAGCCGCCTTCAGTATTCTGAAGGCGGCTTTTTTCATTCATTCACATTAAGATTGCGCGGCGGCACTGTCCGTTTTAGCGCGTCCTTTCATTGCCTTTGGATCCGCAATCAATGGGCGATAAATTTCCACCCGATCACCATCGCTCACTACCGTCGTCAGCGCCGTGACCTTGCCAAAAATTCCCACCTTTTGCTGTTCCAAATCAATTTCCGGGCACTGCGTCAACACGCCAGAACCTGCAATCGCTTCCTGCACCGTCGCCCCATCGGGCACTTCCGTCGTGAGCACCAGTTGGCGCTTGGCTTGCGCATAAATCACGTTGACTTTCATCAGTTTATCCTCACACGCTGTGCGCACCAGACATCTGGATGCCCTTACCAGTGCGGATGTCAATCAGGCGTTTGCCGACCACCACAAAGCCAGTCACCAAGAATCCGCCCGGCGGCAAAATCATCATCAACACGCCCATATCCGCTGGCATGATGCGCATTTCCATAAACTTAAATGCCGGCCCCAATAATAATGACGCATCGGCAAATAAAGTCCCCGCGCCGGTGATTTCACGAATGGCACCAATTAACGTTAATGCCAACGTAAATCCTAAACCCATAAAGATGCCGTCCATTAACGCCGGCATCACCGGTTCTTTGGAAGCAAAGGATTCTAATCGCGCCAGCGGTAAACAGTTGGAGACGATCAAGGGAATAAATAATCCCAATACTTTATACAGCTCGTGCATCCACGCATTCATGGTTAAATCCACAAAGGTCACATTCGCAGCCACAATTAAAATGTAGACCGGAATGCGCACTTCGCGGGTAATGTAATTGCGTGAAGCCGCCACCATAAAATTGGATGCCGCCATCACGACTGCGGTTGCCAATCCCATGCCTAAGCCATTGGTGGCGCTGGTGGTCATTGCCATTGTCGGGCACATGCCCAATAACATCGCAATGACGCCATTGTTATCCCATAACCCATCGCGGGCAATGCGCCCATAACTCGGAGTTGCCATTATTTCACCTCCAATAATTGCGCTCGATTGGCAGCAAAGAATTCTAATCCGCTGCGAATCGCGTTAATGGTGCCACGCGGAGTGATGGTTGCGCCGGTGAATTGATCGAATTTTCCACCATCTTTCTTCACTTTCCATTTTTCCAATGGTGGATTGCCAATTGATAACCCAACGAATTGTAAAATCCAATCGCCTTTTTTGGTTTCGATTTTATCACCTAAGCCGGGTGTTTCTTTATGGCTTAAAGCGCGAACACCTAATACCTTCCCTTCCGCATCGACACCCAGCATGAATTTCATTCGTCCGGCATAACCGGAACCGTGTACTTCATACGCCACGCCGGTCACTTGCCCGTTTTGCCGAGCGCGATAGATGAGTAAATCCTCACCTTCATCATCTTTTAAGGTCAGCGTATCGAGCACCGGGTTATTGTCGTGAATCGTTTTTGGAATGACTTGACCGAGTGAATTTTGGCGATCTTCCATTGCACGATCTGCAATAGAATTGTGCGTTGCCAACTCTGTCAATGCCAGAAAAATTCCAAACCCAAGACAGAAAATTCCCAAAATGATGCCGTGAACCATCGCGCCTTCGCGCTGTGCCATCATCTGGTTAAAATTGGCAACCAGTGGAATTGCTTTCACATCAAACGTCATGGCTGCACCTTAATTGGCAATGGTTCGCCCTTGCGGGTGCGACCGAATAAACGGGGACGGGTGTATTGATCAATAATGGGCGTGACTGAATTCATCAGTAATACCGCAAATGCCATGCCTTCGGGATAGCCAGCGAAGGTGCGAATGACCCATGTCAGTAATCCCACACCAATGCCGAAGATGATTTGTCCTTTTTCCGACACGGGCGAGGTGACGTAATCGGTGGCAATGAAAAAGGCACCGAGAAATGCTGCGCCCGAAAAGACGTGAAAGAGACCCGGCGCAAAGCGGCTGGAATCAACCAAATTAAAGATCGTGCCCATCACAAACAGCGTTCCCAACACCGTCACGGGAATATGCCAAGTGATGATCCGCCGCCGCATCAAATACAGCCCGCCCAGCAAAATCAGCACTGCCGAAGTTTCGCCCAAGCTGCCCGGTTTATAGCCAGTCGCCAAATCCATCAGATCGGGCGTGTAGGTCAGCGTGGTGTCGCGCCCGTATTCGGTCAGCGATTCCGCCACCGGTACGCCCCGCGACAATTCCGTTTTGACATAACCCAGCGCCGTCGCTGCCGTCACGCCGTCGGGCATTTCACCGCCAAAGGTGATGGCGATGGATTGCTGCACACCGGGCGAGTGGTCAGAAAACAGCGGATGCGGCGCAATCCACGCCGTCATCACCACCGGAAATGACACCAGCAGCGCCACTCGCGCCACCATCGCCGGATTGAACAGATTTTGACCGAGACCGCCAAACGCTTGTTTTGCCAACGGAATTGCGATCACTGCGCCGAGCACGCCAATCCACCACGGTGCCCAAGGTGGCAGCGTCATCGCCAACAGCCAGCCGGTCAGAATTGCCGAACCATCGGTCAAGGTGCGCCACAGCGGACGTCCCGCCAGCACCAGGCTGATCGCTTCGGTGGCGAGACACGCGCCGATGGTGACGGCGAAGAGAAAAATTGACGGCCAACCAAAGAGATACAGGTTAAACAGCGTCGCTGGTGACAGCGCCAGCACCACCGTGAACATGGTGCGCTGCACCGTGTTGGTGTTGTGCGCAAACGGCCCGCTGATCGTCGCAGTTGCAGCCTGACTCATGCTGACACCTCACCGCCGGGCGCAGCTTTGGGTTTACGCGCTGCTGCCCGCTGCGCAGCCAAACGTTCCTGCCGCGCCGTATTTGCCTCCACCAGCGTCTTGGTGCGCTCCAATTTGCGTTGCTCCCGATCTTGCGCAGCGAGTGCGCCCTTGGCGTAATTGAAATAATGCACCAGCGGAATGTGCGACGGGCACACCCACGAGCAACTGCCGCACGACACGCAGTCCAGCAAACCGAGCGTGATGGCACCTTCTAAATCGTCGTGACGAATCCGCGCCGCCAGCTCCACCGGCGTCAGTCCGCAGGCGCAAATGTTCACGCACGAACCGCAGCGAATGCACGGATCAGACGGACGGTCGTTAATTTCGGCAGCGGTGAGCGCCAAAATGCCCGACGTGCCCTTGACCACCGGCACATCCAGATTCGGCAGCGGCGTGCCCATCATCGGTCCGCCTTGAATGATCCGCTCCGGGCGCTGCGCGAAGCCGCCACAAAATGCAATCAAATCATTGACCTGCGTTCCAATCGGCGCTTCGATATTTTTGGGAGTGCGAATGCCCTCGCCGCTGACGGTGACGACGCGGGTAATCAACGGACGCCCAAACCGCACCGCTTGATGAATTGCGCGAGCCGTCGCCACGTTGTGAACCACCACGCCCAAATCCGCCGTCAATTTGCGGGCTGGTGTTTCTAAGCCAGTGATTGCTAAGGTTAAATGCCGTTCTGAACCCATCGGATATTTCACCGGCAGCGCCGCAATTTCAATCTGCGGAAACGCCGTCGCTGCGACCGTGATCGCGGCAATCGCCTGCGGTTTGTTTTCCTCAATCCCCACCACGATCCGCCCCGCGCCGAGCGCATACGCCATGATCCGCGCCCCGTCGATGATTTCATCGGCGTGTTCGCGCATCAGGCGGTCATCGCAGGTCAGATACGGCTCGCACTCCGCGCCGTTAATCAACAGCGTGTCGATGCGGTGACGAATGCCGAGCTGGAGCTTGACGGCGGACGGAAAGGTCGCACCGCCCATGCCGACGATGCCGCAGTCGGCGACGCGCTCGGCGAGCACTTCGGCGGGAACGGCAAACGGATCGGCGATGGGTTCTGGCAGCGTCGTCACCCATTCATCGCGCCCATCGGGTTCCAGCACGATGGTCAACTGCGACAAACCCGACGGATGTGGCGCGGGCACTTCGGTGACGGCGATCACGGTGCCGGAGGTGGGCGCGTGATGCGGAGCGGAAATCTGCCCCTGACGGCGGGCGATGAGCTGCCCTTTTTTCACCGTTTCACCTTCGCTGACCAGAATCTCGGCTGGCGCTCCGATGTGCTGCTGCACCGGCAAATAGAGGTGCGCGGGCAGCGGCAAGGTTTCAATCGCGCACTCGCCGCTGAGTTCTTTGTGATAGTCGGGATGGATGCCACCCCGGATTGGAAAAAGTTTCATAACGTGCTCGCTCCCGCAAAAAAAATCCCTCCTGCCGCGCTGGGTTCACAGCGCGGCAGGAGGGATTTGAATGTCAGTGAATGTGTTTGGCGTTGGGCTTTGGCCAGTGCCAAGTTGCCAAGGTGCGCGGAATCTCCACCATTGTGATTGCATCAGTCGGGCAGGCTTCGGCGCACTTGCCGCAGCCATGACAGGTTTCTGCCAACACGGTGTGCATCATTTTGCTGGTGCCGATGATGCCATCCACTGAACACTCTTTGACGCAGCGCGTGCAGCCAATGCACAGCGCCTCATCAATCACCGCGTACATTGGCACCTGCGCGGCGTGATCGCTGAGATCGACCGACACGCCGAGGCGTTTTGCCAACTGCTCGGCAACCGCCTTGCCGCCGGGCGGACAGAGCGTGACTGGCGCTTCACCTTTGGCGAGCGCGACTGCCGCCTGCGCACAGCCGACAAAACCACATTGTCCGCACTGTGACCCCGGCAACATCGCTTGCAGTTCCTGTTCGAGCGGGTCTTCCTCCACCGCCAGCAACCGTGCCGCTACCCCTAATAAACCACCGAGGGCGATGCCCATCGCGGTCAAACTACCTACTGCTGTCAACATGGCTTGCGCCCTCCACGGTTGCGTTAAGACGTGCTAATGCCCGAAAACCCTAAAAATGCCAGCGCCAGCAGGCTGGCGACGATGAATCCAATCGGCGGGCCGGCGAATAAACGCGGCACCTCAGCCAGCGCCAGCCGCTCACGCAGTCCGGCAAAAATCACCATTACCAAGCTGTAGCCGAGCGAAGAGGCGAAAGCGAACACGGTGGCGGCAATGAACGTCATCTTGCCTTCTACCAACAGCAGCGCCACGCCCAATACTGCGCAATTGGTGGTAATCAGCGGCAAGTAAATCCCCAGCATTTGAAACAAGGGCGGCGAGACTTTGCGCACTGTCATCTCGGTGAATTGCACTGCGCCGGCGATCACCAAAATGAAGGTCACGGTGCGCAGATAGCCGAGGTGATACGGCTCCAGCAAATACTGTTCCACCGCCCAGTTGCCCATTGACGACACGGTAATCACGAAGGTCGTCGCCAAGCCCATGCCAATCGCAGTGTCGATGCGCGTGGTGACGCCCATAAACGAGCACAAACCCAGAAACCGCGCCAAGATCACGTTGTTGACCAGCGCCGCTCCCACCATCAAAAGTATGTATTCCTGCATTTTTTCAGCTCTCTAAAGTCACAAATTGACTGGTTGCATCGCAGTCGACGCGGCGGAGAAAACGTGGGGCGAGTTGACCGCGACTGCCCAACCACTGCGCTCCCCAGCGTGCAGCAAGCAAACCGATTGCCAATCCGCTCACCATCGCCGCCATCGTGACGCCATCACTGCCGACGCTGCTTTGCGCCACGCCGCCGGCGCCAAACATGATGAGCAGCGGCAGTGCGTAGGCGGTGCCCGATGCTTTCAATAACGCTCGCCCGTCCACGCCGACGACGATGCGCTCGCCGACCACTAACTGCGGAGTGTTAATGAGGGAAAAGCGACGAAATTGGAGCCGCCGCGCAGTCGTGCCGATGCCCGTCGCGCCACACAATCCAGATGCCGCGCAGCCGCCGCAGGTGGTGGTGGTTTCTGGCTCCAACCACACCAGCTCGCCCTCCACGGCGACGACCCGCGCCAGCCCTTCAATCAGTTCAGGTTGCAGCAGATCGGGGGAATCATCTGGCGGAACATTTGATAAGGGCATCGCGCACCTCAAGCGTTAAATTTAAGAATAAAATCAAAGGTCAATGCCAATTGTTGCGCTGCACAAAAATACTATACTCTTGGTTTATGCAGCCGCGCAAGCGGGGTTTGCAGCGGTCGCGGTGAACAAACAATTTGCCGCCATGCAACGCGCTAGAATGCGCCATCCGTTTCGCTTTAGCGGTTGCTTCGACCGCCTCACCACTGCATGTGCAGGAGTTTGACCTGATGACCGATTCCACCAGTCCACTTGCCGCTGGCGCTCCGCTGCCGGTGTACAAACGCGGTCTTGATCTTGTCCGCGATCCGCTGCTCAACAAGGGCACCGGTTTTACAATCAATGAACGTGCCACCTTGGGCTTGCGCGGGCTGGTACCACCGCAAGTGGTTGATATTGAAGATCAAGAGCGGCGCATTCTGCAAAATTTCCAGCGCCAGCACGATGATCTGGATCGCTACACTTATTTGGAAACGCTCCACGACCGCAACGAAACGCTTTATTACCGCGTGCTGTTGTCGCATCTCAACGAGATGACGCCGATCATTTACACGCCGGTTGTTGGGTTGGCGTGTAGCCAGTTTTCTCATATTTATCAACGCAGTCGCGGCATGTATTTCAGTGCTGATGATGTCGCGCACTTTGCGGAAATGGCGCAAAACTGGCCGGAAGATGAGGTGGAAATCATCGTGGTGTCCGACGGCAGTCGGATCCTCGGTTTAGGCGATCTGGGCGCGAACGGGATGGGCATTCCCATCGGCAAGCTGTCGCTGTATGTGGTCGGCGCGGGATTGGAACCGCGCCGGACGCTGCCGATTTTGTTGGATATGGGCACCAATAATCAGGCGCTGCGCGATGATCCGCTGTATCTCGGACGCCGCCTGCCGCGCTTGACCGGCCCGGCGTATGAAACGGTGGTGGAGGCATTTATTCGTGCCGTTCACGCCCGCTGGCCACATGCGCTGATTCAATTTGAAGATTTTTCTAACGATCAGGCGTTTCAATTGCTGGAGCGGTATCGCCGCCAAGTGCTGTGTTTTAACGATGATATTCAAGGCACGGGCGCAGTCACGCTGGCGGGCATTCTCAGTGCGCTGCGGATTACCAAACAGACGTTGAGCGAGCAGCGGATTGTGTTTTTGGGTGCTGGCGCGGCAGCGCGGGGCATCGCCGACACCTTCGTTGCGGGCATGATGGCGGAATCAGGCATGACGCTGGATGCAGCGCGGCGGCAGATTTGGACGCTGGATTCACAGGGTTTGGTGACGCTGGAGCGGCTTGATAGCTTGTCGGAACACAAGCGCCCCTTCGCGCAGGATTCTGCGCCGCTGCCGGATTTATTGGCGGTGATACACGCAGTGCGCCCCACGATTCTGATCGGTGTCAGCGGGCAAGCGGGCAGTTTCAGCGAGGCGGTGGTGCGGGCGATGCACAGTTATTGCGAGCGCCCGATTTTGTTCCCGCTGTCGAATCCGACCAGCAAAGCGGAATGCACGGCGGAGCAAGCGTATGAGTGGACGAATGGCGCGGCGTTATTTGCCAGCGGCAGTCCGTTTCCGCCAGTCACTCGCGGCGGACATCTGCTGGTGCCGGGGCAATGCAACAACATGTACATCTTCCCCGGCGTTGGTCAGGGCGTCATCAGTTGCCGAGCAAAAAAGGTAACGGATGCAATGTTTTATATCGCAGCGCGGACGTTGGCAGGCTTGGTGGGCGAGGACAGTTTAGCGGTCGGGCGCTTGTATCCTGATTTGACGTTGATCCGCGAGATTTCGGTGCAAATCGCAGTGGCGGTGTGTGAATTGGCATTTGCGGAAGGATTAGCTGGCATTGAACGACCGGCGGATTTAGAAGCAATGATTCGGGCGCGGATGTTTATTCCCGAATATCAACCCTATATTGCTGCTGAATAATTCACGGCGTAAAAAAAAGGGGCAAGGTGTCAATCACCTTGCCCCTTTTTTTATGGCAATTGCGCGTTAATCGTTAGAAGCCGTAAATGGCAATCGATCCACTAAACCATCCAATTGGCTGCTGGTATCTTGGAAACTCGCCACAATGCGCTCCATCGTCGTGAATTGCGCCAATAGCCGTGCTGAGACGCCTTCCATGCGGCGATCTAAATTTGAAGTGTCTTCATCCAGTTTATCTAGTTGGGTTTGAATACTCGACTCGCGGGTTTTAATCACACCATTTGAACTTAAAAACTGTTCGACTAAGTTCAAAAATTCACCCGCCATGCCGCGTGAAAAACCCACTTCAAAACCATCACCACTTTCAGCCTTAGCGCCCGCTCGCACACTAAAATTCAACCCATAGGCATCAGAATCAACATCAGGCAATAACACATTGCCCGCGCCAAATCCTTCTACGCCATTCACAGTTCCCGCCACATCAATTCCACGAGTGCCACCCATGGTGGTGCTTATTCCGAATGCCGCCATATCATCGCTAACGGTGCTAAATTCAATCGCTGATACCGTCCCGCCGGCGCGTGAATTAAACGTAAACCGATTATTCACGGTGTCATATTCGACATCAATGGCGGCACCAGCAGTGGATAACGTAGAATCAGCGTTGATTTTTAATTCCAACTCTGCTGCGACATCCGCCGCAGAATTATAGGTATTTGTTAAAGTGATAGAACTTGATTCCAAACCATCAACCTTGATCTGAAAAGTGTAATCTTTCGTCGTCGCATCTAATGGCGAAGTAAAGGTATCGGTGCCACTATCAAAAGTCGCTTCAGTCAGTGCGGCACCGACAATCTTTGCTTGCGTGGGCGTAATTCCTAAATTTGCCATGCCCGCGCCAGCTTCACTAAATATGGCTTGAGAAATCGTGCCGTATTCCCGCGACTTAAAACTGAACTGGTTGTTAACGGTATCAAAGCCAACATCAACACCCACTCCGGCTGCTTTGAGTTTGGAATCGGAGTTAATGCTCAATTGTAAACCAAGGCGCAACTCTTCAACGGAGGCATAGGTGCCAGTCAATTCGATGCTATTAGAAAACACACCATCGACATTCATTTTAAAGGTGTAACCATCGCCGCTGGCAATTGTTTTAGGGAATACATCAGTAACGGCATTACCAACTGTTTGACCTTGCGTTGGATCGCGGGTAATGGCTACTTCATAATTGCCAGCAACTGCTGATGAGGCAAAGGTGCCTTGATTCACCGTGACGGCGCTGTTAGCAGATGTCGCTTTGCTGGCAAATAATTCACCAACCAAATTGAAGTGATTTGTAAAAGCATCATTAAATTCAGTGTTGTTGATTGTCAAACTACCATCGCGTTCCGTGCGAATACCAACATTTGTCAACGCAGTAAAACCACCACTCGCCAACCCGGGCACTGCGCCGCCAATTAACGTGCGCAATTGGTCGATCATGCTGCGGGCAGAAATATCACCCGCTAATTCACCCCGCACCAAGTTATTGTCTTCATCGCGGTAATAACTGACTAAATCGTGGCTGGTTTTTTGGAAGACGTTATATGCCGCAACAAAGTCTTGCACGGATTCCTTGGCTGAGTCTTTATCGGCGGTAATTGAAAAGTTTAAGCTGGCAGTTGAAATGTTATTAACGGTGAAGTTTAAACCCGTGATGACATCATCCATGGTGTTATCTTCACGCGTCACGGTCAGACCATTGACTTTCACTTGCGCATCACTTGCGCGTTGCGTTTGTGTCACTTCAGCGTGATTGTCTTTGGTGAAGGAAAACCCATTCAAACTAGGATCACTCACGCTAACTTGTAATGCGTTTTTTTCACCTGATGGCGCAGTCAATAACAACTGGTATTTATCATCAACTTTGAGTACGGATGCCTGCACTCCAGCATCGGCTTCATTGATTTTTGCGGCAATGCTATCAAGTGAATCAGTCGCGGTAACGGCAATTGATAATGCCTCACGCTCGGTATTGGCGGTAAAAGCGGGTTGGTCTAAGGGATCAGAAGTATCTAAAGGATCAGCCGGATTAACGCTGCTATATGTCCAAGCACCAAAGTTAATGGTCATGGTGCCAGTCGCATTGAGTGCGCTATCACGTTCATCTTGCGCTTCAGTGGCTAACGATTGCGCACTTGCAACTTTTAAGACATCAATGCTGTAATTACCAATTTGCGCTCCGGCAGAGACTTTGTTGGCAGTAATGGCTTCAGAATCTGGCACGTTCACGGTACGCGCATTAAATAAACTGGTATTGCCAAGTTCACCAATTGCCGTTTTTAAGGTATCCAAAGCACTTTTTAATTTTCCATAGCCGGAAATTTGCGCGTCGTAGGTCTTTTGTTTGGTATCAATGCGATCTTGGCGAGGCGCACGTTCAATGGCAGTGAGCTGCGTGACCAGATTTTTAATATCAATCCCGGAACCGGCACCGAGGGTACTGACGATATTGGTATCCATGACGCACTCCTTTAAGGTTAAGCAGTTATTCGATATTCAGGCTTTTTGGTGTAACACTAAACCAACTAAATTATCGAGATGTTCGTCGATGTATTTGGCAAAATATAATGCTTCTTCACTCGGAATTTGGCGAATTAATTCATCAGTGCGGGTATCGGTGACGCGAATCACCATCCGTCCAGATTCATCATCTACTGCAAAACTAACGGTGCTGTCATTATCCTGCAAACGGTCATTGATGCGTTCAAGCGTCGCCGTCAGTTGTTCTGAAGTCATCGCGGCAGACGGGGTAGTTGACGGGGGTGAAGCAGAGGAGACAGCGGATTTGGAAATAGCGTCGATTGAAGAACGTAAAGCAGAATCAAGTGATATGACATTGGAAGTGGGCGATGGCGGCGGACCAACTGCACCAAGCGTTGAGGATTCGTTGACCATGATGTGAAGCTCCTGATGTCAATGCCGCGCCCCACTTGGGGACGCGGCACTGCTGGTGGCAATCTGTTGGTTATTTAACGGAGAAGCTGCATGATCTGTTGCGGCGCTGAGTTAGCTTGCGCCAGCATCGCCGAACTCGCTTGTTGCAATACCTGCGACCGCGATAAGGTTGCCGATTCCTTCGCGTAGTCTGTATCAATAATGCGCGATCTTGATCCTTCTGAATTCACCCGCATACCATCCAAGTTACTGATTGTGAAATCAAGCCGGTTATTGATCGCACCCAAATCAGACTTGGTGGTGTTGACCTGTTCCAGCGCGTTATCAATGGCGGTGATGGCTTTTTGTGCGCCCTCAGCAGTGGAAATATCAATGCTGGCCAGTGACATGCCATCTTCGCCGTTGCCATATTCACCTGCCAACAACCCAGTGTTGGAAATGTCAACATTCGTGCCGCGTGACACGACGATTTCCTTATCCGAGGTCAGCGTAAACTCGCCAACATAGGTACCGTCAGAAACAGACAATCCACCTTCCGCAGCATTGCTTCCAGCGACCACAATGTTGCGTCCATCTTTGGCAACCAATTGAACCCCGCCGCCGGACGCTGTGCCATCAACACCCGTATCAATAGCGGTGACCCCGGTCTCAGCCGAAAGCTTGTTAATCTGCGAAACCATTTCCTGACGGTTGGCGCTATTGGCACCGGCAACTGAGGTGAACTGGGTAATCGCAACACCGTTGATCGTTAAATCAACAGCAGCACCAGTAGCCGCTTGAACTTCCCCGCCCTTTGCCACATTGGTATTCACTACCGCAGTGACACCGCTTTGAGCAGAAACCTTATTGAACGCGGCTGCTTTCGCAATCGCACTGTAGTCGTTGCCGCCTGACGATGCGTTGTCATCAGTCGCATAAGAAGGTCCGACCGACACAGCGTTGATTAAAACGTTTCCAGCAGTCATCGCGGTAACGTTTGCACCAAGATTAGACGAAATCTGCGTTGCCTTGCCGCTATAGGTTCCTTCCATAAAACCAGCATCAATCGCATTGCCGTTAGCATTCGAGGTGATATTGATGTCCTTGCCGCCATCAGCCACCAAAGTCACGGTGCCGGTCGTGATGCTAGCACCGGCGGCCGATCCTCCAGGAAGACCAAGACCCGTAGCGGCAGTAGTCAACGTTCCATCGCTCTCAAGCGAGATGTTGCGCCCGTCTTTAGCAACTAAAGTAATGCCTCCGTTATCCGTGCCACTATCCACCGCCGTGACGCCGGTTTGTTCTGAGACCAAGTTGATGTCACGGACAATACCTGACCGTGTCGTGGCTGCATCACCCGTCGTATCCAATGCAATGCTCACTCCATTCATAGTGATCGCGCCAGCAAGAGCAGCACCAGTAGCATCCATTGCATTGCCACCGATCCTAGTTTCACCGACGATTGCGCTCACGCCGGTCTCAGCAGATTTGGCATTAATGGCTGCTGCGGTTGAAATGGCGCTGGAATTTTTTGCGTCGTGCGAAGCGGTATCCGCAGACGTGACCGCTGGATCAATGGTGATACCGTTAATAATAAGGTCGCCAGAGCTGAAAGAACCCAGAGCAGCAGCAGCTAATGCCAAATCAGTCCCTTCACCGATCTTGGTAAAAGAACCCACACCGGCAGCATCAGAAACGCCCAACTCTTTGGAAGTCATCGCGCTGATGTTGATACTGATCGTTTCGTTCGCACCGGAGCCGATCTGCAATTTGACATCGCTCGAAGTGCCATCCAACAGATTCATGCCGTTGAAGTTGGTGCTGGTAGAAATGCGGTCGAGTTCTTTAATCAACTGCTGCGTTTCAGCATTCAGCGTGCTGCGGTTACCGCTGGTGTAGGTTCCGTTCGCCGATTGCACTGACAGCTCACGCATCCGCTGCAAAATGTTGCTGGATTCGTCCAATGCGCTCTCAGCGGTTTGCACCAACGAAATACCATCATTGGCGTTGCGGGTGGCTTGCTCCATGCCGCGCACTTGCGAGGTCAAGCGATTGGCGATGGCGGACCCGGCGGCGTCATCTTTCGCGGAGTTGATGCGCATCCCGCTGCTCAACCGCTCCATCGTTTGCCCCAAAAGGTTTTGGGATTTAGCGACGTTTTTCTGTGCAACTAACGACGCCATATTGGTGTTGATTGATAATGACATGACTGCTCTCCTAACGTGGTCAAAAGGGCGAACTGCTGAACGTGAGCGCTGCGCCGGGGAAAAATAGGTCGTTCGCTGTCAATATCGGCGCTGTCTGACAAACCTTTAATCACCATTATCGACTACTGTACGCACCGCTCACGCTTGCCGCTAACCCCGCTTCACGCCGCACCCATACCGATCAATCCCACCTTCAGCGACCGCAACCGCCCGGAAAATCGCCCGCCCTTTATTCAACGTCTCCTGCCATTCCGCTTCCGGCACCGAATCCGCAACGATGCCCGCGCCAGCTTGAATGTGCAGCAATCCGTTTTGAATCACGGCAGTACGGATCGCAATCGCAGTATCCATGTTGCCATTCCACGCCAGATAACCGACCGCGCCCGAATAAATCCCGCGCTTGACCGGCTCCAACTCGTCGATGATTTCCATTGCCCGCACCTTCGGCGCACCAGAAACGGTGCCTGCCGGAAAGGTCGCCCGCAACACATCAATCGCCGTCATGCCGTCGCGCAGCGTGCCAACGACGTTGGAAACGATGTGCATAACGTGCGAGTAACGCTCAACGATCATCTTATCGGTCAGGCGCACGCTGCCGATTTCCGCCACCCGCCCAGTATCGTTGCGCCCCAAATCAATCAGCATCAGATGTTCGGCGCGTTCTTTCGGATCGGCGAGCAGCTCGGCTTCGAGCGCCTGATCTTCCGCCTCGGTATGACCGCGCCGCCGCGTTCCCGCTATCGGGCGCACCGTGACGATGCCATCTTCCAAGCGCGTCAAAATCTCCGGCGATGAACCGACGATGTGAAAACCGCCGAGATCAAGAAAATACATATACGGCGAAGGGTTCAGTCCGCGCAGCGCCCGATATAAATCCAACGGCGGTGCCGAGAACGGAATCGACAGCCGCTGCGACAGCACGACCTGCATACAATCACCGGCGCTGATGTATTCCTTAATGTTATCAACTGCTTGCTTGAAGCCATCCTCGGTAAAACCGGAGATAAAATCCGCCTCGCTGACTTCACGCGAGCTGGCGCTGGGGAGACGCGGCACCGCCTCCTGCATTCGCGCCGTCAATTCCGCCAATCGCGCCTCGCCCGCCGCGAGCGTGTCGCCCGCCGTCGGATCGAGATGCACGATCAAATGCAGCCGCCCGCTCAGGTTGTCGAACACCACCACTTCATCCGATACCAGCAACAAAATATCGGGATTGCCGAGCTGATCGGGATTTGGACACTGCGCCAATTTCGGTTCGATATAACGGATGGTGTCATAACCGAAATAGCCCACCAGCCCGCCGGTGAAGCGCGGCAACCCAGCAACTTCGGCAACTTGAAACCGCTGTTGATAGGCATCAATCCACGCCAGCGGATCGGGCGCAATAATGGTTTCAATGACTTGCCCGTCGCGTTCAATGTGAATGGTGGTGCCATGAATCCGAATTAACGTCCGGCACGGCAAACCAATGATTGAATAACGCCCCCATTTTTCACCACCCTGCACTGATTCAAATAAATACGAATACGGTGCGGCAGCGAGTTTGAGATAAACACTCAATGGCGTATCGAGATCAGCAAGCACTTCGCAAGCAACGGGAATGCGATTGTAACCTTGCGCGGCAAGGGCTTGAAACGTTTTGTGGGTCATGGCGTGATTCCTAATATAGTTATTTCAACATAGAAATGATTATAAATGACAAACAAACAAAATCTCAACTAAATAATTATCCCTTACAGAAGTTAGCGATTGTTTCAATCGCATTTATTGGGGTTTTCATGCTAATTTTATCTCGGTGTTACGCAGTTGAGCAAAAATAGCTTTAACAAAGATGGGAACTATAAATTTGTACGGAACAAGAAAATGCGCGGTGCCATGTGATTTTACTTCAGCGCCACTCTAATTCTTTTCAATCGGCTAAATGAAAAAAAGGGTCGCTTTTGAGCGACCCTTATTAGTTTCATCGCCTCTAATTCGGCTCAACCGGCTAAATACGGTTTAGGTCCGTGGCACTGGGTTGATGTAGTTTCATCGCCTCTAATTCGGCTCAACCGGCTAAATGTGGTGGGCGTCAAAGAAGGCGTTGTGGGAGGTTTCATCGCCTCTAATTTGGCTCAACCGGCTAAATTTGACATCTTTTTTCGCCGGTCGCCACTCTGGTGTTTCATCGCCTCTAATTCGGCTCAACCGGCTAAATGGAGATGATCCCCTGCTCGAAGCCCGTCTCCAAGGTTTCATCGCCTCTAATTCGGCTTAACCGGCTAAATGCTGGTACGGCGAACCAGCGCGGGTAACTATCGTTTCATCGCCTCTAATTCGGCTCAACCGGCTAAATATTCGGGTATCTGTTCTCTTAGGAGTTTGACCGTTTCATCGCCTCTAATTCGGCTCAACCGGCTAAATGTGGTGGGCGTCAAAGAAGGCGTTGTGGGAGGTTTCATCGCCTCTAATTCGGCTCAACCGGCTAAATGTTTCCCTTGTTGGCTGCAAGGTACTCCCTCTGTTTCATCGCCTCTAATTCGGCTCAACCGGCTAAATAAACTCGGGTGGACTTTGAGCGAGAAATCGCAGTTTCATCGCCTCTAATTCGGCTCAACCGGCTAAATACTTATTTACCATAATAACCTCCTAGAAGGAGTTTCATCGCCTCTAATTCGGCTCAACCGGCTAAATACCACGTTCGTGGCCCTGGGTGACCAGGGTGTGTTTCATCGCCTCTAATTCGGCTCAACCGGCTAAATACCTTTCTTCACTTACTCTTAAGGAGAGTATCGTTTCATCGCCTCTAATTCGGCTCAACCGGCTAAATCCGAAGCCATTCGGTTACGTTAAGCCACCCAGAGTTTCATCGCCTCTAATTCGGCTCAACCGGCTAAATCAATGCCGAAGTTTATCGCTGTAGAGCTGGAGGTTTCATCGCCTCTAATTCGGCTCAACCGGCTAAATCTTTGATGGATGCATGGGTTGCCCGTAAGGGGTTTCATCGCCTCTAATTCGGCTCAACCGGCTAAAATGTCAAGACCCGAGAGATTGTAGACCTGTTTTTTGAAGCGTTCGGGTTCTTTCTGCTGCCAGTTTTTCAACGCTTGCACCGGTGACACATGTCCGAGTGCTTTTTGGGGTATCTGATGGTTATACAT